>JAEXGT010000098.1 GCA_023450615.1 Pseudomonadota bacterium | reverse complement strand
CATTCTCGATGATGCCCCTGCGCGCCAGAGCATGAGCCGGCGGCGTATTGGAGCCGTCATCCCCGATGAGATGGACGCCTACCTTGGCTTGGCGCAAAACGGGGTCGTTGAAGGATGACACGTCGGGTCCGTCGGAACGCGTCACGAAAACATAGGACGAGCGGTAATAAGGCGCGGTCGTGCGCACGCCTTCGAGATTGGCAGGCAAACCCGGAACGAGATCGCAGGCGTCAGCCTTCAACGTATTTCGCAGGAACCCGCGCCTTTGCGCCCACCAAGTGTAGCGCACTTCCGCCCCAAGATCCTGAGCAATCAACTCAACAATCTTGTTCTCGAAGCCTTCACCCGCTTCGTTGGACAAAGGCATGTTGTTGGGATCGGCGCAGACCCGAAGCTCGCGCGCCTGCACGCCTCCGGCAAACAGGATAACACCGGCAAGAGCAACCCATTTAGGGAAGCTTGAACACATAAAGCGTGCCTCCCTTCGTGGTGACATTCTTCAATTCGCGCATGGCATTCACGAAGCCTTTCGCGGCCGTGCCGTCACGGGGATCGAGATCATTCGACACGATAGAGCCCGCCCAACCGCCGACGCCCGAGAGGATCGCCACATATTGTTTGCCGTCAGGCCCGCGATATGTCGTCGGTTGGCCGATGATTCCGGAATCGAGCTTGAACTGCCACAGCACCTCCCCCGTACGAGCGTGAACGGCTTTGAACCAACCGTCCATGGTTCCGTAAAAGACCACGTCCCCTGCCGTGGCGACTGCGCCGCTCCAGAGCGGGAAGCGCTCATTGATGGTCCAAAGCTCCTTACCTTCGCGAATGTCCCAGGCCGTGAATTCGCCCATATGTCCGCCAGGTCCCGGATACATGCGCACCTCGGCGCCCACATAGGGCGTTCCGGCGATGTAGTTCGGCTCCACGCTCTCCCAATCCATGCACATGTTCATGTGCGGGATGTAAAGAAGCCCGGTCCTGTGCGAGAAGGCGCTGGGATTCCAATCCTTCGCGCCGGGCGCGGTTGGGCAGATATCTCGTATCACGCGATTGTTCACCGGCTCCTTTTCGGCGTTCACCTGCATCCGTCCGGTCTTCATGTCGAAGCCCGTCGAGGCGGTAAGTGCATGGAAGGGTTTTGCGGAAAGCACCTCGCCGGTCGTTCGGTCGATGACATAGAGGTACCCCGTGCGCCCGGGATGGACCAAGACCTTCCGAGGCTTTCCCTCCCATTCCATGTCGAGCAGGATCATCTCGTTGATGGTGTCCCAGTCGTGAATGTCGTGCGGCGCGGTCTGATAAAACCAGCGCGCCTCACCCGTATCTGGATCGCGAGCGAAAATGCCTGCCGTCCATTTGTTGTCGCCGGGCCGCTGATTGGGGTTCCACGGCCCCGGATTGCCGGTGCCGTGATAGAGAAGGTTCAGGTCAGGGTCGTAGGACAGCCAGCCCCACACCGTGCCGCCGCCCTGCTGCCAGGCATCCGCTGGCCAAGTGGTGATGCCGAGATCCTTGCCCTTATCGCTGTCGTAAAAGGGCTTGAAGTTCGCGCCGATCTTCACATCCTGATCGGGACCGGTGTTGTACGCTTTCCAAACGCTTTGGCCCGAATTGATGTCGAGGGCTTGGATCCAGCCTCGAACGCCGTATTCGCCGCCCGAGATGCCGACGAACACTTTGTCCTTCGCCACAAGGGGAGCCATCGTCATGGTCTCGCCCCGGTTGATATCTCCGAGCTTGGTCCTCCAAACCTCTTCGCCTGTGTCCGCGTTCACGGCCACCACATGTGCGTCGAGGGTGGTGAAGAAGACTTTGCCGTTGGAAAAAGTGGGGCCGCGATTGACCACATCGCAGCAGGCGACGCCTTGCGCGGCCGCAGCAGGCTTGGGATTGTATTGCCACTTCATCGGCGCGCCGGGTTGCGTCAGATCAAGGGCATAGAGGATGTTGGGATAAGGAGAGAGGACATACATTGTCGTGCCGACGACGAGGGGGGCGGATTCCTGCCCCTTGTTCACGCCGGTCGAGAAAGTGAACGCGACCTGGAGGTTTTTCACGTTCTCCGTGTTGATCTCCGACAGGTCGCTGTAACGAGTATTGGCATAATTCTTTTGCGGAATCGTCCATTGCCCGTCTTCAGGCAGGACGGCAAAAGGCGGCGCCGATGGCTGCGGCTGAGTTTGAGCGAGAATTAAGGAAGACGGCCAAACCAGCAGCAACGCAGCCAAGACACAAACGAGGCGCGTGAGACCCACGATGTGCTCTCCGGAACGCGAAAGCGCGCCGCACCATCAGCGGCTTGACTTCAACTGTTCAGCTTTGGCTTTGTTCCCGAAATCGTGATCACGATTTTCGACAATATTCCGCCGAGACGGGAACTGATCAGCGCCAGTACCCGCGTACGGAAATGCTATACCTATCCGTGGCGTAAAGCAGGACCAAGGCTCCTATTGCGCACAGAACTCCGACGATCAACAGGGTCACCAGAAAGCCTGTATCGCTGAAAACCCGGAGATCTTTCTTCAAGGAACCGTTCTGCGGCTTTGCCATACCCAATAAACGATAAGTCAAAGCCGCCTGTTCCCGCTCATTCAACCGCTCGGCAGGCCCAGAAGCCTCGGCCCGGATCGTAGCCCCAATTAGCAAGGGGAGCCAGTCTGCCCTTGAGTTTCCATTGAGTCCGATGCCTAGTCCTTCAAGAAGGCCAGGATATCCGGGTTGATGACATCCGGATTGACCGTCAGCATCCCATGGGAATAGTCGGGATAGAGTTTCAGGGCGCTGTTCTTGATCAGCTTGGCTTGGAGCTCCGCAGCACCTTTGTATGGCACGATCTGATCGTCTGTCCCTTGGATCACGAAGGTTGGAACGGTAATCGCCTTCAGGTCTTCCGTCTGGTCCGTTTCCGAGAAGGCCTTGATGCCTTCATATTGCGCGAGCGCTCCGCCCATCATGCTTTGGCGGCACCAGTTATCGATGACGCCCTGCGATACCTTCGCTCCCGGCCGGTTGAAGCCGTAGAATGGGCCGGAGGCTACATCAAGGTAGAACTGCGCCCTGTTTTCCGCCAGCGCCGAACGAAAGCCGTCGAACACCGAAAGAGGTGTGCCCTCGGGATTCGCTTCTGACTTCAGCATGATCGGC
The DNA here is from genome assembly GCA_023450615.1 of Pseudomonadota bacterium. Classification (GTDB taxonomy): domain Bacteria; phylum Pseudomonadota; class Alphaproteobacteria; order Rhizobiales; family Beijerinckiaceae; genus Microvirga. Next base: position 18,579 of record JAEXGT010000098.1, on the reverse strand, counting down.
GGGATGGCACTGACCAAGACTGCCTTCGCGACGCGATTCCGAGGCTGCCCGTAGCGGGCAACATAGCGCGCGACTTCGCCGCCACCCGTGGAATGTCCGATATGAATGACACTCCGGAGATCGAGGGCCTCAACGACCGCTGCAGCATCCGCTGCATAATGATCGATATCATTGCCGATATCGACCTGCGAGGAACGTCCGTGACCGCGCCTGTCATGAGCAACGACGCGATAACCGTTAGCCAGGAAATACAGCATCTGATTATCCCAATCATCTGCCGATAACGGCCATCCGTGATGGAAGAGAATTGGCTGCGCGTCTCTCGGGCCCCAATCCTTGTAGAAGATCTGCGTTCCATGATCGGTCGTAATATAGCCGCTGCTCATTTTTCTCAGCCCTCTCAGAATTTGATTTGCGCTCTGTGCAACCGCTGTGGATGTGAGTACGGGCGACAATGCCAGCAGTGCGATCCCAGCCACTGCCTCTCGACGATTCATTTCGAGTGCAGGGGTTCGCGCTTGCCCGACCATGTCGATTGTCTCCAAAGCAGCGGATCGGATGAAGAGGTTAAGCCACGAAATAGCGAGCAGGCATTCTACTTTGAGTCTGCTGCATCATACATTTTGGACGGCCCGCTAAAGCCTTCGTTGCGCCCAATCATACCAAGGTTTCGTTTTCCCAGCCGAACACCAAGACAGGAAGCATCTCACCGTGTGGGCGCGCAAGGGAAACGGACGTATCGGCGTTGGAGGTACGAGAGAGCTTAAGACCGGAACGGAAGTGGATTTGCCATCGAGCGCGGAGCCATGATCCCCTTGTGAAGGGGGAGCCCAGACCATCGATGCCCGGTGAGAACATCTATGCAGCCAAGAAGCCGAGGCACCCGCGCTGGTGTCGGTATATCGGGTCATCTTGAACGATTTCTGCAACGAGTGGATTTGAGGCCTCTCACCGACACGGCATCCTGAAGAGGGAAGCTTGTCAGGCAATCGCAGCCACGTCAGAATTGGGACGCGGCGGGTGGGACAGAGCTTGACGGCAGGCTGATGAATTGGACCGATACGTTCTCATGGGCAAGTCTTTATCTGATATCCGAGTGGATCATCAGATTGTCGATGCTTTTCGTCATTCCATTCCGGCGAACGCCGGAAGCCGCGAAGGGATGGCTCCTGTTCGGGTTCTTTCTGCCTTGGCCGGCGCTCGTTCTCTATCTTCTCATCGGCCGGCCCGAGTACCCGAAGTGGCGGCGCATGCAATTCGCCAGACTGCCTCATGTGCTCAAGGATGAAGTCGCCCGTGTAAGAAACCTGCGCGCACGCCAAGAACCGGATCTGCCATTCAACCTGACGCAAGCCGCACGGCTGATCCAGAATTTAGGGCATTTCCCTGTTGTGAATGGCAACGGAGCCGAGCTTCTGTCTCAGTATGACGAGACGCTTGATCGCATCGTAGCCGATATCGACGCAGCGACCTCTCACGTTCATCTGCTCTTCTATATCTTCGCCTATGATGCCAGCGGCAAAAAGGTCATCGCGGCCCTGAAGCGCGCTGTCGAGCGCGGCGTTACATGCCGTGTCCTCATCGATGCGCTTGGCTCACACAGGTGGAGCTCGTCGGTCATGGCGGCCCTCTCCGACGCCGGCGTGTCAGCCCATCTCATGCTCCCACTCCGATTGCTGCGGCGACGGTCGACCCGAGCCGACCTGCGCAATCATCGCAAGATTGCGGTAATCGATGGCCGGGTCGGGTATATTGGCTCTCAGAATATCGTCGATGCTGATTTCAATCCGCGTGTTACCAACAAGGAGCTCATGGTGCGGGTCAGTGGACCTGCCGTCCTTGAGCTGCAGGTTGTCTTCGTCTCCGACTGGTTTCTCGAGACGGAACAGGTGCTCAAGGAGCCCGACTTGTTCCCGGAGCCTGTCAAAGGAGGGGATGTCGTAGCGCAAGTGCTGCCCAGCGGCCCTGACTATCGTGGAGCAGGCGTCGAACGTGTTGTCGAGGCGCTCATTCATGGCGCCCGGGAAAGGATCGTGATTACGACACCGTATTTTGTCCCCAGCGAGACGCTTCTTCATGCGCTGGAAACGGCTGTACTGCGAGGAGTAGAGGTTCATCTCGTCCTGTCAAAGCCTGTTGATCAGATACTGGTCAGCTTGGCGCAACGTTCATATTACAGGGAGCTTCTTGATGCGGGGATCAGTATCCATCTTTACCGAGACAAGCTCCTGCACGCGAAGCATATGAGTATTGATCAGGATCTGTCGCTGATCGGGTCGAGCAACATGGATATGCGCTCGTTCCTGCTGAATTCCGAGATCAGCCTCATTCTGTTCGACCCAGGACTGACATCGCAGCTCCAGGCTGAGCAAGCCCGCTACTTCGCCAGCTCTGACCTTCTCGTGGAGACAACGTGGAAGGCGCGCCCGCGTGCCAGAAAAGTCGCCGAGAATATCGCGCGTCTTCTCACCCCTCTGCTCTAGTGCGCTCACCTCTCTGCGCAGTTCAACACAATGCGTCGATGCCGCATTCGAGGCTATGTGGTTTCTCCCGGCAAGGGCTTGGCCGCTTTCGCCGCAGCCCATAGGGAGCCGGGATTCACGCGTTCTGGATAGAGGGCGAGCATCTTCTCGTAGACTTCCAAATACGTCCTGGAGTTTTTCACGGCTTCATTGAAGTTCTCGATATAACGGCGTGTCTCTTCAATGTGACGAGGCGAATTGTCCGGATCCATCACGCCATGGCCTGCCACGACGGCCTTCGGGTGCAACGCCTCTATGATATCCAATGCCCTTAGCCATTCCTCTCGGGCTCGTTCATCGCATTCGGACAGATAAAGATGGGTGTTGTTGTAGACGCCATCGCCCGGCACGACCAAGTCGATGGATGGGACATAGAGTGCAGTCGTGTTCGCAGTATCAGTATGGCCCAATGGAACGATGATCAGTTTCTCTCCCTCAAGAGAGAAGGAATCCCCTTCAAACACCTCCGGCGCGACGAATCTTGAAGGAAGCTGTCCGGGAAACCGCGTTTCCCAGAACGATTTTACGAAGTCCGGCTGGATCTGCTTGCGAATGGCTTCGGCAATCGGCGGAGTTGCGATCGCCCTCGCCTGAGGGAACCGTTCGAGTAGAATGCTCAGGCCGAAATAATGATCTCCGTGGGCATGGGTCACATAGATTGTCGTGAGGTTCTTGCCGCTGTCGGATACCCATTGCGCCAGTTCCAGCGAATGTTCTTTCGACAGGAAGGTATCGACGAGAACCGCGTCCTTTGCGCCGGAAATGAGCGTGGCGCTGTTCGTGACCCAAGCGAGATCTTCTTTTCCCGGCGGAATGCCCTGGGTGGAGCTGCCGCGTCTTTTTGTGAGGAGCTTCCATTGCAAGTGAGACATGCGGCTTTCCCTCTTCTGAGCTCAAACGAGGATTGTCACGCAGCGCTGCGATACCGCTCGGCCGGAAGCCTGTTCCCGTAGTTCGGAAGCATGGCTTGGCGTGCCGCCTGGAGCGCATCCCACTGACCGGCATCGGGAAGCGGCGGAATGGTTACCGCCTCACGACGGTCGAACCCGACCAGTGCTGCGTCCACCAGATCATCGACCTCCATCACATTGGAGAGCGTGTTCACGTCGGTGCCGGCGTGCCCCCAGATCTCGGTGCGAGTCGTGGCGGGCAGCACAGCTTGGACATAAACCCCCTTAGGCTCGAGTTCGATGCTGAGCCCCTGCGATAAGAACAATACGAATGCCTTGGTTGCGCCGTACACGGTCATGCCGAATTCTGGCGCCAAGCCGACCACGGAGCCGATATTGATGATCGCCCCTTTGCCCGCCTTCGCAAGCCGCGGAGCGACCGCGCTGGCGAGGCGCAACGGCGCCGTGGCATTGAGCATGACCAGCCGCGCGACGTCATCGATGCCCTGCTCGATGAAGCTGCCGCCAATGGCCGTCCCCGCGTTGTTGACGAGGACTCCGATATCGGCATCGTCTCGCAACCTCGTCTCCACCACGGCAAGCTCGGCAGGCTGCGTAAGATCCGCTGGAAGGATATCGACCACTACGCCATGGTCCTGGCGCAGACGAGCAGCCAAAGCCTCCAGGCGCGTCACATCCCGAGCGACAAGGACGAGATTATGGCCCCGCTGCGCGAACCGCTGCGCATAGGCAGCTCCGATACCGGTGGAAGCCCCGGTGATGAGAACGGATGGGGTTTCGGTCATAGCGTTGCTCTTTCCTCGTAAGGGACTTATATTCATGATGATCGTCATATTTAAGCATAAACATGATGGCCGTCATGAAAAAGTCAATAGATATGTGAGAACGCTTGATATGAAAGTCAGCCGAGAAAAGATGGTAGAAAACCGCCGTCGAATTCTGGACGTTGCCAGCACCCTCTTTCGCGATAAGGGGTTTGACGCCGTCAGCGTGGCGGGAGTGATGAAGGCCGCGGGGCTCACCCATGGCGGCTTCTATGGGCACTTCAGCTCAAAGGACGAGCTGATCGCGGAGACCCTTGCTCATGCCCTCTCCGAGAGCACGGGCGAAGAGGTCAAGTTTCGCGATTACGTGGATGCCTATCTTTCGCCTCGCCATCGCGACAACGCAGCCGATGGTTGCCCGACTGCAGGACTTGCCGCGGCCATACGCCACCAAACCCCGGCTGCACGCGCCGCCATGGCTAAGGGCCTTCGAGCGCAGATCGACCGTCTCGGCAAGTCGCTTCCGGAACTGGATCCGGCTGACAGACGGCGGGCGGCAATCGGAAGCTGGGCAGCAATGATTGGGGCATTGATCCTTGCCCGGGCAATCGACGACCCCGTCCTCTCTGACGAGGTGCTGGAACAGACGCGCGCCTGGATCGATCAGACGTCCGCTGCATAGTCTTTGCTTATTCGAGGTACCGCACCTGTGCCTGGCAGCCTTTCGGTTCAGAGCCGAACAATTCTCACAGAGCGCCACGTGCCACGCTTCTACGCGACCTACGACAGAAACAAACCTAAGTATGATATCGTTGGATTACACTCCGTTGTTAATCCTCTTGCTCATAGTTGCGTCGGAAGCGGAGACTGCCGGCTCTGAGCTATGGGAGTGTAGACCAATTGCCAAATGCTCCTGTCATTTCGATTGTCGACGATGATGAGTCCGTTCGTGTTGCGATAAAAAGTCTACTCAGTTCAATGGGATTTTCGGCCCGTATATTCGCCTCGGCTGAAGATTTCCTGCGATCCCCTCACGTGCTCGAGACATCGTGTTTGATTTTGGATGTCCAAATGCCGAGCTTTGGCGGAATCGAGCTCCAGCGCCAATTGATCTCGCAAGGAGTACACATACCGATCATCTTCATCACGGCCTTCCCCGAAGACCGCATCAAGGCCCAGGCACTCAAATCGGGGGCGGTTTGCTTCCTGAGGAAACCATTCGATGAACAGAGCCTGCTTCGATGTCTTGAAAAGGCGCTGAAGAGAAACAGGAGTTAGCTGGCCGGTTTCATGAACCTCCTTGGCTCTGGACGGCCACGAAGCCCGTGGCGAAGCTCGGGAAAAAGAAAGTGTTGCGAGAGAGCCATTGGTGAGGCAGGCTGATCGATGAGATCCTGAGTATCATTGAGCAGCCTAAATCCCATCCGGGACAAGGGACTCAGACCAATGCCCATCTCTTCTAGAGAGGCGTATATTCAGAACCCCGTTGCTGTCGCTGTTGGCCTGCCCGACGCGCCGATCTTGACGACGCGCGCCTCTCAGGGAACAGGTCTTGCATTCCTTGAGCTCAATTGTGAACAGCGCAATGTCGGCGTCACTCGCCCAGTGAGAGAAGATGCCTTTCTGGTCGCCCTCCAGCTGAAGCCGTGCCCCGATTTCGATCTTTATGCGGATGGGAAGCAGATTCCTCCAAAAGATTTCGATTTCGGCACAGTGGCATTGTTCGACTTGAGGATGAACTTGGCTACCGATCTGCGGGACACCTTTCATTCGATCAGTCTTTACCTTCCTCACAAAGCGCTCGTAGCCATGGGCGACAATGGCGACATACCAAGGCACATCCAGGAACTTCGCCACACTCCCGGAGCTACCGTAAGAGATCCGGTCGTCCGGGAGCTGTTGTTAATGATGCGGCCGGCTCTTGCAGGAAGCGCTCAGGAGGCACCCGAGCTGCTCGTCGATCACGTTGCCCTCGCTCTCTCGATTCACGTCGCCCTCAAGTATGGGGACGTTGCATCGTTGCCGCGCCAATGGGGAGGCGGTCTTGCCCCTTGGCAGGAACGCCGCGCAAAGGAACTTCTCGATGCTCACCTTGATGGGGGGATTACTCTGGACGTCCTCGCTCAGGCGTGCGGACTTTCAAGCAGGCACTTTACCCGGGCTTTTCGGCAGTCCACCGGTTTGGCGCCATATCAATGGCTTCAATACCAAAGAATAGAAAAAGCAAAGCAACTCCTGGAAAGGTCAACTGCTTCGCTGAGCACGATTGCTTTGGATTGCGGCTTTTCAGATCAGAGCCATTTCACCAGAGCATTCTCGCGGATCGTCGGTGTTACGCCAGGGGCGTGGCAGCGCATGAAACGCGAATAGTTCTGGCCCGATCATTCTACGTTTGGCCGTTTCATTCATGACCCGAAGGGTTACGTCTCCGAAGATCTCAGCTGTCGATTGCATGATCCTGGGATGCGCCAAATGCCTGGTGATTCCGTAACATCGGTTTCAATCGTTCTGATACACGGCGATTTTGTAGACGGTTCGAGCTGGGAACAAGTTTACAGCATACTGAAGACCGGGGGCTATACGGTCAGTGTCGTGCAGAACACGACGTCGTCCTTGAGCGATGATGTCGTATCCACCAAGCGCGCCATCGCGCACGAACCCAAGCCGGTCATTCTCGTTGGCCACTCATATGGCGGCGTGGTGATCACGGAAGCGGGGAACGATCCAAAGGTTGCGGGGCTGGTCTACATCGCCGCCTTCGCGCCCGACAAGGGTGAGTCCGTGGCATCGCTCACCAAGAATCCCGCGCCGGGAGTTCCCGTACCACCGATCATACCGATGCAGGACGGATATCTCCTGCTCGACAGAACCAAGTTTGCGACTTCATTCGCTGCGGACCTTCCCAGAGAGAAGGCAGATTTCATGGCGAACTCGCAACTTCCCTGGGGCTTGGATGCATTGGAAGCGCCAGTGACGGAAGCTGCCTGGAGAAGCAAGCCGAGTTGGTATCTGGTCGCAACCGATGACAAGATGATTCCGCCCGCGGCGCAACGTGCGATGTCAAGGCGCGCCGGCGCACGGGCAGCCGAAGTGAAGGGCAGCCACGCAGTTTACATCTCGAGGCCGGAAGCAGTGGCAACCTTCATAAAGAAAGCAGCGAAGGGCGTAAGAGCGGCCATGCACGAAGCAAATTCCAGACTTGGCGTTGGCGCACCGTTCTACGCGCCACTGCCATGCGATATCGTACAATCGTCATGATCTCGGCCAAGCAGGGAGGATACCTATGATCCCATGCACGCAAGTCGAAGCTCCGCTCATTCTCATCGTCGACGATGACGAGAATCTGCGAAAAAGTCTCCAAAGTTTGCTGCGCTCGGTCGGGTTCAGGGTACAGCCGTTCGCCTCGGCACATGAACTCCTCGAGAGCTACACCGCCAGGGAAGCTCACTGCATGGTTCTTGATGTTCGCATGCCTATTGCGAGCGGCTTCGATCTGCAGGCGGACCTACAGCGCAACGCCATCAAGGTGCCGATCGTGTTCATCACCGGTCACGGCGATATCCCCATGGGCGTGCGTGCAATGAAGGCGGGTGCCGTCGATTTCCTGACCAAACCGTTCCGGGACCAGGACCTCCTGGATGCAGTCGCGACTGCCGTCGAAGTAGACCGAAAGCGAAGGGCGGATGAGGATCTGATAGACGACCTCGTCGAGCGCTATGCCGCTCTCAGCGATCGGGAAAAGCAGGTCATGTCGCTGGCCACGTCAGGTCTCATGAACAAGCAGGTCGCTTTCCAGCTCGGCTTGAGCGAAATCACCGTGAAAATTCACCGTGGTCGGGTGATGCGAAAGATGCAGGCCCAGAACTTCGCTGAGCTCGTGCGGATGGCCGACGCACTCGGCGTCAGACAGACGTAATCCTCCGCCCAGCCACAGGCAGCCAGGGGCATTCCAAATCACCGCGCAATGGCCCTCTGGGGTTACCAGGCGCGCGACTGACCACGGGCTTTTGTGGGTCTCATTGACGGGAGGATGAATTGAAACATGGCACCGCGGGGCACGTTCGCACCCGCCCAGATTTTGCCCCCATGCGCTTCAATGATCGAGCGGCACATTGACAGGCCCATACCCATGCCGCTGGACTTTGTCGTATAGAAATTTTCGAAGACACGCTCACTGCTTTCGGCCTCCAAGCCCGGACCCGTGTCTCGAACAACCACCAACACTTCGTCGGACCGGGCTAGCTCCGTACGGATCAAGATGTCTCTTACGCCCTCGCCACCCCCGCTCATAGCCTCAATGGCATTGACGATCAGGTTGAGCACGACCTGCTGCAGCTGCACGCGGTCTCCGAGAACATAAGGCAGCCCATCTGCCAAATCAGCCGTAATGGAGACCCGGTTCTTTATCGCCTCGTTGCGGGCAAGCTCGATCACTTCGCGAATTGGGCCGTTAATCTCCAATATGTCCTGCTGTGGCGGCGCCTTCTTGATGAGAGCACGGACCCGGTGAATGATCTCGCCCGCTCGCGTACCATTCTGGACGATCTGGGCGAGCAACTTCCGCACCTCTTCCAGATCAGGCGGGTGATAATCAAGCCAGCGCAGTGCAGCCTGCGCGCCAACGACCGTGGCCGCGATCGGTTGATTGACCTCGTGGGCGATCAAGCCAGTCAGTTGACCCATAGTGGTGACGCGGTTGGCGTGTGCCAGCTCCATCTGCACTTCGCGGTAACGCCGCTCGCTCTCGCGAGCTTCTGCCTCTACTCGCTTCAATTCGGTCAGATCCAGAATGTAGGCGACACCCTGGTTCGGTTTCCCATCGAAGGCCGCGGCGCCAATCAGCACCGGAATTCGGCTGCCATCCTTGCGGAAGAATTCCTTCTCACGGGTCTGCATCATACCGGTCGCCTTCAACTCTTCAGCTTCCTCCCGATCGTAGGCCTCCTGCCATTCCGGAGGGGTCATGTCATACCACCGAAGGCCAGCAACCAAATCATCGCGCTTGTAATGAAGCATGTCCAGGAAGGCGTCATTGGCATCAAGCAGACGCCCATCCATGTCCCAGATGACAATCCCGATCACATTCGATTCAACCAAGCGCCGGATTCTGCCTTCACGCTCAGCCAAATCTCGGTACAAGCGGGTATTCTCAAGCGATATCGCTGCCTGTGAGGCGAGCAGCTTGAGAACGTTCAGTCGTGCCAGTGAGAAGACCCGGGAGGCTAAGTTGTTCTCGAGAAGCAACACGCCGATGACCTTGGCTTGGTTGAGCAGCGGCAGGCAGAGAACGGACCGGGCCTGCTGCTGACGGATATATGGATCGGCTTCGAAGGGAGATTGCGCGGCATCATCGAGAATGACGCTTTCCTGCGTACGCAGAGTGTAGTGTAGCACCGACACCGGCAGTCGGTTTGGGGACACGGGTTCGTCGCACAAGCATACGACCACATGGTCGCTGCTGGTGGTGGCTTGCGCCGCAATACGCTGCTCGCCTGCCTGCAAGAGAACCAGGATGCCCCTCTCGGCGCCTGCCTGCTCAAGCGCCATACGCATGAGCGCCTCGAGCAGCTTCTCCTGTTCGATCTCTCCAGAAACCGCCAGCGAGACCTTGATCACGGTCGCAAGATCCAGGTGCTCGATAGGCACTACGATCGTGTTTGCGGGAGCAGGCGCTTCCTTTCTCAGCTGGGGGTAGGTTGCGTCGAGCTGCTGGACCTTGCCTTCAGCGCCCCAGCGCAGATAGCACGCCCGCACATTGCTCAGATAGAGATTGGCGATCTGCTCGAAACCGCGCGCCGCATAAAAGCGCGCGGCCAACTCATAAGACAGCGCCTCGTTCTGTACGAATCCGCTCTCGTGCGCGAGCCGGATCGCTTCTTCGTATAACCGCTCGGCGGCCAGCTCGCGATCTTGAAGCCGCATCGATTCCGCGCGGAGTAATGCTTCGCGGTGCGCGAAATTCTCCCGGCAGCTCTCCGCCCAGACTCGAATTCGTGCGATATGCTCGCGGAGTTCCCGAAGATGGATCTTCCGCTGTTCTGGAGATGCGCCCTCACAGGCCGCTGCTCGCGTCAATGCGGCGTAAAACTCGTACTCCGCCTCCTCAAAGCAAGACCGCATCGCCCAGCGGATTGGCGAGACGCGTGCCACCGCATCGAGCGCCCCAGCGATATCGTCCGCAAGGTAGCATTCCTGCAACTTGAAAACCCAGTGGAAGCCAACGATCATCGCAAGGCCAGGCCGATGCGCGACGTTCTCTCTCGCCCAACCGTCATCCGATTCGGATCTCACCACCCCTCGCAGCATGCGGATGAGCCCGAGTTGCCCGACGAAGTGCTCGGCTGGAAGACCAGTTCCAGCCGTCTGCGCCCAGAGTAGCGCGGCCTCTGCTTCCCGCTGCACATCAGGCAGAGGCATCCCGGACGCAAGGAGGTTTGTGATGAGGTGCCGGAGCGTGTAGGCGGCAAACGTCATGTCCCCGATAGACGTGCCGAAGGTGAAGGCAAGCCGCATCAAAGGCCAGCATTCCGGCAGCGACCTCATCCATGGCATAGCGAACGATCCGACGCACGAATAGACGCGCGCTTTGTAACGGCTCATACCGCGCCGATCCACGAGTTCGCAGGCGATCTGACCGAAATCGTATGCGGTCCGGTAGTCAGCGAAGCGTGGGCCAAGCACCATATTCAATGCGGAATAGGCGACGCAGGAGCTGTCGCAATTGCCGTGTTCCAGGCTTAGATTGGTCATCCGGAGCAATACGAGTTCCAGAAGACAGCGGTCGACGTAGTGCGCAGCGGGAAACAAGCCAGTCAGCACGTCCATGATCGCAACCACTCCCGGATCCGTCATGGCCGGCATGTCGACCAACGATGCCATCGGCTGACGGGCGAGGTTGCATCGCAGGCGCCGATATTCTCGACGGACAGCCGATTCCGCAGGATGCGCCGCCCACATAATTCCGACGCGCCGAAGATAGGCGAGCCCAGCCTCGACCGCACGCTCACTGCGGCCTGTCGTGAAATAGAGCAGCATCGACAAGCAAACGATGTCCGCCTCGTCGATGGGCGTCGCGGCGTAAGCTGAGATGGCCTCAAGGCGCTGCTCGGCAGCGTCATGCGCGCCAGCCATGAACTCGCACTCCGCACGATGCCGCTCGATGTCGAATGTCAGTTGGTAGTTTCGCGACCAGGCATCGTTGGCCAGCAGAGCCCGGCCTGTGGTGAAGTACTGCAGCGCCGCCGCATAGGCCGTTGATGCTTTAGCACGTTTGCCTGCCAGGAGGTTGAAGGCGGCCACCTGCTCGCGTTCCTCGGGCAAGGTGATCAGCTCCGCGCCGCGATCAAATTGGTTCACTATGTCGAAGATGTTCTCATCGAGTTCATCCGCCGCGGTTTGGGCCGAGAGCAATCTGCCGATGCGAAGGTGCGCTGCCGGCCGCTCGCCTTCCGGAATGAGCCCGTAGGCCGCCTCTCGGACGCGGTCATGGAGAAAGGTATAGGTGCCCTCCGAGCGCAGGACGAGCCCGGCCCGCACCGCGTCCCAGAGGGCCCGGTGGAGCGCCGCTTCTGATCCGCCATGGACCAAGATGAGCGCCGCCGTCTTAGCGGCATTCCCTAGGCAGCTCAGTTGGCTTAAAGCCTTTCGGGTCATCAGGGGCAGGCGGGTAAGCTTGCCGACCATGAGGTCCGCGACGTTGTCAGTGTAGCCCTTGGCATGGATGCGATCTAAGTCCCATCTCCATGCCCCCGTGTCCGGCTCTAATGTCAGCAGTCCCTCGTCGGCCAGCGCGCTGATGAACTGGATCGTGAAAAACGGGTTGCCGCCGGTTTTCTCGAACACCAGCGCAGCCAGGGGCCGTACGCGCCCGGACTCTATGCGCAAAGCTTCCGCCAGCAGCTGCACTACATCGTCCGGCCTTAAGGGAGCGGGTGTGATGGCCTGTACGCTCGCCCCGGCGGCACGCACTCTCTCCAGCGTCCGCGCGAGTGGATGCGAGGGGCCGACCTCGTTGTCGCGATAGGCCCCGATCAGCAGGAGGTGGCGCACCTCCGGATGCGTCATCAGATACTCAATCAGTTCGAGCGTGGCAGCATCGAGCCATTGCAGATCGTCGAGGAACAGCGCCAGCGGATGCTCCAGCCGGGCGAACACGCCGAGAAAGCGTCGGAACACCAACTGGAAGTGCTTGTGCGCATCTCGCGGGAGCAAATCGGGCGTCGGCAGCTGGTCTCCGATGATGAGCGCCAGCTCCGGCACCAGATTGACCATGATCTGACCGTTCGGGCCGAGCGCCTCCAAGAAATCCTCGCGCCAGCTCGCCAACTCGGCGTCACTCTTGCTGAGGATCTGGCGGACGAGCCCCTGGAAGGCTTGCGCCACCGTCGCATAAGGGATGTCGCGCCTGTACTGGTCGAACTTGCCGGCGGCAAACAGACCCCTCGGTGGCACCAGCACTCTGTGCAGCTCGTTCACCACCGAAGACTTGCCGATGCCGGAATAGCCTGACACCAGCACCAGCTCCGGCTTTCCGCCGGCGACCACCCGATCGAAGGCGGCAGTCAGCATGGCGATCTCGGCCTGGCGTCCGTACAACTTCTCCGGGATCAAAAGCCGGTCCGGCGTATCCTGCCGACCCAGCGGAAAATCATCGATGCGGCCATGAGCCTGCCATTCGGTTAGGCAGTGGCGAAGGTCGCGCTCGAGACCGTCGGCGGTCTGGTATCGCTCCTCGGGCGTCTTGGCGAGCAGCTTCATGATGATCGCTGAAACCGGCGTCGGGATATGCTCCGCCCTGTCGCTCGGCGCGACAGGTTGACGAGCGATGTGGCAGTGCACCCATTCCATGGGATTGCTGGCCGTAAAAGGGAGCACGCCGGTGAGCATCTGGTAGAGGGTGACGCCTAGGGCATAGAGGTCGCTGCGGGCATCGATAGAGCGGTTCATGCGCCCGGTCTGCTCGGGCGCCATGTAGGCCAGCGTACCTGCGATAATTTCAGGAGCTTCTGGGGCCTGGCGCTCGCGGCACAGGCGCGAGGCAATGCCGAAGCCGGTCAGCCGCACATATCCGTCCGCGCAGCCTACCATAAGATGGGCGGGCTTGATGTCCTTATGGATCAGGCCGCGCTGATGCACCTTGCCCAGAGCCACAGCTGCCCCGATTGCCAGAGGCAAAGCCTGCGCCAGATCGAGAGGGGAGCCGAGCCGCCGGGCCAGCGGCTCGCCGCCCGGATCATCGAGCACCAGCAGGATCCGAGCGCGGTCGTGTTCGAGTGCACGCGGCCGCAACGCCCAGGTGGAATCCAGTTCGTCCCTGAGAGCGAATTCGTGCGCCAAGCGATCAAGAGTGGCTGGCGATGGATGCTCCGCCACGGGTACCACCGCCAGTACCGTAGTCTGACCAGCATGGCTCACCCGTCTGCAGAATGCGTGCTCGCTGTCCTCCCAGAGAACTTGGAGGCCATGAACATCCTTGCCGCCGGCCTGAGATGATGGGTCCACTAGGGGTCCTCCACCAAGCTGGGTGGTTGCAGTCGGTCTTGTCGCGGATCTCTACCGCTATCAGCTTAACCTCACGCCCTTATCAGAGCTAGAGGGGCCTCCATGCCCGAGCGCAAGGAGCGGACCGAAACATCCTCTCGAGAAATAGTATCATAGGTTTTGCAGCAACCACGTGTTCCGGAGTTTCAACTGGTAGAGGCCATGATAGCAGCAACAGAAAGATGCTTCTTCATAGGCACTCATTCCGATCATGCAGCCATCCTGCACAATTATCCGGCGTAGCCGACTTGCGGTCCAAGACTGTTGGGCTTTGAGGGGACGATGGCCGAGCACAGCCAACCGGAGAAGAGCAGGATGACGGATCACGAATCGCTTGCCCTCAAACGCACGTCCTCCCCTCCCAAAGCGCAGGGAGCAGTCATTTCGGCTATAAGCGAGAACCTTAGGGCGGAACTTCAGTCAGTCGTGAGCGGCATCACCTGCCACGTAACAACGCGTCCGCTTGCCGCTGCCATGAGGCCGAGTATGATCATGATAGGCAAGAACAAGCATAGATACCCTGACCAGGTAAATGCTACTCCGCCCAGTACGGCGCCGATCAGAAAGCTCATCAACACCAAACCTGTCGACACTATTTTCTGACTGCTTTCGCGTCCGCAACACTTATCGGCGAGCGCACATGCAAACGTGATCGTGTTGGTGGTCATGACATTCGTGGAACCGTACCCATTGAGATAAATCGATGCAAAGGCTGCCTGTACACCCATCGCTGACAGTCCGAACAGTTCTCCCGCGGTGAGAACACTGCCCCCCGCTGCTTCGCTCAACCCGAGAGCCATCACTGCCGCAAGGAGAACCGATTCCGCGCCGAGCGTCAGCATCATTGCCCGGGCCGTCGTGCCGAGCATACGGATCACGACCGTCGTCAGGAATGCAGAGATGAAGAAGACGGGAATCGCCGCGACCTTGATCGCGGCGGCACCCGTCCAGTGTGTCAACGCAGTGCCGAGCACGACGAAACTGCCCGTGGCTTGGGCGACAAAGAAGCCCGCGAAGGCCAAGAAGAGAGCGGCGTCGACGAAGCCTGCCGAAAAGGCAAGAAGCATCGGCATCCACATAGGAAAATGCGGAATGGACGATGATGCGGAGGACGGCAGGTCAGCGGGACGCATCTCTTCCTCACCTGTTATGCGACGATGACGGGTTTGGTCCGCGGCAGCGAAGCAACAGTCTTGTCGTCGGCATTCAGGTGCGCCTTGATCAGATCGGTCGGTAAGACGCCAAGCCACTGGCACGCTGAAATGTCGGCATAATAGGGACTTCGGAAAATCTCCAGGAAACGCAGCGTGTCATCTCCTGTATTCTGGATGTAGTGCCCCATGGCGAAGGGCACGGCCCCAACATCTCCTGCCTGATAATCGAACGTACGAGCCTTACCGGACGAGGCAAAGACTGTCATGCGCGCCGAGCCGGAAAGATAATACTGCCATTCATCGGCATTGGGATGCCAGTGAAGTTCACGTATGCCGCCCGGTTTTACCTCCACGAGCGCAGCAGCGATGGTGGACGAAGCCGGGAACGTGGTAGAGTCGACGATCCTGACACGTCCGCCCGCCACCTCGATCGGAGCTTGGGCTTCCATGCGATAGGTGTAGGATAGCGGCGTTGCTTCCCGTCCCGCCCTGTCGTCCGCGAGCGGGCCAGGGACATCTGCGGGAAATATCCACCGCGAGGTCTCAGGGTCCTTTGGAAACGTTTCCAGTGCGGTCTCTGGAAGACCAAGGCTCTTGGCGAGCACATCACGAGGCGTATGAGCGAACCAGTCAGTCACAAGGAAAGTTTCGTTCTCAGAGAAATTCCCGTCATCGAAGACGAGAAGAAATTCGCAACCTTCCTCTAGCCCCTGAATCGAATGGGGAATGCCTGCAGGAAAATTCCAGATATCCCCAGGACCGACATCGTCGATGAACACTCGTCCTTCCGCATCGACGACAGTGATGCGGGCCCTTCCGGCGATCATGTAGGCCCACTCAGCCTCCTTATGCCAATGAAGCTCCCGAATGCCGCCGGGCTTCAGGCGCATGTTGACGCCAGCCAAAGTGGTCGAAACCGGCAATTCCCGTACCGTGATCTCCCGTGCCCATCCGCCGGGCGTAAGACGGTTTCGGGCGGCCGCATAGGAGAACTTGAGATTGGGAATCGTGCCGGCATCCGTGGGTGGGGAGGCCAGCAGGTCGAGGTTTTGCGCTTCCAGCGGAACATTACGGGGACCGAGGATTGTCGCTCCACGATTGCCCATGATCGGTTCCTGCGGACGGTTGGATAAGAGTCTGTCAGAGGCCATTGGAATCATCCTTTGCTTGATAGAAGATTCTCAGTCGGAAACCGTTGCCTCACAGATAGGGCGGCTAATTTCGCCACTGCGCCTGTCAGCTTCCGTCGCGACAGAGCTCCGGATAAGCATGGAGAATGCCGCATATTCTAGTCACCGGCGATTGACACGCCCCCATGAGGGGCGGACCGGTTTGCCGCCGCAATTGCTGCTTCCGGCACACCTGCTCTGCATTGGCTAAAAGCGCGGCGTCGCTGCAAATCATAATCCCTTCTCCATTACCTCAGGCTTGCGCCCGCCGGTTACTTGAGACGAGGCGGGATATTCATTCCTGGCGCTATGCCAGGGGCGATTTCCTCTGCTGACTGGAACGTTGGCTCCTGCGGAACTGCGATAGACTCCGTTGATGTGGGCTGGCTCGTCGCAGGAGGCAGGCAGCCGGGCCGCGATGGCTGCGGGCCGTGGACCAAATCTGAAAGGCTATCCGAGACAACCTTGTATGTGCGCCTGAACAAAGACTCGCGTGCGGCGTCCTCCGGCTGCATGATCGTCACCGTTGCGGTCATCCCGGATACGAGCGGGACGCCCGGCGGCACATTGTCGATGGCAATGCGGACAGGCACACGCTGCGCGAGACGCACCCATGTGTATATGGGATTTACGTTCGGCAATCCTTGAGCGCCAAGTGCGGCGTTTGATACGCTGATGCCTCGAGTAATAGTTTCAACATGCCCAATTATCGGCTGGGAGTAGCCCATCAGCTGAGCTTCGACCCGGTCTCCGACGCAGATTCCAGCCATCTTGGTTTCTTCGAAATATCCGTCAATCCAAAAGCTGTTTGAGTCGATGACCGAGATATTGCTCGCTCCCGTCACTGCATAATCCCCGACACGCAACAGAAGATTCGTAACGTATCCACTGACTGGACTGACAACATTGGTCCTTTTGAGATTCAGTTCAGCCTGGGCAAGCTGCTGCTGCGCTGCGTCGAAGACAGCCTTCGCCTGAGCGGCGCTTCCGGCAAATGTCTGCTGCTCTTCCGGCGTGGTTGCAAGCGATGACAGGTGCTGCCGCCGTTCGAGCTGGGCTTTCTTGACATCCAGATCTGCGGCAGCCTGGGCCACCTGAGCCTTGCGGGTGCGCACGACGACGTCATAGTCGAACGGGTCAATCACATAGAGCACATCGCCCTGACGGACGAATTGGTTATCACTCACTCGAAGGTCAACGATCTGCCCCGAAACCTGAGGTGCAATATTCGCGACCTGCACGCGAATATTTCCGTTTCGCGTCCAAGGCGCCAGGACATACCTTTGCCAAGTGACGACGGCAGCCAATCCTGCCACCACCACGACAGCGAATGTGGCGAGGCGCTTACCCATTGAGACAAGAAAGCGCCCCGCTCCATTATGCGCAGTAGAGGTTGACGCCGATCCTGGAGGATCCACCGGTCGCTCGCCCGGACCTCCGATACGCGCCGTAGGAGAGCCTATGTCGGAATCGGGGCCGGGCTGCAAGCCAAGGCGTTTCTCCACTAAACTCTCTGTCAGCAAGTCGTCGCGCAGTATAGTTTGATCCTGGGGCTTTTCCATCGCACGCATCCTATGGAAACAAAGTCAGGAAGCCGAAGATCGTGATGTAAAGCCCGAGCTCAGCGATCGACGGGTTACTGAAGAGATGAGAAAATCTGACGAGATGCAGAACCGGGCGCAGGCTAATGATGATGATGAGCGCGGCGACTGCATAGGTAACGAGTGGTGCAACCAAAACTCCGCCGATGACGAGTTCATGAAACGTGTGGGTCATGGCATTCTCGCCTCGGAATGGGCCGCGTCAGATGGCTCCGCAAAGGCAATAGCAGCCGAGACCAGCGCTGAGCAGGCCGCAGCGGCTGAAGCATACCCAGGAGCCGTTTTGCGCAGCATCTCAGCTGAACTTAGGATCTTTCTTGAATCCCGTTGAGAAAGCGATGTCCGTGCAGCATCCGCCGCATCGCTCAACGGACCACCTGAGAGGCGCGCGAGTTCATGGCAGCACAGTCGCAAGGCCGCTGCCCGATCAAAATACATCATAGCCTCATCATTAGCCTGACGCAGATCCGGAGTGGCACTGCTCAAGGTAAAGATCTTTCCAATCCGCATGGCGTCGCGAAAGAGGTTCTCTTCGGGGGAAAACCGCGAAGTCAGATCCATCCGCGCATTCTCGAATTCGTTACGCGCCTCTGTCAGAAGTTGCCGGACTTGGCGATCTCGCGACATTGGCGGAACCAGGCATTGCATCGCAAACAGCAGACCCGTGGAAAGGCACACAAACAAGCAGGAAATTAGGAAAATTTGCGGATCATAACTCTGCGGATTGCTCGGCGCGAGAAGCGCTATAATGAAGACCATGATCAACCGGCCAAAGCCCGCCAGGCCGGGGTTAGCCAGCGTCATCATGAGAGCGGAACCGATAATGAAAGGCGCCAAACCCAAGGCGAGCATGGGGAATCCGGTAGCGCCATCGAGAATGACAAACTCCAAAATTCCGGTGAGCACACAGGCGATGGG
>JAEXGT010000090.1 GCA_023450615.1 Pseudomonadota bacterium | reverse complement strand
CTATCGTGCTTTGCAACGAATATGTTTCTAAGCCGCATTATCCGGACCAAAGCCAGTAAAAGCTCGGCCATAGAGTTGCCCGGAACTTGCCATTGCTATGCCAATGCGGGCGCGGCTTTCAGGTTCCGGACTATATGCCGGAACCTGAAGTCACAAGGTTGGGAAGTGAGGTTCCGCACAATCTCGCTCAAGACTGCGAAGGGCGGAAAACAAGAAAAAAGGCTGATTGAAAAGAAACGCTGGTTACTGGTGAAAGAAGACCATGCGCTCTTTTCAGGGGCGCGGACGCGGCGTGAGATCGATCGTCACGAGTTGGCCGGTACGCGGGTCGAGGATGGTCATGGCAGCCTCCTGTACTATTCACATGAAGGAAACGCCCGACTTCCAAGAACGATCAAAGTCCTTTTCGGTCATGGTAAGCAATTCGTTACTGGAGGGTGTGCCTTCGCACCTAGAAATCGAAAAGCACGGCCGTTAAGCCGAGGCCGCAACCGGCGCTCCTTACTTGGGCGCTGATAATCTCTTCCACGGAGTCCTTTTTGATGAATACCCATCCGCTCGCTTCCACGTGGTCGCCGCGCCTTCTCAGCGTCCTGCGCATCGTTTCGGCGCTCATCTTCATGGCGCATGGTACCCAGAAAATCCTCGGCTTTCCGGAGGGCGCTTCTCCCGCCATGTTCAGCCTGTCCTGGATCGCCGGCGTTCTTGAGCTGTTTGGCGGCGCACTCCTCGTACTCGGGCTTTTTGTCCGGCCCGTCGCCTTCGTGCTCTCGGGCCTGATGGCGTGCGCTTATTGGATCGCCCATGCTCCGAAGAGTTTCTTTCCCGTGCTGAACGGCGGCGATGCTGCCATTCTCTACTGCTTCGTGTTTCTCTACTTCGTGGCAGCCGGAGGCGGCGCCTGGAGCCTGGACAGCATGATGCGCAAGGGCCGCTGAACACCAGCCCATTCGCCAAGAAAGAGGGGCCATTTGGCCCCTCTTTTGTCAGGTCTTATCGCGGCCCGAACCTGTCATGCGCCGAAGGCGCTCATCCTCCAGTTCCACATGCAAGGTGTGATCGCCCTCCTCCTTCTCGTCCAAGGGAGTTGGCATGAGATCCGTGATCAGGCCGGTCGTCGTGGAGGCCGCGGCGCCGATAGGCGGGGCGGATCCTTCGGAACGCCAATCCCGCTCTTGCCTGCCGGGCTCGATGCGCCCCTCGTCGTCGAGGATATCCACGACCCGCTCCATGTCGGCCTCGTCCATGCGTACCGTCACGAGGGTCCCGCCCTGACGGACGCCATCCAGATAGGCCTTGGCCTCGTCTTCGCTGAGACCCGCATCGGCCAGCGCGCCCACAAGCCCCCCGACAGCAGCCCCTGCTCCGGCCCCGATCAGGGTCGCAACGAGCCATCCGGCGGCCACGATGGGTCCGAGCCCAGGAACCGCCACCGTGCCGAGCCCTGCCAAGAGCCCTGCCCCGCCGCCCGCAATCGACCCGGCCGCAGCGCCTGCGCCGGCAAACTCGTGCGAATGCTCCTCGTCATCGAAAGAACGCGTGGCATGGTGCGAGGCCATGCCGTTGGCGTTGTTGGAAATCAGGCTGATCTCAAAATTCGGGATCCGCGCCGCCTCCAGCCGCTCTACGGCCTTGGCCGCCTCGTCATAAGTGTTGAAAAAGGCAGTCACTTTGCGCTCGGTCATGGGTCGGCCTCCAGGATTTCTAAGAGGCTAATGAGCAGTCGGAAGAGAGGGTTCCGGCCTTTCTTGCATTACGGCCAAGTTTTGTTGCGATGCTGCGCGCCCATGCCGCCTTCCTGTTCTCCCTGAATGTTGCTACACTTCAACAAAAGAATGCCGCACACGGCGATTTGGGGGCTCCCACCATGCGACATATCCATCTCGATGAGGGCTTGAGATTGCGTTTTCCGGGCCGTAGCGAAGACTTCGATCAAGGCGTCGAGATCGGCATGATCGCCGTTCTCATGGATCAGGAGAACCTTGAGTTCACGCGCTGGATCTCCCGCGCCAATCTCGGACAGGTCGAGGCCATCGCCAAGCAGATGGGCTACCGGGTCATCGAGGAAGGCGGCGATGAGGAATGGGCGGACGTCACCTTCCGTCACATCAGCATCAAGTCGAAGCCAAATCTTCGGCTCGTTCATTCGGCGGGTTAAACCGCTGCAACAGTTTCCAGACGAAAGAAGCCGCCCGAAGGCGGCTTCTTTTTTGTCTTCGATTCTCTCAAGCCTTAGCCGCGGCGGCTGACCGACCAGGCGGCCTGCATCAGGGCGACGGCCAGGGCCGTCTTCACCACGGTTGCGGCGATGAACGGGGCAGCGCCCACAGTCCAGGCCTTAGCAAAAGGCATCACCAGCGAGAGCTGGGCCAGACCGAAAGCGAAGATCACCGCATGGCCGATGGCCATCATCACGATGACGCGGGTAAGCGAGCGGTCCCAGCCGCGCTCGGCCATGAAGCCCATGACGATTGCAGCAGCCAGGAAGCCGAAGAGGAAGCCGCCCGTGGGGCCCATGAGATAGGCCGGGCCTGCGACCGGACCGGCGAAGACGGGCATGCCCATCGCGCCTTGCAGAAGGTAGAGGCCGACAGTCGCGCCGCCGAGGCGCCAGCCATAGGACGCACCGATGATCAGCACGACCAGAGTCTGCAGCGTCATCGGCACGTAAGGCAGCGGCACCTGAACCTTGGCGGACAGGGTGAGCAGCGCCGTACCCACAGCCATCAGGACGACAGCGCGGAGTGCGGCGAAACGGGCATCGGCCTTGGACGGCCAGAGGAGGCCGACGAGGGTCGAAGAAGAAGACAGCGAAGGAGCGCCAGTCGTCATGAAATAAACTCCAAATCATTCCGCCTTTCACGGGCGGCTTGGAAGGCCTTATAGGTTGGTCTGGCGGGCGTCTCAAGCAGCCGAACCGCTAGGATGCCCGCAACCGGCAGAGATTTCCAAGGATCCTCATGGCAGACGACCTTACTTTCGATGCGCGCCCACCAGCCCGATCGGGCGAATGCCTCCAGGTGAGCCCTCTCGTCCGCCGAATCGTCGCCGACAATGCCGGCCCCATCACGTTCACCGGCACCTGCAGCTACATCGTGGGCGCGGGTCAGGTGGCCATCATCGATCCGGGACCGGACAGCCCAGCCCATATCGAAGCTCTGCTCAAGGCCGTCCAAGGCGAGACCGTGAGCCATATCCTCGTCACCCATACCCATCGGGATCACTCCCCCGCCGCCCGGGAGATCCAGGCCGCAACGGGAGCCCTGATCGTGGGATGCAGCGCGCATCGCAGCGCGCGCCCTCTCTTCGAAGGCGAGGTGAACTCCCTCGAAGCGAGCTCCGACAAGGATTATGCCCCCGACCGGGAACTCGCAGAGGGTGAAACCGTGCAAGGCCCCGGCTGGACCCTGGAAGCCTTGCCCACCCCGGGCCACATGGCCAATCACCTCGCCTTCGCCCTGCCTGAGGAGAAGGCACTGTTCTCGGGCGATCACGTGATGGCCTGGGCGACCACCGTCATCGCGCCGCCGGACGGCTCCATGAGTGAGTTCATGGCGTCTCTCGACAAGCTGAAGGGCCGGGAGGAAGCAGTCTACTGGCCCGGTCATGGTGGCCCGGTGCAGGACCCGCAGCGCTTCGTGCGCGCGCTCGCCCATCACCGGCGTTTGCGGGAGGCTTCCATCCTCAACCGGTTGAATGCAGGTGACCGCACGATTCCCGAAATCGTCGCAGCGATCTATCAGGGCCTGAATCCTGCCCTCGTGAACGCAGCCGGCCTCTCGGTCTTCGCCCATCTGGAGGATCTTGTGGCCAAGGAGCAGGCGGTCACCGAGGGCCTTCCAAGTCTATCCGGCGAATACCGTCCGGCCTGACGCCGCTACTTCACCGCCAGAGCGAGGTTGGACGCCTCTTCAAGGAATGTGCGGATCCGCGCAGCATTCGTGCCAAGGTCATGATGGCCGATGCGTGAGGCTGAGCGGATATCGATGCGCGTGCCATCGACGCGAGGGCGGACGCGCACGGTGATGTCGTCCGGCAGCTTCAGGGGAAAACCGCGGTCTATCGCCTCCAGACGCCCGACGCCGGTACGCCCGCCGGGCGGCACGGCCTCGATGATCTGCCAGCCGAGATTCTCGGCAGCCTTGCGAACCAGGGGGAAAGCCTCCTCCGGCGGGATATCGAGCGTCAACGGCGCGATCTGCACATAGGCTTCCCGCTGCAACTCGCGCTCTTCGGGCCCGACTTCGGGCGGCACGCGGCCATTGCGGGCATCAAGCGCAGCGCGCGAACGGGAGAAGATCGGTGGGTCGTCCGTGTCCGTGGAGACGTCGCTGATGGCAGGCAGCGTCACGGCCTTGAGGCCGAGGAAGGCCGGATAACCGAGAACGAGGACTGCCAGAAGCAATCCCTTGATCGCACTTCCCAAGCCCCGGCGTCCCTCCTGCCAGATGCGGATGAAAGCAATGAGGGAGAGGGCCACCGCCGCGAGTGCGATGGCAAGCCCCAGTCCCAGAGCCACGAAGCCGGATTGGTAATCGATACGGTTGAAGCGGATCAGCAACGCGGACAAAACCGTCACGACCAGAGCAAACCACGCCAGCGTGGGCGACCACTTGGCCGGCCGGGAATACGGTTCTTCGATGATGAGGCGGCGCATCAGGAGGTTTTACAAATCTCTTTCAGTGCGCGCCACTGCCCTTGGCTAAGAAGAGGCTCGCCGGATTGGGAAGGCACCTGTTTTTCCAAAGCTTTCAGGCGTTGGTCGGTGATCGGGTGAGTGGACAGGAAAGCGGGAATGGAGCTTTTGTTCCCCTTCTTCTCATCCTTCCCGTCATCTTCATCACGCTCGATGCGTTTGAGCAACAGCGCCATGGGATGCGCAGGCCGCCCCAAAGCGACCATGGTCTTACCCGCAAAATCGTCCGCCGCCGTCTCCGCATCGCGGGAATAGGCACTGTCGACCAGATAACGGCTTGCCAGCACAATCGCGCCGCCGCCCGTCACATCGCCGAACAACAGGCCGAAGAGATAGGAGGTGCCGCTGGACTGAATGAGCTTACGAAGACCGTCGCGATGGGCCACGTGCCCGATCTCGTGGGCCAGCACACCGGCGAGTTCATCGGCGGATTCGGCTTTGTCCAGGAGCGCCTGGAAAATGTAGATCCGCCCCCCAGGAAGGGCGATGGCATTCGGGATCTTGGATTCCAGAACCGCCACATCGAGGGGAATCTCGACGCCCTGTGTTTTGCTCAGGCGATCCGAGAGAATGCGGAGAGCGGCGATACCATCCGGGGCCTCGCAGACTTTGCCTTTGAAAATGGCGCGGACCTGATTGTCCACGGCCTTGCCGATGCGCCGCTCGTATTCGACGGGAATGACGGGCGTAAGCGTCTCCGCGAGAAGCGGAATGAGAAACAGCACGCACAGGATGATCGAAACCGCGGTCGCGGCGGACCAGAACACGATGCGCCCCGTGCGCTCCTTGTGTTCGGGCAGATTGAGACGTTGGCAATGAAGCCGGATGGCCGCCTGATCGGCGGAGTTCGTCACGTCGAGCCGCGCCAGTTCCGCTCCGCCTTCGCGGGTCACGCGAAGAATACCGTCGGGCGCATCCTTCTGCCGGACTTCCGCAACGGGCCAGGAGGCGATCCACTCGCCTCCCTCATGAATGTCGAGGCTGGATGCGGTGACTTTGAGAGTGACGTCCCGGCGCCGGGCACTCACTCCGTCATAGAACACCGCATCCAGCATGGTTCACCTTATATGCCGACGTTGAAGTCGAGCGCGTCGGCGAGCCCTTCGCCCACCGTACCCGAAGGCTGGCCCGCAGCGACAGCCGCATTGAGCGCAGGCAGGTTCGACACGGCTGTCGTCGTGACGATGGCTGCCCACAAACCGCGCCCGTAGAAGTAGCGCTGAATGACGCCGAAGCCGAGGAGGAAGACGAGATAAGCAAGCGCTCCCAATACGCTGATCAGAATCGCTCCCGCCGTCCATCTCTCGGCCTTAATGTCAGCCATGGCATCCTGGAAGACGATGCTCAGGACAAGAGCGCCGAGAGCAAAGACGGCGATGAAGGCAATCGTGAAGCCGATGGACGAGAACAGCGTCTTGAAGAAGAGGCCGTAGAACGTGCCGATCCGCAGCTTGCTCGACACCGCCGCATCGCCGAAGCGCACCCCGTCCAAATGCCAGCGGGTAAAGATCGCCATCACGAGAGGCGCGAGAGCGATGTAGATCAGGAGTAACCCACCGATCAAAAGCTGAGCCACCCAATATGCCGTCTGAAAGAATGCCCCGGCAGTGTCTTCTGGATCGTACTCTCCCTCAGCAAGTGAGCTGATCAGGTCCGTGCTGCCCAAGCCCAGAGCACCGATCAGGACGATGCCGATGGCCCAAATCCACCAACCGCGCTTGAACAACGACCAGCCCGTTCCGGAGAAATCGCCCTGAACGGTGCCGAAATAGGTGTGGCGCATGCGGTAGCGCTCGAGGCTCGCCATCGCCCACGGCAACGCGAGACCGGCGGTGAGGATCGTGGCGAAGTCCCACAGGACGGCGCGAAAGGCATAGGCCCAGCCGGAGCCCTTCATCCAGAAGCGCACGCCACGGAAGACGGTGCGCGTCGCGCGATAGCGGCGAGCACGGTAGCTTCCGTAATGTGCGAGCACATAGAGGATGAGAACGAGCGGAATGCTGGCGAAGGCCGCGATCTCTTCAAACGCCTGGGACAGCACGAAGAGTGCGATGTAGAGCGGCGCGAGAACCGCAAGCGCGATCAGGAAGCCGACCAGCAATTCCTTTGCCGTGCCGGTATATTCGAAGGATTCCCCCTCGACCTGCGTGTTGGCCCAGAGGTGGCGGCGCAGCTTCGTGGTCAGCCAGAAGCGATAGAAGCCGAATGTGGGAATTTGGTAGAGGCTGCCGGCCACCAGCATCTTCAGGAAGTCTCCCCGGCGTCCGGAGAAGGACATGGGGGAAGCCTGAGGCTGGGTCAGCGGAACGTTGGAAGAGATTGAGGCGGTCATGATCCTAACCTTCAAGGAAGACAGGACGTGCCTTAGCACATTAATGATACTTAATAACCTTATGCGGCCAGGCATGTGAAATTATTCACGTATATTATACCGGAAGGCCAAGCCATTTGCGGTCGAGAAGTCATTTCGAAGGGATGACGCGAGGGACCGTTTCACTATAAACTATCCCTCCGCATCAGGAGCCTTGTCGTTGACCTCCCCCTCCCCTGTTTCCGCGGATCTCGGAGCCGATCCGCTTCGCATCTGGTTTCGTGTCATTCGCCTGCATCGCCGCGCGCTCAACACCGTCGCGGGCGAGCTGAAGGCTCTTGGCCTGTCGATCCCGCAATTCGACCTTCTGTCCACGCTGACGGAACGGGAGGGCTTGAGCCAGCAGGAATTGGCGGAGCGGCTCTATGTGACCAAGGGGAATGTGTCCGGCCTCCTCGACCGCATGGTGGAGGCCGACCTCGTGGAGCGCCGCTCCATTCCCGGGGACCGGCGCTCCAACGCGCTTTATCTCACGAAGAAGGGGCGCGATCTCGCGGAGAAGGGCATCGCAGCGCAGCGCGCCTATGTGCAGCGCACCCTGGGCTCCCTGCCGGAACAGGACCTCGCCGATCTCGAGCGCATCGTCCTCAGCTGGCGCGAGCTTGCCCGCGCCGAGGAGGATGCGAGTCTCGCAAAACTTCAACGGTAGACGCCATGTTCGACGCGGTGGCATTCGCAGGCGGCGGCAACCGTTGTTACTGGCAAGGCGGCTTCTGGGAAGCGGCCTCCCCGCTTCTCGGCCTCAAGCCCTCCATGGTCGTGGGCGTAAGCGCGGGCGCGTGGTCCGCCTGCTACAGCCTTCTGGGCCTGGGCCGGAAGGTCAACGCGATGGTGGCGGAGGGCTGCAGCCAGGGACGCCGCAATTTCGAATGGAGGGCATGGCGCAGCGAGGGCTCGCCGTGGCCCGTCTCGCTCATGTACCGCAGCCTGATCGAGGCGATCATCGACGATGACGCGCTGGCGCGTCTGAAGCAGGGTCCGGAGATCCTGATCGGCCTTGCGCGCAAACCGCGCCGCCTGCCGCTTGCCGTCGCCGTCCCGCTTGGCATCGCCATCTATCAGGTCGAGAAGAAATGGCGCGCCCCGGTGCATCCACGGGGCGGTCGTGCGCTGGGCTTCAGCCCCGAATTCGTGCGCCTGCAGGATCTCGAAACGCCCGCGGAGGTTTCGGCCGTGCTGATGGCAAGCGCCAGCGTGCCGCCCTTCATGCCGGTGGGCCGCATCGGCGGCATGGCCGCACTCGATGGCGGCCTCGTGGACAATGTGCCGACGGAACCGCTCCTGCCCGTGGAAGCGCAGGGCGGCAGGACGCTCGTGATCCTCTCGCGTCTCTATCGCGCTTTCCCCAAGGTGCAGGGACGCACCTACATCCAGCCGTCCACGCCCGTCCCGATAGGACAGTTCGACATCACCAATCCATCGGGCATTCGCAAAGCCTACGAGCTGGGATTGAGGGATGGTGAAGCGTTTGCGAAGCGTGCGGCCTCGCACATTTGATCCTGAGGCTTGGCCTTAAACGTCGCCCCGCATACCGTTGCGTCAAACATCCAAGGGGATTGATCATGACACCACGCTGGGTCGAGGCCATTCTGTCGAGCCGCATCACCGAGATCGCCGCTCGCGTTCTCTTCACCTTTCCGTTCTGGGGCAGCGGCCTCGCCAAGCTCCTGGACTTCAACGGAGGCATGGCGGAGATGAGCCAGTTCGGGCTCGAACCGGCCTGGCTTTTCAACAGCCTCACCATCTTCGTGCAGCTGACGGGCTCGGCGCTGATCATCCTCAACCGGGGCACATGGTTCGGCGCGGGCATGCTCGGAATCTTCACCTTCCTCACCATCCCCATCGTCCATGCCTTCTGGCGGCTCGAAGGCGAGCGCGCCATCATGGCGTTCCACACCGCAGGCGAGCATTTGGGCATGATCGGCGCCCTGGTTCTGGTCTCGATCATGGCCGCCCGCTCGAAGCGGACCGCCCTGACCGCGAGCGATCGAAGAGCACCATTTGACAACGATGCAATATTGCAGCGTTAATATTGGATTCAGGCTGATTGCATCATGTGTGGGACAACACGCACATGATCGGGGGCATGCCTTAATCAGGTCGTGTCTCCCCGATCATGAACGACAGGTGCAAACACCTGCCAGACCTGGAGGAAAACCCATGACTTCGAACGCCCAGAACCGCGATCCGCAAGCCAGCCCCGAGGCCGCCCAGGCCGTTCCGGCCTTCAAGCCGGTCGCCCTTCCCGCTCTCGCCGCCGCCATGCGCTCCGCCAAGCAGCAGCCGGCGAAGGCCAAGACGCAGGAGCTTCCCGCGATCCTGCGCAAGGAAGCCCTGCTCGACCGCTGAAGAGAGCCTAGACAAGAAAAAAGCGCCCCGAAGGGCGCTTTCTTTCGTTCAGTGATCGCCGCTTAACGGACGATCACCTTCGTGTTCAGCGCGACGCGGTTGTAGAGGTCGATCACGTCGATATTGCGCATGCGGATGCAGCCCGAGGACACGGCCTGACCGATCTTCTCCGGCTCGTTGGTGCCATGGATGCGGTAGAGCGTGTCCTTGTTACCCTCATAGAGATACAGGGCGCGGGCGCCGAGCGGGTTATTGGGGCCGCCCTTGGTGAACTGCACATGCGGCCAGCGGGCCTTCATCTCGGCGGGCGGGGTCCAATCCGGCCACTCAGCCTTGCGGGCAATGCGCGAGGTGCCGGTCCAGCCGTAAGCCTCGTCGCCGACGGTCACGCCGTAACGGATCGCCTGCTTGTTCGGCATCACGTAATACAGGAATCGCTGCTTGGTATCGACGACAATGGTGCCGGGCGCCTCGCCTGTCGGATCCTCGATGAGATACCGGCCATAGCGCGGCTCTTCCTGCGCCTGCGGAACCTGCGCCATCCACTCCTTGTCGCGGGCGGAAACCTGAGGCTCAGGGACCCCCTTGAAGGTGCAGCCGGCCAGAACGGCTATCGTTGCGACAAGAAGGACAAGTCTCGAGAGGCGCATCGGAACAAAGCTCTGCTTTGCTGTCGCAAGGACAACATGAATGAAGGGGAACGCTATTGCGCGAGAGGAAGTTGACCTAAGGGCAACAGGCGAATCAGCGGAACAATGCCACGGTTAACCTCGGTTGAGTGTTGCATTGCAACAACATAGACATTCGCTTGCACGGCTGCGACACTGCTTTTCCACCCCAAATCAAGTGCTTGCATGTCCACGCTCTTTATCTGCCATCCAGCCAGCCTCGATCACCAGACGCCTCTTGGGCATCCGGAGCGGCCCGACCGCATCCTCGCCATCGAGCGCGCCTTGGAGAAAGAGCGGTTCACCAGCCTGATCCGCGATCAGGCCCCCATGGCCGACATGGAGCACCTCACCCTGGTCCATCCTGAAGATTACGTGGTCAAGCTGCGGGATATCAGCCCTCGGGAGGGATTGGTCCGCGTCGATGAGGACACGGTGATGTCTCCCGGCACCTACGAGGCCGCCCTGCGCGGCGCGGGAGGCGCGGTGAAGGCTGTGGACGAAGTGATGTCGGGACGTGCGATGAATGCTTTCGTCGCCATGCGCCCGCCCGGACATCATGCCGAGCGCATCAAAGCCATGGGCTTCTGCTTCTTCAACAGCGCCGCCATCGCGGCGCGTCACGCACAGAAGAAGTATGGCGCAGAGCGCGTTGCGATCTTCGATTGGGACGTGCACCACGGCAACGGCACGCAGGACATCTTCTGGAGCGATCCGAGCGTGCTCTATTGCTCAACCCATGAGGCGCCGCTTTATCCTGGAACGGGCGCGCTTTCCGAGACGGGCGAGCACAACACCATCGTCAATGCCCCGCTCAATGCAGGCGATGGCACGGAGGCTTTCCGCGAGGCGGTGGACACGGCCATTCTCCCGCGCATCGATGCTTTCCGGCCCGACCTCATCATCATTTCCGCGGGCTTCGACGCCCATTGGCGCGACCCGCTTGCAAGCCTCAACCTCACCGAGACGGATTTCGCCTGGGCGACACGAAAGCTGATGGACCTCGCCGACAAGCACTGCAAGCAGCGGATCGTGTCGGTGCTGGAGGGCGGCTACGATCTGGAAGGATTGGCGAAATCGACCGCGTTCCATCTCGATGCCCTGATGGGGCGCGAGATACAGAGCTGATTCCTGACAGGCATCGCCGCAGATCAGCCTCGCACGCATCGTCCTGCCATTCATCAAACAGGATTGCCTCAGAAGAGTTCATGCCTTTCGGCGGCTTACTGCTAAGCTAGCTCCCATTGTCAGGGAGACGGTCAGAACAGCCAGGCTCCCTCACCGATCGCCGGAATAAAGATCGATGGGAGAGAGCAATGCTCCGACAGAGCACAGCGGGATTGCTCAGCCTGGGCATTGCCGTGTTCGCCATGGGAGCTATCGGCCTGTCGCGCGATACGGATATCGATCTCGCCCTGGTGCTCGCAGTGGATGCCTCCGGCTCCATGGAGCCCGACGAGGGCAGGCTCCAGCTACAGGGTTATGTTGAGGCCTTCCGCTCTCCGCATGTTCATCGTGCCATCCATAGCAGCGTGCATGGACGGATCGCCGTCCTGTATTTCGAGTGGTCCGGCCCGTCCGACCAATGGGTCGTCATGCCATGGTCTCTGATCGAGACGCCGGAGGATGCCATGGCTTTTGCGGAGCAGTTGGAAAGAAAACCGCTCCCCTACTCTTTTGGCGGCACATCGATTTCCGGCGCCATCGATTTCAGCGTCGCGCAGTTCGATGCCCTCCCTTTCACAGCCCTGAGGCAGGTCATCGACATTTCCGGAAACGGCATCAGCAGTCACGGGCGCCCGATCACGCAAGCGCGTGATGCGGCGCTTTCCCGAGGGATCACCATCAACGGATTGCCGATCATGCTCAAAGGCTCTCGCGAAACGCTCAGCGGCGGCGATTTGAGCGAGTATTACCGAAACTGCGTCATTGGCGGCCGGGGAGCATTCATCGTGCCTGTCCGCGATCATCAGCACATGAACAATGCGATCAGGACAAAAATCGTCATGGAAATCGCAAATGCTTCCCCACAGCCTTTGATCGAGAAAGCGGCGGCCAGCCCTCGGCCGAATTGCCATATGGACCCGCCGAAGCGCAGGCCGAAGTGACGGCGCGGGATGCCGCACGCCGATCAGCCACGAGTGCAGATCACTCATCCCGATGAACAGCGCAGTTGCGCCCGAAGGAGAGGCAGAACGCTCTGCCCCTGATCCTTTTCGAGACGCTCACTGTCCAACCTCACCAGAATGAGGCTGCATTCTCAGGAACGGGACTGAAACCCGATCAGCACTCGATCGGCTCTTCACCCAGCAGCTCGATGCCGAAACCGCTGAGGCCCACATAGGAACGGCTCGACGTCGCGAGATTGCGGATCGAGGCCACGCCGAGATCCTTCAGGATCTGCGCGCCGAGTCCGATCTCCCGCCACTGAGTGGAGCGCGCGACTTCGGAAGCGGTCTCCTCGGCATCCGTGAAGCTGGTCGTGGGCACGCCCGCCGTTCCATCGCGGAGATAAACGAGAACGCCCCTGCCCTCTTTCACGAAACGCTGCATGGCGGCAGCCACGGTCTTGCCGCCCTCGAACACGTCGGTCAGCGCATTCGCGCGATGCAGGCGCACCGGGATGTTGCTGCCGTCGCCGATGCGGCCATGGACGAGAGCCATATGCTGCACGCTGTCGAACGGCGTCGAATAGGCGTAGCCCGTGAACGAACCCCAGGGCGTCTCCACCGGGAAGGTGGCGATGCGCTCCACGAGCTTCTCGCGCGACTGGCGATAGGCAATGAGATCGGCCACCGAGATGCGCTTGAGATCGTGCTTCTCGGCGAAGGCGTCGATCTGCGCGCCCTTCATCACCGTGCCGTCGTCGTTGGCGAGCTCGCAGATCACGCCCACCGGCGGCAGGTTAGCGAGCTTGCACAGATCGACCGCGGCTTCCGTATGGCCCGAGCGCATGAGCACGCCGCCATCCTTGGCGATCAGCGGGAAGACGTGACCGGGGCGCACGAAGTCGGCCGCGCCCATGTTGTTGTTGGCGAGCGCGCGCACGGTGTTCGAGCGCTGCTCGGCGGAGATGCCGGTGGTGAGGCCGTGCTTCACGTCCACGGTCACCGTGAACGCCGTGCCGAGGGGCGCATCGTTCGAGGCCACCATCGGATCGAGGCGAAGGCGGCGCGCCTCGGAGGCGGTCAGCGGAGCGCAGACGATGCCGCAGGTGTTGCGGATGATGAAGGCCATCTTCTCCGGCGTGCAGAGGGAGGCGGCGACGATAAGGTCGCCCTCGTTCTCACGGTCGTCGTCATCGGTCACGATGACGATTTCACCACGAGCGAAAGCCTCGATGGCATCAGTCACGGAATTTGGCATCAGGGCCTCCTGAACGGATGAGGGCAGAAAATCATTGGGCGTGACCGCCCCGCGGGTCTCGCGGGCGATCAGTTCCGCGGTGTCCCGCGAGAGCCAAGCATGGTCGGAATTGCACATCTGGGTGATGGCGCCGGGCGTAACGCCGATCCGCCGCGCGAATTCCACGCGCGACACGCCATTCCGGGACAACCACTCAGCCAGCTTCATAGGCACGGCTTAGCGGATGACAGGATTTTAGTAAAACTAAAATTTGCCGATTGAGGCTTGCGCAGAAGCACTCTGCCTCATCCTGAGGAGGTCGCGAAAGCGACCGTCTCGAAGGAGGGTCCAGTGTTCTCTGGAGACGCCTCGCCCTTCGAGACGCTCCGCTCCTCAGAATGAGGCTATGTGGCGCTTAAGCCTCGAACGGCCAGGACGGCCCTTCGCCCACCTGACCGCGATGGCGCAGGACGTGATCAGCCAGGACGCAGGCCATCATGGCCTCGCCCACCGGCACCGCGCGGATGCCGACGCACGGGTCGTGGCGGCCCTTCGTCATCACCTCAGCCTCGGCGCCGGTCCGGGTGACGCTGGAGCGCGGGGTGAGGATCGACGAGGTGGGCTTCACCGCGAAACGGCAGACCACCGGCTGGCCGGTGGAGATGCCGCCGAGGATGCCGCCCGCGTGGTTCGACAGGAAGGTCGGCGCGCCCTGGTTGCCGGAGCGCATCTCGTCCGCGTTCTCCTCGCCGCGAAGCGCCGCCGCCGCGAAACCGTCGCCGATTTCGACGCCCTTCACGGCGTTGATTGACATCATCGCGGAGGCGAGATCGGAATCGAGCTTGCCGTAGATCGGCGCGCCGAGGCCCGCAGGCACGCCCTCGGCCACGATTTCGAGCACCGCGCCGATGGAGGAGCCGGATTTACGCAACCCGTCGAGGTATTCCTCGTAGAACGCCGCCGCCTTCGCGTCCGGGCAGAAGAAGGGATTGCGGGACACCTCGTCCCAATCCCAATTGCCCCGGTCGATGGCATGGGGGCCCATCTGCACGAGCGCGCCGCGAATGGTGACGCCGGACAGAACCTTGCGCGCCACGGCGCCCGCCGCCACGCGCGCCGCCGTCTCGCGGGCGGAAGAGCGCCCGCCGCCGCGATAATCGCGGATGCCGTATTTTACGTCGTAGGTGAAATCGGCATGGCCCGGGCGATAGGAATTCTTGATCTCCGAGTAATCCTTCGAGCGCTGATCCACATTCTCGATCATCAGCGCGATGGGCGTGCCGGTGGTGACCTGCCGGCCCGTGCGTTCGTCCATGAACACGCCGGAGAGGATCTTCACCTGGTCCGGCTCCTGACGCTGTGTCGTGAACCGCGACTGGCCCGGACGGCGGCGGTCGAGCTCCGCCTGGATCTCGGATGCCTCGATCGGGATCATGGGCGGGCAGCCGTCGATGACGCAGCCGAGGGCCGGTCCATGGCTCTCGCCGAAGGTAGTGACGCGGAAAAGGTGACCGAAGGTATTGTGGGACATGGCGCTTCTTCGATGGTTCAAGGCGTCTTAGAACCAAAGCACGCGGGTGTCACGCCCGACCTGTCCGCCGCAGCGGTCCCAAATCGCCCACGGGAAGGCCTCAAATGCCGCAATCTGACACGCCCTAAGGTAAGGTGACACAAGCGCATTGGGCGATATAAACTCCTTGAATGCACGGGAACCGATCAGGCACAGCGCCTAACTTCGAAGCGGATATTGCCGCCATCGACCGCATCAAGGCCATCCCGACGATTCTCGAGGTCGTCTGCCGCACCACGGGCATGGGGTTCGCCGCGGTCGCCCGGGTGACGGAAGATCGCTGGATCGCCTGTGCCGTACGCGACGAAATCGAGTTCGGCCTGCAGCCCGGCGGCGAATTGAAGATCGAAACGACAATCTGCCACGAGATCCGGCACTCGGGGCATGCCGTCGTCATCGATCACGTGTCGGAAGATCCGACCTACCGCACCCATCACACACCGGCGATGTACGGCTTGCAGAGCTACATCTCCATGCCGATCGTTCTTCCGGATGGAACCTTCTTCGGGACCCTCTGCGCCATCGATCCTCGTCCGGCCCGCCTGAACAATCCCGAGACGATCGGCATGTTCAGGCTGTTTGCTGAGCTCATCGGCTTCCACCTGAGCGTGAGCGAGCGGCTGGCCGCCAGCGAGGCCGATCTTCTGGACGAGCGCAACGCATCGGAGCTCCGCGAGCAGTTCATGGCCGTGCTCGGCCACGACCTGCGAAACCCGCTCGCCTCCATCGATGCGGGAGCCAAGCTCCTGCTGAAGGAGCCTCTCAGCCCGAGGGCGAGCAACATCCTGGGCCTCATTCAGAGCAGCGTGAGCCGCATGGCCGAGCTGATCGACAACGTGCTCGATCTCGCGCGCGGACGCCTGGGCGCGGGACTGCATATCGAATTGAGCTCGCAGGTTCTGCTTGGGCCGATCCTCGAACAGGTCGTCGAGGAACTGCAATCCTCCTCGCCCGACAGAGTCATCGAAGCGCGTTTCGACCTGACCGAAGCGGTCAATTGCGACCGGGCCCGCATCGCCCAACTCCTGTCGAACCTTCTGGGCAACGCCCTGACCCACGGCGCGAAGGACCAGCCCATTCGGGTTGCCGCATCGACGGACCGAGGCGTCTTCGAACTCTCCGTCTCCAATGGCGGAGACGCGATCCCGCCGGTCGCCCTGGAGCGGCTGTTCCAGCCCTTCTTTCGCGTCGATGTCCGCCCCAGCCAGCAGGGTCTGGGTCTGGGCCTGTACATTGCAAGCGAAATCGCCCGGGCCCATCACGGCACCCTCGACGTCTCTTCCACACCGGAAGAAACCCGTTTTACGTTCAGGATGCCCATAGGCTGAAGCTCGCGCAGGCACGCGAAGGCAGGAACTCGAGGATCGCCGTCACACCCAGCGGTGGTTGCGTCCTTCGATCACCAGCACCCTGCCCTGCCAGATGTCCATGCTGGCGGCCTGACGGGAATTGACGCCGCAGCAAAGCGCCAGGAACGCGCGGGCGACGCCGCCATGGGCAACGATAACCGTGTCGCGCGTGATATCCTCGATGACGGGGTGGATGCGGTCCACCAGCATGGCATAACTCTCGCCGCCCGGAGGAACGTAGTTCCACTTGTCGCGCTCGCGAAGCGCGGCGAGCTGCGGCTCCGCCTTGCGGACTTCCTTCCAGGTCATGCCTTCCCATGCGCCGAAGGTGATCTCCACCAGGCGCTCGTCCAGCTTGTAGCTTTCGGGGTGAAGGCCGATGCTCCCCCGCAGGATCTCCATGGTCTCGCGGGTGCGCAGCATCGGGCTCGCCATATAGGCGAGGTCCTCGACATGGGGCGCGATGGACTGGAGGCGGCGGCCCGCTTCCTCGGCCTGAACGCGACCGAGATCGTTGAGCGGAATGTCCTTCTGGCCCTGGAGGCGGCCCTCCAGATTCCAGTCCGTCTCGCCGTGGCGGATGAAATAGATCTTCGGGCGAGACGGATTCATGAGGCCAGGATTACTCTTTGTCGAGGGAGAGATCGGGGGCTTCCGGGTTCTTCATGCCGACCACGTGGTAGCCTGCATCCACATGGAGGATTTCGCCGGTCATGCCGCGGGACATGTCGGAGACGAGATAAGCGGCGGTCTCGCCCACTTCCTCGATGGTCACCGTGCGGCGCAGGGGCGAGTTGTACTCGTTCCACTTGAGGATATAGCGGAAGTCGCCGATGCCGGAGGCCGCGAGCGTCTTGATCGGGCCCGCCGAGATGGCGTTGACGCGGATGTTCTTGGGGCCGAGATCGGCGGCCAGATAGCGCACCGAGGCTTCGAGCGCGGCCTTCGCGACGCCCATGACATTGTAGTGGGGCATCCACTTCTCGGCGCCGTAATAGGTGAGCGTCAGCATCGAGCCGCCGTCGTTCATCAGCTTTTCGGCGCGCTGCGCGATGGCCGTGAAGGAATAGCAGGAGATCAGGAGCGACTTGGAGAAGTTGCCCTCGGTCGTGTCCACGTAGCGGCCCGTCAGCTCGTCCTTGTCGGAGAAGGCGATGCAGTGGATGACGAAGTCGATGGAGCCCCAGAGGCGCTTCACTTCCTCGAACACCGCGTCGATGGTCGCGCCGTCCGTGACGTCGCAATGCCCGACCACATGAGCATCGAGTTCCTTCGCGAGGGGCTCGACCCGCTTCTTCAGGGCATCGCCCTGATACGTGAAGGCGAGTTCCGCGCCGTGCTGGCGGGCAGCCTGCGCAATGCCCCAGGCGATCGAACGGTTGTTCGCCACGCCCATCACCAAGCCACGCTTACCGGCCAGGATGCCGGTGGCCTTTGTCTCCGCCATGATTCACCTAGATCGTCGCTGGACACTTGAAAAAAGAGGGGCTTCTTTAGCCGAGAGCACCGGCGTGGGGAAGCCCTCTTGCGGAGAAGAGAGCCAAACTAGGCGTTATATCGTGGATTTTCGTTATTCCGCCTTAGCGGAACGCTGCTTGCGGGCATATTCCATCAGGCTTTCGTCCACGACCTGCGGAAGCTTGATTTCCACGGTCACCAGAAGGTCGCCGAAATCGCCGCCCTTCTGAGGCAGCCCCTTGCCGCGCAGGCGGAAGGTGCGGCCGGAATCGGTCATGGGCGGGATGTTCATGCTCACCGCGCCGGTCAGGGTCGGGATGCGCACGGATCCGCCGAGGATGGCCTCCTCGATCTGGATCGGCAGGCGCGAGCGCAGATTCGCCCCCTCCATGGTGAAGCGCTCATGGGGGGCGATCTTGATGGTGAGCAATGCATCGCCGGGGTCGATTCCCGGAGCGCCCTGCCCCTGCCCGCGCAGGCGGATCACCTGCCCGTCGCTCACACCCTTGGGAATGACCACCTCGAGATCGCGGCCAGTCGGGAGCCTGATGCGCTTCTTGGCCTCCGCGGCCACGTCTTCCAGGGTCACGGTGAGCGTGGCGGACACGTCTTCGCCTTTCTGCTGGGGACGGGCGCGGCTCTGCTGCTGGCGCATGCCCTCCGCTCCGGCGGCGCGGAACGCCTCGCCGAAGAGTTCGGAAAAGAAGTCGTTCGTGTCGCCGCCCGTGAAGCCCCGCGTGCGGCGGCCGCCGAAACCGAAGCCCTCGAAGCCCTGAGAACCGCCGTTTCGTCCGCCTCCGAAGCCTTCGAATCCCTGGAAGCGCGGCTTGCCCTCGGCATCGATCTCGCCCCGGTCGAATTGCTTGCGCTTGTCGGCATCGCCCAGGATCTCATAGGCGGAATTGACTTCGGCGAACTTGTCCTTGGCCTTGGGGTCGTCCGCGTTTCTGTCGGGATGATAGGTCTTGGCCAGCTTGCGGAACGCCTTCTTGATCTCCGCTTCGCTCGCGGAGCGGGATACGCCTAAAACGTCGTAGGGGTTTCGCATGTCGGATTATCCATGAACCGTCTGATTAGGGCAGAACCGCCCTACGGATTTCAAGGGTTCATATGGGTCAAGTGTTGCTGGCTTGCAACGGCCGGATGGCCAAAGCCTAGGCTTTGGCGACCTTCTTGGCCGGTTTGGCTTGCGGCTTGTCCGTCTTCGTCCCCGCGCTGACAGGCTTCACGTCCTTGATCGCCCATTCTTCGCCCGAAAGGCGGCAGGCGGTGCCGTGGAGCGAGGCTGCGGCGGGTCCGCTGAGCTCGGCGTTGAAGGTGCGGCAGATCTCGTCGTTCTTCACGAAGGGCGCGCCGGTGGGCGTGAAGCTACCCTTCATGGAGGTTTCGGGATTGTCCCAGGAAACCTGGGTGCCCGGCCCCTGGGGATCGAGAGCGACGGCGAGAGCGGCCCTGGCCCGGCGCCAATCCTCCTCGTCGAGATCGGTTGACAGGGGAGTGACCGCCTGCGGAACGGCAGCCGCCGGAGCGATCGCACCCGTGGTCTTGGGCTCCTCGTCGCTGACGCCCATCATGCCGAGAGAAAAGCTGCATGCGGAGGTCGACAGAGCGACCAATCCCGCAGCCAGAATTTTCCCGGCTTCGCGCAGGAAAGCATCTGATCTATAACGGCGCGGATTGGTCCACGTCACGCGTCGGATCTCCCAGATCGAAAAGTCACACCCAGGGATAAAACATTGAACCCGTTAACAACCGGTGACTTCACCGAAGCGGAAGAGCCTTTCGCCCTGATCAGCTCCTGGCTGAAGGAGGCGGAAGCCTCGGAGCCGAACGACCCGAACGCCATGGCGCTCGCCACCGTCGACGAGACGGGGCTGCCCAATGTGCGCATGGTGCTGCTCAAGGGTTTCGACGAGAACGGCTTCGTGTTCTACACGAATACGGAATCCAACAAGGGCCGGGAGCTTCTGGGTCAGCAGAAGGCTGCCATCGTCCTCCACTGGAAGAGCCTGCGCCGTCAGGTCCGCGCCCGTGGCCCCGTGACCCTGGTGAGCGACGCTGAGGCCGACGCCTATTTCCAGAGCCGCCCCCGCGACAGCCGCATCGGCGCCTGGGCGAGCCAGCAATCGCGCCCGCTTGAGAGCCGCTTCGCGCTTGAAAAGGCGGTTGCCGTCAACACCGCCAAATACGCCATCGGCGAAGTGCCGCGCCCTCCCCACTGGACGGGTTTCCGGATCGCGCCCGTCTCCATCGAACTCTGGCAGGACAAGCCCTTCCGCCTGCACGACCGTGTGGTATTCACCCGTGAGGGCGATGGCTGGCGCAAGACCCGGCTTTATCCGTAGGACTTATGGCGCGGATGCGATAAAGCTGCGCCCCCTTCTCAGAGATCGTTGAAATGTCCTCCTCGTCCAACACCCCCCGCCGCATCATGCTGCTCACCGGCGCCAGCCGCGGGATCGGGCATGCCACTGTGAAGCGCTTCTCCGCCGCCGGCTGGCGCGTGATCACCTGCTCGCGCCACGGCTTTCCGGAAAACTGCCCGTGGGAGATGGGGCCGGAGGATCATCTCCAGGTCGACCTTGCCGATGCCGAGGACACGATCCGCGCCATCGCGGACGTGAAGGAGCGGCTCGCCGCCGAGGGCGGGGTCCTGCACGCCCTCGTCAACAATGCAGCCATCTCGCCGAAGGGCCCCGGCGGCTCGCGGCTCGACGCCATCCACACCGCTCACGAGGATTGGCTGCGCGTGTTCCAGGTGAATTTCTTCGCCACGATCCTGCTGGCCCGCGGCCTGCAGGACGAACTCACCCGCGCCAAGGGCTCGGTGGTGAACGTCACCTCCATCGCGGGCTCGCGCGTCCATCCCTTCGCGGGCGCTGCCTATGCCACCTCGAAGGCGGCGCTCGCGGCGCTCACCCGCGAAATGGCCGCCGATTTCGGTCCTCTCGGCGTTCGCGTGAACGCCATCTCCCCCGGCGAGATCGACACCTCGATCCTCTCCCCCGGCACGGAGAAGATCGTCGAGCAGCTTCCCATGCGCCGTCTCGGCACACCGGACGAGGTGGCGAAGGCCATCTACTTCCTCTGCACCGATGCGAGCTCCTACGTGACCGGCGCAGAGCTGCACATCAACGGCGGGCAGCACGTTTAAGGATGAAAGGCCCGGGCGCTGCCATCAAGGCAGCGTCTCAC
The DNA here is from genome assembly GCA_023450615.1 of Pseudomonadota bacterium. Classification (GTDB taxonomy): domain Bacteria; phylum Pseudomonadota; class Alphaproteobacteria; order Rhizobiales; family Beijerinckiaceae; genus Microvirga. The sequence continues at coordinate 22,097 of JAEXGT010000090.1, read as the reverse complement.
CCTGTTTCAATGGGCCAAACAAGTGATACGTGGCAATCTTACCGTGCACGACCAATGTCCAATGGGTGAAATCGGTAGGCTCCGTGCAGTGGTTGCCTCTACCTTGATAAATGAGAGTGACCTTTTGCCCTCTGCCCATACCGGGCGCAAATATACCTGAACCGAACGCAGAGCCCGTTAGGCGCCACTCCTTGTAGAGCCGTGGCCCCGTACCGCCGGGCGCGTCTCTTGTATCAACTTCAAATCGGCTCATCGCACTCGGCCATGTAAAGCCGAGTGTTCCTTTTTGATGAGTGAGTTCATCTAAGAAGCTGAGGGTGGTTTTGCCGGCCTCATGCGAGACCGAGATTGTGTAAGAGCCTTTTGTGTCCTTGATCCCTTGAATGCTCTCGACACCCGCTTCCTCGGGATAGAACAACTCGGCTCTTTGGCCGAACCCTATCTCCTTAACTTGCTCCTGCAGCACCCGATCAAACGGAACCTGTTCCACGAAGCGTTGGCCTGGAGAAGAACAGCAGGCACACGCGAAAGCCTGGTTCGCACCGATAAGGCTCACAAGACTTGTGAGCAGTGTCGCAAGAAAAAACTTCATCACTCACCCAAGTTGATCGGCGACAAACCTGCCATAACGAGGATGTGCTGCGCTACAAAATCCTAAGCAGCCTGCTTGGGCCAAGGCCCCACATAGCGGGATTGCGGGCGGATGATGCGGCCTGCGTTCTCCTGCTCGCGGGCGTGAGCCACCCAGCCTGCGGTGCGGCCTGCCGCGAAGAGCGGGGTGAAGCCCTCGCGCGGAACGCCGAGCGCGTCCAGCAGGATCGCCGTGTAGAACTCCACATTGGTGTCCAGGCGGCGGCCGGGCTTGCGGCGCTGAAGCACGTTCAGGACTGTCTGCTCAACGGCTTCCGCGAAGGCGATGCGGTTGTTGTCGCCGCCCTTCAGCCGCGCGGCGGCGGTCTTCAGCACATCGGCGCGCGGGTCGCGCACGCGATAGATGCGATGGCCGAAGCCCATGAGGCGCGCGCCCCGCACCATGGCGTCGTCGAGCCAGGCATCCGCATTCTCGATGGAGCCGATGGCATCGAGCATGTCGAGCACCGGGCCGGGAGCGCCGCCATGGAGCGGGCCCTTCAGGGCGCACAGCCCCGCGACCACGGAAGAGAGCAGCCCCGCCTCGGTGGATGCCACCACGCGGGCGGTGAAGGTGGAAGCGTTGAGGCCATGGTCGATCACCGTCACGAGATAGGTGTCGAGCCCCCGCGCCCGCCCCTCGTCGACGGGCGCGTCCTTGATCATGCGCAGGAGGTCCGCCGCGTGACCGGCGGAAGCATCAGGCGCCACCGGGGCCAGCCCCTTCGCGCCCCGGATCGCCATGGCCGCCGCCACCGCCGATGCCCCGACCGCGAGGGCGGCGGGGTTCTCGTCCGCATCCGGCAGCGCCGCCAGCAGGAGGCGCATGCCCTCTACCGGCGTGAGGCCCTTCAGGTTCCCGGCGAGCGGAGAGAGGTAGCCGAACGCCCTCTCTCGCGCCTTGCCGAACAGCGCGCGGGGATCGTCGCCCACGGGGACGAGCCCGTCCCACAGCATCGCCGTCACGTCCTCGAAGGATACGCGGCCCGCCAGCTCCTCGAGGTCATGGCCGCGAATGATGAGACGGCCCGCCTCGCCGTCCACATGGCTCAGAATCGTTTCGGCGGCGATGACGTCATCAAGTCCGATGCTCATGGGAAAACTCCTTTATGGAAGGATTTTGGACGGGCTTGCGGAACCGTCAATCTTGAATCAACATATCAACATATGAGCGTTGAACTGACCTCGGCCGAAGAAGCCTCCGCCCGCCTCGGCATCAGCCGGGCGAGCCTCTATGCCTATGTGAGCCGGGGCCTGATCCGCTCGTTCTCGTCGCCCCACGATCCGCGCCAGCGCCTCTACGCTCTCGACGACGTGGAAACGCTGATCGAGCGCAAGGCCCGCTTCCGCCGCCCGACGGCCGCGGCGGCGACCGCCCTCGATTGGGGACTCCCGGTGCTTGAGACCAGCATCACGCAGATCAAGGACGGGCGGCTGCTCTATCGGGGGCGTGACGCCGTGACCTGGGCCCGGTCGGCGACTCTGGAAGAAACGGCCCGCCTCCTGATCGGCGGGCTGGACGAAGAGGCTTTCCGCCTGCCCTCCCGCCTGCCCGGCACCCCACCGGAACCTGCGGATGGGATGCACCTTTTCGTGACGAACGCCGTGCGCCTTCTCTCGGAGCCGCATCCCAAGGAGATGCGCTCCGCCGAGGTGGCGGCGATCCTTCGGCTCACGGCGGCGGCGGGCAGCGGCACGCCCCCTGGAGCGGAGCCCCTGCACATGCATCTGGCCCGCGCCTGGACAGCTCCCCGGGCCTCCGAGGCCATCCGCCGCGCCCTCGTTCTCTGCGCCGACAACGAGCTCAGCTCCTCCGCCTTCGCGGTCAGGGTGACGGCCTCGACCGGCGCATCCCTGCGCAACGCCATGATCGCCGGGCTCGTGGCTCTGAGCGGCCCCTATCACGGCGGCATGACCGAGCGGGTGCGCGCCTTCCTGGAGGCTCCCCACAAGGCCGCGGCTCCCAGCTTCCAGCACAAGCTCTATCCCGACGGCGATCCCCGCGCGGCGGCGATCCTCGAAGGGGTGCCGCTACTCTCCTCCGATGCGACGGCCCTGCGCGCCATCGAAGCCGCGGGCGGAAAGCCCGGCCTCGACACGGCCCTCGTGATGCTGGAAAGGGCCTATGGACTCCCGCGCGGCGCGGCCTTTACGCTCTTCGCGGTCGGGCGCACGGCCGGATGGCTCGCCCATGCCATCGAGCAGCGCAGCCAGGCCCAGCTCATCCGCCCCCGCGCCCGCTATGTTGTCGGCGAGGAGTCCACGTCTTCATGACCAGCGACCGCTTCTATCCCTCCCGGCCCATTCTCGCCGCCTCGGTGGCGGTGATCCGCGACGGGCGCATTCTGCTCGCCGCACGCGGCAAGCCGCCGAGCGAAGGGCTCTATTCCCTGCCCGGCGGAATGGTGGAGACGGGCGAGCTTCTGGGCGAAGCGGCCTTGAGGGAATTGCGGGAGGAAGTCGGCGTCGAGGCTGAGCTCATCGGCCTGATTGCGCCGGTCGAATTCATTGAAAGGGATGAGAAAGGGCATATAAAGCACCATGTCGTCATCGCCGCCCATGCCGCACGCTGGGTTTCAGGCGAACCCCAGACAGGACCGGAAGCAAAGGACATCCGTTGGGTTACGGAACGGGACATCGCCGATCTGCCCATGACAGCGGGGCTCACCGGGATTCTGGAGCAGGCCTTCAGCATGGCCCGCGAGGTTTCGCGCCCATGAGGCGCGCCGCAATCCTGCTTGCCGTCCTCGCATGGCTGCCGGTCTCCGCGCAGCCGGCTGGCGCGCAGGGCTTCTTCGAGCGCCTGTTCGGTCCCCCGCGCCAGCAGAACGTGCCTCAGCAGCCCTATCCTCAGCAGCAATACAGGCAACAGCCGCAATATCGGCAGCAGCCGCAACAGCAGCGGCGGCCGCAGCAGAGCGCGCCCCGCTCCGGAGCGCAGCAGCCGGAGCAGCAGAAGCAGGCCGAACCCGCCCCCGTGGTCGAGCCGCCGCCAGCGCCCTACGAAAAGGAGCTGCTGCGCCTCGCCGAGATCATGGGCGCGCTCGCCATGCTGCGCCCGCTCTGCACGGCCCCCGACGCCGGCGAATGGGGCCGGCGTATGCAGATCCTCATCGACACGGAGGGTACGACCCCCGGCCGCAAGGAGCGCCTGGCCGGAGCCTACAACAAAGGCTATCAAGCCTATGCCCTCACCTATCGAATCTGCACCCCATCGGCCCAGGAGGCCTCGACCCGCTTCATCCAGGAAGGCGAGCAGCTCGCCCGCAGCATCACCGGGCGCTACGGGGGGTAAAAGCGACGGCCCCACATTCTCCCACCCTCATCCTGAGGAGCTGCCTTTAGGCTGCGTCTCGAAGGAGGCTTCAGAGGGCACTGGATCCTCCTTCGAGACGGCGCTGACGCGCCTCCTCAGGATGAGGTCAGCGGCAAGAGCATGCCCCGCGAAGGGCCTTATCCACATTTTTTAAGACATTCCCTCTCGCGTTAACCTCTTTGCAAGGTGATGCTGGCGGTGGGACGGCGCGATGTCTTAGAGTCGAATCAACCGAACCCGCGCGCCGCCCCTCAAAGGGGCCTGGATTCATGAACGATAATAATCTCCCCCTCGACGAGCTGCCCGAACTCAGCGCCATCAAGCAGGCTGCCCTGAGCTATGTGACCGAGGCTTTCGCCGAGGCCGAGCTCGATGGGCTCGATGCCGATTGCATGGCGCAGGCCGCTCTGTTCGCAGCCTTCACCGAACTCGTCGCCACCTATGGCGAGGACGCCGTGGCGGAATATGCCGCGACCTTCGCGGACAAGATCCGCAGCGGCGCATTTTCGATGATGGCCACGCTCAAGCATTGAAGGCCGTCATCGGGCGTGGGCGCCCGGTGTTCGAAATGAACGCCCTGCTCTCCGCGCAAGCCTGCGCCTTCGTTCTAGATGAAGGTCTCTGAAGCCGGTTGCTTCGGCAAAGAGCAAGCACGCCAGCAATCCCTACAACCGCTTGCGCGCTCGCCTTACAATTGTTCAGCCTTCTGCATGATGCATTCAGCGATCTCGTCTGCCGTCATCTCCGCCGTGTCGAGTGTCAGAGTATTGGCATGACCCGGATCGAAGAGCGGCTTTGACGCGTTCAAGCGCGCTCCTTCTGCATTGGTTTCCTTCATGCGCGCGTGACGCTCAGATGATGCAACGCGCAGGGCCAGCGCATCGGGCGAGCAACCGAGGCGGACGACGAGGAGCTTGGCCCCTCGCTTTTGAGTTACGTCGAGAATTTCCTTCGCAATGTCGCGATCCGTCTCATCGCCGACAGCCGAGGTAGATCATCGCATTGGCGAAAACGTTAGGCATTCGCGATGCCGCTGCGCCCTCAAGGGCGCAGCGTTTCCTCAAACCGTACCACTTCACCCTGCGACGGCGTTTCCAGACTGCCGTCCCACATCACCACATTGCCGCGCACGATGGTGCCGATGGGCCAGCCGGTCACCTTCTTGCCGTCATACGGCGTCCATTGCGACTTGGAGGCGATCCAGTCGTTGGTGATGGTTTCGGTGCGCTTCAGATCCACGATGGTGAAATCTGCATCGTAGCCGACAGCGATGCGGCCCTTCTTGGCGATACCGAAGAGGCGCTTCGGGCCTGCGCTGGTCATGTCCACGAAGCGCTCCAGCGTGAGCCTGCTCGCATTCACATGATCGAGCATGATGGGAACCAGCGTCTGCACGCCGGTCATGCCCGACGGCGTGTTGGGATAGGCGTGGTCCTTCTCCTCGCGCGTATGCGGCGCGTGGTCGGAACCGAGAATATCGGCGATGCCTTCATCGAGCCCCTGCCAGACCGCGGCGCGGTGCATCTCGTCGCGCACGGGCGGGTTCATCTGGATGTAGGTGCCGAGACGCTCGTAATCCTCAGGTCCCGCCAGCGTCAGATGGTGCGGCGTGACCTCGACGGAGACGAGATCCTTGTAGTGCCTCAAGAGCGCCATCTCCTCGGCCGTCGTGACATGAAGCACATGGATGCGCGCACCGGTTTCCCGCGAAATGCGTACGAGGCGCTGCGTGCAGGCGAGCGCCACTTCCGCCGAACGCCAGACGGGATGCGAGCGCGGATCGTTTTCGACGCGCAGGTCCTTGCGCGCACGCAGCATCGCCTCATCCTCCGAATGGAAGGCGGCGCGGCGGCGCGTGTTGCGCAGGATGCTGGCAATGCCCTCGTCATCCTCGACGAGCAGCGAGCCGGTGGAGGAGCCCATGAACACCTTGATGCCCGCAGCGCCCGGCAGACGCTCCAGTTCGGCGACATCGTTGGCGTTTTCATGCGTGCCCCCGACCCAGAAGGCGAAGTCGCAATGCATCCGGTGATGACCGCGCCGCACCTTGTCGGCGAGCGTCTCGGGCGTCGTCGTTTGCGGGTTGGTGTTCGGCATCTCGAAGACGGCCGTGACGCCGCCCATGACGGCGGCGCGGGAGCCCGATTCCAGATCCTCCTTGTGATCGAGGCCGGGTTCGCGGAAATGCACCTGGGTGTCGATGACGCCCGGCAGGATGTGCAGGCCGTGGCAATCGATCTCGCGACCGGCGGAGGCCTGCGAGAGATCGCCGATAGCGGCGATGGCGCCGCCCCGGATGCCGACATCGCGCTCCACGCGTCCGTCGTGATTCACGACGATGCCGCCTTTCAGGATCAGGTCAAAGGTTTGGGGCATAGTGATCTTAATCCCTTGAGGCTTGTGCGAAGGGGACATATGTCACGCTTGAGTTTTGAACAACTGGAGCGGGACATGCCGTCAGTCCATTTAGCCGACCGAGGCGTGGTAAGGGTTTCGGGCGAGGACGCCAAGAGTTTTCTCGACGGCCTCATCACCTGCGACCTCGACCGGGTCTCGCCCGAGGCCGCCCGTCTCGGTGCCCTGCTGACGCCTCAGGGCAAGATCATGTTCGATTTTCTCGTCTTCCAGGGGCCTGAGGAAATCGGCGGTGGTTATTACCTCGATACCTTCAAGGTCTTCATCCCCGACCTCGCCAAGCGGCTGACCTTCTACAAGCTCCGGGCCAAGGTCGTGATCGAGGACATGTCCGAGGCCATGGCGGTGGTGGCAGGTTGGGACGAGCCGAAGCCCGATGACGAGGTCGGCCTCGTGACGGATGATCCCCGCGTCCCCGAGCTCGGCTGGCGCGCCATCGTTGCAGCCGAGGATAGCGCGGAATTCGCGAAAGCCCCGCCTGAGGCTTATCACGCTCACCGCATCGGCCTCGGCGTGCCTGAAGGCGGGCGCGACTTCCTGTTCGGGGATGCTTTCCCTCACGAGGCGCTCATGGACCAGCTTCACGGGGTCGATTTCGACAAGGGCTGCTATGTGGGCCAGGAGGTGGTGTCGCGCATGCAGCACCGCGGCACGGCGCGCACGCGCATCGTCCCCGCTATCTATGAAGGCGGCTTTGCCGCCGATGTGGGCGTCGACGTAACGGCGGGCGGGAAGTCCCTGGGCAAAACAGGCAGCGGCATTGCAGGCCAGGGCCTCATCATGATCCGCCTCGACCGCGCCGCCGATGCCCTGGCTGCCGGAGAGCCTATCCTGGCTGGGGGTATCCCCGTGCAAATGAGAAAACCTTCCTGGATAAGCTTTTCTTACCCAGGGGAAGATGTTACTCAATCGGTGGATAAGCCGAACTAGGAGCCTATTCCAAGGAACCGGACTTAGCGAACTGGCGTTTAGCCGCGAACAGATCTCTTACGCGCCGAAAGTCATGCGCGAGGAAATCTCTCAAGGGTCTCTCGATGATTGCTGTCCAAGTACACGAGACGGCGCCTGACAAGGAACGCTTTCAGCTCCTTGTCGATGCCGTCACGGATTACGCCATCTACATGCTCGATCCGAACGGCATCATCGCGAGTTGGAATTCCGGCGCCCAGCGTTTTAAAGGTTATATCGAAAGCGAAATTCTCGGCGAGCATTTCTCCCGCTTCTATACGGACGAGGATCGCGCTTCCGGCCTGCCCCAACGCGCCCTCGAAACGGCATTGCGTGAAGGCAAGTTCGAGTCCGAGGGCTGGCGTGTGCGCAAGGACGGCACGCGCTTCTGGGCCCATGTGGTGATCGACCGGATCATCGATGGCAAGGGCAACCTCGTCGGCTTTGCCAAGATCACCCGCGATCTGACCGAGCGGCGCAAGGCGGAGGAAGCGCTTCGCGAGAGCGAGCGGCATTTCCGCCTGTTGGTGCAGGGCGTCACCGACTACGCCATCTACATGCTCGACCCGGAAGGCTACATCTCCAACTGGAACCCCGGCGCGCAGCGCATCAAGGGCTATACCGCGGACGAGGTCAAAGGGCAGCATTTCTCGCGCTTCTACACGGAGGAGGACCGCGCCAGGGGTCTGCCGCGGCGCGCTCTGGAGATCGCACGGCGAGAAGGCCGCTTCGATGCGGAGGGCTGGCGCGTGCGCAAGGACGGCACGCGCTTCTGGGCCAGCGTGGTCATCGATGCGATCTACGACGACGACAAGGAGCTGATCGGCTTCGCCAAGATCACCCGCGACATCACGGAGCGCCGCGAGGCTCAGGAAGCCCTGGCGCAGACGCAGGCCGCCCTGTTTCAGGCGCAGAAGATGGAGACCGTCGGGCAACTGACCGGCGGCATCGCGCACGACTTCAACAACCTGCTGACGATCATCGTCAACTCTCTCGACCTTCTGACCCGCAACGTGACCGGCGCCCGCGAGACGCGCCTCATCGAGAGCGCGCAGCGCGCATCGCAGCGGGGCGCGCAGCTGACGCAGCAATTGCTGGCCTTCTCGCGCCGGCAGCCTCTGCAGCCGGCCTTGCACAATCCGAACACCCTCATCGAAGGGTTCGAGACCGTTCTGCGCCGCGCCTGCGGCGAGCTGGTGAAATTGAAGCTCGCCCTGCCCTCGCGGGTGAGTGCGATCAATGTGGATGGCGCGCAATTCGAGGCCGCGCTTCTCAACCTCGTGGTGAACGCCCGCGATGCCATGCCCGACGGCGGCGAGCTGACGATTTCCGTCGCCGATGCCATGCTGAACGAGAAACGCGCGGCCATCTGGAACATTCCCGCAGGGCCCTATGTCGTGCTGACCGTGCGGGACACGGGTTTCGGGATGACGAAGGAAGTCGCCGAGCGCGTCTTCGAGCCCTTCTTCACCACCAAGGAAATCGGCAAGGGAACCGGCCTCGGCCTGAGCCAGGTCTATGGGTTCATCACTCAGTCCGGCGGACATATCGAGGTGAGCAGCGAGCCGGGCAATGGCACGACGATCACCATGCTGCTTCCCGCCCATGGCGACGGGCATATGCCGGACGACGAGCCCGCCTCCGAGACAGTCAGGCCCGCCCGCGATACCGCCGGAACCGTGCTCATCGTCGAGGACGAGCCTGCCGTTCTCGAAGTGGCGACGGAGATCTTCGAAAGCCTGGGCTATGACGTGCTGACCGCCACGGATGCGATCCGCGCCATCGAAGTGCTCGAACAGGACGTGGCCATCGACGTGCTGTTCAGCGACGTCATCATGCCCAACGGCATGAACGGCGTCGAACTCTCCCGCAAGGCGCGCGAGCTGCGGCCGGGCATCAAGGTTCTGCTGGCCTCCGGCTATCCCATGTCGGCGTTGCCCTCGGAGGGATTCGACGAGGGCGTGTCCTTCATCAGCAAGCCTTATCGCTGGACGGAGCTGGCGGACAAGCTGCGGACGCTGCGCACAGCCTCCTGAGCATTCATCTGCGCCATTGATCGACGGGATCGCGTTTTTTCATTGGCTTCGCTCTGAGATTTTGGCTTAGCATTCCTGTTACAACGAAACAGGGATGCCATGTATCAGCCGCCCCATTTTCGCGAGGACCGCCTGGAGGTCCAGCACGCGCTCATGAAGGCGCATCCGCTCGGGCTTCTCGTGACCCAGGGAAGCGGTGGCCTCGTCGCCAATCCGCTTCCGTTTGCGCTCGACGAGACGGCCTCGACTCACGGCACCCTGCGGGCGCATCTCTCCCGCGCCAATCCCCAATGGCGCGATTTCGACCCCTCCCAGGAGGTCCTCGTCGTCTTCCAGGGCACCGAAACCTACATCACCCCGTCTTGGTACGAAGCCAAGCGCGAGCATGGCAAGGTCGTGCCGACCTGGAACTACGCCATCGTCCAGGCCTATGGGCGCATGAAGGTCATGGACGATCCCGCATGGCTTCTAGGGCAAGTCACGGCCATGACCTCGGCACAGGAAGCCGCGCGGCAGGAGCCCTGGGCGGTCAGCGACGCGCCCTCCGACTACCTGGCCTCGCAGATGAAGGGCATCGTGGGCGTGGAGATCGAGATCACGCGGATCGAGGGCAAGTGGAAGGTGAGCCAGAACAAGCCCGAGGCCGACCGCCGGGGCATCGCCTCGGGTCTTCGCGCCTCAGGCGGCAGGGACGCCCTCCACATGGCCGATCTGGTCGACAACAAAGGCGCATGACGGGCCAGCCCAGGGTCTGGGGATTTTGGACGGGGCGGATCTTCCTGTTTTCGTGGAAGGCCGCTACACCTTGCCGATGACCGATGGACTGATCCTGCACCCCGACAACAAGCACCGCTGCTGGTGGCCCGGCACGGACCCCTTCTATGTGGCCTATCACGACAACGAATGGGGCGTGCCCGAATTCGACGACCGGGCGCTTTTCGAGAAGCTCATCCTCGACGGCTTCCAGGCGGGGCTCTCCTGGATCACGATCCTGCGCAAGCGCGAGAACTTCCGGCAGGCTTTCGCCGGTTTCGATCCTGCCGTGATCGCGCGGTTCGACCAGTCCCATGTGGAGGCATTGATGCTCGACAAGGGCATCGTGCGGAACCGCGCCAAGATCGAGGCGACGATTGCCGGAGCGCGCGCGTGGCTCGCCATTCAGGAGCGCGGCGGCTTCTCGAACTTCCTCTGGAACTTCGTCGATGGCCGTCCGGTGCAGAACAACCTGATCAGCCGCAGCGACGTGCAGGCGGAAACGGATGTGTCGAAGCGCATCTCGAAAGCGTTGCGCGCGGAGGGCTTCAACTTCGTCGGCCCCACCATCGTCTATGCTTTCATGCAGGCGGTGGGCATGGTCAACGATCATCTCGTGGGCTGCTATCGCCACGCGGAATGTGCAGCCATGGCGCATCGTGCGGAAAAGTGGCCCCGGTTTTCCGCACCGGACGATGCGCCACTTTCAAACGAGAGCATCGGAGTAGACCCAAAAGCGGAATCCACTTTTGGGTCCGATGCTCGGGCTGAGCAACTTTAAATGGCGAAGGAACCTCGCGTCTGGCAGCGGATGCTTTCCGGCCGCCGCCTCAACCTGCTCGATCCATCGCCTCTCGACGTGGAACTCGACGACATCGCTCACGGTCTTGCGCGCGTCGCGCGCTGGAACGGCCAGACCATCGGCGGGCATATCTTCTCGGTGGCGCAGCACTCTCTTCTGGTCGAAGCGATTGCCGATCATCTCGATCCCGAAATGCCGCGCGCTACGCGACTGGCCGTGCTTCTGCACGACGCGCCTGAATACGTGATCGGCGACATCATCTCGCCCTTCAAGGCCGTGATCGGCGATGCTTATAAAACGATCGAAGCGGGCTTGCTCGGCGCGATCCATCTCCATTTCGGACTGCCCGCAGCGCCGAGCGCCGCGCTGAAGCGTTTCATCAAGCAGGCGGATCGGCAGGCAGCCTTTCTCGAAGCGACGCATCTCGCAGGCTTTGCGCGCGAGGAGGCGATCAAGTTCTTCGGACGTCCTGAGCCGTTGCCGCGCAGTGTTTACACGCTTTTGGAGCCGTGGCCCGTCGCGCAAGCGGAGGAGCGGTTCAGCGAGCGTGTGATCGCTGCGCTATCCGGCTAGTATCGAACTCCAAACCTCCTCAGGATGAGGACAGAGGTTGTGACTTGTCATGCTGAGAAGAGATAAGATTCGAATAGCTATCGATTGCTAGTCAAAGATCATGCCCACCCTTCACGTCTGCTCCCTCTCCCGTTTGAACGAAACGATGGCCGCCGTCGGCCCGAGCCATTTGGTGAGCCTCATCGGTACGGGGGCGCGTGTGGAGCGCCCCGCTTCCATCGCGCCGGATCGTCACCTGTCCATCAGCGTGAACGACATCGTGGAGCCGATGGAAGGATATGTTCTGGCAGGCCCGGAGCACATGGAGCGGTTGATTTCCTTTGTGCGCGGCTGGGATCGGGAAAAGCCCCTGCTGTTCCATTGCTGGGCAGGCATCAGCCGCTCGACGGCGGCAGCCTATATCGCCGCCTGCACACTTGCTCCCGAAAAAGACGAACAGGAGCTTGCTCATGCTCTTCGTGAAGCCGCCCCCTCGGCGACACCCAATGCGCGCTTCGTGGCGCTTGCCGATGACATCCTCGGCCGCCAAGGGCGCATGATTGAAGCCATCCGTGCGATCGGCCGGGGGGCGGAAGCTATGGAGGGCACGCCCTTCATGTTACAGCTTAACGGGGGATGATCCGATTCCACAGTTCGGAGGCACCCTGTTTTTGAAATTCTGAAGGGCTGCTTCGTGGACGACGTGCTGTTTGGCCTTGCCATTCTTCTGGTTGCCGTGTTTGGCCTCGGCGGCCCTATCATCGCCCTTGTCGGCCTCGTCTTCGCAGTGCGGGCCCGGCGCGAACTCCACCAGGTTCAGCTTCGTTTGAACCGCCTCGAAATGGAGATGCGCCCGGCTTATAGACCTGAGGACACGGGAGCCGAGGACGTTCTTTTTACGGAGATCCAGGCCGACCAGCCTGCGCAAGAATCTTCGCCTGAACCGGCAGCGCCCAAGCAGACTTCCGTCCCTCCCATCCCGACGCCCCAGCCCATTCCGCCCCGCCAAGGCTTCGAGGAAAAGCTCGGCTCCCGATGGACCGTATGGGTGGGCGGCGTTGCGCTGGCGCTCGGCGGCATCTTTCTCGTCCGCTACTCCATTGAGCAGAACCTGCTCACGCCGCAGACCCGCATCATTCTCGGCCTCCTCTTCGCGCTCGCTCTCACCGGCGCGGGGGAATGGATGCGCCGCCGCGAGAACCGCTTCAACCTGCCGGGCATTCCGAGCGCCCATGTGCCGAGCGTCCTCACCGCCGCAGGCACCTGCACGGCTTTCGCCTCGGCCTATGCGGCGTATGCGCTCTATGGCCTTATCGGCCCCGGCCCGACCTTCGTGATGCTCGGGCTGATCGCAGTTCTCACTATGATTGCCGCGACGCTGCACGGACCGATGCTTGCTGCGCTTGGCCTTGTTGGCGCCATCGGCAGCCCGCTTCTGGTCTCGTCGGACGGCCCGCAGCCCTGGGCGCTCGTGATCTATTTGGCCTTCGTGGTCCTTCCCGCCTTCGGCGTCGCGCGGCTTCGCCTGTGGCGCTGGCTCGCGCTGGCGGCATCGACGGGCGCGCTGATCTGGGCGATGCCGATCTTCCTCATGGACACATCGAATGCGCTGCCTGTCATGGTGCATCTGCTGCTCCAGGCAGGCTTGGCTTCCTTCTTCCTCGCCGTCGATCCCTATCGCCATGTTACGGATGCCCAAGCGCGCACGGACAAGGCGGCGAGCGTGATGCTCTTTGCCTTTGCCTTTGCCAGCATCGCCGTGACGAGCTCTGTCGCGACAGGCGATGGAAGGCCGCTCTTCGTGGTGGCGATGGCTCTTATTCTGCTGAGCGCGGGCCTGCGCATCGCCAATGTCTCGACCGCCGCCGCTGGCAGCGCCGCGCTGGCCGCGGGAGCGCTGCTGGTCTGGCCCCTTACCAGCGACATCGGGAATGCGCCGGAAAGCCTGTTCTTCCAGAGGGGCGATGCCTTCGCGGTTCGGCCTTACGCGCTCAACACCTATCTCGCTCTCGCCGCGATCCTGCCCCTGGCGATCGCCGGCGCGTCTCTGCTCCGTCTGGCGCGCTCGCGGGATTTACGCCTCCCCGTCGCCGCCTGGTATGCGGGCGCGGCGAGCGTGGGACCGCTGCTCGCCCTGATCGCCGCCTATTGGCGCGTCACCGAATTCGAGCGAAGCCTCTCCTTCGCGCTTGTCGCAGGCGCACTCGCGCTGATCTTCGTGTTCGCCTCCCAACGGCTCATGCGCCTTGGACGGACGGACGAAGACGCCGCCATCCGCCTCGGCCTCGGTGCAACCGCCTCCGCGGCCTTGGGAGCCCTCGCGCTCGGCCTCACCTTCGCGCTCGAGAAAGGCATGCTCACGGTCGCCTTCGCGCTCGCGGCGCTCGGCACCGCCTGGGTTTCCCACCGCATCGCCATTCCCGCTCTGCGCTACGCGGTCGGCGCCATCGGCCTGATCGTGTTGGGACGCCTGATTTGGGACCCCACCATCGTGGGCGTCGATCCAATTCCTTTGCTCATAGACGGAAATCCTGAGCCAGCAATCGCCCGAACTCCGGGACCTGTGATCTTCAACTGGCTGCTCTGGGGTTACGGCGTTCCCGCCGTCTCGTTCTGGCTGGCGAGCCGCGTTCTGGAGCGAAGCGGCCACGACCGGGTGGTTCAGCTCACGGAGAGCCTCGCCATTGTCTTTGCGGCCTTCCTGGTGTTCTTCGAAATCCGGCATGTCCTTCACGCGGGCGATCCGCTGGCGGCCGATTTCAGCCTTCTGGAAGCGGGCCTCCTCGCCACGCAGGGCCTTGTCTTCGCGATCCTGCTGACGCGCATGGATTCCCGCAGGGCCGATCCGGTCTATCGCTGGGGCTCGCTGATCTTCAAAGCGGCTTCCTTCGGCCTGTCCGCCGTAGCCCTCCTGGTGATCGAGAACCCCTTTGTTTCGGAACGGGAGGTCTCGGGAGGCGTCTTTTTCAACAGCCTGATCCTGGCCTACCTGCTGCCGTCCCTGCTGGCTGGGGTGCTGGCGCGGGTTGAGCATCGGGTGAAGCCCTGGGCCTATGCCCTGGCCTCCGCCGTCCTGAGCCTTCTCCTGCTCACCACATATCTCGGCCTGGAAATCCGGCGCATTTTCATAGGCCCGCAACTGGCCGACTGGAAGGGTTTCACCCAGGGCGAGCAATGGAGCTATTCCGTGGCCCTCCTGATCATCGGCATCGCCCTGCTCGGTTTCGGCATCCTCCGGGACAACCGCTTTGCGCGCATCGCCTCGGCGGTTTATCTTGTTCTCGCCGTTCTGAAGGTGTTCATCCTCGACCTGTCCAACCTGGAAGGCGTGATGCGGGCCCTGTCATTTATTGGCCTCGGGCTTGTTCTCATCGGCATCGGCCTCGTTTATCAGAGGTTTCTCGTCCGCAGGCCGGGCACCGCCGCAATCTCGTGAGAAACGCGGCATAACAACGAGTTTTTTAAGCGGATAGCTGCATGACCGACACCACTGCCATCAAGACCCTCCCCTTCGAGAAGGCCCTGGCCGAGCTGGAGGAAATCGTGCGCCGCCTTGAGCGTGGCGACGTTCCTCTCGAGGATTCCATTGCCATCTACGAGCGCGGAGAGGCTCTGAAGAAGCATTGCGAGCAGCTTCTGAAAAAGGCCGAGGCGCGAATCGAAAAGATCACCATCGGCCCGGATGGAGCCGCCTCCGGCACGGCTCCGCTGGACGTGGGCGAATAAGTCACAGGGATAACAGCCGGATCCGGGGGCACTTTGTCCACAGCTCTCCTCGACACCATCACGATCCCGGAAGACCTCCGGCGGCTCCCCGAGAGCCGATTGCGGCAGGTGGCGGACGAGCTGCGCACCGAGACCATCAGCGCCGTCTCCGTCACCGGCGGGCATCTGGGCGCGGGCCTCGGGGTGGTCGAGCTGACGGTGGCGCTCCATTACGTGTTCGACACGCCCCGCGACCGGCTGATCTGGGACGTGGGGCACCAGGCCTATCCGCACAAGATCCTGACCGGACGCCGCGACCGCATCCGGACGCTCCGGCAGGCAGGCGGCCTGTCAGGCTTCACCAAGCGCGCGGAGAGCGAATACGATCCCTTCGGCGCGGCCCACACCTCCACCTCGATCTCGGCGGGCCTCGGCATGGCGGTGGCGCGGGATCTCGACGGCAAGGCCAATAACGTCATTGCGGTGATCGGCGACGGCGCCATGTCGGCGGGCATGGCCTATGAGGCCATGAACAACGCGGGCGCCATGCATTCGCGCCTGATCGTCATTCTCAACGACAACGACATGTCGATCGCGCCGCCTACGGGCGCCATGTCGTCCTATCTCGCGCGCCTTGTCTCCGGCGGCACCTATCGCGGCATCCGCGAGGCCGCCAAGCAGCTGGCGCGCAAGCTCCCGAAGTTCTTCTACGAGAAGGCGCAGCGCGCGGAGGAATATGCCCGCGGGTTCTGGACCGGCGGAACGATGTTCGAGGAGCTCGGCTTCTATTATGTCGGCCCCATCGACGGCCACAATCTCGATCATCTTCTCCCGATCCTGAAGAACGTGCGCGATTCCGAGACGGGGCCGATCCTCGTTCACGTGGTCACGCAGAAGGGCAAGGGCTACGCGCCCGCGGAAGCCGCCGCCGACAAATATCACGGCGTCGTCACCTTCGATGTGGTGACAGGCGCGCAGGCCAAGCCGAAGGCGAATGCCCCCTCCTACACCAAGGTGTTCGGCGAAAGCCTCATCCGGCAAGCGCAGGCCGACGACAAGATCGTCGCCATCACGGCAGCGATGCCGACCGGCACGGGCGTCGATCTCTTCGGCAAGGAATTCCCCACCCGCACTTTCGACGTGGGTATCGCGGAGCAGCATGCGGTGACCTTCGCGGCGGGCATGGCGACGGAAGGCTACAGGCCGTTCTGCGCCATCTATTCCACGTTCCTGCAACGCGCCTACGATCAGATCGTGCATGACGTATCGCTCCAGAATCTGCCGGTGCGTTTCGCCATCGACCGCGCGGGTCTCGTCGGAGCGGATGGGCCGACCCATGCAGGCTCCTTCGACATCGCCTATCTCGGAACCCTGCCGAACATGGTAGTCATGGCCGCCGCCGACGAAGCGGAGTTGGTGCACATGGTCGCCACCGCTGCGGCCTATGACAACGGCCCCATCGCTTTCCGCTATCCGCGCGGCGAAGGCGTCGGCGTCGATCTGCCCGAGAAGGGCGTGCCACTTCCCATCGGCAAGGGCCGCATCGTCAAACAAGGCAACCGCATCGCCCTCCTCTCACTGGGAACCCGCCTCGCAGAAGCGCTGAAGGCGGCGGAGGAATTGGACGCGCGCGGATTGTCCACCACGGTCGCCGATGCGCGCTTCGCCAAGCCGCTCGACGCGGAGATGATCCTGACGCTTGCCCGCGAGCACGAGGTTCTCGTCACCATCGAGGAAGGCTGCACCGGCGGCTTCGGCTCCTTCGTCATGCAGCTTCTTTCCGACAAGGGCGCACTCGACCGCGGCACCCTGAAGATGCGCTCAATGGTTCTGCCCGATACCTATCAGGATCATGACAAACCCGAGCGCATGTATGCCGATGCAGGTCTCGATGCGGCGGGCATCGTGAAGAAGGTGTTTCAGGCATTGGGCCAGGAAGAGATCCGCGAAGTACGGGCCTGAGCCCTGTACGTTCATGGCCGGGCTGATCCCGGCCATCCATGTCATCGAAAACATAAGGTCCGGCTTCGCATTACCGATGGCAGTGATAGTCGCCTGTTTTGCGGTTGTTGTGACAGCCATCCTTGTTCAGGCCGCCCGGATGAGCCAAGGCGGCGGTGGCAAGGAGAGATGCAAGAAGTCCAGCGAATAGTGCTTTCATGTGAGCCCCCGAAACATGCCTTTCCGGCACTCACAGATTATTGCAACCTAAGATAGCGATTCGCAATAATATATCCTTCGGTTGCAGAGGCACTTCGCTGGCCGGGTCTGAGGCTTGAAGGCGGAGACCGCCCACCCCCCTGCTAGATCGTCAGCGTCCCCGCCTTCGCAGCGGCGTATCGTTCGCCGATCCTGTTCCAGTCGAGCACGTTCCACCACGCCTTCAGGTATTCAGGGCGGCGGTTCTGGTACTTGAGGTAATAGGCGTGCTCCCACACGTCGTTGCCCATCAGCACCCGCTGCCCGTCCATGAGCGGCGTATCCTGGTTCGGCTTCGTCACGAGGGCGAGCTTGCCGTCGCCGCTGACCGTCACGAAGACCCAGCCGGAACCGAACTGCTTCTCCCCTGCCGTATTGAAATCCGCCTGGAATTTCTGGAAACCGCCGAGGTCCCGGTCGATGGCGCTTTTCAGCTCGCCGGATGGCTCGCCGCCCGATCCGCCCATGATCTGCCAGAACATGGTGTGATTGGCGTGGCCTCCGCCGTTATTGCGGATGGCCGTTCTCACCGATTCCGGCACCTCGCCGATCTTCGCCAGCATCTCATGGAGCGGCATGCGGGCCAGCTCCCCGTTCTGGCTTAAAGCCGCGTTCAGGTTGTTGACGTAGGACGCGTGGTGCTTTCCATGGTGGAGTTCCATGGTCTGGGCGTCGATATGGGGCTCGTTCTTGGACGGCGCATATGGCAGGGGATCGAGCTTGAAGGGACCGGATGGCGCTTGCGCCCAGGCGCGAGGAATGGCAGCGCTGGCGGCAAGCAAGGTTGCACCGGTCAGAAGATGGCGGCGGCTGAGCATGGCGGCTCCGTTGGGGCTGGTGACGGTTGAACGGATACGCTTTCCGGCAACAGCCGGTTCCAAGGCTTGAAAGGATTGTGAAGTCACATGAGGTCGAGGCATCCATGACGACCCGCAAGCGCGCCGATGTGGTACTCGTCGAGCGAGGCTTCTTCACGAGCCGCGCCCGGGCGCAGGAGGCCATCATGGCAGGCCTCGTGACCGTGAACGGGGCAGCCGTGCGCAAGGCGTCAGAGACGGTGCCGGAGGACGCGGTCATCACCGCTGCGCAGCCGCACCCTTACGTCTCTCGTGGCGGCGTGAAGCTCGCGGCGGCCCTCGATGCCTTCGCCATCGACCCCAAGGGGTGCATCTGCCTTGACATCGGCGCCTCCACAGGCGGATTCACGGAAGTGCTGCTGATGCGGGACGCCCGGCATGTCTATGCGGTGGATGTGGGCCATTCGCAGCTTCACCCGAAAGTGGCAAACGATCCGCGCGTTACCAATCTCGAAGGCACGGACGCGCGCTCATTGAATGCCGACCTGATTTCGGAACCGGCTGATCTGCTCGTGTCCGACGTGAGCTTCATCTCATTGAAGCTCGTGCTGCCCACTTCCGTCGCGCTGCTGAAGCCGCAGGCAAGGCTTGCGGTTCTCGTGAAGCCGCAATTCGAGGCTGGGCGCGACAACGTGAAGAAGGGCATCGTCCGGGACGAAGCCGTACATCGCGCCGTGTGCGAGGATATGGAAGCCTTCGTCACGTCGCTTGGTTTTACTGTCGATGGCATCGTCCCCTCTCCCATCGAGGGCGGGGACGGCAATCGCGAGTTTTTATTGGGAGCCCACCGTGGCTGAGCAAGTCGTTATCAAGCGCCTCGGCGCGAAGGCCGATGGGATTGCGGAAACCGCATCCGGCCCCGTCTTCGTGCCGAAGGTTCTGCCGGGCGAGAAAGTCACCATCGAGCGCAATGGTTCGCGCGCGGATCTCATCAGCATCGATGAAGCCTCGTCCGAGCGCGAGATTCCGTTTTGTCCCTATTTCGATGAATGCGGCGGCTGCGCCACGCAGCACATGAAGCACGGCTTCTATCAGAGCTGGAAGCAGGAGACGCTGGCGCACACGCTTCGTCAGGCGCGCATCGAGGCTCCCGTCGAACCCTTGATCGACGCCCATGGCGAAGGCCGCCGCCGCGTGACGCTGCATGTGCGCTTTCCCGACCGCGCCATGCATGTGGGCTTCATGGCGGCGCGCAGCCATCAGATCGTGGAGATCGGCTTCTGCCCCATCGCCGAGGCCCCGCTGAAGGACCAGGCGCCCGGCATCGCCCGCGCCATCGGCGAGCACTTGAAGGCGGCCCGCAAACCGCTCGATATCCAGATCACGAACACGCAGACCGGATTCGACGTGGATGTGCGCGGGCATGGGCCGCTGAAGGACGCGGATCGCCTGAGCCTGATCGACCTCGCGGCGAAGCTCGACCTCTCCCGTCTCTCGATCCATGGCGATGTGATCGTGGAACGCCGCCCGCCCGCGATCCTCATGGGCCGCGCCTCCGTCGTGCCGCCGCCGGGCTCCTTCCTTCAGGCAACGCGCCTTGGCGAGGAAACCCTTTCGCGCTTCGTCACGGAGGCCTGCGAGCGCTCGAAGCGTGTGGCCGATCTCTTCTCGGGCTCCGGCCCCTTCGCCTTGCGGCTTGCCGAAAAGTCGGACGTTCATGCGGTCGAATACGACCAGGGCTCGATGACGGCGCTCGACAAGGCATTCCGAGCAACGCCGGGCCTGCGCCGCATCTCGACGGAAGCGCGTGACCTCTTCCGCCGCCCGCTCCTGACGCCGGAACTCAACGCCTTCGACGCCGTGGTGCTCGACCCGCCGCGTGCAGGCGCGGAAGCGCAGGCGAAGCAACTTTCCGTGTCGAAAGTGCCGCTCGTGGTCAGCGTCTCATGCGACGCCGCCACCTTCGCACGCGACGCCGCCATTCTGATGAGCAGCGGCTATCGCCTGGAGCGTGTGATCCCCGTCGATCAGTTCAAACACTCGCCGCATCTGGAAGTCGTCGGCATCCTGCGCCGCGATGCGGTGAAGAAGCTGTCGCGCCGTAGATAAGGTGAGACGGCGCCGTCAAGTTATCGAGGAAGGATACACTCATCCTCGTCTGAGGCTGGATTAGGCGACCGCCACAGCGCCGGTTAGAGGTCGAGTTCCCGTCATTTCTAAGTGAAACTGATGGGAACCATGAGCGGCACTAATATTCGATTTCGACAAGTTGTCCTGTCGCGGCGGCCTTCTTAGCGGCAGCGATGACTTTTAGCGTTGCAAGTCCCTCCCGCCCAGAAACAAGAGGAGATTCATCACGGCGAATGACCCGACAAAAGTGACGGACCTGTAGGGTCAGCGGGTCTTGAGTTTCAACGGGAATGCGGTCGCGGAATATTGGCTCCCACCAGCTTCGCTCATCTTTATTGTACCAGACATCTAGGTGCGGAACCGTCAAGGAACCATGCGTTCCCCCGATATGGTAACAGGACTCGTCCGTTGCGGGATATGCAGGGTTTTCGCCCGACGTGAGTTCCCAACTCCATGGAGAAACAATTGCATCTGAGACCGAAATCGTCCCGAGAGCGCCATTCCTGAAACGCAGCAGGAGGGCAGAGGTATCTTCCACCTCATTGCGCCGAAATGCATTCGATTCGACCGCTTGCACTGAAACGATATCTCCGCAGAGATAGCGAAGGTTATCAACGTCGTGAATGAGATTTATAAAGACAGGCCCTGCCCCTTTCTCACGTCGCCAGGAGGGCTCAAAGTAATCATCAGGTTTGAAGAACCAGCACATTCCATGAATGGCTAGTATCTTGCCAATTCGGCCGGCATCAATAGCGAGCTTCGCCTTCTGAATGAGCGGATTGAACCGCCGGTGATGGCCAACCAAGAGGGGCACCTTGGCAGCTTCGGCGGCTTCGACCAACCGTGTCGCGGATGCAACGTCATCTGCAATCGGTTTTTCCACTAAGGCAGGTATCCCGGCAGCAACGCTTTCGAGGCCATTTGCGACATGCATCTGGTTTGGTGTCGCGATGATTACACCGTCGGGCTTGTCTGTCTCGAGGAGATCCCGAAAGGTAGGAGTCCACGGAACTCCCATTGCTTCTGCCAGCGACCGGCCGGACGATGAAGGATCGACAATAGCCATCAGTTCGGCTTCAGGCTCGTCTCGAACGCGCTCGATGTGGCGCTTGCCGATCAGCCCCGCTCCAAGGACAGCGAGTCTTACCTTTCTGGACCTCATCTTAACTTCCTAACCTGACGCTTTTCTCAACTGCACCGTCGCTCGACCAGGCTATTTCTGCAGCTGTTACGCACTATCTGCGACGGCAACATCTCCTTGCCCACTGGCTTCCAACGCTTCGCGAACAAATCCCGACGCTAGCATCTCTCGAACAAAATCATTGAGAGCAGTCGTGCAAGATTGCTTAGAAGCAGCAACGGCAATGGATTGTTCAATCACGGAAAAACGCCCGGGAAGAACCTCTAGTCCTGCGTGCGATGCTGCGAAGGTTCGGAGCGGCTGTCGTATGCCAGCCGCTGCTTCGAAGCCTTCTCGTAGGAACAGGTCCAGTGTTTCGGCAGGCGTCGGCGCCCTAACGATCTCCGCATTCTTCAGTTGCCGTGTGAGGATATGGTCATAAGCGGCATTTTGAGTGACGCAGACCCTGTTGCCAGGTTGATCGACGTGTTCAATGGCCTGAATCCCTGAGCCGCTGCGAACGAGATAGGTCGCCTCGATGATCACATAGGGTAAGGAAAATGCGAGTCTGTCGACGCGTCCGGGATCACTGGCGAGGAAGGCAATATCCCACTCATTGGAGTCGGTCGCTTGAATGATCTGGCCGGCGGATGAATAGACGACCAACTCGAGTTCAGAGCCGATCCGTCTTGCC
>JAEXGT010000065.1 GCA_023450615.1 Pseudomonadota bacterium | reverse complement strand
GAGTACCTTAGTCGCTTGTCCGGCAGGTCGTCGACTTTCCTGCTCGGGTCAGGGTTGCGCCCCTCCCTTTGATCCAGAATTCCACGTCGCCCTTGGTATAGCGGCCTCCATCTGCGGAAACGGCTTGCGGAAGCACCGCCTCGGATAAGGAGCCGGAATAAACCAGCTTCACGGACCCCGTCGAGGCGCTGGGCGGAGAGAACGTGGCCTGGAGTTTAGTGCCGTCGGCACAGGTGTATTCAAAAGGCTTGGTATCCTGGGCGGCCGCTGCAGCGGCGGCACCGGCCACATACAAGGCGGCGAGGATCGTTCTGCCCAGGGCAGGATGCATACGGTTCATGAGGCAATCCCATTCTTGCCGGAGAGCTTCCGCAAATCCATTCTGGTGCGGTCCGGCCATCCTGGATAATCTGCTGGCGATATTCAACGTGAGCCTGCTCCTGACGTCCATATTATCGGGAGGCTCATCCTTACACCGCATGCACCGGAATTCTCATGAGACTGACCGCATCGCTTGTTTCCCTGTCAATGCTTCTGACACCTACCGTCGCCTTGTCCGAACAGGGCTTCGATGTGGTTGTTCTCGGCGCTTTGGGCGGCATTCAGGACGGCAATCTCAGCTCCTTTCTCATCCGCCCGCATGGCGACAGCAACGCCGTTGCGTGCGATGCCGGCAGTCTGGTCAACGGCTTGAAGGTTGCTCAGGACAAGGGCGTCTTCAAGGGCGTCAAGGTGCCTGAAGGCTCCACCGACAGCGTCGTCGGCCATGTTCTGAAAAGCCATATCAAGGGCTATCTGATCAGCCACGCGCATCTCGATCATCTGGCGGGCTTGGTGATCGCCTCGCCGGACGACAGCAACAAGACCATTTATAGCCTCCCATCGGTGAGCGCGGCCATCGAGCAGAACTACTTCAACTGGAAGGCGTGGCCGAACATGCTGGATCGTGGCGAGCAGCCGCAGTTGAAGAAGTATCACTTGGAAGACCTGAAGCCGGGAGAAACCAAAGACATCGCTGGCACCAGGATGACCGTCACACCTTTTCCGCTGAACCACGGAGGAGCAGAATCCACCGCCTTCCTCATCGAGAGCGGGCAGGATGCAATTCTGTGCTTTGGCGATACAGGTCCCGATGATGTCCAAAAGTCTTCCAACATGCAGGACATCTGGAAGGCTGTCGCCGACAAGGTGAGACAGCGGAACCTGAAAGCGATCATTCTGGAAGTGTCGTACACCAGCGACCGTCCCGATAATCTGCTGTTCGGACACCTGACGCCGAAATGGGTCCACAAGACGCTGCGAGTTCTGGATCAGGAAGCGGGCGGGAATGCCCTGAAAGGGCTGCCGGTTATCGTGAGCCACATCAAGTACTCCTTGACGAACGAGCAGCCTCAGGAGGCTATTCGCAAGGAGTTGGAAGCAGGAAACGATCTTGGCGTTGAGTTCGTGATCCCGGAACAGGGCGCGCTTTATCATTTCCAATAGGGCGATAACCAGCCACCCCATCATCCAAGTTTATGATCCGCCCGATGGGGATGGTGATGCCTCGATGAAACCAGGGTCGCCCTCCCCCGCGCTTCGTTTGATGCTCTCGACGCAAGCGCCGCCTCACATCGACTTTACTTGCCTCAAGCGATGCGATGACCGCACAAGTGAGGCGTTCATGTCGCGGCCTGTCATGCGGGCAGTCCGGCATTCGGCGGATCTGCGTCCGCTCAGGAGAGTGATACCGATGCCTGCCTTGATGCGTCTCGTCTGCATGTTCCTGCGCCACAGCTGGACCTCCGAGGAGCAGCTCGATCTTCAGAACAGACGCCCGCTCCGCATGCCCGTCGTGACGCTGGAATTCTGCCGCCGATGTGGCGCAACGCGTCAGTTCATTTGCGAGGTCGAGTAATCCCCGGAGGCGATTTGTCTGCCGTCGCGCTCAAGACCATGGGCTGCGAAGCGCCAGACCGTTCACGGACCAGGCGTCTCAGCCACCGGAGTGTCGGCCTTGGCATCATCTCCTGGACGGGTTGCGGCTTCCCCGTTCATCGCCCGGCGCTGCTCCGCCATCTCGCCCACTGCGCTGCGCAGGGCAGGATGGCGTGACATGAACTGATTGAAATCGCGGTTCGCCAGAAAGAGGAACTGGCAATAGTCGATCGCCGTCACGTCGGCATTGCGGCGGCTGTCGTCAACCAGAGCCATCTCGCCGAAAAAGGTTCCGTGGTCGAGCCTGATCTTCTGGTCACCGATGGAAACCTCCACCGCGCCGGAGGAGATGAAATACATCCCGTCCGCTCGATCCCCGCGCCGTATCACACGCTCGCCCGGAGCCGCGGACCTGGGGCGGAAGAGAAGAAGCAGATCCTCCCGATCATTTCTCCCTACCAAATTCAGGACGGGAAACTTTTCGAGCAGGGCATGAAGCTCCAGTTCATGAGCCAGCTCGCGCTCCTCGTTCCGAAGGCGGTTCGCCGCCAGTTCTTCCTCAAGAGCCTGATGCCGGGAGAACCCGAAATCCGTTGCACGCGATGGAGTGTCGATGCCAAGCCGCTTCCTGAGTCTGTTCACCACTTGGAACGTCAACGGGTTCAGGGTGATGGACAGCAGAGCCCCGGCCAGGATCAGGTCCCGCCCCTCGTTGGGGAGAAGGCCGAGAGACATTCCGAGGCCCGCCAGGATGAAGGAGAACTCCCCGATCTGCGCGAGGCTCGCCGCAACCAGCAGGCCCATGTCGAGGGGATAGCGCAAGGCAACGACGATGCCGAAAGCGATGAGCCCCTTTCCGACGACGATCAGTGCAACCACCAGCAGCACCGACAGAGGATCACGGATCAGCACCATCGGATCGAACAGCATGCCGACAGAGACGAAGAACAGGACGGAGAAGGCGTCCTGCAACGGCAGCGATTCCGTCGCCGCTCTATGACTGAACCTCGACTCGCTCAGCACCACGCCGGCAAAGAAGGCGCCAAGGGCGAAGGAGACGCCGAAGAGTTTCGCCGACCCGTAGGCAATGCCGATCGCCAGCGCGAGCACCGACAGCGTGAACAACTCCCGGCTTCCGGTGCGGGCCACCTGCTTCAGCAGGTAGGGCACGACCCTCGGACCGAGCAGGACTGCGAGCGCGACGAAGACACCGACCTTGCCGAGGGTCATCGCCAGGGCGAGCAGGACCGGTCCATCGGAAGCGGGCGCGCCGTGACCGCCGGATGAGGCGGCCGCATGTCCGCCCAGAACCTCGGCAAAAGCCGGAAGCAGAACGAGCGTCAGGACCATGGCGAGATCCTCGACGATGAGCCAGCCGACAGCCACCCTGCCGTTGGGGCTTTGGAGAAGGTTACGCTCTTCGAGGGCCTTCAGCAGGACGACGGTGCTGGCGACGGAAAGCGTCAGCCCGAAAACGACACCCTGCCCCAGAGACCAGCCCCAGAGATGGGCAAGACCTGCACCCGCAGCCGTGGCCAGGGCGATCTGGCCGACCGCTCCTGGTATGGCGATGCTGCGCACGGCCATGAGATCTCTGACGGAAAAGTGAAGCCCGACTCCGAACATGAGCAGGATCACGCCCATCTCCGCCAGTTCTGACGCGAGCGCTCCATCCGCCATGAATCCCGGCGTAAACGGCCCCGCAGCAATGCCGGCGACCAGATAGCCGACAAGGGGCGGCAAGCGCAGCCGCTCCGCAAGATAGCCGAAGGCAAAGGCGAGAACGAAGCAGATGGCAACGGTAGAGATGAAGGTGGCTTCGTGCATAAGATCAACCGGATGTGGGAATTTGCCGTTCTACGCCAAAAGCGCCGTTTGGGCCACCAAGGCATAGGTCAAAATGAGATGGCGCAATCGTTCGAGCAACTTCATCACATGACATCGGATACCAGGAACGACGGAAGGTCGGCGGTTCCCCCCTGCAGTTGCCCATTCGGAGCTGCAGCGAGCACTGGGATCACTGGTTGGCTACGGCAAGCCGCGCGTTCTCACAAAGGCGCAAGCCGTACAGGGGCGCGTCTGACAAGAGACTAAGCCGCTGCCTGTCACATGCGCCATACCGACTTCAGGTCGGTTACCGAGTCGATTCAGCAGCGCATCCAGCGCTTCTCGAAACCCGGCGCGTCGTTGGGCCCCCAGCAGATTCCGCTCGCTTCGAGCTCGGAAACCACCTGATCGCGCTCCTCGCAGATTATGGTTGTGGCGGGATGGTCTCCGCGTTCACCGCGGCACCGGCTGTTGAGGTCGTTGGCACGTTTGATCCGCTTGATATCATCAGGCCCAAAGTCACGGTTATAATAGAACCAAGCCTTGAAGGCTGGAGTCGTATCCACCTCTCCCACGGGGAAACTGAGGCTCATGAGCGTGCCGTCGTGAAACGACTTGCCCCAGATGACGATTTCTCCAAATTCATTGAAGAACCAGCATCCGCTGCCATAGTTACTCCCGGTCCGGGGATCGAGGTTTCGCGCGATAGTCATCGCGAGAAATGCCCGATGACCACTTTCCCCATTGCAGAGGCGAGGTGGTGCGACCTGATCACTGAATTGGAATACGAGCGCGTTACGACTGCTGATAGCGACTGCCTTTACTGCAATCATCTCGGCGCGAGCCGGTACGAAGCTTACAACAAAAGCTGCAAAGAATAAGACGATCCGACTCGACATGTGCCCCCCAAGAGTAGCCTGGGGCTTTAGCTTGCCATTCTCGTTACGTCATCTCGACAAACGTCGCGCTCCCGCAACGATGAAGTTCCAGGCGACCCAATTTCCAAAATCTGCGGGTAAGCATCTTAGGATAAAAGAAAATGGCGGAGACGGAGGGATTCGAACCCTCGATACCCTTTTGGGGTATGCTCATTTAGCAAACGAGTGCCTTCAGCCTCTCGGCCACGTCTCCGTTCGCGATAAAACAGGGTCGGAACCCTGCTTCGCAGGTGGCGCAATAGACGCGAACAGCCGCCCTTCGTCAAGGCCAAAAAGCATCCTATCGGCAGGCAAAAGCTGCCCTTGGAACCTGGGCTGTACAGCCGCTTCCATGCTAGGAGGCTCCACCAACGGAAACCAAAGGAGCCCCGACATGGCAGACATCAAGCGCATTGGCGTTGCCGCCCGTTACAGCGATCTCGTGATTCACGGGAATACGGCCTATTTCTCCGGCTACGTGGCCGAAACCACCGTGGGCCAATCGGTGACCGAGCAGACCCGGGACGTGCTCGCGCAGATCGAGCAATCGCTGACGGAGATCGGCAGTGATAAGTCCAAGCTTCTGCAGGCCACGATCTGGCTGACGGACATGGCGTCTTATGCCGAGATGAACGCGGTGTGGGATGCTTGGGTCGTTCCGGGCCATACGCCCGCGCGGGCCACCGTTCAGGCCAAGCTCGCCGATCCCGATTATGCGCTGGAGATTCAGGTCACCGCCGCGCTCTAAGGCAGCTGCGCCTGCGAAGGCGATCAGGTCCTCTTGGCCTTGTTCGCCTTCGCCAAAGCATTCAATCGCTTCTTCTCGTAATGCTTCGCCAGGCGCAGATGCCGCCAGATGGCGTAGTTCATCGCAATCAAAAAACCATAGGTGCCCCGCAGAAAGTGCAGGCGCCCGAAATAGGCCTTGATGAAGGCTGCCGGGAACTCGAAATAGACCCGCCATGTGGGGATTGAGACCCCCCTCACCTCCAGATCATGGGCGAGTTGGTCCGTGTAAAAGTTCAGCTTGGCGATCTGGTCGCCGAGCGAGCGGATCGACCGGTGGTGGACAAGGCCCTTCAGCGTCCCAATCTTCGTGCCCGGCTTCAGGTCCACTCGGTCATGGACCAAGGAGGGCGAGTACCGGCCCGCATCCCTGCGGTAGAGACGCACGGGCGCGATGCGATAGGCGAGAGGGTGCGGCGCGGCCTCCCCCGGATAGGTTTCGGCGATGCGAATGCCATAGGCTTGGCGTGGAGGCTCCCCATTGGCGAAGAGGGCCTTGATCTCCTCGCGCAGGGTGGGAGAAAGCTCCTCGTCCGCATCGATGTTCAGGAGCCACTCGTAGCGGCACTGGTCCTCGCCGAAACGCTTCTGCGGGCCGTAGCCGGGCCAGGGATTGAAGATCACCCGGGCGCCGAGCTCTTCCGCCACTTTCTGGGTGCCGTCGGTCGAGCCGGAATCGATCACCACCAGATCGTCCGTCAGATCGCGGACGGCGCGGATCGTCGCGCCGATCCGGTCGGCCTCGTTCTTGGCGATGATGAAGACGGATAAAGGAAGCATGGCAACGGGTGCCTAGCTTTCCTCTTTGAGGAACGCAAGAGGCGCCAAGCCTTTAGCAGAGCCGCACTTCTTTCGTGTTGCTTTTAGGCCGCCTGCATCAGCCCTTCGGCCTCCATCGCCTTGCGGACCATGGGGCGGCTGGAAACTTCCTGCATGAAGGCCTGCACGGCAGGGTAATCCGACAGGTCCACCCGATGGAAGCGGGCCCAGTTGAGAACGGTAAAGCAATAAGCGTCGGCTACCGTGAACTCTTCCCCCGTGAGGTAACAGCGTCCGTTGAGGCATCTGTCGAGATAGGACAGGTTGCGCTGAAGGTATTGGATTGCGAGCCGCCGCGCTGCATCCGGCATCAGCCCGTCCCAGAGCGCATCGAAGCCCTTATGAATCGCGGTGCCGATGAAGCCGACCCATTCCTGAACCCGGTAGCGTTCCAGTGAGCCCAGAGCCGGCAGAAGACGGCGGTCCGGTACGCGGTCCGCCAGATATTCCAGGATAACGGAAACCTCCATGAGCACCTCCCCGTCCCGGAGGGCAAGCGCAGGCACGTTCCCTTTGGGGTTGATGGTGCCGAAGCGATGCCCTGACGAGGTCGTCTGTGTATTCAGGTCGACCCTATCGAACTCGACCTCCAGGCCAGCTTCACGAACGACGATGTGAGGCGCCAGGGAGGACGCTCCAGGGCTGTAATAGAGCTTCATCGATCAAATCCTGCGCTCCCGCGCACGCGCAGAAGCCAAACAAATGCAACGTCATAATAATTTTTTAAGAAGACGGGATCTCAAACCCGAGAGCCGAATAATTGTTATGTTATCTTATTTTAAGGCAGGATCGTGGCCGGACGGCAAAAGCCTGCTTTCCGATGCGCGATCACGTTCTGCGCTCTGCCGGGCACGCACACGGAGTTCCGCAATCAACGGGAAGTGATCGGAAGCCACTCGTGTCAGAGCGTTCCGCACGGGTCCGGCATCCACCACATCCACCGATTTGGTGACGAAGACATGGTCGAGGCGTAGCACCGGCGCCCTAGTGTGAAAGGTCGGCTGGGGTTCTCCGTGGGCGTTGGAGAGCTGCGCATCCCGCAAGCGGCTGGCGATCATGCGGTAGGAGCGCGAATAGGGAGGCGCATTGAAGTCACCGAGCAGGATAGCAGGATCCGCACATTCCGGGTGCCCCATCCATTCGCTCCCCACCAACGCGGAGGCCTGCGTGCGGCGCTCGCCGGAACGAAGGGAGAGATGGGCGTTGATGACATTGACCTTCTGTCCGTCGATCTCCGTGCAGACCCATAGGGCGCTGCGCTTCTCGAAGGACGGCTTTGTCGACTGGGTCGGCAGGCGGCCCGATTTCACCAGATAGGCAGGATGCTTGCACAGGATCGCGATGCCGTATTGCTCACCGAGAATGCGGATCGTGGGCTGGAAGTAGAGATCCATGCCGAGCCTGTCCGCCACGGTTGCGGCTTGGTCGATCTCCCCTGCCTTCGTGCGGCCGACACGCACCTCCTGGAGCGCCACGACATCGGCCTCGCAAGCGGCGATCACTTCGGCGATCCGCATCGGCGAAATCTTTCTGTCGGTGCCCAGCCAGCGGTGAACGTTATAGGTGAGAATCCGGAAGGGTCGCCCCTGTTTATCGCTGTGATTCAAAGGTCAGTACCGGCTCAAACAATGGTGAAGGTCGGGTTGCAGTGATGTTTCGCTTCGCGACCTATGGCGCAAACGTGTCGGATCAATGACCTATCATCGGCCAGTGTTCCGGCACAGGGCAAGACCGGGGTCGCTTGACCTTCCCATGATTGGAAGGATTACACCTCGATCCTATATGATGAATCAGGAGATTCAGATGACCGCCAACCGCTCTGCTGCCCAGAACAGTTTCGACATTCCCGTCGAGGGGATGACCTGCGCTTCCTGCGTCGGGCGGGTGGAGAAGGCCGTCAAGTCGGTTGAGGGCGTGATCGCCGCCAATGCCAACCTGGCGACGGAGCGGGTGCATGTCACCTTCGCGCCCGACAAGGCCGATCCGCAGGCTGTCGTCGAGGCGATCCGGAATACCGGATACGAGCCTTCGGAAAGCCGCGTCGACCTCGCGATCCATGGCATGACCTGCGCCTCCTGCGTGGCGCGCGTGGAAAAAGCCCTCAAGCGCGTGCCCGGGGTGACCGAAGCCCATGTGAACCTCGCGACGGAGCGCGTCTCGGTGCGCTATTTCGGCGGTGAGGACGCCGTCGGCCGAATGATCGAGGCTGTCGATGCGACCGGCTACGAAGCCAAGGAGATCCGCCCGGACACCGACAGGACGGACCGGGAGAGCGCAGCCCGCGAAGCCGAGATTTCGGCGTTGAGGCGCTCGTTCGCGCTGGCCGCCGTTTTGACCCTGCCCGTCTTCGTGGTGGAGATGGGCTCGCACTTTGTCGGCGCGATCCATGATTGGGTGATGAACACCATCGGCCATCAGAACAGCTGGTATCTGCAATTCGTGCTCACCACGCTCGTTCTGTTCGGGCCGGGCCTGCGCTTCTTCAGGAAGGGCGTTCCCGCTCTTCTGCGCTGGGCGCCCGACATGAATTCCCTCGTCGTGCTCGGCACCAGCGCGGCCTATGCCTATTCGGTTGTCGCGACACTCCTGCCCGGCCTGCTGCCTGCCGGCATGATCAACGTTTACTACGAGGCCGCCGCGGTGATCGTGACCCTGATCCTGCTGGGCCGTTTTCTCGAAGCGAAGGCGAAGGGCCGCACCTCGGAAGCGATCAAGCGCCTCATCGGCCTCTCCCCGAAAACCGCCCGCGTGATGCGCAACGATGAAGCGGTCGAAATCCCTCTCGATCAGGTGCGGATCGGCGACCTTGTGCAGGTGCGCCCCGGTGAGAAGGTGCCTGTCGACGGCGAGGTGGTCGAAGGCTCGTCCTTCGTCGATGAATCCATGATCACCGGCGAGCCCGTGCCCGTGCAGAAGGCGCAAGGCTCGGAAGTGGTCGGCGGCACCATCAACAAGACAGGCGGCTTCACCTTCCGCGCAACCCGCATCGGCGCGGATACGGTGCTTTCGCAGATCATCCGCATGGTCGAGCAGGCGCAGGGCGCGAAGCTGCCGATCCAGGCCATGGTCGACAGGATCACTGCATGGTTTGTCCCCGCCGTCATGGGGGCGGCGGCGCTCACCTTCGCGATCTGGCTGATCTTCGGCCCTGAACCGGCGGTGACCTTCGCCCTCGTGAATGCGGTCGCCGTGCTCATCATCGCGTGCCCCTGCGCGATGGGATTGGCGACGCCGACCTCGATCATGGTCGGCACGGGGCGCGCGGCGGAACTCGGCGTGCTCTTCCGCCAGGGCGAAGCATTGCAGAGCCTGAAGGAGATCGGCGTGGTCGCCCTCGACAAGACGGGCACGCTCACGCAGGGCCGTCCCGACCTGACGGATTTCGTGACGTCGAACGGCTTCTCCGAAACCGAAACCTTGCGTCTCGTCGCGGCTGTCGAAGCACGATCGGAACATCCGATCGCACAGGCCATCGCCAACGCGGCCGAAGGGCGCGGCATTGCCTTGCCCGCGACAGACGGCTTCCAGGCTGTTCCCGGCTTCGGTGTCTCTGCAACCGTCGAGGGCCGGAAGGTCGATATCGGCGCGGATCGCTTCATGCAAAAGCTGGGGCTCGACGTATCCGTGTTCGGCGATACCGCGGCGCGCCTCGGCGCCGAGGGCAAGAGCCCGCTCTACGCCGCCATCGACGGCGGGATTGCGGCCATCATCGCCGTTGCGGACCCGATCAAGGATTCGACGCCGGAAGCCATCGCCGCCTTGCATGCGCTCGGACTGAAAGTCGCGATGATCACCGGCGACAACCGCAGGACCGCGGACGCCATCGCCAGGCGCATCGGTATCGACGAGGTGGTGGCGGAAGTGCTTCCTGAGGGCAAGGTGGAGGTGGTGAAGCGCCTGCGCCAGGCGCATGGCCGCATCGCCTTCGTCGGCGACGGCATCAACGATGCACCGGCCTTGGCCGAGGCCGATATCGGGATCGCGATTGGAACAGGCACGGACATCGCCGTCGAAAGCGCGGATGTGGTGCTCATGTCCGGTGATGTGCGCGGCGTCGTGAATGCCATCGCCCTGTCGAAGGCGACGATCCGGAACATCCGGCAGAATCTGTTCTGGGCTTTCGCCTACAACGTGGTGCTGATCCCGGTCGCTGCGGGCGTGCTCTATCCTATCGATGGCGCCCTGCTCTCGCCCGTCGTGGCGGCGGCGGCGATGGCGCTCTCCAGCGTATTCGTGGTCGGCAATGCGCTGCGCCTGCGCCGCTTCAAGGCTCCCCTCGATGCATCCCACCACCCAGCTTCCGCCCCTCGAATTGCAGAAGGTATGGCATGAATATCGGACAGGCCGCTTCCGCCTCAGGCGTTTCCGCCAAGATGATCCGCTATTACGAGTCCATTGGTCTCATTCCGAAGACCGTCCGCACGGAATCCGGATACCGGGTCTATTCGGATCATGACGTGCACACCTTGCGCTTCATCCGCCGCGCGCGCGACCTCGGCTTCTCGGTGGAGCAGATCGCCGATCTCGTGTCGCTGTGGCAGGATCGCGAGCGGGCGAGCAAGGACGTGAAGACGATTGCGCTCGATCACGTTGCCGTGCTCGAGCGCAAGATCCGCGAATTGCAGGAGATGTCATCGACCTTGAGACATCTCGCCGAGAATTGCTGCGGCGATTCACGCCCCCATTGCCCCATTCTCGAAGAGCTGGCGGGAGACGATCCCCTGCCCGTTCATGTCAGGGCGGACGCGAAATTCGGGGCCTTGGGCAAGGCTTAGACCGCCATCTCCACTTCGCGCTCCCGGCCCAGCTCCCGCATCCATTCCGCGAATTCGGGCCTGCGCTGAATCTGGCGACCGTAATGGCGGCGCAGGCTGTCGACGAGACGGCCCTGGCGGGACAACAGGTCATCGGCGAAGGCGATCATGCGCGAGTTCGGCCAAGCCTGCGGCCGGATCTCCAACAGGCGCTCGAACAGTTGGTCTTCGCTCTCCCCCGGATTGGTCTGAGCCATGAGCGTCAGCATCGCCGCCGTCGAGCGTGAAACGCCCATGTGGCAATGGACGAGAAGATGCCCTTCCGTGCGCTCGGCCCTGCCCGCCGCTACTTCGTCGCCGAAGCGCAACACCGCTTCCACATGCTCCGGCTCCGGCAGGATCATGCCCTCGATGGGATTGATGATGTCGTGGAAGCGCAGGATCGTGCGGTGATGGGAGGCATAGGCTCCGAAAGCCTCCGGATCGGGATGATCCGGATCGAGGATCGAAAGCACATGCGTGACGGCCCTCTCCCTTTGGTCCGGCAATTCGGAAATTCCGCAGATCGTGAGCATGGAAATTGGGGGAGTTTGCATCGTGCGTCCGTTTGAAACTGAAGCTGTGGCATTATCACGGCTTCGTGAGAAGCTTGTATTCGACAGGAAGGAATAAATCCAATTCAATCAAATGATTGTGGCCTTTTGATCACAGCTGAACGCAGCCACATTTCCGCCATCCCGTTAACACCTTGTGGACACTGCTAAGTCTATGAACTCTCCTTGAGTAATGCTGCCGGTCCCATGATCGTCGGCCTAAGCCAAAAACCAAAACGTGTGAGCCTCCCCCTGATGTCTGCTTTTACGGCCCCGAGCTTGTTCTCGATGCGAAATGCGATCCGCTTCTGCGCCTTGGTCCTCCCCATGGTGCTGGCTGCCTGCGTCACCTCCCCGCCGCAGCAACAGGCCGTTCGCCGCATCGATCCGGCTTACATGGCCATGTACGGCGCACGGCCCGACGAGCCACATCCGCTTCCGGCCACCGACATCACTGAAGTCGACCCGCGCTTCCTGCGCCGCGAAGTCGCCTATTACGGACGCGAGGCGCCCGGCACCATCGTGGTCGATACCGCCGCCCGCTATCTCTATCTCGTCCGAGAGGGCGGACGCGCCATTCGCTACGGCATCGGCGTCGGCAAGGAGGGCATGGCTTGGTCCGGCCGCGCCGTCGTGGGGCGCAAGGCCACGTGGCCGCGCTGGACGCCCACTGCCGCAATGATCAAGCGCGAGCCGGAGCGCAACGCCAAATGGGCGGGCGGCATGGCAGGCGGCCTCGATAACCCTCTCGGCGCCCGCGCGCTTTATCTCTACAGCAACGGCAATGACACGATGTACCGCATCCACGGCACGACGGAGCCATGGTCCATCGGGCAATCCGTCTCGTCCGGCTGCATCCGCCTGTTCAATCAGGACATCATCGACCTCTACAACCGCGTGCCCACCGGCTCGCCGGTGGTGGTCCTGAGAGGCAACTCCCTCCCGGATGTGGAGCAGGATGAGCAGCGCGTATCTTTCTACTGAGCGCGCATTCCGCATATCGAAAGAAAGGGCTGGCCATTGGCCGGCCCTTTTCTTTGGCGCCCCTGGAGACCGTTGTTCGTTGTCCTATGAATCAAGATCCATGCTCCTCGCAAAGGATTGCCCATGGACGATTGGTTCCCGCAGGCCTTGCGCCTCACGACGCGCCTGATCGAAGTGGGCGGCATCGCCATCATCGTGCTCGGAACGCTGGGGGCGACGCTCGCCGTTCTCTGGCAGGTGCTGCGGGGACGCCGTGGCGATGACGCGTTCAATCTCTATCGTTCCAATCTGGGACGCGCGATCCTGCTTGGCCTCGAGTTTCTCGTCGCCGCCGACATCATCAACACGGTCGCCATCGAGCCGACGCTCCAGAGCCTCCTCATCCTCGGCGGCATCGTGCTCATCCGTACGTTCCTGAGCTTCTCGCTGGAGGTCGAGATCGAAGGACGATGGCCATGGGACCGGCACAAGGGCGAAGGCGCCGCCATGCCGGTGCGTACGAACAAGGCGATTGACGACGTAACGTTAAGCTCTTAGGACAGAGTTCCGGCCGCAAGCCGCCGCCGCCCTTCAAGCGTCCGTCGGCTCCACAACCTGCCTATTCTCGCCGCTGCATCCGCATGGATGGCGTGCGGTTGCGCACATCGGCTCGCGATCCCCTCCGGCAGGTTTCTCAGACAAGTTCGAAGCAGCCCTTTCCAGTCCGCATGCCCATCATGTGACAGGCTGCTTGCAGCGACAGCTTTCGATCATGACGCATTTTCAGTCAGGCCTCTTCCTGGACCGGATTCCCTTCGTGAAGATCGGTTCGGGTTCTGATCCCATCGTCGTTCTCAACGGCGGTCAGGCCTTTGTCCGCCGCCCGACTGCGGCACGCGCCCAGAGAGACGCCAA
The DNA here is from genome assembly GCA_023450615.1 of Pseudomonadota bacterium. GTDB lineage: Bacteria > Pseudomonadota > Alphaproteobacteria > Rhizobiales > Beijerinckiaceae > Microvirga. Next base: position 1,864 of record JAEXGT010000065.1, on the reverse strand, counting down.
GCGCATCGCGCGTCTCCTGCCCCCTCGCCGCCCGATCTATGTGCTGGGCTACGATTCATCGCCACCTCCGGGCTACAGCATCGACATGATCGTGAAGGACGTGGCGCAGATCCTGCGCGACGAGATCGGCCCGGCCGACGTCATGGGCATTTCGTTCGGCGGCTTCGTGGCGACGCGTCTTGCCGCCGATCATCCGGATCTCGTGCGCAGCTTGGTCCTCATGGTGAGCGCTCACCGCTTCTCCATGGCGGGCCGCCGCAGCGTCGACCGGCAGATCGAATGCGCCTGGCAAGGCGATTTCGACGGTTTTCTGAAGGAATTCGGCCTCGTCTTCCGCCGCCCGTGGCTGAACTGGCTGCTCCGCCTGCGCTTCAGGCAGGAGCGGGACAGACTGCACGAGACGATGAACGATCCCGCCATCATCGTGCGCGGCCTTCACGCCGTCGCGGGGGAAGATTTCGGCGAAGATCCATCCTGGCTGCGGACCATCCGTCCCCGCACCCTCATCGTCGGCGCCACTCGCGATCCGTTTTTCGATGTGGAGGCCATGGAGGAGACTGCCCGCCTGATCGCCGGATCGCAACTCAAGCTGTTCAAAGGCGAGACGCACATGCTGCCCGTGGAGCGGGCGCGGGATGTGGCGAAAGTGGTCAGAGAGTTTTTCTGACTTTAAAGCATTGGACGTGGAATCGAACTCACGTCCAATGCTTTAAGCTTTTGGTTTGGCGCATCTTGTCACGCAAAATCGGGGCCCACTTTTGCGTTCGATGCTCTAGAAATACCGCGCCAGATTCGTCCGGATACGCTCCAGCACCGGCACCTTCGCATCGGGCAATGCGAAGGGCTGGCCGGTGATGCGCTCGAAGGCGTCGATATACACGCGCGAGGTCGCGAGAATCACGTCCGCGGGAATCTCCGGAACGGGATCCTTGTACGGATCGCAGCGTGCGACGACCCAGCTTCGCACGAAGTCCTTGTCGAAGCTCTCGGGCCGCTCACCCTTCTCGAAACGCTCCGGATAGCTTTCCGCGAACCAGTAGCGGCTGCTGTCGGGGGTATGGATCTCGTCGGCGATCATGATCCTGCCGGTCTCGTCGATGCCGAATTCGTATTTCGTATCGACGAGGATGAGGCCGCGCGCGGCAGCCATCTCGCGGCCTTTCGCGAACAGCGCCAGCGCATAATCGGAAACGGTCTTCCACTGCTCGGCGCTGAGCAGGTTGCGCTCCACGATTTCCTTCGCCGTCAGCGGCTCGTCATGCCCGCCATCGAAAGCTTTTGTGGTGGGTGTGATGATGGTCTGCGGCAGCTTTTGATTGTCCCGCATGCCGTCCGGCAGCGTGATGCCGTACATCTCCCGCCGGCCATGCTTGTAGAGCGAGAGGATCGAGGTGCCAGTGGTTCCGGCGAGATAATCGCGCACCACGATCTCGACGGGCAGGATGGTGAGCTTCTTGCACACCGCCACGTTCGGATCGGGATATTCGATGATGTGATTGGGGCAGATATCCGCCGTGTTTTCAAACCAGAAGCGCGCGGTCTGCGTGAGAACCTGGCCCTTGAGCGGAATGGACGCGAGATTAATGTCGAAGGCGCTGATGCGATCGGATGCGATGATGATGCGCCGTCCGTCCGGCAGGTCGTAGTTATCGCGCACCTTGCCCCGGTAATGATTAGGCAATTCCGGGATCGTCGCATCCTGAAGGACGTAACCGGCATATGCCTGAAGGGCTGCTTGATCGACCATGCTCACCTGCCACCACTGTTCGGGTTCCCGCCCGCCGAGTTCTAGACTGAATTCGCTGGCAGGCTAGGCCCAAACCCAAGAAAGTTTAAGCCTTTCCACGGGTTCAGTCGGTAGCGC
>JAEXGT010000062.1 GCA_023450615.1 Pseudomonadota bacterium | reverse complement strand
ACCCGTGATGGTGACGACGCGCTTCTGAATGGCCCAGCTTTGACAACCGATAAGGGCATCACCTCTCAGGACGCAATCGACGCCTTGTTCGGTTAACCGACACTTTAAGAAAGGATGCCCGCTTCATGCGGGCGTCAATAATGGTGTAGGCGCAGCTTAGCGCGCGGAGGACAGGCGGTTGAGGACGGCTTTGGCGCTTGCCGCTTCCAGCAACCCGGAAAGTTCACCGGCGGCCTTGTTGTTGACGGCCAGCAGCACCCCGCCGCAGACGATTTCATGGCCGGAGATCCTGTAGCTCAGAACATTCGCGGGCTGCAGGCCGCCCGAGGGGCGGGCAACAAATCCTTGCATTTTCGATGCCCGATCATTCCGCCCGTTCTCGACGTTCATGCCGCTGAAGTGCCCATTGACCGTGTAAGGGATGATCATCAGCTTCTCCCTTTTCCGGTAGGCGACACCCGTCTGCGTGCTGGCGATGGCGACGAGGATATCCGTGTCGAAATGCAAAAAGCCTTCGAAGGTGGTGGGCTTTGACTGAGACACAAAGTGGTCGAGTACCCCGATGGCATCCAGACTATCGAGAGTGATGAAGATGCGGTGATGGATATAGTCGGTGCCATGCACATTGCTGCCGACAACGAAGATGCTTGCTCCGGCGAGCTCTTCATGAGCCTCAAGCCACCCTATCCCGCCAAGCTGACCCCGCCCATTTGGAAGCGAGATGTTGTGGGCCCTTGAGGAGACAAGATACTGGCGGGCTGCACCTGTTTCTTGCAGGCTTGAACCCTTGGGATCAATGATCCAGGGCGCGCCGCCATTCGCATAGACGAAGGACGTGCAATCATGATGCCCATTGTCATGGTGCCGACCATTCAAGGAAGTGCAAAAATAGGCCCATTGAGGATTGCGCTCATAATGGCGTGCCGCAACCAATCCCGCCTGCTGGGAAGTGAAGAGCCTTTTGCCCGGTGGATACGACAATTCGGCAGCGAGCTCGTGATCGGAAAGGAGCTTTGCGCCGTATCCTGACAGAAGCCGGCGAAGCCACGATGCGTGATGATATTGATAGGGAGCATCGCCGAACGGAGGCAGGGAACCGGATGGTGCGGTTACGGCCACCAGGGTCCGCAGATTCTTCCGAAGACGCTCATTCAGCCGGTCGCACAACGCTTGTGCTTCGGGCAGGGCGTCAATCTGATGTCCGAGGATCAGGCCCAGAGAGCCCGCTTCCAACTGAATATCCAGGGACTGCTCGATGAAAGTGCCGTCTTCATCAAAGAACCTGTCGAATCCAGCATCCAGATGCGCCAAGGCAATGGAGTTCCAATGAGGGGCCAAGGGGAGGCGTGGAAGACACCTTGCCAAGGCAAACAAGGCGCAGGCTGCGTGTAAATGAACAGCGGAATGCGAGAAAACATTCTGACCCAGAATCTGCGCGAGAGCGAATGCATGCCGTATCGCTTCCGCAAGCAGTGTCAGGAATTCTGGCGTTTCAAAGGATTTATCTGATCGAGCGCTAAGGGACAAAAGGCGAAGAAACACTTCGGTTCGTGCCGAGAGCGCATGCGGATGGGAACTGATCAGATCGGCAGGGGCTCCCCATGGATTGGCTCGCGACCAGGACACAGCCAAGTCGACCGCGCGGCTGAGATCATCCGCCTTTCCTTCGCGGACAAGACCGAAGAGCCAGCCGAGTGATTGGAACTCGAGCCTCCAGGCGGGCGATTGAAAAGGATCCTCCGTCCATCGCGGCTTATTCGGCAGGGGCCAAGCCGGAAAGTTGGCGAGAGCCAGACCGTTCTCTGAAAGCTCGCTACTCCCGCCGCGCTGCACGGCTCGAAGCTTGTCATGAACACTTAGAGGCGCGAGCAGAGCCTCGGGATCGACCAACTCCGCCAGGATGGAATTTGAGTCAGACTTCGCCGGCAATGGAAGGTCAAGACAGGCGATGAGCTGTTTCAGAAAGGCCCCGGCATCAGGGGTGTCATCGCCCGATATCGCTTCCAACGTCAGATCGTCGTCAAGCGACATTTCAAGAGGCGTCACCAGATCCATTCCGCCTTTGTCGCTCCACGTCTGAAATCCAACGTCAACGCTCGCAGCGCCGGGCGGCGGGATGAGATCCAGAGTGAAGCGGCGTGCCTGCCGATGGACGGGAATGTCGATGAAGGCTCCAATCGTAGGCGCTTCTTCCGTCTCCGGATAAGGGAGGGGCAATTCAGATCCCAGGGCGTCGCGATACACAATGCGCGCTAAGGCTCCTTGCAGCCCCGGATTCTCATTGATGATCTGACCGCGGATCAGAAGCCTGCGCCCTGCAAGGAGCGCAAATCTCATCCAGGACGGCTCGGCTTTGAGGGCAAGCCAAGTGCGGCGCGCGTTCAAGGGGCGGAGGGAACTGGCGACTTTCGCCCAATCCGCTTCCTGCGACGCTGCTTCATTCTCGGACGGAGAGGCCGCTTTCTGAAGGAGCTTCGGGTCGCGAATGGTGAAGGGATGAGAATTGCGCCAGCTTCGGATGCCGACTGACAACTTGCGTGTGGGAGAAGGGACAAAGAACCCGAGTGAGACCCTGTACCCCGATCCATCATGGTTGCAGAAATCAGGACCGCTCACATGCCAGCTATGAGGGTCGATTTGAGTTCTGGTCAAGCCTGGGACATACGCAAAGTCGATGCTCGATCCATCCTCAGTCAGGAAGTCAACTCCGACTAAGGCAAAGTCGTGGACAGCGCGATTGCTCTCTTGAGGATGCCATTCCAGATAAAAGCTGAACTCGCACCAGGTATCAGCTTCCACGCCTTCGAAACTCAATGTGGCGCGTGACCAGCGATTGCTGTTTGAAACAACATAAAGCGCTGCGTCGGCCTCGCCTAGCATCTCGCCGGATCTGTCGCTGGGGATTGGGAGAAGGCATCTTGCGGAGAGCATCAGGCGGCGTAGCCTATGAAGGAGGGGAGTTTCCCGAATGTATCATTCAACCCATCTTTCGCTGAAATGTCATGCGACAGGTTGCACGCATTCTTTGACTTGGCAGTCAGGTCGAACTCGGCGTTTCAATGAACAGGGCCATTCGGATCAGTTCGGAAAAATTCCTCGCTTCCATTTTAGCCATAACGTTCGAGCGGTGGATTTCGACCGTCCGAATGCTGATGTTGAGCTCGTGGGCAATGACCTTGTTGGCCTTTCCGGCAACGAGGCAATCAAGCACTTGCCGCTCGCGCTGCGAGAGAGATTGCAGCCGGGCCTGAGTCTTCAGCAATTCCTGGCTTCTTCGGACACTTTTCTCATCGCAGACGAGGGCGAAGCGAACGACTTCGAGAAAGCGGTCTTCGCGGAACGGCTTCTCCAGGAAGTCGATCGCGCCAGCCTTCATGGCCTCAACGGCGAGGGGTATGTCAGCATGGCCTGTCATGACGATGACAGGGACGTTGAGGCCGCGCTCGTTCAGGCGACGAATGAATTCCAGCCCGTCGATCCCGGGCATGCGGACATCCGTAACGATGCAACAGCGGCCAGGGTCGACGACTTCCTTCAGAAAGGCAGTCGCTGATTCATACAAGCGGACGTTCAGACCGGCAGACACTAGCAAAAAAGAGAGCGCTTTGCGAACTCCTAGGTCGTCATCTACCACATAAACTACCGCCCCGCTCGACATTGGGCCTATTCTCCTATGATCATCGCCAAGGAACAGAGTCGCCTCGAATGGATGCCGAAGCGGGTGAGATCATTGTCATATGCCCCAAGCCGCCTGACAGTTTGATGTTGCCAATCAGGGTCTCTGCTTCGTGCTGGTAACTGTATCAGGCTGCTTCTTCAAGACCTCTGTGCAGGCTCGACTGTGCTCAATGCTCAATCCTAAGTGGGCCTATGCGGTTTCTTGCCGCTTTGTGTTCTAGGGGTCACAAATCATAGCTGTTACAGCGCAGACAATCAGCGATCGTTATAACGATATATAGAGGCATAATATGGTGATCTGCGCGGGGACAGAGCGAAGAGCGGTTCCGCGGCACCGAAGCATATCTCCCGCATCAAGCCCAAGACAGCCCCATGCAAGGTTGTGTGCGTAAATGCATCTTTACCATGATGGTTGGAGATCACTGTGACGTCACCTGTCTATCTTTTCGATTTGGCATCGCGACAGGCGCAATGGCTCGCTGCGCGGCAGACCACGATCTCGGGGAATATTGCCAACGCCAATACGCCCGGATATCGCGCGAAGGACGTCGAGCCATTCGCTGAGATTCTGGATAAGACGAAGCTGGCTATGACTGCCACAAGCAGCGGCCATATCGGCTTTGATGCATCACGCCCAAATGCGACGAAGGTGAAGAAGTCCGATACGTGGGATACGGTTTACTCGAAAAACTCCGTCAGCCTCGAGCAGGAGATGATCAAGGCCGGTGAGGTCAATCGTCAACATTCGTTGAATACAAGCATCGTGAAGGCGTTTCACCGTATGCTGATGTCGAGCGTGAGGACCGCGTGATGGTTGATCCTCTTATTGCATCGTCGAAGCTTTCAAGCGCAGGTCTCGAAGCTCAATCCGCCCGGCTCAGGGTCATCTCCGAGAACGTGGCCAATGCTCAATCGACAGGGCGTACGCCGGGCTCCAATCCCTACGCGCGCAAGACGATCACCTTCAAATCGGAACTCGACCGCACCATGGGAGCGTCCTCCGTCGCCGTGAAGGAGATCGGGACGGACGATGCGCCGTTCCCGGTTGAATACGACCCCGGAAATCCCGCGGCGGACGAGAACGGCATGGTGAAAAAACCGAACGTCAACATGCTGATCGAAATGGCCGACATGCGTGAAGCCAATCGATCCTATCAGGCCAACCTGCAGATGATGAAGCAGGCACGCGCCATGATCTCCGCAACGATAGACCTTATGAGAGGCTGATATGATCAGTGCAGCATCCTCAATATCCTCGATGATCGACCGTCCGTCTGCGGTCTCGTCCGCGCCATCTGCCGCGCTGAAATCCATCTCTGGAGCGCCGTCAGGCGGTGTTGCTCAGGTCAGCTTTCTCGACACGATGACCCAGGTCGCATCATCCGCAATCGACACGCTGAAGACGGGCGAAGCGTCCTCTATCGCGGGCATTCAAGGAAAGGCATCCGTGCAGCAGGTTGCGGAGGCGGTCCTGGCGGCTGAGCAGACGCTCCAGACGGCCATCGCCATCCGCGACAAGGTCGTCGCGGCCTATCAAGAAATCGCAAGAATGGCGATCTAAGGAGAACATACCATGAGAGCGCTTGCGATTGCTGCCACTGGCATGAATGCCCAGCAACTCAATGTCGAAGTCATTGCCAATAACATTTCGAACGTGAACACGACGGCGTTCAAGGGGGCCAAGGCGGAGTTCACGGATCTGCTTTATCAGGCAGAGCGATCACAGGCCATTCCGAATCAAACCGGCGCAAGCCCGGTTCCGGAGGGAGCCATGCTGGGCCTCGGCGTGCGCACGGCCGCCATTCGCAACCTTCATCGCCAGGGCGCTCTCACCAACACGTCGAACCAGTTCGATCTCGCCGTGAGCGGGCGTGGCTGGTTCCAGGTTGACGCTCCCAATGGAGACACGATTTACACGCGGGCCGGCGCCTTCAACAAGGATGCCAATGGACGGCTCGTGACGCTCGATGGCTACACCCTTACTCAACCGATCCTGGTCCCGGCGGACGCCATTGATGTCACCATCAACGAATCCGGGCAGGTCTTTGCAAAGGTCGATGGCGAGGTGGAGCTTCAGCCCATCGGCCAGCTGATGCTTGCGAACTTCGCAAACGATGCGGGGCTGGAGCCGATCGGCGGCAATTACTATCGTGAAACGCTTGCCTCTGGCGCGCCTCAAGAGGGCACTCCCACCGATCCAGGCTATGGAAAGATTCACCAGGGTTATCTCGAAGCATCCAACGTGGATGCGATCAAGGAGATCACCAACCTCATTTCCGCCCAGCGCGCGTTCGAGATGAATTCCAAGGTCATTCAGGCAGCGGATGACATGGCGGGAACCGTCTCCAAAGGCATCCGCTGAGTGAGATGAATTCGGCGGCGATCATGAAAATACTGCTCACCTGGGCGACGATCATCGTATCACTCGTGGCTGTGCCTCAGACAGCCCTGGGCGAAGAGCGCATACTCCCTGTTCCGACGGTGACGATCTATCCGGGAGATCTGATCAGCGAGAGCATGATCAAGGACCGGGTCTTCCCGCCGAGCTACCGGTTCAGGACCGCAGTGGTGGAGTCGCCGCGCGTTCTTGTCGGCAAGGCGGCGCGACGGACGTTGTTGCCTGGGGAGCCTATTCCCATGAACTCCGTCGATGATCCCAAGATCGTTACACGTGGAGCGCAGACAGCCATCCTGTTCGAGGAAGGCGGATTGTCCATCGTCGGTATTGGTATCCCGATGCAGTCGGGAGCCTTGGGCGAAACGGTTCAGGTGAAGAACGTGGACAGCGGACGTGTCATTACCGGCAAGGTCCAGGCCGATGGCAGGATCAGGATTGGTATCCAATGATCATACGGCTTGTTCTGTTCATTCTCGGGATGCTGATGGCATCTCATGCCGTGGCTGCCACGCGGATCAAGGATGTGGCGAATGTCCAGGGCGTTCGCGATAACCAACTGATCGGCTACGGCTTGGTGATGGGACTGCAGGGAACGGGCGATACGCTGCGCAATTCCCAGTTCACCGAGCAGGCCTTGCAGTCGATGCTGGACCGGATGGGAGTGAACGTCAGGGACATCAACCTGCGGACGAGAAACGTGGCCGCCGTGATCGTCACAGCCGATCTTCCGCCCTTCGTGGGGGCAGGCTCCAGAATCGATGTGACAGTGACGTCGATGGGCGATGCCACATCTCTGAAGGGTGGAACTCTGATGCTGACAGCCCTGCAAGGCGGCGATGGTCAGGTCTATGCGGTTGCCCAGGGCGCTATCGTCGTCTCAGGATTCTCGGCGCAGGGACAGGCCGAGACATTGACGTCCGGGGTTGCGACGTCCGGACGGATCGCAAATGGCGCTCTGGTCGAGAAGGAGGTCCGAGGCGGTTTTGATGCAGTCGGCACGCTCGCCTTTGAGCTCAAGAACCCGGATTATAAGACCGCGACCCTTGTGACGGACGCAATCAATCAATACGCCCAGCACCGATATGGGACGCGTGTAGCTGCTCCGAAAGATTTTCGTACCGTCGTTCTGCACCGGCCCAAGAACATCGCTCCGACGCGATTCATCGCTGAGCTGGGGGACTTGGAAATCCAGCCTGATACGCCGGCGCGGATCGTGGTCGATCAGAGAACGGGAACCGTCGTCATCGGCAAGAACGTTCAGATCTCGACTGTCGCGATCACTCATGGAGCCTTGACGATCCGCGTCACCGAGATGCCTGAAGTTTCGCAGCCGGATCCGCTTTCCTTCGGGCAAACAGTCGTCGTTCCCAGAACCCAGATCTCGGCTGCGGAAGAGCGGGTTCCGCTGGCTATCGTCCGGGGATCCGATCTTCAAACTCTCGTCAGGGGCTTAAATCAGATGGGGCTGAAGCCCTCCGATGTCATTGCGATCCTTCAGGCTGTCAAGACGGCTGGGGCGCTTCAGGCGGAGCTCGTCGTCCAATGACACCATCAATGAAGGCCGTTCTGAAGCATGTCACGCTTGCCATAGTGTTGACTTTGGCTGTGCCTGACGCCGCCTTCTCCCAGGCGAAGCAGGCAGAGACGAAGAGCAGCAATTACTGTTCCAATATCGCGGATGCCGCGGCCGATGCCCGCTATGCGCTCCAGAAGCAGGAACTCGCGAATATGGAAAAGGAAATTGAGGGCAGGCTCAAGATTCTTGAGGCGAAGCGGGCCGAGTACGAGGATTGGCTGCGCCGCCGCAACGAGGTTCTCGAGAAGGCGGATGAGACGATCGTGGCCATATATTCTCGTATGCGCCCGGATGCTGCCGCTCTCCAGCTCATCAATATGGAAGACGAGATTGCCGCAGCGGTCATCGCCAAGCTCAATCCGCGTACTGCCAGCGCGGTGCTGAACGAGATGGAGCCCGCACGGGCTGCCCAGCTCGCCAATATCATTACGGATGCTCCCAAACGGATTGCGAGCAACGGGAGGAAAGAGTGAAGTTCGTTGTTGCCATCTCCGCCCTTTGTCTCCTGACCGCATGCGCGACACGCCCTGACGATCTCGGGCGTGAGCCGATGATGACGCCTGTAGGAGCAGGCATCGCCGTCGAGCGGGAGCCTTTGCCGCACGTGTTCAAGAACACGGTGTCAACCGTTCCCAACTCCACATGGAGCAACGCCAGCGCCGATCTGTTTACGTCTCCTCGCGCGCGTCAAGTCGGCGACATCGTGACGGTCAATATTCAGATCGACGACAAGGCGCAGTTCGACAACGCAAGCGACAGATCCCGCTCGTCATCTCTCGAGACGGGTCTTGGCTACGGATTTGCCTTCAAGGGATGGCAGGCGGATGGAACCGCCGATATCGGCCTGGATTCTTCCTCGTCCTCCAAGGGGCAAGGCACCATCGACCGCTCGGAAAAGCTTCGCCTGTCCGTCGCGGCCGTCGTGACCGAGGTCCTTCCCAATGGAAATGTCATCATCAGCGGTTCCCAGGAAGTGCGCGTGAACTTCGAGGTCCGTGTGCTGAATATCGCAGGCATCGTTCGCCCGCGCGATATCTCGCCTCGTAACACGATCAGCTACGACAAGATCGCGGAGGCGCGTGTCTCCTATGGTGGTCGCGGACGCCTCATGGAAGTCCAGCAACCGGCCTATGGGCAGCAGATCTTCGATGCCGTGACACCGTTCTGATCAGGTCATAGGAAAAGCCATGGCGGGAAACCTGACACTCCCCTCTCCATCAGGAACGGCGGCAAAGGAAGGCACAAGAAGCCTTCTCTTCACCCTCGGAGTACTGACCTTGCTGTCTGTGCTCGTCGGAGGCGGGTTTGGGCTGAGCATCGTGTCGAGCATCGAGAGACGGGTTGAGGCAAAATATAACGATCTGCCTCAAAAGCCCGTTGAGGAGAGCATTTACACAAGCGATATCACGATCAGGAAGCTGGCTCCGGTCGTGACCAATATCGCCGGTTCTGAAACCGATTGGATCCGCCTTGAAGCGTCCATTATCTACAAGAGCGGAATCGAGTTCAACTCTGAGGTCCTGGCAGCTGAAACCAGGCAGGATGTCCTTGCTTATCTGAGAACCGTCTCCTTGGCGCAGATCCAGGGCCCCAGCGGCCTTCTCCATTTGAGGGAGGATCTCAATGAGCGGGCCAGGATCAGATCGAACGGGTTCATTCAGGAGTTCGTCCTCGAAACCCTTGTTGTCCAATGATCGCAATTTAACTCCAGAGCCATTTAGTTTTTAAGGCTTTTGCTCATGCATTTCCGACTTCTTATCGCGGGCCTTTTCCTGTTGGCGACAGGCATGGAGGCCTACGCGCAGGTTCCGAGCCTTGAGAACCTGCTGCCGCCTGGCGATGGGGCAGCGAGCGGACGGATCATTCAGATCGTCGTTCTCTTGACGGTCCTTTCACTCGCTCCGGGACTGCTCATCATGGTGACGAGCTTTACTCGCTTCGTCGTTGCGTTTTCCTTCCTTCGCTCCGGTCTGGGCCTCCAGAGCACACCTGCCAATATTTTCCTGATTAGCCTGTCCCTGTTCATGACCTTCTTCGTCATGGGGCCGACCTTCGACAAGGCCTGGAATGAAGGTGTGCGTCCCCTGACTGAAAACAGGATCACGGAGGCCGAGGCGTTTACCAGAACCACCGATCCCTTCCGTGACTTCATGCTCCTACATGTGCGTCCCAAGGACCTGCAGACATTCGTTGACCTGGCTTCTGAAAGCTATCCAAAGGCCAATGAAGGGGAAAAGATCGATCTGCGGATTCTCATACCCGCTTTCATGATCTCCGAACTGAGAAGGGGATTTGAAATCGGCTTCCTGATCGCGCTGCCTTTCCTGGTGATCGACATGATCGTGGCGACGCTCGTGATGTCGATGGGCATGATGATGATGCCGCCGACGATTCTGGCGCTGCCGTTCAAGATCCTCTTCTTCGTTCTGATCGACGGATGGAACATCCTCGTCAGCGGTCTTGTCAGATCCTATTTCTAGCTGCCCATTGAGGTAGGGCAGCAACCCTCGCACAAGGTTCATGGCGCAAGAAGAAACTCGATACGCCTCATCATTGTCGAGATTCTCAATGCCCGGTCGCCAGCAAGCCGAAAGATTGTGGACTAGCCTGATGCAGCTTGGGCCCCGCCGGTTGGCGGCCCTGGCTGCGATTGGCTTTATGGTGTTCCTGGCCGTGGGCCTCGGCGCTTATTACCTCAGTCGGCCGGCGCAGGAGACGCTTTACACGGGTCTCGATCGTGAAGATGTCAGCCGCATGGGCACGGTCCTCAAGGATGCCGGCATCCCCTTCGATGTCAGCTCGGACGGAACATCGCTTCTCGTCAGCTACGGCAATACCGCCCAGGCCCGCATGCTGTTGGCCGAGAAGGGGCTGCCCCACAGCACCAAATCCGGCTACGAACTGTTCAACGATCTCGGGTCCCTGGGCCTGACCTCGTTCATGCAGGAAGTGACAAAGGTGCGCGCCCTTGAGGGCGAACTATCCCGCACGATCCAGGCCATGAAAGGCATCAAGGCTGCGCGTGTCCACATCGTTCTGCCGGATCGCGGCTCTTTCCGCCGTGAGCAGCAGTCGCCCTCCGCATCCGTCGTCATCCGGACCTCGCCGGCAGACGATCCCTCGCAGGCGCAGGCAATTCGGCACCTTGTTGCCGCTGCCATTCCTGGCATGGCCGTCGACAAAGTGACGGTGATGAATACTGAAGGAACGCTCCTGGCATCGGGAGACGATGCCGCCAACGCGTCCACTGGAAAGCTGGCCAATCTCGAGAAGACGGTCGGCCTCGAAATTCAGGACAGCATCAGGCGGACCCTCTCGCCTTATCTGGGGATCGGAAACTTCGAGATCAGCGTCGCTGCACGTCTCAACACGGACAAGGTCAGCACCAATGAAACGATCTTCAACCCCGATTCCAAGGTGGAGCGTTCGATCCGGACGGTGAGGGAAACCGAGGTTTCTCAGAACAGGGCCGGCCAGCGCCCGACCACCGTTCAACAGAACCTCCCTGAAGAGGAGGTGCGGGGCAATACGGGCGATAGCTCGAGCGAAGACAATCAGCGTCGTGAAGAGCTGACGAACTACGAGATTTCCTCGAAAACCATTCAAACCATCAGCGATGGATACTCGATCAAGGATCTGTCGGTTGCCGTGCTTGTCAACAAGTCGCGCATCACATCCCTCCTGGGCGAGGGCGCAGGCCCTGCCGAGATCGACGCCAAAGTGACAGAGATCGAGCAACTCGTCTCGTCGGCCGCAGGCTTTAACAAGAACCGCGGCGACCAGATCAAGGTCGCTGCCGTGAGCTTCGTTGATGACAGCGGAGTGCTCCAGCCTGTCCCGGGCCCTTCCGTGGCCGAGATTCTGATGCGCCAGTTCGGCACGGTGGTGAATGCCCTGACCATTCTTGCCTTGTGCGCCATGCTGATCTGGTTCGGGTTGCGTCCGGCGGTCCGCATGTTGATGGCACGGCACCAAGCCGATCTTGAACTGCAGCGCGAGCAGATGGCCGCCTTGGCTGCGGCGGAGACGAGCAAGGAACTCGAAGAGGCGGAGGCAAATGCCATGCTGCATCAGGCCGCTCTTTCCGACGAAAGCGGGCAGCCCTTGATCGAGATGCCGCGCTCGCCGCAGCGTAAGCTCGAACAGATCGTCGAACTCAGCGAAGAGCAGGCAGCCGCAGTCCTTAAGCAGTGGCTGCGTCAGGAGGCGGCGTGATGCCAGGGGCGATCGCCGACCTTCTCAGTGACTTCTCGAGTCCAATGCCTGCTGAGGGGACCGGGATGGGGATCTTTCGCCGGGTGCGTCAGCCCATCGTTCCGGAAACTTCGCCCGCAGAGAATGCCGTCGATGAGCAAGCCGAGTTGATCCGGTCCATCGAGGATCGGGTACGGGCCGAGGAAAGAGAAAGGGCTCGCCAGCAGCTCGATCAGGCTCTGAGTGACGCACAGGAGCAGTATCGCGAGGAACTGGCCGTTCAGAGAAAGGCCTGGGTCGAAGAAGAGGCACTGAAGTTATCTTCTCAGATCGCTGCGGCCTTCGAGGGCCTTGAAGCGATGTTGTCTGAAAAGGTCGCTCGCATACTCACGTCCGTGGTTCCCGAAGCGCTTCGCTTGAGCGCCATTCATCAATTCAATGAAGCCCTCGGTGTGGTTCTGTCCGGCGAGAATACGGCTCTCCTGCAAATAACCGGCCCCGAAGACATGCTGAACGCGGTGAAAGCCGGAATGTCCATGCAGGATGGCATCATTGAGTTTATTCCCAGTGACAAGGCTGAGCTGACGCTCGTTGCTGGTGACACGAACGTTCAGACGCAGCTTAACACCTGGTCCGAACGATTGCAGGCGCTTCTGAAAGCAGGAACCCCATGCTGAACTCAGGCAAGCAGGAAATTCTGATCATCCGTAGATTCGAGGATGAGGAGGCTTCGGTAAAGGGCGGAGCCTGGAAGATCGCGCATGCCGATTTCATGACGGCCATGATGGCGTTCTTCCTGATCATGTGGCTGATCGGTATGGCGGATGAGGATACTAAGTCGGGCGTGGCCAATTATTTCAACCCGGTGCAGCTGGCAAATTCCACCTCCAACAAGAAGGGGTTGGACGATCCGCAGAAAGTTCCTCCCGAACTTGAGACGCCGAACAAGGAAAAGGGCCGGGAAAAAGGCAGCGGTCAGGGGACCGGCGGAAAGTCGCAGCAATTGCAGAAGCCCCGTTTCAAGGAAGGCGCCCTTTTCCAGGATCCCTATGCTGTTCTGGCAAAGATAGCGGATGAGATCGAGGCTAATCCGCATGATACGCTCGGCGCGGATGTCACACCCGGCGAAAGCGAAGCCCCGGGCTTGAACAGCGGAGAAGCCTTCAGGGATCCGTTCGATCCGCTCTACTGGCAAGTCGCTCCTGTCGACGAGATTAAATCTGACACGGCACCCAAACCGGGAACCGCCAGCCCGGCGCCGACAAAGGCGGAGATCGATGCTTTGGCTGCCTCCAAGAAGGGGCCAGCTCAGGACCAGAAGGATGCCAAGGTTGCGAACGCATCCGCTTCTGCCGAATTGAAGACTTCATCTGAAGGGCAGTTGGCAAATACGGCAGAATCATCCGCGCTCTCGGCCGATGCTGCCGCAGATCGGCAGGCGGCTGAGCTGAAGAGGGAGATCATGAACGCCGTTCAGCCTGGAAAAGACGCTTCGCCGCGGCCTCAGATCGAGGTGCGGCGTACAGGCGCCGGAACGGTAATCAGCCTGACGGATGATTTCGACTTCTCGATGTTCGCCGTCGGATCGGCCGAGCCGCATGCCAAGGTTGTGCAAGCCATGGCAAAGATTGCTGCCATTCTGCAATCCCGTCCCGGCAAGATCGTTATTCGCGGACATACGGACAGCCGGCCCTTCAAGTCCGCCAATTATGACAATTGGCGTCTCTCCCACGCGCGCGCTCAGATGGCGCTGTACATGCTGGTGAGGGGCGGGCTCGATGAAAACCGGATCGTCCGGGTGGAGGGCCACGCCGACCGTGATCCAAAAATTCCTGCCGATCCGAAGGCCGATCAGAATCGCCGGGTGGAAATCCTGCTTCAGGAGTGATGGCTGTGAAGGTGCTTCTTCATGCTGCTCTTGTTCTTGCGCTCATGAGCAAGCCAGGAGTTGCTCTCGCTGAGAGCGAGGCTGCGTCGGGCCGGTCTCCGGTGGCTGAACCCGTAAAGGCTCATCAGGAGCCCCTCTCCAAGCCTGTCCAGATGGTCCGGACGCTGCAACTGATGCAGGATCAGATCGCGCTTGGGTCGACAGAAGCTCATCTGGGGCAAAGGGGGCTTCTGACCATTCTGGATACCCGCTTCATGGCCCTGGAGCCGGAAGTCTGGGCGGACAGCAAGAACGTGCGGGCCGCGATCGCTTTCGTCCTGAGCGGTGGGAATCCGCAGATTCTGAGGAAGCTCTTGGAAACCGGTGTTCCTCTGGATCAAAGAACTTTTGTCGAGGGAACCCTCGCATATGTTGAGGGGCGAGAGGAAGAAGCGAGAAACAAGCTCCTGTCATTGGAGTTCAAAACCCTGCCGCCCATGCTGGGCGCCCAACTGGCGTTGGTGCAATCCGCCTTGCTCGTTCGAACGGATGTGAAGAGATCCAGTGATCTTCTGGATTTCGTGAGGCTTCAGGCTCCAGGAACGTTGCTCGAGGAAGGCGCTTTGAGGCGTCAGGTCTTTGTGGCGAGCCAAACGGGCGACAAGAATAAGTTTCTGGCGCTCTCGTCCGATTATCTGCGCCGCTATCGCCACTCGGTGTATGCCGGCAATTTCAGGCAGCGATTGGCTTCGGCCCTGACCAGAGTGGACTTTGGACAGGATGAGGCGCACTTCAGGGGCGTTGTCGAGGTTCTGAACGATCTGGAGCCTGCCGCGAGGTTGGATCTGTATCTGCTCGCAGCCCGTGCCTCGATTGATCAGGGGTATACGAAATCCGCTCAGCTGCTTTCAGTAAAAGCAAGGGAGCTTGCAGGCGGGGATACGGTGAGCGCAGCGAGAGCAAAGCTCTACTACGCTGCAGCCATGGTCGTTTCGCCAGATACGATAAGCGTGTCCATTGCCGAGCTGAAGAGTATCGATCAAACACTCCTGCCGGAAGGCGACGTCGCTCTCCTGAACTCAGCCCTCTCGATGGCGGGCCATATCCGCCAGATGCCTGGAGAGAATGTCGCAGACAGCCGGGGCAAAGTCCCATCCGTTGCAGCAAGCCCAGCGCCTCCGTCTGGTGAACAGCAAGCGCCAGAACAGCTTCAGGCCCTATTGAAGGCTCGAGAAACCCTCGATCGCATCGACAAGCTGATCAAAAATCAGGTTCCAACAGTTCAATGAACCAATTCGATATCCTGTCCCGAAATCTGACCAAGCTTGTCGACTCGCAAACGATGAGAGAACCGGCCATTGCCTCGGAGGGGGCGGACGGAAACCAACAATCAGCAGAGACCGATAGTTTCGACACCCTGCTGAAGGGGATGTCGGACAAGGGCTCGGGAAATGAGGCTCTTGCGCGATCGTCTGGTGATCCGGTGCAAGTTGAAGCGCAGCCGACTGGAAATGCATCTGGTCCGGTCGATACCGGCATCGCGAATGCCGTATTCGCTCTCTTGCAGGGTATTGTGCCGAATGCCGGGCCTCAACCGTCAACGGCGCTGCCTTTAAACGGCGCCGAACAGGATGAAGGGGCTTCCCCACAGGCCCTCCTCGAGGGAATGCTGGCATCGCAGGACGACAGCGAAATATCGAGTTTGGTTCCTGAGCCGAAGATGACGGTCGCCGTTCGGCATCAGGAAACGCATTTCAAACCGGTCATGGAACGCATTGAAACGGAACTCGCCGCCAAGGGGCAGAGCGAGATTGATGTATCCTCTGACGGCACGCTTGATCCTGAGATTCCGGGCAAGGCTTCATTGCCTGTTCACACCGAGAAGCAGAGCGCTTCAAGGGAGAGCCGCCCTCACGTTCAAGTTGCTGCACCTTCCCAGGTCGCGACGGAACTCAAATCGGATAGCGCCGAGAGCATGGCCGAAACCGGAGAGCAGGCTGTAAGCTCTCTTGGCGAGGCACTTCAGGCTCGGAAAGAGGCTCCTTCGCAGGCTGCCAAACATGAGCCGATGACTCATCTGCCGTCAGAAAATCTCCATCGGATGGCGGGGGCGATCAAGGCCGAGGCTCAGTCGATGACAGGAAGCGCCTCGTCCCCGCCGCTCCATGCGGAAGGGGGATTACAGACGATATCCGTCAAGGCCTCCGAGAGTGCATTGCGGGTTCTCAATCTGCAGCTTCATCCCGCGCATCTGGGCACGGTGACCGTCAAGATGAGGCTTGCAGGTGAAAGCCTGGAAATGGAACTGCATGTCGAAAGCGAGGAAACGGCTCAGCTTCTGAAAACCGATGCGGAGAAGCTGTCTTCCCTGTTGCGGGGATCGGGATATCGCCCCGACATGATCAGCATCCATGTCAGTGACATCGTCATGCAGGAGCGCATGGCCGCTGCCCGCTCCCAGCCTGACATGCAGGCGCAGGGGCAGTCGTTCCATCAGGGTGGAGCCAGCCATGACGAGCGTTCTCGGAACCGGGGAAATCAACATGCCAGCGCAGGAGCGGAACACCAGAAACATGCGGATGAAAAGCCGATACTGGACAGTCGCGGCGCTGGCGGCGTTTACCTATAGCCTGATAAGCGCCGGGCACGCTCAGGCGCAGCCTGCAAGCCAGCTCTGCGAGAGGGAAATGCTAAGGGCCTCGGCAAAGTATGGCGTCCCCATCGGGATGCTCTACTCGGTCGGTCTGACGGAAACCGGACGCCGCGGATCCTTGCAGGCCTTTGCCATGAATATCGAGGGGCGGGCCGTTTTCGCGAACACGCTTGCTGAAGCCGTGCGGCATTTTGAAGAGGCGCGTCGGTCAGGAGCCAAGCTGATCGACCTGGGCTGCATGCAGATCAACCACTACTACCATCGTGAGAAATTCTCATCGCTGGAGAGCATGCTGAATCCCCGGGACAATGTGGAATACGCCGCACGCTTCCTCAGCGAGCTGAAGGGGCGCCACGAGACATGGACGATGGCCGTTGCGCGCTACCATGCCGGCCCTGATAACGATCCTGCCCAGAAACGATATGTCTGCCGTGTCATCGCCAACATGGTCGCGACCGGCTTTGGGCAATGGACACCGAACGCGCGCTCGTTCTGCGCGGATGCGCCCAGCCTGAAACCGGGTCAGACCGCTTCCAGCGGCTGACAGTTTCTCTTTCAGCGCGTCATTCTGAGAGCAGCGCCCGATGGCTTCAGGGCGCCTGTCAGCGAGGCTTCCGTTCCCTCGAGTTGAGCGGTTTCCGTGCCACGGGAATACAAGGAGATCCGCGTTCCTTCAAAGCGCCACATGTTCACTTGACGCAGGCTTTCATCCGAGCATTTGGATGTGGACGCCTTGTAAAGATCCAGCGACGCAACGCTTGAGAGATGAATGACGCAGGAGCGACCCTTGTCATCTTTTGCCTGCCAGGTGCCGGCATAGGACGTCGCCCGCCGCGGGGCTGTGAACACGCCGGGTGCAGCCTCCGCGGGGGCGGAGACACGAGCTGAGTTCTCCTGCTGTTGAACCCTTTGCGTCTCTACAGGAGCCGGATCAGCGACCTCAGCCTTACTGATCGCGACAGCGCTGGACGGAGGTTGTGGGTCCGCAGGCAAACCTGCAACGCGTTCATATGTGGGATGGACAGGCGAGGGCCTGTCATTGCGGATAGGAGAAGCCGCATAGGAGACCTGCCCGATCTCCGATACGAGATGAGGGCGCTCGTCCGAAGATCGCGGTCTCCAGGGAGACGAGTACTGCGGGGAGGCGCGATTCACGTCATATCGTCCCCAAGGGCCACGGGAATCGATTGTGCTCAGGGAATTGCAGCCTGCCAGCAGACCTGCCGCAAGAAGTGGAAATAGGGGGACGCTTCTAATCAAGGTTCTCACCTGGAGCCGCTCTTCAATGCCGCAGAGAGGTTGCGGGGCAATAGGCCGACCGGAACCGAGGCGGCAGAGGCCTCAACCGAGCTGACGTGATGATCCTGGCAAAGGCATGCGGATCGAAGTCGGTTTCGGGCATCTCGGAGAGCATGACGCGGTTGATGTGAATGCCGATTGAGAACTCGCCCAGAACGAGCTTGAAATCGACGTTGACCGTATCGTGGGCAAACTCCATATCGAGAACGATGCAGGGAGGATGTCCGAGCGCGGTGCTGATTCCGGCGGAGCGGGCATATGACAGGGTATGGCCCTTGAAGAAGAGTTCGGCGCAGGACGCGACGATGTCGCTCACATTGCCGTGCAGCTGATCGCTCACATAGGATCTGATAATCTCGGCATCGACCAGGCAAAAATCGGCCATGACGTCTTTGATATTGCAGGCCAGGACTTCCTCGAATGCGTTCAGGTCCACGTATTCGTAAGGCGATGCTCCTGGGTCTGCGGAAGGAAGCCTTTTCATTTGGATCTCGTAAGGATGAAGAACAGGATCTGAGCGACGGCCTTGTAGAAGTCTGGCGGAATCATGCGATCCACTTCAACATGATCGTACATGGATCTTGCCAGAGGCTTGTCCTCGATCACTGGGACGCCATGCTTCTCGGCGGTTTCGCGAATCTTCAGGGCGATCAGGTCCTTACCCTTCGCAACGACAATCGGCGCGCTCGCTTCACTGCGCTCATAGCGAAGCGCAATCGCATAATGGGTCGGGTTGGCGATGACGAAGGTTGCTTTGGGAACGGCCGCCAGCATGCGCTTTCGGGCGCGATCCTGAGCCAGGGAGCGCATGCGGGCCTTGACCATGGGGTCGCCTTCCATCTGCTTGTGCTCTTCCTTGACTTCGTGCGGCGTCATCTTCAGGTCGGTGTGCCATTTGATGCGGGCCCAAACCAAGTCGGCGGCAACGAGGACGATCGTTGCGATGGCGATAGCCGATACAAGCCGTATCGCCATGGTCAGCATTAGCTCCGGAATAAGGGTCGGGTCACTGAACATGGCATTGAAGACCTTATGCTGCTCCGATCTCAGGAGCAGAATGGATACGATGGTGACAGTTCCAAACTTGAACAGGGCTTTGGCGAATTCCACGAGGCCCGTCCGGCTGAAGATCCGCTTCCAGCCGCTTATGGGAGAGATCCTGTTCCATTGAGGCCTTATTCGCTCGGATACGACAGACGGCGTATTCTGGAAGATAGAAGCCGCAAGGCTGCAGCCTGCGAGGATCGCGATGATCGGGACCAGAAACTTCCCCATATCGAGGGAGATCGCGTGAAACAGGGATGCTGCGTCCGCTCCGGATTCCAGCCGGAAATCCTGTGGGCGGTCCATGAAAAGGGACAATCGCTCCGTCAGGAATTTCGCACCGCTGCGAGCCGAGAACGTCAGAACCAGCAGGATCCCGAGGATCGAGGCGAACATGGGCGCTTCTCTCGAGAAGGGGATGTTCCCCTTGTCGAGAGCATCGCGGACCTTCTTGTCCGAAGGCGCTTCTGTCTTACTGTCTTTGTCTTCTGAGCCGGACATCGCTTGTCATCAAGGATCAGACGAAGGACTCTTCGTCTGTTTCCGAGTTGATGACGATCTCTCCCCGCCCAGCCATGTCCAGCGCGAGATCCGTAATGGAACGCCGTGCCTCCGCGATATCGCGGTTCGCGGAAGGCTCCTTGCTGCTCAGCTCGTGTTCGATCATGCGGCGAACGCGAGACGAAAGAGCGGAGAGAACCACCTTGCGGAACTCGTCGTTGGTTCCCTTCAAGGCCAGAACCACACGATCCGGCGTAACCTGGTCGAAGAGCGTCGTGCGATCCCGCGGCGTGAGTTTCACGATATCGTCGAAGGTGAAGAGAAGTCCTCGGAGAATCTCTGCCGATTTCGGCCTGACGGTGGAGAGAGAGCTGAGCACATCCTCCATATGCTCGCGCTCCATCTTGTTGATGATATCAGCCATCTTCGCGTGAGTATCCGCGCCGGCGTTCTTCGAGAAATTGGCCATGAAGTCCTCATGGAGCGTCTTCTCGATATTCTTCATCGTTTCGTCGACGATCGGCTTCATGCTCAGCATGCGGCGCATCAGGTTGTTGCGCAGGGGCTGGGGAAGTTGAGCCATGACCTTGGCGGCGCATGAAGGCTTGACCTTCGAGAGGATGAGAGCCGCCGTTTGCGGGTGCTCCTTCAGGAGGTACGAGGCAATGGCGGTCTCCGAAACCGTCGAGATGCGTTCCCAGATGCTTCTGTTCGCGCTGCCCGCGACATCGCTCAGAATGTCGGCAATCTGCTCGGGAGACAGAATTCCCGCCAGGAGCTTCTCGATATGAGCCACGCTGCCGACGACGTCCGCCCCGCTGGTGAAGTTCGAGGCGAATTCATCGATGATGGCTTCAATCTGGGTCGGCGAAACGGGCCCCAGCTGCGCTGCCGACCTCGTGACGAGGCGAATCTCATCCTCGCTGAAATGCTTGAGGATCCGCCCCGCTGCAGGCTTCCCCATGGCGAGAAGAAGCGTTGCAACGCGTTCTGGCCCCTTCATGGGCTTCGCGCTGCTTGTTCGTGCAGGAAAACTCGCAACCATGGATCAGTCACTTAGCCGGTAATATCGTTCGTCGGCGGGCCGACGATCTCGGTCAGGGAGATTCCGAAACGGGAATTGTCGTCTTCCACGACGACCACCTCGCCTCGGGCGATCACGCGTCCATTGACGACGACGTCAACCGGTTCGCCGACCCTGTGGTCCAGGGGGACAATGGCGCCGCGTCCCAGTTTCATCAGGTTGGAAACCGGCATGGTCGCGGAACCGAGGACCACTTGGATCGTGACAGGGATTCGGAGAATCGAGTCGAGGTTACGCCCGCTATCCATTCTGTCATCGCGTGAGGAGCCGCCGAGGCTTCTGCCAAGCTCCCCCTCCTGCTGCCAAGCGACCTTATCCTGAAAGTTGTTATCAAATGGATTCGACATATGACGGAGCCTTATTGACGGGTGCTGCGCGAGCGGGCCTGAGACAGCTCGCAGGCGGATTGAGTGAGTGTTTCAAGCTGCCGGGCGACTTCACGTGCTTCTTCGATGCGCGTGCCAAGAAGGGTAAGTGTCTCCCGGCCCTCGGAGCCGAAATTGGCAACGGCATTCTGGGCGCCGATCAGAGCCGCTCCGGTCTTATCGAAGATGCGTTGATATTCCGCATGGTATCGATCGAGGCGCTTGAGCTTCCGATACATGAGAGCAACCATCGCGCTCGTGACGACGAGGGCAACGAAGAGAATGATGTTAGCGAGCGAAGACGTCATCGAGGAACTCCTTCTCCTGATCGATTAGCTCGTCAATTTTGAGGACATAGGAGCCGTCGGCCTGACCCATGTGGCACCAGAAGAGGCTCTGCTGGTTGCCTTCGAGCTTGACTCGGCTACGGGGAGTAGCCTGCAGTTCGATCACTTGGCCGACTTTCAGGTCCGCGATTTCTCCAAGAGAGAGGAAGCGCTCTTCAAGAACGGCAGTCAGGGTGATCTCCGTCTTGCTGACCTCGTTGGCCATCTGCTTCAGCCATCGAGGGTCGCGCCCCGAGGATTCGCTCGATACCACACGTGAGAGCACCTTTCTCATGGGGTTCAACGCCGATTGCGGAATGATGACGAACATCTCGCCACCGCGATTCAAAGCCTGAAGGAGAAACTTGGCCGCAACTGCTTGATTGTTCCGCCGGCCGATCACGGCGAAGTCCATACGGGTTTCAAGGCGCTCCAGCTTGAACTTCGTATCGGATACCAGAGAGAATGAGGCTTGCAGCGCCTTGGCAACCTGCTCGAATAGAGCCTGCGCCATGCGAAGCTCGATGTTAGAGAAGCCACGGGCCTCTTCGATGGGCGGCTCAGAGCCATCGGAGCCGAAGAGAACCTCCACCATCGTATAGATGAAATCGCGGTCGAAACCGATGAGGATATGGCTGTCCCAGTCCGGAGCGTGGAAGATGCCGGCAACCGCGTTTGCCTCGTACATCTCGAGAATTTCGCTGATGCGCCCGCTTTCGATTCCGCTGAGGGAGTAATACATGGGCGAAGCCGCCATGTGGCGAAGATGCTCCGCGCAGCTTGTCGACATGCGGTCGAAGATCACGTGCAGCATCGGCAGCCGGTCGATGGACAGACCCGCTGAATCGAGGAGCATATCGCGAATGTCGTTGGCGCTTTGCGTGCCGCTCATGATCAAGCCGCCTCTTTCAGATCTTCAGAGCGGCCGCCCGTCGTGGTGGCGGTCTCGACCTCGTCGATGGTCGGCCGATACTCGATGGAAATGCCCTTGCGGCCGTGTTCGACGGCGATCTGCGGCAGGGCGCCGTTCATATAGGCGATCAATGCCTGCTTTACGATGACATAGACGCGCGTCTGCTTCTCACGGGTCGCCTTTATCTTGTTGGCAAGCGGAGACAGCAAGGCATAGGAGATGAAGATGCCGGCGAAGGTTCCGACTAGTGCGGAGGCGATGAGGCCGCCAAGGATGGCCGGAGACTGGTCGATGGCGCCGAGAGCTTTGACAATGCCCAGAACGGCCGCAACGATGCCGAGTGCCGGCAGGGCTTCAGCCACAGTGTTGATCGAATAATAGGGCTTTGTCCGATCCCGTTTGAGAGTCGCGATTTCCTCTTCCATGAGCGCCTCGATCTCATGAGGGCGCGCATTGCCGATGATGATCAGGCGGGCATAGTCGCAGATGAAGAGGGTAAGGTCCTTGTCGTTCAGGACGCTTGGAAACGACCTGAAAATCTCGGATTCGGAAGGCGCGTCGATATGAGTCTCGACCTCATTGCGCGGCTTGTTCTTCAGCTCCCGCAGCAAGGCATAAAGCAGGCCGAGAATCGCAAGGTATTGATCCCGCTTGGGAACCTTTCCTTGGATGGCCTCAAACATGGCCCTGCCCGTATCCTTCAGGAGCGGCATCGGGTTCGCGATGATGAATGTGCCGATCGCGATGCCGCAGATGATGACATATTCCCACGGCTGCCAGATGACGGAGAGATGCCCGCCCATGGCAACATAGCCGCTGACGAGCGAGCCGATGGCAACAACCAGTCCGATTAAGACGCCCAACCTTCTAGTCCTCGCGAAACTTCTGTTCCTGCCGAAGTCCTAATCCTGGAGGCTTGCGCGAAGCTGGAAAGGACGAAGCCAGCTTCATGCAAGGCTCCCTTGTTAGGCGTGGACCGATATCGCGGGAGCTTGAGCTCATGCGTATCAGAGTATCCACCTTGGCAAGGCACCGCTGGGACGCCTTGCGGGAGCATCCATATGCAATCCGCCCTCTATGTGTCGCTATCGGCTCAGGTCGCGATGGAGAAGCGCCTTTCGACGATTGCCAATAACGTTGCAAACATGACGACCGGCGGCTTTCGCGCCGATGAAATCAAGTTCGAAGAGCTGCTCTCCCTGGCAGGCAAGAACGACGTGTCCTTCGCTTCATCTGGGCAGAATTACATCTCTCGTCAGGCCGGGCCCATGAACAAGACGGACAATCCGCTCGACGTGGCGATCCAGGGAGATGCTTGGTTTGCCTTCAATGGACCGAATGGTCCGGTTTACACGCGGGACGGCCGGTTCAGCATGAACGAGAACGGCGATCTCGTGACAGTCGATGGACGCGCTGTCCTCGATGCCGGCGGGGCGCCGATTGCGCTCGATCCGAATGCAGGGCCACCCGTCATCGGCCGCGACGGCACAATCACTCAAGGGGCCGATCAGGTTGGGATTCTCGGCCTCTTTCATTTGAACAACAACGCTCGCCTGAGCCGCATGGGAAGCTCAGGTGTCGTATCCAGCCTGCCTGCTGAACCTGTGCAGGACTTTACGTCGAACGGCGTTCAACAGGGCTACAGCGAAGGGTCGAACGTCAATCCCGTTCTCGAAATGACGAAAATGATCGCGCTTCAGAGAAACTTCGAGAGCGCGGCGACCACCATCCAAGAGAGCGAGTCCACCTTTATGGACGCCATTCGGACGTTGGGTCCTAGCAGCTGATGAATGCCCTCGGAGAGCTTGAGAGGCTGGTCCTCGCCGAATGCGCGGGGAAGCATCTGGTTCGCATCAGCGGCACGATCCGCGAGGTCACGCCGAGCTACTATCGTGTGACGGGACTGTCTCAATTCGTCAAACTGGGCGATCAGGTCGGCTTTGAAGCAAACGACAAGGTGCAAGTCGGCGAGGTCGTCCGCATCGATTCCGAAGGACTGACGATCAAGCCGTTCAACGGGCGGATCGACGCCAAGATCGGGACGCCGGCCTTCGTGGTCGCGAACAACGGTCTTTCTCCTGACCAGAGTTGGAAGGGACGTGTGATCAACGCTCTTGGTGAGCCACTCGATGGGCAAGGGTCTCTCATGGAGGGGCAGAGTCCCGTCCATTGCGATGCCGAGCCGCCCTCCGCCATGACGCGCGCGCGCGTTCAAACTTCGCTGCGGACCGGCGTCAAGGCGATCGATCTGTTCACGCCCATCTGCCAGGGGCAGCGCATCGGCATTTTTGCAGGTTCGGGCGTAGGAAAGTCCACCCTCCTGACGATGCTTGCGAAATGCGAAGGCTTTGACACGGTCGTGGTCGCTCTCGTGGGCGAGCGCGGGCGAGAGGTGCGGGAGTTTCTGGAAGGCCCGATCGCGGACAGCCTGCACAAGGCGGTGATGGTGGTCTCGACGGGCGACGAGAGCCCGATGATGCGCCGTCAGGCTCCAAGGACTGCCGTATCCATTGCCGAGTATTTCAGGGATTGCGGCGAGTCGG
Source organism: Pseudomonadota bacterium (assembly GCA_023450615.1). Lineage (GTDB taxonomy): Bacteria > Pseudomonadota > Alphaproteobacteria > Rhizobiales > Beijerinckiaceae > Microvirga. The sequence continues at coordinate 18,842 of JAEXGT010000062.1, read as the reverse complement.
TTCTTCTGATCATCGATTCCGTGACTCGTTATGCCCATGCCGCTCGCGATGTCGCGCTCGCCGCAGGCGAACCGGCCGTCGCGCGCGGCTATACTCCCAGCGTTTTCAGCGATCTGCCCCGCCTACTGGAGAGAGCCGGTCCTGGCGAAGAGGGAAAGGGCTCCATCACCGGAATCTTTTCGGTTCTTATCGATGGTGACGATCACAACGATCCGGTCGCCGACAATATCCGTGGCACGCTCGACGGTCATATCGTCCTTGATCGCTCGATTGCCGATCAGGGGCGATATCCGGCCATCAACGTGCTGGGATCGATTTCCCGCCTAGCCGATCATGTCTGGACGCCCGAGCAAAAGGAACTCGTTCGGCGTCTGCGGGGCATGATCGCACGCTATGAGGACACACGCGATCTGCGGATGATGGGGGGATACCAGGCCGGTACGGATCAGGACCTCGATCAAGCCGTCGTTCTCGTTCCAAGAATCTACGAAGCTCTCCGGCAGGATCCTTCGTCTCCTGCGAGCCGGGACGCTTTCATGGATCTCGCGCAAGCGCTCAAGCAATGATGCGCCCATGATCAGGTGTTTGTCCGCAGATCGCTCCAGCCTCACGCAAGCATCTTGGTGTTAGCTTCAATCGGAAATTCAGGAGTATCACATGAGCCTTTATGGTGTCCTTCGCAGCGGCGTTTCCGGCATGACCGCTCAGTCGAACAAGCTCGGCACGGTCGCCGAGAATATCCAGAATTCCAGCACGAATGGATATAAGCGATCCTCTACGGAGTTCTCATCGCTGATCCTTCCGTCAAGCGAGGGCGCTTATAACTCAGGCTCCGTCACAAGCACGGTCCGTTACACGATCTCCGATCAAGGGCCCATCAGCTACACGACTTCGGCAACAGATCTGGCGGTATCCGGAAACGGCTTCTTCGTCGTATCCGATCCGAAAGGGTCGCCATACCTCACGCGCGCTGGAAACTTTGTCGTCGACGGCAAGACCGGCGATCTCGTCAATGCAGCCGGTTTCACGCTGATGGGCTTCAAGCTCGGGCAAGATGCCACGACGCCGTCTCTCAACAGCCTTGACGGCATGGTTCCCGTCAACCTCTCGTCCTTTGGAATGCAGGCTCAGGCTTCGACCTACGGCACCTTCACAGGCAACCTGCCCTATGGCGCAGAGCCAGGCGACACCAAAATCTCGTCACTCCAGGTGTACGATAAGGTCGGCAATCCGGTGAAGATCAGCATCACGCTGGAGAAGGTCGATGCCACCAATTGGAGCATGGGCATCACAGATGCGGACGGAAACTCGCTGATTACTCCGGCGCTGCATAATCTGAGCTTCGATGCGAACGGCAATATCAACGCTGCCTCCACTGATCTGACGCTCACAATGCCGGATGGTGAGGAATTCAACCTCGATATGCGTGGGATGACCCAGCTGGCCGGCGAGTATTCACTGACCGGAACATCGAACGGCAACGCTCCCTCGGCCGTCAAGAGCGCAGAGTTCGCCGCCGACGGCACGGTTTATGCCGTGTACGAAGACGGCTCGCGCATTGAGGCTTACAGAATACCGCTTGCGACTGTGCCGAGCCCCGACAATCTCAACCCGCGTGCCGGCAACGTCTACGAGGCGACAAACCTGTCAGGGGGCTATCAGGTCGGCTTTCCGGGATCGATTGGCTTCGGTTCGATTGCATCCGGAGCTCTCGAGGGATCGAATGTCGATATCGGCACGGAACTGACGGCGATGATCGAGGCCCAGACGAGCTACACGGCCAACTCGAAGGTGTTCCAGACCGGTTCCGAACTGCTCGACGTTCTCATGAACCTGAAGCGGTAACGTTCTCGTTCATTCTCAAGAGCTTTGAAAAATGTCACTCTCGGTTGCCTATAATACGGCCCGTTCCTCTCTGCAGGCTTCTCAGTCGCAGATGGCGATCGTCTCCCGCAATACTGCGGGCGCCGCCGACCCCGGGTATTCGCGCAAGATCGGCGCTCTCATCACCACCGATGGCTTTGCCCGCGTGACGGTGCTGAGGGCCAGCGACCGTGCCCTCTTGAACAAGATGCTGGAAACCACATCGGATGTGGCGATGCAGCGATCGATGGTCGACGGGCTCAAGCGGCTGAGCCAGACCATCGGGGATCCGGAATTGGACGAGTCGCCGGCTGCCCGCATAGGCGCGTTGACTTCAGCGCTTCAGCAATATGCGAATGCGCCGGAAGATAACGTTCTGGCGCGCGGCTTCGTGAAGGCGGCCAATGACCTGGCCACGAGCCTGAATGAGGCGACGTCCACGATCAACGCCATTCGCCAGGAAACGCAGGTTCAGATCACGGAATCCGTTGCGCGGATCAACGAGATCCTGGCGAAGTTCAAGACCGCCAACGATGCGGTCATGAGCGGCTCGGCTCTCGGAAGGGACGTGTCGGACGCCCTCGATACGAGAGACCATCTCATCGCGCAGCTCTCAGAAGAGATCGGCGTGACCGTGGTGCCGAGAGCCGACAATGACGTTGCCCTTTACACGGACAGCGGTGTGCCGCTTTTCGACCGGCTTCCGCGTGTCGTGAAATATGACAACAGCGTTGCGCTCGATACCGGGAAACCGGGAGGAGCAATCCTCATCGACAATGTTCCGGTAACCGGAAGTGCGTCGCCGATGCCCTTGAGCTCCGGAAGTCTCGTGGGCCTGGTCAAGGTGCGGGACGACATTGCCGTTGGATACCAGCACCAGCTGGATGAACTGGCTCGCGGCCTCATTTCCGCCTTTGCCGAAACCGATAAGACCGGCGCGGGCGGAGACGACATGGCGGGCGTTTTCACCTATCCGGGCGGTCCAGATATTCCGGATCCTGCGCCGGCGGGTCTCGCGGGTCTGATCAAGGTCAATGACGCGATCGACCCTTCAAAGGGAACGGGCGGACGCTATGAGCGGATCCGTGACGGCGGCATCAACGGAGATCCTGATTATACCTATGGCGATGGGACCGCGTCGTTCTCCGGTCGCCTGTATCAGTTGATCGACAATTTGCAGGGCGACAGGGAGTTCAACGCAGGTCTTGGCCTTGGCGACAAGATGACGTTGCAGGATTTTGCATCGTCTTCGGCAGGCTGGGTCGAAGCCAAGCGTCAGGACGCGTCCCAGCAGGTTTCCTACCAGGAAACTCTGTTGGCCCAGGCATCGGAAGCGCTCTCGAACGCGACGGATGTCAACATGGATGACGAGACGGCTCTCATGCTCCAGCTCGAGAAATCCTATTCCGCGTCAGCGAAGCTTATTTCCGTCATCAATCAGATGCTTCAAACGCTTCTCAATTCGGTGGGCTAAGATATGAAGACCTCATTCATTTCATCCACGACGCTCTGGAACTCACCCCGGTCCACCCTCGACAAGCTTCAGTCCGAACTGGTTAAGGCCAACAAGGAAATTGTGACGGGGCGCCATATGGATGTCGGCCTGACGCTTGGCCGCAAGACCGGAAAGTCCCTGTCGCTGCGCCAGGAAAGACACACTCTCGATGCCTTGACCGACAGCAATGCGACGACGACCCTCCGGCTGAAGTCGACATCGTCTACGCTCGATCAGGTGCGGACGGTGGCTGACAATTTCAAGAACTCGTTGATTGGATTGCATGTCGGCTCGCAGGACGTGCCTTTGGTCGCAAGTCAAGCCAAGGCCGGATTGGACAAGCTGATCTCGACCATGAACGAGAATGTCGGTAACCAATATGTGTTCGGCGGCATCAACTCCCAGACGCAGCCTCTCAATGCCTATGAGGCCGGAGCGAAGAACGCCATTGACGTGGCTTTTGACGATTTCTTCGGCTTTCCCCAGAGCGACCCCCGAGTGGCGGATATCACTCCGGACATGATGAGGGACTTCATCGACGGGCCCCTTGCCGATCATTTTGCTGATGAGTGGAAAGATACGTGGTCCAATGCGTCGGACCAGAATATTCAAAGCCTGATCTCACCCACGGAGAGGGTCACGACGTCGATCAGCGCGGATGACAATGCCTTCCGGCAGCTGGCCAAGGCCTATGTCATGACATTTGATCTAGGAATTTCCGGCCTCACTAACGAAACGCGAGGCTACCTGCTCGACAGGGTGGTGGGAACGATTGCCGAGGGAGTTTCGGGCGTCACCGAAATCCAGGCAGATCTTGGAACCGCGCAGCAGAAGGTCGACCGAGCGAATGAGCGAATGAGCCTTCAGAAGACATTCCTCGACGAGCGGATCACGAACTACGAGGCGGTGGATCCAGCCGAAGCGAAGATAAGAATCGACCAGCTCTCTACGCAGATCCAGACCTCCTTTTCTCTGACGGCCCAACTCAGCAGACTCAGCCTGATCAATTTCATCTAAGGGCGGAACGCGTATATGTATCAGTTTTCCTACTCCGAGATCCTCGAGGACTCGGCCCAAGACTGCCGGCAACGTGAATACGATCTTTTCGGGCGCGCAATCGACCTGCTGCGCGCGGCCCAGGGATATCCGGCTCAATCGCCGGAAACGCTGGGCGCTATCGTTTTCCTGCAGCGCCTGTGGACTTTCCTGATCAAGGATCTCGGCCACCCGGACAACGCTTTGCCGGACAGGCTCAAGGGCCAGCTCATTTCCATCGGCCTTTGGGTGATGAAGGAATCCGATCTCGTTATTCGTGGCGAGAACGGCAGCCTTGAAGCCCTCATCGACATCAACATGCTGATTAAGGACGGCCTGAAATGAGTGCAAAGATGCGGTTCTCCTTGAAGGCCGGCGAGCGGATCTTCATCAATGGCGCGGTGCTGACAGTCAGTCAGAAAGTCACGTTGAGCCTTCTTAACGATGCCCGCTTCCTGCTGGAAAGCCACGTCCTCCAGCTGGCCGATGCAACCACGCCCATGCGCAAACTGTACTTTGTCGTGCAATCGCTCCTCATCAATCCTCAGGAAGACGAAAAGGGGATGATCGCCTTCCGACAGATCCACGATGCGCTTCTAACCGTCATGCCTGATGAGAACGGGAGAAATCTGCTGAAGAGCGTTAGCGATTTCGTCGCCGCGGGCCGAATGTTCGAAGCCTTGAAGATCATCCGCAGCCAGTTCGAGGCCGTGGAACCCGCCGCTCCGTCCGAGCCGGCGCTTGTGGCCGAAAAAGCGGCCTAACCAGGAGAAATGGGATGAATGTCGCTTCGGTTGGTGCTGCTGCGGTAAACCAGAAAACCGCTGGCACGGAGAAAACCTCCACGGTCAGTTATGACAACTTCCTCAGGCTTCTGCTGACGCAGATGAAGAATCAGGATCCGACCGATCCCATGAAATCGACGGAATACATGGCCCAGCTGGCGACGTTTTCTCAAGTCGAGCAGGCGGTCAAAAGCAACGAGAAGCTCGATGCCCTGCTGTCGTCCTTTACTCTGTCTCAGGCGGACAGCGTGATCGGCCGGACCGTCACTTCGGCGGATGGAAAGATTTCCGGTGAAGTGACCTCCGTCAGGATTACCAGCCAAGGACCTTGGGCGACCCTCTCGAATGGAGCTGAGCTCCTTCTGGGTCAGGGAATCGTGGTCAGCTGACGATGAACGAGATCGATGCGCTTGAGCTGGTGCGGGCAGCCATATGGACCGTGATCATCGGCTCCGGACCGGCTGTCGGTGCCGCCATGGTCATCGGCATCACCATTGCCCTGATACAGGCCCTGACTCAGATTCAGGAAGTAACCCTTACTTTCATACCTAAAATCATCGCCATCCTTGTGATCACCCTTCTGACCGCCTCATTCGTCGGTTCGCAGATCTATGCGTTCACCGAGATGGTCTATGGACGCATCGTAACAGGGTTCTAATGCCGCAGAGGCGATGGGCGCTGCGGGAAATCACATCGCAGGATCGCCAAGCGACCTTCGCGCAAGCTTCATATCGCATGTGTCTGACGAATGGCTCACCGAGGGGAGGGGCACATGGCGTCAAATGACACGATGAAGAGGGATCGCGGCCGGGATGTGATGTTCGCCAGCGGCGTCGTCCTTATCCTTGCAATCCTGTTTCTTCCAATCCCTCCTGTGCTCATCGACATAGGATTGGCCTTCTCGATTGCCCTGTCGGTGCTCATCCTGATGGTGGCGCTGTGGATCCAGAAGCCGCTCGAATTCTCGGCTTTCCCGACGGTCCTGCTGATCGCGACGCTTCTGCGCCTTGCTCTCAGTATTGCCTCGACACGTCTCATTCTCTCCCATGGCCACCAGGGCGTGGATGCCGCAGGCCATGTGATCAGCGGCTTCTCCCGCTTCGTCATGAGCGGCGACTTCGTCATCGGCATCGTCGTCTTTATCATCCTGGTCACGGTCAACTTCCTGGTGATCACCAAGGGCGCGACCCGTATCGCAGAGGTCGGCGCGCGCTTCACGCTCGATGCCATTCCCGGAAAGCAGATGGCCATCGACGCCGATCTGTCCGCAGGAATGATCGACGAGAAGGAGGCGCAGAAGAGGCGCCGCGAACTGGAGGAGGAAAGCGCCTTTTTCGGCTCCATGGATGGCGCATCGAAGTTCGTCCGCGGTGAGGCGATTGCGAGCTTGATCACCATTGCCGTCAACATCTTCGGCGGCATCATCATCGGCGTCACCCGCCATGGGATGCCGCTGTCGAAGGCTGCCGACATCTTCACACAGCTTTCTGTCGGCGACGGCCTGGTCAGCCAGATCCCGGCGCTCGTCGTGTCTCTGGCCGCAGGCCTTCTCGTGTCCAAGGGCGGCACGCGGGGGCAGGCTCAGCAGGCGGTTCTGGATCAGCTCGGCGCCTATCCGCGCGCGCTGATGGTCGCTTCCGGAATGATGTTCATCTTTGCAGTCGTTCCAGGTCTGCCCATGCTGCCGTTCATGGTGCTGGGCGGTTTCATGGGCTTCATGGCCTACAGCATTCCCAAGTCCCGTGCGGAGCAGGAAGCGCGCGAGAAGCTCACCCAGGAAAAGGAACAGCAGACCAAGCTCCTGGAGGCCACCGATACGGTCAAGGAAACGCTCAAGATGGCGGAGGTGGAGCTCTGCCTGGGCAAGCATCTTGCTTCTCATCTGGCGAGCTCCCACGGGGATCTGGCCCATCGTGTGAAGAAGATGCGAAAGAAGTTCGCCCAGGACTTCGGCTTCGTGTTGCCTGAGGTCAAGCTTTCAGACAGCTTCATGATTCCGGCAAAGAGCTATCAGATCAAAATCCACGGCACCGTGATCGCAACGCATGAGGTCCGCCCCGGCGATCTGCTCGTGGTTTTGGGCGACGGCCCGATTCCGGACGTGCCCGGAGACGAAGTGCGGGAGCCTGCCTTCGGCATGAAGGCCCTCTGGGTTTCCGATGCTTATGCGAGCGAAATCAAGCGACAGGGCTTCACGGCCGTGGATGGGGCGTCCGTTCTCCTGACCCATCTGAGCGAGGTCATTCGCAACAACCTGCCGCAACTCCTCTCCTATAAGGACGTCCGTAACCTGCTGGACGGGCTCGAGCCTGAATACAAGCGCCTGCTCGATGATATCTGCCCCTCGCAGATTTCCTATTCAGGTTTGCAGGCCGTTCTGAAGCTCCTGCTGGCCGAGCGTGTTTCGATCCGCAACCTGAGCCTGATTCTGGAGGCAATTGCCGAGGTCGCGCCCCATGCCCGCAGGGCGGAACAGCTTGTCGAGCATGTGCGTGTGCGCATGGCGCAGCAGATCTGCGGCGACTTGGCGGAAGGCGGAGCCCTCAATGTCCTGCGACTCGGGAACAAATGGGACATCGCCTTCCACCAAAGCCTGAAGCGGGATGGCAAGGGCGACGTCGTCGAGTTCGACATCGATCCGCGCCTGGTGGAGCAATTCGGCTCCGAGGCCTCGGAGGCCATCAAGGCACGCATGGGGCAGGTCAAGAACTTTGCCATCGTGACTGCGCCGGACGCCAGGCCCTATGTTCGCATGATCATCGAGCGCATGTTCTCATCCTTGCCGGTTCTCTCCCATCTCGAGATCGCCCGGGGCGTGGAAGTCAACTCGCTTGGTACGGTCGCGTGAGCCAAATCACTACGGATACTTTGATCGGCATCTTTTTGATCTTCTGCCGTGTCGGCGGATGCATGCTGATTGCCCCGGCTTTATCCAGCAATCGGATCCCGCCCCAGATCCGTCTCTTCCTGGCCTTGACGGTCAGCCTGTCCCTGGCGCCCGTTCTGCTCGACAGGATCGGGGGCGGCATCGCCGGACAGCCTCCAGCCGTGCTCCTGAGCTGGATCGCATCGGAACTGCTGATCGGTCTCCTGATCGGGCTTTTGGGGCGTGTCTATTTTTTCGCTCTGCAGACCATGCTGGGCGCGGTTTCCATGGCGCTCAGCTATGGCGGCATGCCGGGAACCCCTATGGATGATGCGGAGCCGATGCCGGCCGTCAGTTCTCTCATCATGATGGTGGCGACAGCCGCTGTCTTTCTCTCCGATCTCCATTGGGAGCTTATCCGGGGCCTCATCGGCTCATACTCGCGAATGCCGGCAGGGCAGGGACTCGGAATGAGATCCTCACTGGCCGAGCTGGTCGACCAGATCGGCGCTGCCTTCATCGTCGCGCTGAGGATCAGCAGCCCGTTCCTGCTCTACTCGGTCATCGCGAATCTGGTGGCGGGCATCACCAACAAACTGACGCCCCAGATTCCCGTTTTCTTCATCGCCACTCCCTTCATCATGCTCGGAGGGCTGTTCATCATGTATTTCGCCGCCCAGGATTACGTTCTGCTGTTCATGGAAGCCTTCGCAAGCTGGCTTAAAGGCTGATCCGCGATGAAAAGAATCAAAAGGTTCGACAGGTTCATCAAGGTTCAGCAGCATCTTCACAAGAATGCGGAACTTCAGCTCGCAAACCTCCATCGGAAGGAGGCCGAGCTCAAGAGCACCCAGGAGGAGCTTCTTCACATCTTGGGAGAGCCCAGTGCGCTCCATGGTCTCTTCGTCGACGTCAAAGCCAAAAGGTTGAAGGCGCTGGCATCGGAAGAGCTTCGCACACAGGCTGCGATTCTGGATCAGAAGGCAATCACCACAGAGAGAGCCCTCCAAGTAAGACGCACGGAGAAGGTGCATGCGCGCCTTAAGGAGGAGGCACGCTGCGAGCAGGAAAAGAAGGATCTGATCGCGATCCTCGAAAGCATGGCGCAGAAAAGCAGCACAAGCCTCCCGTAAGCCTCATGCGGTAAGACGTAGGCTGACGTGAATACAAGGAGATCGCGATGGCGATCAGCCCTCCATCTGACATTCTCAGCGAGGTCGCCAGGGCGGCCGATCCTGCCCGCTATCAGGCAGCGACGCAGAGCCTGCTTCAAGGCGCGGCTCCCGCAGGCGCACCGAGCTTCGAAGACACGGTTCGGGCCGTGTCTGCGCGCCCCATCGGCATAGGGGCCGATATCTACGAGATTCGAAATTCCCTCCGCAACGATGCGGAATCGGCAGAGGCGCTCAAATCGAAACGGGCTTCTCAGGAATTCGAAGCCTTCATTCTTCAGACCTTCGTCGAGTCCATGCTGCCCAAGAACGCAGAGAATACGTATGGCAAGGGCAATGCAGGTTCCATTTGGAAGTCCATGATGGCGGAGCAGATTGGCGCGCAGGTGGCCAAGGCTGGCGGCGTCGGACTGGCGAAACACATTCTAGGCGAGCAGAAATAGGGGATTCAAATGTTGATGAAATCGCTGGAACGCCTCGAGGAAACACTGGATCTGGAGACGGCGGCGCTTCTGGCGCGCGACCTTCATAACCTCGATGAGTTCAATCGCCGCAAAAGCCAGAGCCTTCTGGAGATCAGCCGGATGGCCAAGTCCGCCGAGGCATTCGACAGCGACGGGATCGCGGCGAAGAAATTCGAGCGGATCAAGGAAAAGCTCGAGTTGAACAAGGCGGTGCTGGAGCGCCATATGCGCGCTGTGCAGGAGGTCTCGGCGATCATTTCCGGAGCCATCCAGGAAGCCGAGTCGGACAGCACGTACTCCGCTCGTGTGGCGCATGGAGGCTATGGCGCATGATCAGAAACGTCGTGGCTGGGTTCTGGGTCTGCGCTGTCACGCTCGGCTCGTGCTACGCAGCTGTGACATGGATGGTCGGACGAGCGCCAGCGGAAGAGCAGCCGCATTACGAGGGCTTGCAGTATAAGAAGCTGCCGTCTCTCAATATTCCGATCATCGCCGAAGGGGCGGTGCAGGGATATGTGGTCGCAAATCTCGTCTTCACCGCCGATGCGAGGACGCTGCGGGAAATCTCCGTTCCCCCGGAGGCTTTCATTCAGGACGAATTGTTTCGTTACATCTACTCGGATGAGACGCTCGATTTCCGGAGATTGTCGCGTTACAACGTGAATGGGATGATCGGAAATGTCAGAAACAACATCAACAAGCGTCTCGGCGCCGAGATCGTTAAAGAAATTCTGATCGAGAACTTCAATTTCATCAGCAAGTCAGACATCCGCTCCTGATTCAACGCAGCATCGGCAGGGCGCGTCTTTCACGACATTCCAAGGACATTTCTTTCATGAACTATTGCTTGATCGTGGATGATTCACGGACCATTCGAAAGGTGTCCCGGGACATCGTCGAGAGCCTATCGTTCAAAGTTGTGGAGGCCGAGAACGGAGAGATCGGCCTTTCCCAGTGCAGGACGAAGATGCCGGACGTCATCCTCCTCGACTGGAACATGCCGGTCATGGATGGCTACAGCTTTCTCAAGGAACTCAGAAAGACGCCGGGCGGAGACGCTCCGAAGGTCGTGTTCTGCACAACCGAGAACGATATGGGGCACATCACTCGCGCGCTGGAAGCCGGCGCGGACGAGTATATCATGAAACCTTTCGACAAGGACATCCTGGCGACCAAGTTCCAGGAGTTGGGACTCCTTCCTGAAGCCTTCTCAGAATAAGGCAGCGGCGTTGGAAACCCTTACTCAATCTAATGTCGGTCAGAATCCGCCCACCCGCGTGATGCTCGTAGACGATAGTGCCGTCATTCGCGGCATGATCGCGCGCTGGATTCTGGAAGCCGGAGGTTTCGAGGTCGTCTGCACGGCCTCCAATGGCCGCATGGCTGTCGACATGGTCGAGCGGTACAAGCCGGAGATCGTGCTGCTGGATATCGAGATGCCGGAGGTTGACGGTTTAGCCGCTCTTCCGCTGATCCTGAAATCGCACCCTGGCTGCAAGGTCATTGTCATCTCCACTTTGACGAAGCGAAATGCGCAGGTTTCGCTGAAATGTCTTTCTTTGGGAGCGGTCGATTATCTGGCGAAGCCCGAGAGCGCTCGTGCAGCCGACGCTGCAATGGTGTTCCGACGGGATCTGATGGATAAGCTGCGCGCTTTGAGCGCGGCGAAGCCTCGTCCTGCCCGTCAGGTTCCTGCAACCGCACAGATGCCTGCGCGCCCCGCACATCCAATTTTGCCGAAGCCGGCCCAGGTCCGCCCTCAGTGCCTTCTGATCGGCTCATCGACCGGCGGCCCGAGGGCGGTGGAGCGCGTTCTGCAGGACCTCAAGCCGGTTCTTGCCCGAATTCCGGTTCTGATCGTGCAGCATATGCCTCCCATGTTCACGGCAGTTTTCGCAGAGCATCTCCAGGGGCTGCTGTCCGTTCCGTGCCGAGAAGCCAAGGACGGTGAAACCGTCGATGCGGGAACGATCCTCGTGGCGCCAGGTAATCGCCATATGGGAATCAGCGCCACGCCGGGAAAGCCTGTCATTCGTCTCAACGATGGGCCGCAGGAGAATTTCTGCCGTCCCGCCGTTGATGTTCTCTTCCGTGAGGCAGCATCAGTTTTCGGCCCTGCTGCAATTGCTGCCGTGCTGACGGGAATGGGAGCTGATGGAACCGCCGGTGCTCGTCATCTGGTCAAGGCCGGTGCGACGATCATTGCGCAGGACGAAGCGACCAGCATCGTCTGGGGAATGCCAGGAAGCGTCGTGAAGGCGGGCCTTGCTCACGACGTTCTTCCTCTGGATGCCATTGGCCGTTCCTTGGCGGGTCTCATTACCGGAACCTCACGATGACCGAACTCGAATTCGAAGCCCTTCGCGCTTTTCTCAAGGCACGTTCCGGTTTGGCTCTCTCGGCCGACAAGCGGTATCTCGTCGAAAGCAGGCTTGCTCCTGTCTGCACCCGCTTCAAAATCGAGAACCTGTCGCTCCTGATCCGTGAAATCAAGTCAGGGCGCTCGAGCGCTCTCGAGAACGCAACGATTGAAGCGATGACGACGAACGAGACGTTCTTCTTCCGCGACAAGGCGCCGTTCGACCTGTTTCAGGATGTTCTGCTACCGAGGTTCATCAAGGAAAGAGCGACGAGCCGGCGCTTGAGAATCTGGTGTGCTGCAGCATCCACGGGGCAAGAGCCTTATTCTCTCGCCATGCTGCTGAAGGAAGCCTCTACCCGCATGCCTGGCTGGCATGTGGAGATCATTGCGACCGATATCTCGAATGAGGTTCTGGAAAAGGCGAGGGCAGGAATCTACAATCAGTTCGAAGTCCAGCGTGGCCTGCCGGTGAGACTTCTGGTCAAGTACTTCGCGCAGAAAGGCGACCAGTGGCAGATCGCGCCCGAGATCCGCTCCATGGTGGATTTCCGGTATCTGAACCTGATCGACGATTTCAGCCGCCTCGGGCAATTCGACATCATCTATTGCCGCAACGTGCTTATCTATTTCGACACGCAGTTGAAGGCGAATGTGCTGCGCCGGATCGCGCAGCTGATGGCTCCTGATGCAAGCCTTGTTCTGGGCGCATCTGAGACGATTCTCGGCATCACGGACGCCTTGTCGCTGGATCCGGCCTATCGGGGTTTGTACTCGAAGTCACCAGTCACGAATGTCACCAACAGCTCCGTACTGACAGGAACGCGCTGATACATTGAATTTGCATTAGGCCCGACAGGCAACGCGCCTGAACAGGGCTGCACGATGAGCATCGCCGCCCACTGAGACGGCATCAAGCACGAAAAGCTCCCTCTTCTGCGGGAGCTTTTCGTGCTTGCGCGAATAGTATGGTTAACAAGGGATTAAATAATAAATTTTTTGCATTTACTTGAAATTGGCGCTTGACCATTGGGAATGGCGCGAGCATAAATGAACTCACGAATGCTGCGGGCCATCAAAAACGGCTCATGCATCGAGCAAGCACTATGGAGGCTCTCGTTTTGAAGAGCATGGCATGATGCCACTCCATTTTACCGGTTGAGCCCGGATGTCATGTGAGCAGCGGATCGAGTTCTTCCTCGAGGCATGATGCCCCTCCGCTGGGTCGGTTAGAGTCCGACATTCCCTGAACAATCACATCATTCAAGGAAGAAGCACATGTCTTCGATCAATACCAATCTCTCCGCCATGACCGCTCTGCAGGCTCTGAAGGCCACGCAGACCGCCATGAACAAGAACCAGAGCCAGATCTCGACGGGTCTGCGCGTTGGCGAGGCTTCGCACAACGCTTCCTACTGGTCGATTGCAACGCAGATGAAGTCCGACAACGGCGCTCTCAGCGCTGTGAAGGACTCCATCGGTCAGTCCAAGGCGATGATCAACACCTTCACGTCCGCTATGGACAAGTCTCTGACCTATCTCAACAAGATGAAGGCCGGACTTGTTGCCGCCAGCCAGCCGGGCGCTGATCTGGCAAAGATCCAGGAAGAGTTCAAGGCGAACATCGAAGGTATGAAGAGCGCTGCGGCGTCGGCATCCTTCAATGGCCAGAACTGGCTTTCGGGTGCAGCTGGAACGGTTTCGCTCGTGACGTCGTATGATGGCGTTAACAACAAGGTCGGAACGCTGTCGATCAGCACCGCAGACACGATCCTGTTCACCGATCCTACGACTCCGGCCGCTGGCGCAGGGCTGCTTGGTGCTGTTGGCATTATCGACATCAGCGCGGCCGATGCCGCTGCCCTTGCAGCTGCTCTGGTGACAGTTGATACTGCGATCAGCGCTGTCACGAAGGGTTCCTCGATGCTCGGCGCCAACAAGGCCCTGCTCGAGACTCAGGAAGAGTTCATCGGCGTTCTGTCCGACTCGCTGAGCGCTGGCGTCAGCAGCTTCATCGACGCTGACATGAACGAGGCTTCGACCCGCAACCAGGCTCTGCAGACCCAGCAGCAGCTCGGCGTGCAGGCTCTCTCGATGGCGAACCAGAACAGCCAGATGATCCTGAAGCTCTTCCAGTAAGAGTTTTTTGGGCGGACTGACAGGAGCCTCGCCTTGCAAAGGGCGAGGCTTCTTTTTTGGGGGGCATGCGGCCATGAGTAGCCAGCCGTCATCTTCATTTTCAGCACATGCCGTTCTCTGTCTTGTCCTGGTGCTTTGCGCTGCAGGATTCTATGCCGCTGGGCCTGCCCAAGCCTTCGCCACGTGGATCGGATCGTGGGACTACGTTCTCCGGCACGATCCGGAGGGGCGGCCCCAGGCCGCTTTTGCGCGCTTGCGTGGAGACGACAATGCTCTCCTATGGCTGACTTGCGCCCGCTTCTCGCCAAGCGAAGACAGGTCGGAATCCGTGTCTTTGACAGCAACGGTTTCTCAGAAAAATTATCTGGGTCGCAGCACTCCCCAGGGTCGCAGCACGGTCTATTGGTTTGACGATAGTGGCCCTGAGTTCGCTTACTGGCGCTATCGTGAAAGAGCAGGGCAGATGGCGGATGCTGAGCAGGTCGCAGCCTTCCTAGACCGATTGACGGAGGCCAGAACGCTCGTCATCGAGCTGTCGAATTTCCGCTATGAAACGAAGCGTTCCGAGTTCCAATTCGATACGGTCGATACGAAGGCCGTCGCTGAAAGGTTCAGGCAGGATTGCGGGGATATAGCTAGTCGAGCGAAGGCCGACTCGCCCCTGTTGCGCTGAAGGCAGAGCACCGGCCTCTATTTGCTTGAAGGTTTATCATGGTCAGCACCTCAACCCGGTACCAGATCGTCACGAGCAATCTCGCGCGCACCAAGGCGCTGATCGAGAACGACGCTACCGTGAAGCGTGAGACGGAATACTACAACAAGACCATCAAGACGATCAAAACGATCGATGAGTTCATCAAGAACGACCGGGTCTTCAAATATGCCATGAAAGCTTATGGGCTCGAGGACATGGCTTATGGCAAGGCGCTCTTCAAGAAGCTGCTTCAGGAGGGCGTCACCAGCCCTACAAGCATGGCGAACAAGATGAGCAACCCGCTCTACAAGGAATTCGCGAAAGCGTTCGACTTTGCAGGGAAGGGGGCTGAAGCGACCTCGGCAGCCAGCGCCACGACCGAGACGGTGGAGAAGTATGTCCAACAGACTCTTGAGCAGAAGGAAGGTGCGAATGACGAGGGCGTTCGTTTAGCTCTCTACTTCAAGCGCAAGGCGTCATCCATCAAGTCATCGATGAGCATTCTCGCCGACAAGGCGATCCTTCAGTTCGTGCAAACGACATTCAATATTCCTAAGGAATCATCGAGGGCCGATATCGACATTCAGGTGCGCAACCTGGAGAAGGTTCTCAACGTGAAGGATTTTCAGGATCCGAAGAAGGTGGACAAGCTGATCCAACGCTTCAACGTCATGTGGGAGATGAACAACCCATCCGCTTCATCGGTTGCGCCTGTGCTCAGCCTCTTCAATCAATCCTACGATCAGGGCATGAGCGTCGATCTCATGATGAGCATCGCCAAGCTGAGGCTTGGCGGGTCTTAAAACAAGTAGAGGCCGGGTTCTCCGGCCTCAGTTCGTCGCGTTTCTGGCGATGGCCTCGGTGATCGTCGTCTCCGAGGTGACGACGGCCCATCCGGCATCGGAGCGTTCAATGGACAGGATCTGCCCGATGCCCGGAACCTTCATGCCGGGCGTCACCCACCACAAGCCGTTCGGTCCCTCGATCAGCGCGGATGTTGCCGTCGCGTGATGGATGAAATAGCGGGCAAATGGGGTTGCGCTCGGATCTTGACGGCTGGCGCCAGATTGCCTGCTGCGCTCCGTTGAACGGACAGAGACGTTTTCCCGCTTGATTGCGGCTGTATCCGACAAGGATGAGAGTTGCAGCTTGTCTGCAGCAAGGCTGTCGCGTGTCGGAGCCGTGGCACTGGTGCTTGGGAGGTAAAAGGAGGTTTCGCGTACGAAAGAGGCATAAACGGGAAGCGCCATGGCGAACACCACGAGGGCCGCGCCGATTCCGATCACGATGCGATCGCCTTTCACCTCCTTGGCGCGGATGATCTCTTCCAGGCGCCGCACCTTTTGCGCGCGGCTTTCGATCGCTGCGCTGTCCGTGTTCAGGGCGCCTTCGCGCGCTACCTGTTCCAATGTCTTCTCAAACCGAGTGATCATAGCAGCGTCCGCCAAGCGAATCAGAAATGGTTGTCGTTGTATCTCACACACTAAAGCTGAGATTTTCGTATATTCTCCGTAAACTTCCCGATCCACGCGGAACGAAGTTCACCTTGCGCGATCCGGCAGGAATACGTCTCCCGTCATGGTTTCAGGCACTTGGAAGCGGGGCTCTCTGCGGGTGATCCGGGAGCTCCGCTTCCATCTTCATTCAATGTCCATCCTATGTCAGAGCGCCTTATGCCGCTCTGACCTCATTCAGGAAGAGAGAGACTTCAGTTCCGAGTTCGCCGGAGCGCTTGGCGAGTTCCTGCGCGGCACCGAGCACTTGAGTGGCGGCGGCTCCTGTGTCTCCAGCGCCCTTCTGCACGTCGACGATATTGCCTGTGACAGCTTCCGTGCCTCGTGCCGCTTCCTGCACGTTGCGGGCGATTTCAGCGGTTGCTGCGCCTTGCTCTTCCATGGCCGCGGCAATCGATACGGAGATCTGAGACATTTCGTTGATCGTCCGAGCGATCTCCTGAATGGCTTCCACCGTCTCCTTCGTCGCGTTCTGCACGGAGGTGATCTGCTGTGAAATCTCCTCCGTCGCCTTGGCCGTCTGGCTGGCGAGATCCTTCACTTCCGATGCGACCACGGCGAAGCCTTTGCCCGCTTCGCCTGCACGGGCCGCCTCGATCGTGGCGTTCAGAGCCAGCAGGTTGGTTTGACCCGCAATGTTGTTGATGAGCTGAACGACGTTGCCGATCTTCTCAGCCGTGGTCGCCAGTTCCTGAACCGTCATGTTCGTACGTTGCGCGCCTTCCACAGCCTTGTCTGCAATCCTGGAGGATTGCGTGACCTGGCCTGTGATCTCGCGAATGGAGATGGAGAGCTCCTCCGTCGCCGCGGCAACCGTCTGAACGTTGGCTGAGGCCTGCTGCGCAGCCGACGAAACCGTCATGGACTGGCTGGTCGTCTGGTTGGCTACCGCCGACATGGACCGTGCGGTTTCCTCCATCTCGCTTGCCGATGAAGAGAGGTGCTGCACGAGGCCGCCCACGCTGCGCTCGAATTGCTGAGCAAGAGCAGCCATCTCCGCCTTGCGCTTCTCGGCCATCTGGCTTTCCGCCAAGGCTTGCTCTTCGCGGAGCTTCTCGGCTTCCTGCATAGCGCTGGCGAAGACCTGCGTCGCCTTCCAGATATCGCCGATTTCATCGCGGCTGGGCTTCATCTGAGGCAGGTTGTAGTCGCCTGATGCGAGCTTCTGGATGGCTGCCGTCAAAACCTGGAGCGGACTGGCGATCTGCCGGCTGCCGATAAGCCAGCCGAGCAGGAGGGCGATGAGAGCGCCGCCGGCTGCCAGAGATATCAGGAGATTCAGCATGCTGCTGTAGAGGAGGCTCGCTTCCTCGGCGATCTGATATATTTTCTCGTTGCCGCGATGCATGAACTCGTCGATGCGTGTCTGGAAGTCCTTACGGTTGGCACGGTTGGCGTCCGTGTTGCCTTGGGCATTTGCGGCTTCCGGAGACACCTCGTTGCCGAGCCGAACGGTTTCCGTTCGAAACGCTTTGAAGGCGGCAGCATCTTTGACGAGCGCTTCGAAGACGGGCTTTTCCTCTTCGGGGAGAAGGGGTTTCCATTTCGCGAGGAGGGCGTCGATTTCCTTGAGCGCCGCCAGCGAGCCTTCTCCGAACTTCTTGGCTTCCGCATTGCTCTTCGAAGCATAGATGCCACGGGATTCCATAACCACATGCGTCACCAGACGGTTGAGACGCTCGGCGTAGAGCGCGCGAAGGGCTGAACCTCTCACGTCGTCGACGGCCTTGTCGTAAGTCCGTATGGTATAGATGCCGACACCCGCGATGATTGCTGCAAGCAAGCTCAACGCGGAAACGAGCGCAAACAGCTTTGTTTTGATTTTCATGGATTGTTCCTCTGGCCTCCCCAGTGCTGCTGGATGTGCACACGCAGCGCACCAGAAATAATCGGGATGGCTTGCGCGGAACTTGCAATCCGAAGGAGCAGACGGAACTGAAAAAAGGCGAGATGAGCAAACGCCCATCTCGCCTTTCGCAATCATCGTCGTGACGGTGTTTTGGCTCAGGCGGCTTTGACGCGGGCGAGGAAGCCGTTGACCTCGGTGTCGAGATCGGTGGAGTGGCGGGCCAGCTCCTGCGCCGCCCCCAGAACCTGGGACGCCGCCGCGCCCGTCTCCCCGGCGCCCTTCTGAAGCTCCACGATGTTCTCCGACGCCGTTTCCGTCACCCGCGCCGCTTCCTGCACATTGCGCGCGATCTCGGCGGTGGCCGCGCCCTGCTCCTCCATCGCGGCGGCAATCGAGGTCGAGATCTGGCTCATCTCGGTGATCGTGCGGGCAATCTCCTGGATCGCCACTACCGTCTCCTGCGTCGCCTGCTGCACCGACGAGATCTGCGCCGAGATCTCCTCGGTCGCCTTGGCCGTCTGCGAGGCCAGCTCCTTCACCTCGGTGGCCACCACCGCAAAGCCCTTGCCGGCTTCGCCCGCGCGGGCCGCCTCGATGGTGGCGTTGA
>JAEXGT010000003.1 GCA_023450615.1 Pseudomonadota bacterium | reverse complement strand
CGTACCGCGCCGACCCATCGGCGTTGCCTCGATCATCATCGATTCCATCTTTCTGTCCATCGGGCCGGTCGACTTGTGCGTCCACGCGGTATCGATGGGTCCGGGGCACACGCAATTGGCGCGAACGCCATAGGCTGCCTGCTCCACGGCAACGCCGCGCATGAAGGAATGGATGAAGGCTTTCGTGCCGCCATACATCGTGTTCTGGGCGATCCCGATCATCCCGGCCTCCGACCCCGTGGAGACGATATTTCCGTAAGTCTTCTGCAGATGAGGCAGGGCAAATCTCGTCATCAGGAAAACCGAGCGCACATTCGAGCGAAGCGTCTCATCGAATTTGTCGATGGGATAATCCTGCGTCTCCGCGGCGGCCAGGAACACGCCGGCATTGTTCACGAGCACGTCGATGCGCCCATAGGCGCTCACGCAGGCCTCCACCGCAGCTTGAGCGTGGCGCTCTTCGGCGATGTCGCCCAGATAAACCTCCGCGAAGCCCCCTGCTCCGTTGATGAGCCGAGCCACATCCTCCACCGGGTCGTCGGGCAGGCCGACGAGAAGAAGACGCGCTCCCTCGCGGGCGAATTTCAGGGAAATGGCCTCGCCGATGCCGGTACCGGCACCCGTTACGATGGCGACCTTATCGAAAAGACGTCCGGACATGGGGATCTCCTGCGGGCGCTCAGGCGCCGCTTCAAGCGTCATGGGAAACAGGCTTAGCGTTTGAAAACGGGCGCGTGTCCGGCCGGTTCCGCCTTCGCCGCTGCACAGGGTCGCTTGAGGCAGGCCACAGGGGGTGCTAGAGCAACCCCATGCTTGAAGGTCTGCACCCCAATCGCCCCACCCACGTCTTCCGCATCACCACGGACGAGCGCTCCGCGCGCGCCATGACGGATCTGATCGGAGAGATTTTCGATCCCGCCGAGACGGCCGTCGCCGCTTTCGAGACGGTGGAAGATGGCCCCTGGCTGCTCGAGGCCTATTTCGCCCATGAGCCGAACGAGGCGGCGATCCGCGATCTCGTTCGCCCCATCGTGGGCGAGGAGGCCGACAAGGGCGTGTTCCTGCCGCTGGAACAGAAGGATTGGGTGAAAGCCTCCCTCGAGGGGCTCAAGCCCGTCCGGGCCGGGCGCGTTCTGGTTCACGGCTCCCATGACAGGGAGCAGCGCCGCCCCAACGACATTGCCATCGAGATCGAGGCGGGCCTCGCCTTCGGCACAGGCCACCACGGCACGACGCTGAGCTGCCTCCAGGCTTTCGTGGATGAGCTGAAGACCCGCACGCCCCGCCATGTGCTCGATGTGGGCACGGGCACGGGCATTCTGGCCTTTGCCGCGGCCAAGATTCTGAAGCGTCCGGTGGTTGCGGGCGATATCGATCCGGAAGCGGTGCGCGTGGCGAAGGAGAATGCGCGCCTCAACGGCATCGCCCAGTGGATGAAGCTTTATGTCGGGCCCGGCACGCGCAGTCCGGAAGCGGATCGTCCCGGCCATTTCGACTTGGTCTTCGCCAACATTCTGGCAAAGCCCCTGCGGATGCTGGCGCCCTCGCTGACCCGGGTGGCGAGCAATGACGGAACGCTCATCCTGTCAGGACTTCTCGGTCACGACGTTCCCGGCGTGCTGTCGGCTTATGCGCAACAAGGCTGGTATCTCCAGCGGCGCTATAACCTCGAAGGCTGGGCAGCCCTCGTGCTGAAGCGAGGCAGCGCGCGTCCGCGGCCTCGCCAATAAACATTCGGTTGTGTCGGGCTTACTCGGCCATCAGGCCGGGATAGCGCTTCATCATCTGGCGACGGAGCTGGAAAGCATCGGCGAAAACGTCGCGGACGAACTTCATAGCGACAACGATCAACATGGTCTTGCTCTTCTCTCTACGGACGGGGGCTTGGGTTAGATCTTGAAAGGCAGATCGGTGGTCTGGCTCAGGAAGTCGGCGGAATGGTCCTGCTTGCGGCTGAGATCGGCTCTCAAGGAATCGTAGCGGCGCAATGCGCGCTCGGCGCTCTTGGCCCGGCTCTCGGCAAGGGCGTTCACCACATTCCTGAAGATCAGCGAAAAGGCGGACGTGGTCTTTGCCTGCTCGGCAGGGGCGGCATTCAAAACAGCTGTGTTCATGGGCTCATCTCCAACAGATTGTCGTTGAGACCCTTCGGTTCAGCGTTCCTCTGTTCTTGTTATGCTATACATAAGCCATACCCGACTTTAGTAGTAGTCCGAGCCGTTGCATGCGAGCCATGCACCCATTGCACCGCACAATCAAAAAGCATCAACGCTTAGGCATTCAGTGCATAAGCGAAGGGCAAATCGCCTGTCACATATCCAGTGCCCCGTGCCGCAGGGTGGTTGCAGGGCGTGAGGCTCCGGCATAGCGTGCAGCCTTCCGCATTCTATTCCGGTGCTGTTCGGATGGCTCAATTCCAGTTCTTCGACGATACGACCTCCCCCTCTCAGGGCCCTGCCCACATTGCCAAGCTGCGCTCCGAACTGGTTCGGCGTGGCTTCGACGGCTTCGTGGTGCCCCGGGCTGACGAGCACCAGGGGGAATACGTGCCGAAGAGCGCCGAGCGTTTGGCCTGGCTCACCGGCTTTACCGGCTCGGCGGGCACCGCAATTATCCTCACGAACAAGGCGGCGCTCATTG
Organism: Pseudomonadota bacterium; assembly: GCA_023450615.1. Lineage (GTDB taxonomy): Bacteria > Pseudomonadota > Alphaproteobacteria > Rhizobiales > Beijerinckiaceae > Microvirga. The sequence goes on along the minus strand of JAEXGT010000003.1, from coordinate 43,947 downwards.
TCGATGGGCGCTACACGGTGCAGGCTGCGGAGCAGGTGGACACTTCTGTCATCACCCCGGTGCAGCTTGCCGACATGTCGGCGGAGGATTGGGTCGCCGCGAACCTGCCGGAAGGCGGTACCCTTGCCTATGACCCCTGGCTTCACACGAGCGACAGCCTGAAACGCCTGGAGCGGGCCGTGAAGAAAGCGGGGGGCAAGCTCGCTCCTGTCGACATGAACCTCGTCGACGTGATCTGGATCGACCGCCCTGCCCCGCCGCAAGCGCCGGTCCGCCCACATCCGCTCGATTACGCGGGAGAAACCGCCGAAGTGAAGCTGGAGCGCATCCGCGAGAAAATGGCGAAAGCCAAGCTCGACGCCCTCGTCATCTCCGATCCACACAACCTCGCCTGGGCCTTCAACCTGCGCGGGGGCGATGTCGGCCATACGCCCTTGCCTCTGGGCTATGCGGTCTTGCCGCGCGAAGGCCGCGCCAGCCTGTTTTTCGACCCGGCAAAGATCACCAACGAAGCAGGCGACGCTGTCGGAGACCTCGCCGAGTTCGCGCCGATGGACACCTTCCAGAGTGCTCTCGATACGTTGGGACAAAGGGGCGGCACGGTGCGCGTGGATTCCGCAACCGGTGCGGTGGCCATCATCCGCCGCATCGAAGCCGCCGGCGGCAAGGTCGATGTGGGCCTGGATCCCATCGCGCTGCTGAAAGCGGTCAAGAACAAGGCCGAGATCGCGGGCTCGCATGCGGCGCACCTGCGCGACGGCGTGGCCATGGCCCGCTATCTCGCGTGGCTCGACCGCGAGGCGCCGAAAGGTCAGCTCACGGAGATCGATGCGGTCGAGGCGCTGGAAGCTTTCCGCGCCGAAACCGGCGCATTGAAGAACATTTCCTTCCCGAGCATTTCAGGTGCGGGCCCCAATGCCGCCCTGCCTCATTATCGCGTCACGACGTCGAGCAACCGCAGGATCGAAAACAACCAGATCTTCCTCATCGATTCCGGCGCGCAATACGAGGACGGCACAACCGACATCACCCGCACCATCATCGTGGGCGAGCCCACAGCGGAGATGAAGGATCGCTTCACCCGCGTCTTGCAGGGCCACATCGCCATCGCGCGCATCGTCTTTCCCAAGGGCACGACGGGCGCGCAGATCGACGCCTTCGCCCGCAAGCCCCTGTGGGATGCGGGCCTTGATTTCGATCACGGCACCGGCCACGGCATCGGCAGCTATCTTTCCGTGCATGAGGGTCCGCAGCGCATCGCCAAGACGGGCACGACGCCGCTTGAGGTTGGAATGATGCTGTCCAACGAGCCGGGCTTCTACAAGCCGGGCGCTTACGGCATCCGCATCGAAAACCTGATCCTCGTGGAACCGCGCACGATCCCCGGCGGCGACCGCGAGATGTTCGGTTTCGAGACGCTCACCTTCACGCCCATCGACCTGCGTCTCGTGGAGCCCTCGCTCATGACGAAGGACGAGATCGCGTGGCTCAACGATTACCACGCGCAGGTGCGCGCGAAGATCGGCCCGCATCTCGATGCGGATACGCGCGCATGGCTTGAAAACGCCACCCGCGCCATCGGCTAGAGCATCGAACGCAAAAGTGGGCACCGGTTTTGCGTGACAAGATGCGCCCAAACAAAAGCTTAAAGCAGTGGACGTGAGTTCGATTTCACGTCCCCTGCTTTAGATCAGGTTTCGCAACAGCACCACGGACGCAACGCCGACGGCGATGGTCGCGAGCAGCGGCAGCCGGAAGGCGACGACGGCGGTAATGGCGGCGGCGATCGCCTCCGCCCATCCCGTCGTCAATGCCGTCGGCGCAATCACGGCGACCAGCACGGCAGGCGGGATCGCATCGAAGGCCGCCTTGGCGCGCCCCGTGAGCACGAGGCGATCCGCCACGAAAAGACCGGCGATGCGTGTGATGTAAGTCACGACGGCCATGCAGATGATGGCGAGAAGCGTTGTCGTATCGAGGCTCATGCCTGCGCCTCCTTGGGAGCGGCGAGATAGGCGGCAACGATGCCCGCAAGCGCACCGGACGCCACATGCCACGGCGCCCCGATGAAATGATGCACGAGCGCGGCGACAACCGCACTGACGGCAACCGTCACGAGGGTCACGCGGCTGCGGCCGAACCCTGCCATGAGACCGATGAAGAGCGCCGTGAAGGCGAAGTCGGCGCCGATCCGCTCAGGATCGCCCATGAATGAGCCCAGGACAGCGCCCACCGTGCTGGAGATTGTCCAGTTCAGCCAGAGCACAAGGGCCATGGCGGCCCAATAGGCTCCCGTAATGGGCCGCTCGAGCGCACGCCGCTCCGACAGCGCCCAGGATTCGTCGGTGAGGAAATACATGGCGAGGAGTTGCTGCGGACGCGACAGCTTCAGCTTCGGCGACAGCGAAGCGCCCATGAGCACATGCCGCGCGTTGATGAGCAATGTCGCGAAGGTGAGCGCCGCGATGGGCGCCGGATGAAACCATGCCTCCGTCACCGCGAATTGCGCCCCGCCGGCAAAGACGAGGCCGGACATCAGCGCGATTTCCAAAGGCGACAATCCCTTGGCCGCAGCAAGCGCGCCGAACAGGAGCCCGATGGGGACGGCTGCGACGGCAATGGGCGCGATGTCGCGCAGACCCGCGCGAATTTCCCGGCGGTATGACGACATGATGGTGAGTGGGCTGATCTGATCCATAGGCATGCTCGTTATCCTGCGCCTTATGGGCGAGAGATTGCGGATCGTCTTGGATGAAAGTGCGGCTCAGGCAACCCGGTATGCCCCGGGCGTGATCCCCATGCGCGCCTTGAAGATGCGATTCAGGTGGCTCTGGTCGAAGAATCCGCAGGCCGCCGCCACCTCCCCCGGCGCCTCGCCCTGATCGAGCATTCGGCTTGCCGCGCGAAAGCGCCTGTCGATGAGATAGGCATGGGGCGTCAGCCCCGTCTCCTTCGCGAAGGCGCGGATGAAGTGGCTCCGCGACAGTCCGGCCATATTCGCGAGATTGGCAAGGTCTGCTTCTTCTGACAGATGAGCATCCAGATGCTCCTGCACGCGGGCGACCCCTCGCGAACCGTAGCGGAGCGGCGGCAGCCCTCTCAAATCCGCCCAACGGGAGATGAGTTTGGTCAGGAAGCCGATCAGGCGCGTGTCCTGCTCGAGTTCGGACATGCGTGCCGGGCTCTGGTGCAGGCAGTGCATCAATTGGGATAGTTCCAGGGCCAGCTCAGGGTCTGGAATGACGGAGCGTGAAAACCACGGCGGGCGCGACAGCGGACGGCCTGCAACATCCTCCGCGATCTCCTGCATCAGTTCCTGCGACGGATAGCAGGTGCGGTAAACGAAGCCGCGGCCATGCGGCTCGCCGTCATGGATCTCGTCCGGGCAGACCACGGCCATGCTTCCCGGTCCTGCATAATGCTGCTCCCCGCGATGGAAGAACGTCTCGCAACCGGCCAGGATCACCGCAATGGCATAGGTTTCGTGCGTATGACGGGCATAGGCATGCCGCCGGAAAGTCGCGCGCAGGCAGCCGAGGCCGCGATAGCGCTGCACCCGCCAGAAATGTGTCACGTCACCCGCCGCCCTCAGGGCAGGATCGAGCGAAACCTCAGGTGTCATCACCGTCATGAGACACATCATGCCATATGAACGGGATCACGTCTTGTACACGAGTCTCATCAGCGTCCCACCAAGGCGAACCAGCCGTCCTCGTCCATGACCTGAAGGCCAAGCTCCGCTGCTTTCGCGAGCTTCGAACCTGCGCCGGGCCCGGCCACCACGATATCGGTTTTCTTGGACACGGAACCCGCCACCTTCGCCCCCAACCGCTCGGCCATGGCCTTGGCCTCTTCGCGGGTCATCTGTTCGAGCGAGCCGGTGAAGACGACCGTCTTGCCCGCGACTGGCGAGTTGATGGTGGCCGGCGCTTCCATCGCCTCCACATTCACCTGCGCCAGCAGGGCATCGAGCATCTCTTCGTTGTGCGCTTCCTTGAAGAACTCGACGACGGCCTCGGCCACCACAGGGCCGATGCCGCCAATGGCGGTGAGTTCGGCATGCGCCTCCGATGCGGGATCCGCTGCGGCCTTCGCCGCTTCGCGCAAAGCCTCGAAAGTGTGGAAGTGGCGCGCGAGCAGACGCGCCGACGTCTCGCCGATATGCGGAATTCCGAGAGCGAAGATGAAGCGGTTGAGCGCAATCGTGCGCCGCGCCTCGATAGCGGCGAAGAGATTGGCGACGCTCGTTGCGCCCCACCCTTCCCTGTTCTCCAGGCGCTTGAGGCTGCGCGCGTTGCGCTCGGCCAACGTAAAGATGTCCTGCGGGCGCTGCACGAGGCCTTCTTCGTAGAATTCGTCGATGCGCTGCTCGCCCATGCCTTCGATATCGAAGGCGTTGCGAGAGACGAAATGCTTGAGGCGCTCCCGCGCCTGCGCCGGACAGATGAGACCGCCGGTGCAGCGGCGCACCGCATCTTCCTTGCCGGTGCGCGGATTCACCTCGCGCACCGCATGGCTGCCGCAGGCGGGGCATTGGGTCGGAAACTCATAGGGCTTCGCATCGGCGGGGCGCTTGTCCAGCACCACGTCGAGCACTTTCGGAATCACGTCGCCCGCGCGGTTGATGACAACCGTATCGCCGATGCGGATATCGACGCCCTCGCGGATCTTCTCGCCGTTGCCGCCGATGCCCTTGATGTAATCCTCGTTGTGCAGCGTCGCGTTCGACACCACCACGCCGCCGACCGTGACGGGACGCAGGCGCGCGATCGGATTGAGCGATCCCGTGCGGCCCACATTGATCTCGATGCCTTCCAGCACCGTCACCGCTTTCTGCGCGGGGAACTTGTGCGCGAGCGCCCAGCGCGGCGAGCGCGAGACGAAGCCGAGACGCTGCTGAAGATTGAGATCGTCGACCTTGTAGACGACGCCGTCGATATCGTAGCCGAGATTGGCGCGATCCGTCTCGATGGCATGATAATGCTCGAGCATCTCCGCAACGCTGGAGCAGCGGCGCGTGAGCTTGTTGACCTTGAAGCCGAAGCCGCGCAGCACTTCCATCATGCCGTATTGCGTGTCGGCGGGCATCTCGCTCACCTCGCCCCAGGCATAGGCGAAGAAGCACAAGGGGCGCGATGCGGTGATCTTCGGATCGAGCTGGCGCAGGCTGCCCGCCGCCGCATTGCGCGGATTGGCGAAGAGCGGTTTGCCGGCCGCTTCCTGGCGCTCGTTGATGGCAGCGAAATCCTTGTGCGAGAGATACACCTCGCCGCGCACTTCGAACACGTCAGGAATGTTCGAACCTTTGAGCACGTGCGGAATGTCCTCAACGGTGCGCGCATTCGCCGTCACGTCCTCGCCTTCAGAGCCGTCGCCGCGCGTGGCCGCGCTGACGAGCTTGCCTTTCTCGTAGCGGATGCTCAGGGAGAGGCCGTCGATCTTGGGCTCCGCCGTGAAGACCAGCGGCGCATCCGCCTTCCATTGCAGGAAGCGGCGAATGCGCTCGACGAATTCCTCCACCTCCTCGTCGGCGAAGCCGTTGGCGAGGGAGAGCATCGGAATGCGATGCCGGATCTTGGCGAATTTCTCGGACGCCCTGGAACCGACCTTCTGCGTCAGGCTCTCGGAGGTCTTGAGTTCGGGGAACATCCCCTCCAGCGCCTCGTAGCGCTTGCGCAGGGTGTCGTATTCCGCATCCGAGACCGTGGGCGCATCTTCCTCGTAATAGCGCCTGTCATGCTCCGCGATTTCCGCCGCCAGCGCCTCGTGCTCGGCACGCGCTTCGGAGAGAGACAACTGGTCGATAGACTTCAAAGAGGGGTCGTTTTTTGCGGGCATGTTCGAATCGAGGTTGGTGTCGATTGAACCATAGCGTCTTGAGCGCGACTCTCCAGGGTTCGGGCCCGATATAATTCTCGTTCAGGCCCCGGTTGCGCCCTCGCTGCGCAAGGCAATCGCGAAGGCGGCCTGGCTGATGATCCCCGCAGCCGCCAATATGCATGCCGCAGCAAGCGCCGGGTCGTGCCCTACCCCGGACAGGGAGGTGCAGATCGCGCCGACAGCCATCTGTGCAAAACCATAGAGCCCTGCCGCCGAACCGATCATCCTGGGATTGACGCTCACGGCCTTGGTCAGGGCGGCCGGGCTCGACAGGCCCGACCCCATGGTGAACAGGATCATCAGCCCGACGGCGGAAAACACATCGATCATTCCCAGCAGGACGAGACTGAGGAACACCAGGGCCGAGAGGGTGCTCACGGCATTGGCCCCCACCATCAGGCTCTCCATCCTCACCCTGCCGATCAAGCGGCTGGCCAAGGCGCTCCCGATGAAGGCTCCCACCGCCAGCAATCCGAGGGCGATGCCGACCTCATGGGCGGGCCGGCCGAACTCCTCGAAAATGAAGGGAGAAGCCGCGATGAAGGCATAGCCCGAGGTCGTCGCGAAGCCGCCGCCGATGGTGTAGCCGAGGAACGCGCGCGAGCAAAGGAGGCCTTTGTAGTCACGCCCCAAGGAGAGAACGCTGATCGTGCCCGATGGCTGCCCTGTTTCCGGTAGGAAGCGCCACGCGAAGAGCAGGTTGGATGCGCCAAGCGCGATAAGCAGCAGAAAGATGGAACGCCAGCCGAATGTGGAGGCAAGCAGACCGCCGAAGAGCGGCGCGAGGGCGGGCCCGATCACCACGACGAGGCTCATCACGGCAAGCTGCCGTGCCGCCGCTTCCGGCCCCGACATGTCCCGCACCATGGCCCGCCCCAGAACCAGCCCGGCGCAGCCGCCCAATGCCTGGAAGAGCCGCGCGGCAATGAGGGCATAGACCCCGGGCGCGACCGCCGCGGCGATCCCGGCTGCGGTGTAGAGCGCAAGACCGACCATCAGGATAGGCTTGCGCCCGAAACAATCGGAAAGAGGCCCATAGATGAGCTGACCGAATGCCAGCCCAAGAATGTAAAGGCTGATGGTCATCTGCATGGCGGAGATGCTGGCGCCGAGATCCTGGGCGGCGATCGGGAGCGCCGGCACGAACATATGCATCGCCAGAGTGCCGCTGAAGGTAATGAGCACCAGAAGCCAGAGAGCCGGCTTGCGCTTCAGGGCGACCGCTGGGAGAGGTTCGTGCCTCACAAGGATGGAATCCTGGCATTCAGAAGGTTCGGAAACGGCATTGCACCGGCTCCGGATCGAGACATCTGTTTGCGCCCCGATATCTTATCAACTCGTTAGCCGGCTTCCGCAGATTTCGGTAGAGGCTTTAACGGCATGCCTCCTGCGCGCCCTGCTAATGCGCAGCTGCCTCCAGCAGCCTCGCAGCCGCGGCGCGGGCTTCCTCGGTGATCGTCGCGCCTGCCAGCATGCGGGCGATCTCCTCGCGGCGGGGAGCGGCCTCCAACGGCACCACCCGGGTCGCCACGCGGTCCTCGGCTCCGTTCACGCCTTCCTTGGCAATGAGGAAATGGCTTTCGGCACGCGCCGCCACCTGCGGGGCATGAGTGACGGCCATGACTTGGACGCGCTTGGCCAGACGCCCGAGACGCTGGCCGATGGCGTCCGCCACCGCGCCGCCGACGCCGGTGTCGATTTCGTCGAACACGAGAGTCGGTGCAGAGCCCTTGTCCGCCAGCACGACCTTGAGCGCCAGCATGAAGCGGGAAAGCTCGCCGCCTGACGCCACCTTCATGAGTGGGCCGGGACGGGTGCCGGGGTTGGTCTGAGCCCAGAACTCCACACGCTCGAAGCCTGCCACATCGCGGCTGTCCTCGTCGGTCTGAATTTCCGTGATGAACTTGGCGCGCTCCAGCTTCAGGGGCGGCAGTTCGGCCTGGACGGCGGCATCGAGCGCCTGAGCGGCCTTCTTGCGGCCCTCCGACAGCTTGCGTGCGGCCTTGAGATAAGTCTGGTCCGCCTCTTTCAAGGCGGCTTCGAGGCCAGCCAGTTGCTCCTCGCCAGCATCGATGGCGGCCACATCGCCTTCGAAGCGCTGGCGCAGAGCCGCAAGCTCGTCGGCGGGTACGTCGTATTTGCGCGCAGCCGCACGGAGCGCGAAGAGGCGTTCTTCGGTCTGCTCCAGCTCGCGCGGATCGAACTCCGTCGCGCGGATTGCCTCTTCCAGGGCCTCGCGGGCCTCGTCGATGGCAACGAGAGCGGCATCGAGAGCCTTGACGCTAGGCTCCACCAGCGCGGGTGCCTGAGCGCTGCGGCGCTCCAGCTTGCGCACGGCGGCCGAAAGCTCGGGAACGGGAGAGGAATTGCCCGCGACAGCCTCGAAGGCCTCGTTCAGATCCTGAGCCACCTTCTCGGACTGCATCATCACGACCCGGCGTCCGGCCAGGCTTTCCTCTTCTCCCGCCTGAGGATTGAGCGTGGTCAGCTCCTCGACTGCGTGGCGCAGGAAATCGGCTTCCTTGCGGGCCTTCTCGATGCGGCTGCGGTGCTCGTGCAAGGCCGTACGGGCATCGCGCACGCGGCGAGCGGCTTCCGCCACGGCCTGCGCCTCATTGGAGAGGCCGCCGAAGGCATCGAGGATGGCGCGATGGCTGATGGGATCCACAAGGGCGCGGTCGTCATGCTGGCCATGGATCTCGACCAGGGTCGCGCCGATAGCCTTGAGAACCTGCACACTCACGGGCTGATCGTTGACGAAGGCGCGGGTGCGCCCGTCGGACACCTGGACGCGGCGCAGGATCAGGTCGCCGTCCACATCGATATCCGCTTCGGCGGCAATGCGACGGGAAGGATGGTTCATGGGGCAATCGAAGACAGCCGTCACCTGCCCCTGAGACTCGCCATGGCGGACAAGGCTTCCGTCGCCGCGCCCGCCGAGAGCCAGAGCAAAAGCATCGAGCAGAATGGATTTGCCCGCGCCCGTCTCGCCCGTGAGGACGGAGAGCCCCTCGTGGAAGTGGAGCTCAAGCCTGTCGATGAGGACGATGTCGCGTATCGCCAGCTGGATCAGCATGGAATGTGAGGCTTTACCCCGCCCGCTGACCGACCTGAGGAACGCCGCGGAAAGCCTTGCTGATCCAGGACTGGGAGTCCTCGCGCGGCTCGACGCCGCCCTTGGTCAGCAATGCGTGGGCGTCCTTGTACCAGGGACTGTCAGGGAAGTTGTGACCGAGAACGGCGGCGGCGGTCTGCGCCTCGCTGACGATGCCCATGGCCATGTAGGCCTCGGTCAGGCGCTGAAGCGCCTCTTCCGTGTGACGGGTCGTCTGATAGCGCGAAACCACATTGCGGAACCGGTTGATGGCGCCGGAATAGTTGCGCTTCTGCAGGTAGAAGCGGCCGACCTCCATCTCCTTGCCGGCGAGCTGGTCGCTGGCTACCTGGATCTTCTTCTTGGCGTCGGCCACGTACTCGGAGCTCGGATAACGCTGCACGAGATCCTGAAGAGCGGCGACGGCGCGCTCGGATGCTGCCTGATCGCGGGTGATGTCCGGGATTTGGTCGTAGTAGGACGATGCCATCAGATACTGGGCATAGGCTGCGTCCGAAGTGTTCGGATGCTGCTGAAGGTAGCGCTTGGAGGCGGTAATCGCCTCTTCGTACATGCCGCCCTCGTAGCTGGCATAGGCCTCCATTATCAGGCCTTTACGCGCCCACTCAGAATAGGGGTACTGGCGATCGAGGCTGCTGAACTTCTTGGCTGCGCCTTCGAAGTCCTGCTTCTGGATCCGGGCGAGACCGTCGTTGTAGATCTGTTCGGCCGGGACGTCCGCGACGACCTCCGGCTTGTAGGTTTCGCTCTTGTCGAAAGGATTGATCGACGACAGGGTATCGCAGCCCGCGAGCACCAGACCGCAGGCGCCGACCAGCAGCGCGCGTCCGGCAACAGCTCTCAAGCTCAAGTAAACCTTCGCGAAAGACATGCCTCGCGGTCCTCCAAAATCCGTGCCCGGTGATTTTTTACGATGCACCGAGGTTCTTTAACCTATGCGGGGGGTAAGAGCCAACCCCATCCGAGGGGCTTTACCCAGATGGATAGAGCAAAGCCGCATGAAATCATGCGGCCAAAGGGCGCTCAGGGCGCCTTTCGGATTGGAAGGCCTTAGTGGACTTCGGAAGCGAAGGCCGTCATGGCCGCGCTGCCGACTTCCGCATAGCCCGGCTCGCGGCGCGGAACCGCATCCACGATGGCGTAGTTCGAGCGGCTCGAGAACAGGGCCTCCAGCACGGAGAAGTTCATGCGATGGCCACCGCAATAGGAGCGGTAGGTGCCGAGCAGCGGCAGGCCGGCAAGCGAAAGATCGCCGACGGCGTCGAGGAGCTTGTGGCGCACGAACTCGTCCGCATAGCGCAGGCCCTCGGGGTTCATGATGCCGTCGTCGCCGATGGCGACCGTGTTCTCCAGGGAGGCGCCGAGCGCGAAACCGGCGCTCCAGAGCTTCTCCACGTCGCGCATGAAGCCGAAGGTGCGGGCGCGGGAAATCTCGCGGCGGAAAACGGAGGGAGACAGGTCGATGGCCTTGCGCTGGCGGCCGATCACCTGGGTCGGGAAGTCGATCTCCACGTCGAGGCGGAAGGCGCGCTCGTTCGGCAGAAGCTCGGCAAAGGCCCGGCCCTGGGCCACGCGGACGGGCTTGAGAACCTTGAGGTAGCGTCGGGCCGCGCCCTGGACCGCAATGCCGACCTGATCGATGGCATCGATGAAGGGAGCGGAGCTGCCGTCGAGAATCGGCACTTCCGGTCCGTCGATCTCAACCAGAACGTTGTCGATGCCGAGGCCCGAGAGGGCGGCCATCAGATGCTCGATCGTCGCCACGGCCCCGCTGTCGCGGTCGCCGATCACGGTGCAGAGCTCGGTGGCGGTCACCGCCAGATGGCGGGCATCGATGAGACGGTCCAGGCCGCCGGGCAGGCCGGTGCGCAGGAAGGCAATGCCATGGTTCACCTCCGCCGGGTGGAGGATCATCTTCACCTCGTCCCCGGAATGGACGCCGATGCCTACGAGCGTAACGGCGGCGCGGAGCGTGGTTTGATGGCTTTGCTTCATTATCTCTGAACCCCGAACTAGATCACTGCTTGCAAGGAGCCGCTGCGATGCGTTCGTTAAATCACTTGAAGGACGGGATCGAACTGGACCCGGCCCTTTCGACATGGGCAACATAGGCTCCGCGCGAGGCTAGGCCAAATCACGCTTTTTTACGTTCTGTTACAAGCTCGGCAAATTTTAACCCATTGTTAATCAAGGACTTTACGCGAAACGGCCCCGGTCGCTCACGCAACCGGGGCCGTTTCTTGTAACAGTTCTAACCGACTCAGTTGGCCTGACGGCGGAGGAAGGCCGGAATCTCCAGCTGGTCGTCTTCCATTCCACGCTGGGCCGGAGCCTGGGCGGCACGCTGGGCCTGGGGAGCCGGACGGCGGGCGTACTCGGCGTGAACCGGGGACATCTGCTGGCGCGGAGCTTCCTGGCGCGGAGCGGGCTCGGCATGGCCGTGCTGCTGAGGCTCCTCGCGGCGGCCGAAGCCCATGGTGGCCAGACGCTGGATCAGGGACGGCTTGTGCTCCTGAACCGGGTCGATCTCGCCACGGCTGGCGCGGATCTGGTTCTGAGCCGGAATCGGCAGCTCGTCGATCCGGGGCATCCGGGCCGGACGCATGGCGCGCTCGGCCTGCGGCGGGATGAAGGAATCCTCCATCGGGGGCTCGTCATAGACGGGCGCCTGAGGAGCCGGAGCCTCGTAGGACATGGCAGGCTTCGGCTGGGCCGGAGTGAGAACCACGTCGTCGCGGACCACCGGCTGGGGAGCCGGTTCCATGGCCTGGGCAGCCACCGGGGCCGGAGCCAGGACGGGGGTGCCTTCGGTCAGGATCTGCTGGGCAGACTTTACCGGTTCGGCCTGAGGAGTGGCGCGAAAGGTCGGAACGGGCTGGGTCGTGGCGCGGGCCCGGGCCTCGGCGCGCAGGCGCTCGGCAACCTCGGAGATCCGCTGCTCGGTCGCCGAGAGATCGCCGCCGTTCTCCATCAGCGCGTGGTCGATGCCGGTGGCCACCACGGAGACGCGGATGATGCCTTCCAGGCTCTCGTCGAAGGTGGCGCCAAGGATGATGTTGGCATCCTGATCCACTTCCTCGCGGATGCGGGTGGCGGCTTCGTCGAGTTCGTAGAGGGTGAGGTCGTTGCCGCCCGTGATCGAGATCAGCAGGCCGCGAGCGCCCTTCATCGACACGTCGTCGAGGAGCGGGTTCGCGATGGCGGCTTCCGCCGCGCGGATCGCGCGCTTCTCGCCGGAGGCCTCGCCCGTGCCCATCATCGCCTTGCCCATGCCGCGCATGACGGAGCGGACGTCGGCGAAGTCGAGGTTGATGAGGCCTTCCTTGACCATGAGGTCGGTGATGCAGGCCACGCCCGAGTAGAGCACCTGGTCGGCCATCGCGAAGGCATCCGCGAAGGTGGTCTTCTCGGTGGCGACGCGGAAGAGGTTCTGGTTCGGGATGACGATGAGCGTATCGACAGCCTGCTGCAGCTCGGCAATGCCGGCCTCGGCAAGCTTCATGCGGCGCACGCCCTCGAACTGGAACGGCTTCGTGACAACACCTACTGTCAAAATACCAAGCTCGCGAGCCGCGCGGGCCACGACCGGAGCAGCGCCCGTGCCGGTGCCGCCGCCCATGCCTGCGGTGATGAACACCATGTGGGAGCCTGCGAGCTGATCGCGAATCTCGTCGATCACCTCTTCGGCGGCTGCGCGGCCGACTTCCGGCTGCGAGCCTGCGCCAAGGCCTTCAGTGACCTGAATGCCCATCTGGATCACGCGCGGGGCCTTGGAGGAGGCAAGCGCCTGTGCGTCGGTGTTCGACACCACGAACTCAACGCCCTCCAGACCCGACTCGATCATGTTGTTCACGGCGTTGCCGCCGGCGCCGCCGACACCGAAGACAGTGATATGCGGCTTGAGTTCCCGGATGTCCGGAGTTTGATTGATTGCCATGACCTGTGCCTCTTTGGCCTTTTGACTGACAGCGTTTGGCCGACGCTTACCCTGGTTGACTTAAACTCCCGCGATGACCCGCCGCGTCATCGCGTTACGCATTTAAAAACTGTCGCGAATCCACCGGCCCACCCGCGAAAAGTAGCCGTCGGTTCCCGTACTCTGAAACAAGCCGCTCGAGCGCGGCTCGAAATACTCGATATGCGCCACCTGGGGATAAACCAGGAGGCCGACCACCGCCGAAAAAGCGGGGCCCTTCGCCGCTTCCGGCAGTCCCTTGATGCCGAGCGGACGCCCGACACGAACCTGGCCCTGCAGAATGCGGCGCGCCGTTTCCGGCAGCCCGACGAGCTGGCTTGCGCCACCCGTTAGCACGACGCGCCGTCCGGCCTGAGCTGCAAAGCCCGCGCCCTTCAGGCGGTCGCGCACGAGTTCGAGGATTTCCTCGACCCGCGGCTTGATGATGCGAACGAGATGCGACTTCGGAAGATGGTTCGGAACGTCCCGTTCGTCCTCATCGACCTGCGGCACCGCGATCATGTCCCTGTCGTCCGCGCTCGATGTGATTGCGGAACCGTAGAGAGTCTTGAGCCGCTCGGCAGCGGACACGCGGGTTGTGAGACCGCGCGCGATGTCCATGGTCACGTGGTGACCGCCGACGGCGATGGCATCCGTGTGCACGAGATGCCCGTTGGAGAAGATGCCCACGCTCGTGGTTCCAGCCCCCATGTCAACGACGGCGCAGCCCATGTCGGCTTCGTCATCGACGAGGGCGGAAAGACCCGCTGCATAAGGAGATGCGATCACCGCCTCGACGCCGAGGTGGCAGCGCTCGACCGCGAGCATGAGGTTGCGTGCAGCCGCAGCTTCCGTGGTGACCACGTGCAGATCGACGCCGAGTTGCTCACCGATCATGCCGGCGGGATCGACGATGTGGTTCTGCTGATCGAGCGAGAAGCCTGTCGGCAGCGCATGCAGAACCGCCCTGCCCCTGCGCAGATCATAAGAGGATGCTGCGTCGAGAACGCGATGAACGTCACCTGCATTCACGGCCCCGCGCACAGGAACGTGAGCATCGAAATGCTCGGAGGCAAGACGACCGCCAGTGAGGTTTACGATCACCGACTGGATTTCCACCTTCGCCATCCGCTCAGCCGCATGAACGGCCTGACGAATGCAGGTTTCCGCCGCTTCCAGATCAACAACGACGCCGCCCTTCAAGCCTGCGGAGCGCTGATGGCCGATGCCGAGGATGCGCGCCACATGGGTGCGGCTGCGCAGAGACTCGACTTCGTCGGCCGGCCTCAGCTCCGCCACGACGCAAACCACCTTGCTCGTTCCGATATCGAGAACCGAGAGAATGGCGCTCTTGCGCGCGGACAAAGGCTTAAGACGCGGCGTTAGACCGTGACCGGAGAGACTCATGTATCGACCCCCTTGCCGCGCATTGGTTTCTTCTTGAGGGACTCGGCGCGGGCCAGAGCCGCCTCTTCGGTGAGACGCACCACGACGCGATCCGCCATGCGCAGATCGATCGCGAGAACGTCCTTTTCCAGAATCTTCTGTTCGTTTTCGAGCTTCACGAGCCGAGCCAGCGCATCGGCTGCGCCCTTCTCCGGCAGGCGCACGTCCATGCCGTTGTCCATCTTCAGCGTCCAGCGGCGTCCGGAGACGAGCGTGCCAGCGCGAATGCGCTGCTTCAGGGGACCAGCCGCTTCGAGCAGCGCGAAATATTCCTTGCTGCGAACGTTGGCGCTCTCGCCCACCACGAAGGGCAGATCAACGAAGCGCTCGTCCTGCATCAGGTCGATGACGGTGCCGTCGGACGCGATGATGAAGAGCTCGCCGTTATGCTGCCAGATCGCATAGGGCTCGCGCTCGGTGAGCGTGATAACGAGCTCATTCGGATAGAGCTTGCGCACGGTGGCGCTCGCAATCATCGGAACACGCTCGAGACGCTCGCGCAGATCGTTCACGTCGAGGAAAACCAGCGACTGCTTGGCATTAAGCCCACCGGCAGCCAGAACCTCGCTCTCCCGCATCTGCCCGATCCCGGAAATCGTGATGCTCTCGAGACCCAGGCCGAGCGCGCGCGCCACGGCGTGATGAGGCTGGCCGTTTTCACGGATGAAGGCATCGAGGTGGCCGCCCTGCCAGAGGCCGAGCGTCACGACGCCCGTGTAGAAGCCTAAGGCAAGCCAGGTGCCCAGGAAACGGGGGATGCGCTTCTCGAGCGGAACGCCGGCGGGACGACGCCGAACGCTCCGCGAGGAGCCGAAGAATTTCTTGATTCGGGGCGGCTGCCGATGGGAGGCAGCGCGCGCAGCAACAACGCCAGCCGGGTAGGCTGTCATCGATTGCAGGTAGCGTCCTCCACCATCCATTGTACAAGCTCGCCAAACGTAAAGCCCGCGTGGGCTGCCAGTTCTGGCACCAAGCTCGTCTCGGTCATGCCGGGTTGCGTGTTGACCTCCAGGACCACGAGTTCCCCGGTTCCACCGGGTGTGTCGTCGTACCGTAAGTCGGCGCGGCTGATTCCCCTGCAGCCGAGCGCTTGATGCGCCGTTAACGCCAACTCTTGGACCTTTTGGTAAATATTCGGTTTAATTTCTGCCGGCAGGACGTGAATGGACCCGCCCTTCACATACTTTGCGTCATAATCGTAGAAGACCCCGGTCGCCGGGCGGATATCGATGACCCCCAGCGCCTTGTCGCCCATGACCGCGCAGGTCAGCTCGCGGCCCGCAACATATGATTCTACAAGGACTTGCTCGCCGAAGGCCCAGTCTTCGCGCAGCAGTTCCTGAGGCGGATGGGTACGGTCTTCCCGGACGATGATGACGCCCACGGAGGAGCCCTCGCTTACCGGCTTCACCACATAGGGTGCGGGCAGCACGTGGCTTTTCGCCGCTTCCATTCTGTTAACAACTACACCTTTCGGCACGGGAACCCCGGCAGCGGCCATGACGACCTTCGCCTTGTCCTTCTGCATGGCCAAAGCCGAAGCGAGCACGCCGGAATGGGTATAGGGAATCCTTAGGACTTCCAGGAGACCCTGGATGGTGCCATCCTCACCGACGCGGCCGTGAAGAGCGTTGAACGCCACATCCGGCGCCGTCGCCTGAAGCACGGTAGCGATATCGGGCTGCACGTCGATGGGGGTGACCTTGTACCCCTGCTCCTCCAAGGCCTTGCAGCAGGCCCGGCCTGTCGCCAAGCTCACCTCGCGCTCGGCGGACCAGCCGCCATAAAGAACGGCAACGTGCTTGGCCATGACATGCTCCTTGGACTGTAGCCGCCCAACTCAAGCAGGCGGGTCTTAACAAACTGATTCGGGATTATGGCCGGGCAAGACCAACGCGCTTGATCTCCCATTCGAGTTCCACGCCCGACATCTCGCGGACCCGTCGGCGCACTTCCTCGCCCAGGTTCTCGATGTCGGCAGCGGAGGCAGAGCCGTGGTTGATCAGGAAGTTGCAATGCATCTCGGAAACCTGCGCGTCCCCAATGCGAAGCCCCCGGCATCCAGCGGCGTCGACCAGTTCCCAGGCCTTCTTGCCCGGAGGGTTCTTGAAGGTAGAGCCGCCCGTGCGGGTATTGACCGGCTGCGTGGAAGAGCGCGCCTCCGTGATGGCATTCATCTCGGCAAGGATCTCTTCGGAATTGCCGGGACGGCCCTCGAACAGCGCCTCCGTGAAGATCACGTCGTCGGGCACGCTCGAATGACGATAAGTAAATCCCATCTGCGCATTGGTGAAGGACACCGCCTCGCCCGTGCGGGTGATGCCCTTGGCCTCGACGAGCACATCTTTCGTCTCGCCGCCATAGGCGCCGCCATTCATGCGCAGCGCGCCGCCGATGGCGCCGGGTATGCCACGCAGGAACGAGAGGCCCGCAATGCCCGCCTCCGCAGCCGCGCGCGCCACCTTCACATCGGGAGCGCCGGCGCCGGCCCGAACGCGCAAGCCCGGTTCGATGGAAACATCCGAGAAGCCTTTTCCAAGCCGGATTATCACACCTTCCCATCCGCCATCGCGGATGAGCAGGTTGGAGCCGAGACCGACCACGAGAACGGGAATGTCCCGATCCAGATTTCGCAGAAAGTACGCGAGATCATCCGCATCGAGCGGCGTGAACAGCACCTGAGCCGGGCCGCCTGTGCGGAACCAAGACAAGGGCGCTGTCGGCGCATTCGCCTCCAGCTTGCCGCGCAGTTCCGGCATTGCGGATCTCAGGGCAGGCGTGATGTCCTCGAACATCAAGCGGCCTTCTCACCAAGCGATTCGAGTTCGCCCGGAAGCGCATAGGCCCATTGCGTGATGTTGCCGGCGCCAAGACAGATCACGTAATCGCCCGGCTTCGCCAAGCCTTTGACAAGCCCAGCGAGATCCTCCGACTTATCAAGCGCCATCGCATTGCGATGGCCGCGCGCCTTCAGGCCGGACACGAGACCATCGCGATCGGCACCGGGGATCGGCTGCTCGCCTGCGGCGTAAACGGGTGCGACGATGACCGCATCCGCATCGTTGAAGCAGGTGCAGAATTGATCGAAAAGTGAAGAGAGCCGCGAGTAGCGGTGAGGCTGCACGACAGCGATGACCTGCCCTTCCGTCGAAGCCCGAGCAGCCCTGAGAACCGCCGCGATCTCGATGGGATGGTGGCCGTAATCGTCGAACACGGTGACGCCGTTCCACTCGCCCGTGCGGGTGAACCGGCGCTTCACGCCGCCAAAGCCTGAAAGCGCCTTGCGGATCGCATCCGGCGAGACGCCGAGCTCATGGGCGACCGCAATCGCCGCCGTGGCGTTGAGCGCATTATGTGCGCCGGGCATCGGCAATACGAGGTCTTCGAGCTCGAGACGGAAGCCGGGACGGCGGTCGCGGATCATCACGCGGAACTTGGTCTGTCCACCGCGCGGATCGATATCCATGATGCGCACATCGGCCTGCGGATTTTCGCCGTAGGTGATGATGCGGCGGTCCTCGATGCGACCCACGAGATCCTGCACCGTCGGATGATCGATGCACATCACCGCGAAGCCATAGAACGGGATCGAGTTGATGAAGGAATGGAAGGCTTCCTTAATCGCATCGAAGGTGCCGAAATGGTCGAGGTGCTCCGCGTCGATATTCGTGACGATGGCGACGTCGGCGGGTAGCTTGAGGAAGGTGCCGTCGGATTCGTCCGCCTCCACCACCATCCATTGGCCATCGCCCATGCGGGCATTGGTGCCATAGGCATTGATGATGCCGCCGTTGATGACAGTCGGGTCGAGCCCACCTGCATCGAGCAGAGTCGCAACCAGGGAGGTCGTAGTGGTCTTGCCGTGCGTGCCTGCAACAGCGACGCAGGACTTGAAGCGCATGAGCTCCGCGAGCATTTCCGCGCGGCGCACGACGGGCAGGCGCTTCTCGCGGGCGACGATCAACTCCGGGTTGTCGCGCTTGATCGCGGTGGAAACCACGACGATCTCGGCATTCTCCACGTTCTCTGCCTTATGGCCGATGAAGGTCTTGATGCCCTTCTCTTCGAGACGCTTCACATTGTAATTGTCGGCGGCGTCCGAGCCCTGAACGGTGTAGCCCAGATTATGCATGACCTCGGCGATGCCAGACATGCCAATGCCGCCGATACCGATGAAGTGAATGGGACCTAGCTTCGGCGGCAGTTTCATGAAGACATTCCGATCTTGTTAGAAGGTATCAAGTTGAGGATAGCATGAGCCAAACGCTCGGCCGCATCCGTGATGCTGGCGCTATGTGCAGCGGCAGCGGCTTTGGTCAAGCGGTCAGGCTCTTGAAAATAGGCGCGAATCTCGTTCGCCAGGCGCTCAGGGGTGAAGTCCGTTTGTGGGCAAACGATGGCAGCGCCAAGGTCTCCAAGGGTTTTGGCGTTGGCCGCCTGATCCTGATCGAGCGATCCCGGCAGGGGCACGAGGATGGAAGGACGGCCGATCACCGCGAGTTCCGCCACCGTCGAGGCGCCGGAGCGGGAGATGACGAGATGGGCCTGCCCTAAGCGCTTCGGCAGGTCCTTGAAGAAGGGTTCGGCCTCGAATTCCACACCAAGGCGCTGATACTGGGCGCGGACGCGCTCCAGATCCTCTCCCCTCGCCTGTTGGGTGATGGAAAGGCGGGCGCGCAGTTCCGGCGGCAGAAGCTCGATTGCGGGCGGCACCACATCGCTCATCACCCGCGCGCCCTGGCTGCCGCCCACGACGAGAAGGCGCATCTTTCCGTTCGGGTCGAGAGGGGCATAGGCCTGCTTGGCGGCTTCGAGCACCGCCGGACGGATGGGGTTTCCCGTCTGGATCACCTGTCCGGGCACGCCTGCCGGAATGCTTTTGGTATGGGCAAAGCCTGTCGCGATCACGGAGGCGCGGCGCGCGAGCAACTTGTTCGCACGGCCCATGACGCCATTGGCTTCATGGATGACACTCGGCACCTTCAGGAGCGACGCGGCAATGACGGGCGGCACGGTAGGATAGCCTCCGAAGCCGACAACGGCATCGGGCTTCAGCTTGCGGACGACGCCTACAGCCTTCAATGTTCCTTGGGCAAGCAACAGCGCAGCCTTCGCCATTTTCGGAAGCGAGCGGCCCGATGGGGTAGCGGATGGGATTTCAACGATCTCATCCGCCGGGAAGGAGCCCGCATAAGCATTGGCGCGCTTGTCAGTGGCGAGCACGACACGGCATCCGGAATTTTTCAGCACATTGGCGAGCGCCTCAGCGGGAAACAGATGGCCGCCGGTGCCGCCAGCAGTAAGCAGAACAAGGGGCTTCTTCATCAGCGCTGCCAATCCTCATTGAACTTCTCCAGCGTCTCGGAGCGCGGACGGCGGCGGGTGAGCGCGATGAGGAACCCCATGCCGAGCGCGAGCGACAGCAGCGAGGAACCGCCATAAGAGATGAAGGGCAGCGTCATACCCTTGGCGGGCATGAGATGCACGTTCACCATCATGTTGATGCAGGCTTGCAGGCCAAACATGAGAACAAGGCCAGTTGCTGCCAGACGGCAGAAAGTGTCCTCGTTGCGTTTGGCGAGCATCAGTCCCCGCAGAACGATGAACGCAAAGAGCACGAGCAGACCAAGGCACACAACGATGCCGAACTCCTCCGCCGTCACGGCGAAGATGAAGTCGGTATGAGCGTCGGGCAGAATGCGCTTCACGGTGCCCTCACCAGGGCCACGTCCGAGCCAGCCACCACGCGAGAAGGATTCCATGGCAGTATCCACCTGGAAGGTGTCACCGGAATCCTTGTCGAGAAAGCGTTCGAAACGTGCGCGCACGTGCGGCAGGAATTCATAGGCCGCAACGATGCCGATGAGGCCCGCGCCTCCAAGGCCCATCACCCAGAACCAATGCAGCCCCGCGACGAAGAACAGGCCGCACCATACGATGGTGATGAGCATGGTCTGGCCGAAATCGGGTTGGAGGATGAGTGGAATGATCGTGGCGGGGAGCAGCATCAATGCAAGCAATGCGCCCGGCATATCCTTCCGCCGAGCCCCCTCGGAGAAAGCCCATGCCGCAAGGACGACGAAGGCAGGCTTCACGAACTCGGACGGCTGAATACCGAGTGGCCCAATCACGATCCAACGATGCGCGCCCTTAATCTCGGGTCCATACTGGAAAGCGAGCATGATGAGGGCCATTCCGCCGATATAGACCAGCAGAGCCAGGCGCCGGATGTGGCGTAGCGACAGGAACGACACCGGCAGCATGATGAGAAGCGCCGGGACGAGGAACAGCGCCTGACGGTTCACGAAGTGAAAGGTGGAAAGCCCGAGGCGCTCCGCCACCGGCGGGCCTCCAGCCATGAGAAAGACGAGGCCTGCCAGCACGAGGATTGCGAGCGCCGCCAGCAGCAGCCGGTCGACGGTCCACCACCAATCGCTGAAAGCCGAGCGTTCCGCGCGCGAGACCATGGCTCATGCCCCCTTGGCTTTAAGGCCCGGCAATGCCCGGACCAGATCGCGGAAATGATTTCCGCGCACTTCGTAATTCGGAAACTGATCGTAAGATGCGCAGGCAGGCGAGAGCAGAACGACCGCGGGGCCATCCATCGCCGCGGCATCGGCTGCCGCCCGCTCTACGGCTTTGTCTAGGGTGCCGGAGAGAACATAAGAAACATCGTTGCCAAGCGTCTTGGCAAAATCTTCCGCAGCCTCACCGACCAGATAAGCCTTGCGGATCTTCGGGAAATATTCACGCAACGGCTCGATGCCACCTTCCTTCGCCTTGCCACCGAGAATCCAGAGGATGTTGTCGAAGGATTTAAGCGCTTTCTCGGTGGAGTCGGCGTTGGTGGCCTTGGAATCGTTGATGAAAAGAGCCGATCCGATAGCCCCGACCTCCTCCATGCGGTGTGGAAGACCGGGGAAGGTATGGAGAGCTTTAGCGAAGTCTGCCCATTCAAAATTGAAGTTCGTTTGAGCAACAGTTGCGAATGCAGCAAGGGCATTTTGAAGGTTATGCTCACCGCGCAGACTTGCAATGCCATCTATATCTGCAATCTCGCCGTCATCAGAAGCAGGATGAAAGTAGAGCTTTGTTCCCTGACCATAGAAGCCATTTGTCAAACTCTTCTTAGTCGACACTCTGTCAAGGAGATGATTGTGCCGCTCAGCAATGGCCTGAGAATAGAAATCATCTATTCCAACCACCTTCCATTGAGCTTGCGCGATGAGACGCTCCTTGATGGCAGCGTAATTCTCCATCGTTCCATGACGATCAATGTGATCCGGAGAGATGTTCAGGAGAACGCCAATCGAGGGATTAAGTGATGGTGCCAGATCGATTTGGAACGAGGAGCACTCGACCACATGAATGCGATTTTCAGATGGCGGCTCCAGTGAAAGGATCGCTGTTCCAATATTGCCGCCCATCTGGACGTCACAACCTGTCTCCCGCAGCATATGTGCAATGAGAGCCGTAGTGGTGGACTTGCCGTTGGTGCCAGTGATGGCGATGAACCATGCCTGCGGCGCAATCTTCGCCCGCTCGCGGCAGAACAGCTCGATATCGCCGATGATCTCGACGCCTGCCTCTTTCGCGAGCTTCGCCGACCAATGCGGCTCTGGATGCGTCAGCGGCACACCGGGGGAGAGAACGAGCGCGGACACCCTCGACCAGTCGAGCGTGCGCAGATCGCCGGTCTCAATGCCCTTCGATGCAGCCTCGCTCATCTTCGCCGGATTGTCGTCGCAAGCGATGACATCCGCCCCGCCCGCCTTCAGGGCAAGCGCCGTCGCGAGCCCCGACCCACCAAGGCCGAAGAGTGCAACCGTTTTGCCGGAGAAGGTGGTGACGGGCGTCATCGGTTCTTACCGCAGCTTGAGGGTGGAAAGGCCGACGAGGGCAAGCACCACGGCGATGATCCAGAAGCGGATCACCACCTGCGGCTCGGTCCATCCGAGCTGCTCGAAATGATGGTGGATCGGCGCCATCTTGAACACGCGCTTGCCGGTGAGCTTGAAGGAGGCGACCTGGATGATCACGGACATGATCTCAAGCACGAAAAGACCGCCCACGATGGCGAGCACGATCTCGTGCTTGGTCGCGACAGCAATAGTTCCGAGCAGACCACCGAGAGCAAGCGAGCCTGTGTCGCCCATGAAGATCTGGGCTGGAGGCGCGTTGAACCAGAGGAAGCCGATTCCCGCGCCGATCAAGGCGCCGCAGATAACGGCGAGTTCGCCGGTGCCGGGCACGAAATGGATCTGCAGGTAATTGGCGAACACCGCGTTACCCGCAAGATATGCGATGAATCCGAAGGTGCCCGCCGCGATCATCACCGGCACGATGGCAAGGCCATCGAGCCCGTCCGTGATATTGACCGCATTGCCCGCGCCGACGATCACGAAACCTGCGAAGATGATATAGAACCAACCGAGATTGAAGATCAGATCTTTCGAGAAGGGCAGCGCGAGCTTGTTGGCGAGTCCGGGAGCCTCCACGTAGGAAATCGCGATGCAGGCAACCGCCGCAATGATCGCCTCGATGGCAAGACGCGACTTGCCCGAGAAACCCTTGTGGGATTGCTTCGTCACCTTGAGGTAGTCGTCATAGAATCCGATGGCGCCAAAGCCGACGGTAACGAAGAGCACGATCCAGACATATTCGTTGGCGAGATTGGCCCACAGCAAGGTCGACACCAGCACGCCCGCCATGATCATGAGACCGCCCATGGTCGGCGTGCCGCGCTTCGTCAGCAGGTGCGATTGCGGCCCATCTTCACGGATCGGTTGGCCTTTGCCCTGGCGCACGCGCAGCAGCGAAATGATCGCCGGCCCGAACAGGAACACGAAGAGCATGGCGGTTGCCGTCGCGCCCCCGGTGCGGAACGTGATGTAGCGGAAAATATTGAGGGGGCTGAAATAGGGGCTGAGTTCAGCCAACCAGGTTAACATGGTACTCTTATCCTTTGAGCGCGTGCATCGCTTGGCTCGCGCCGTAACGTTCTTTCAGAGCCTTGACGATCAAAGCCATCTTCATGCTGAGCGATCCCTTGACCATCACGGCATCGCCGGGCCGAAGCGCGGAACAGACCGCATCGGCGAGCTCGGCGGAGGTCGGAGCATGCAGCGCCACCTTCGCCTTCGGCAGACGATCCACCAGGTTCTGCATCAGAGGGCCGGCGGCAAAGACGAAATCGATTGAGTTGGCTTCGATCGCCTCGGCAAGCTCCTCGTGGAGCCCCGGCCCCTTTTCGCCCAATTCCTTCATGTCGCCCAGCACGGCGATGCGCCGGGCCTGACGGCGCAGCTCAACAGCGCCCAGATTGGCAAGCGCCGCCCGCATCGAGGCGGGATTTGCATTATAGCTCTCATCGATGAGAAGCGCTTCTTCATCGCCTAGGCTAAGCATCGTCCGCTCGCCACGGCCAACGGGAGGCTTCAGGTCGGCGAAAGTGAGAGCCACCAGCGCGAGATCGGCACCGAGAGCGTGACAGGCTGCAAGAACGCTCAAGGAATTGAGCGCGATGTGCCGCCCCGCCGTGCCGATCCGGTAGGTGATAAGCTGCCCGAAGACGCGAGCCTCGACGATGGATTGATCGGGCTTGACGATGATCCGCTCGGCGCGAATGTCCGCGCCCTCATGCTCACCGAACGAGATGACACGCCCGGCATTGGAGGCGAGCGCGTGAGCCTTCATACGCTCGAAATAAGGGCTGTCGCGGTTGATCACCGCCGTGCCGCCGGGCTCGAGCCCTGAGAAGATCTCGCCCTTCGCATCGGCAATACCCCAAAGCGACGGGAAAAATTCGATATGCACCGGCTCGATGGTGGTGATCACGGCCACATGCGGACGCACCATGGCGGTCAGAGGCAATATCTCATGGGCATGGTTCATGCCGATTTCGAACACGCCGAACTCAGTTTCGCGCGGCATGCGAGAGAGCGTGAGCGGAACGCCCCAATGATTGTTGTAAGAAGCCACCGATGCGTGCGTCGCGCCTTGGCGCGAGAGCGCAAGGCGCATAGCTTCCTTCGTGCCCGTCTTGCCCACGGAACCGGTGATGGCAACAACCTTTGCGCTCGTGCGTCCGCGCGCGGCAATGCCTAATTGGCGCATGGCTTCAAGCACATCTGGAACCACGATGAGCTTGTCGGCAGCATAAGCAGGAGCTTTTTCCTCGGAGACGACGGCACCCGATGCGCCCTTCTCCAGGGCGGCCGAAACGAAATCATGCCCGTCATGCACGTCGCCCTTGATGGCGAAATAGAGATCGCCGGGTTCGATCGTACGCGTATCGATGGATGCCCCGGTCGCCTGCGCAACGCCAGCGCCGATGCGCGCGCCGGTCGCAGCTACGATCTCATCCATAGTCCATAGGGGCGAATTCATCCCTGCCTCTCCGCAATGGCCGCGCGGACCTCATCGTGATCCGAGAATGGCAGGGTTCGGTCGCCGATGATTTGGCCCGTTTCATGACCTTTACCCGCCACGACCAGAATATCGCCCGGCTGAAGCTCTTTTACAGCGGTGTGGATGGCGAGCGCACGGTCGCCTATTTCGCGGGCCCCAGGCGCGCCCTTGAGCACCTCTGCGCGGATCGCGGCGGGGTCTTCCGAGCGAGGGTTATCGTCCGTGACGATAACAATATCCGCCTTATCGTGGGCGATGCGGCCCATGAGCGGGCGCTTGCCCTTGTCACGATCGCCGCCGCATCCAACGACGCAGACGAGACGCCCCTTGGTGAAGGGACGCAGCGCATCGAGCACATGCGCCAGTGCATCCGGCTTATGTGCATAATCGACAATGCAGATCGCGCCGTCGACTTCGCCCACCTGCTCGAGGCGTCCCGAGACACCTTTTAGCGTCTTGAAGCCCTCAAACACGTCAGCCGCCCTGCCCTCGCCCTCGCCCTCGACGGCAAGAACCAGTCCGGCAGCAACCAGCGCATTCTCGACCTGGAAAGCGCCGAGAAGCGGAAGCGTCGTCTCGAACCGTTTGCCGAATGCCTCGATGGTCAAAGCCTGCTTGAAACCCTCTGAACGCGCTTCGACGAGGCGCAGCGTTTCGCCCCTGCTGCCTGTCGTGTACATCGTCAGGCCGCGCCTGCTCACTCCCTGTTGGAAGACGTCCGCATAAGGACCGTCGGCATTGATGATCGCGGGTGCCTCGGAGGGCAGAAGCGTGTCGAACAGGCGCAGCTTCGCCGCTGCGTACGCCTCAGTGGTGTTGTGATAGTCGAGATGATCGCGGCCGAGATTGGTGAAACCTGCGGCCTGAAGCCGGACGCCATCAAGACGCCGCTGATCGATGCCGTGGGATGAGGCCTCCATGGCAAGGCGCGCAACGCCGTCCTTTGTGAGCCTGTCGAGCGTCTGATGCAGGGAGATCGGATCAGGCGTCGTGAGCGAGCCATAAGCTGTGCCATCCGACGTGATCACGCCGAGCGTACCGAGACTTGCGGATTTGTAGCCGAGAGCCGCGAAGAGCTGGCGCGTGAAATCGGCAACCGAGCTTTTGCCGCTCGTGCCCGTGACGGCAACCACCTTTTCGGGCTGCTGCGGAAAGAAACGGGATGCCGCCTGGGAGAGAGCTTTGCGCACATCGCTCACGCGCACATAAGCCACATTGGCAGGCAGATCGGCAGGACGCGCAACTTCCGCGACGATGGCAGCCGCTCCGGATGCAACGGCTTGCGGCACGAAGCTCATGCCATCCACCTTCGTGCCAGGCACTGCGAAGAATGCACTGCCCTGCCCTACCTTTCGGCTGTCGGATGCGATGCCGGATATGGACAAAGACGCTTCCGGAAGACCTTCGGCCTCCGGAAGCAGATCGCTCAATCGAATGGTGTTTGTCATCGGTGGGTGCCCCATGCACCGAGGCGCGACATGAGTGGGAAAGGTTGCACCGGCGGCTCGAACCGCGGCGGAATCCCGAGAAGCGGCGCAACGCGTTCGATCACGTTGCCCGTTATGGGTCCTGCGTTCCAGCCGGCCGTCGAGAAGCCATAGGTGCCCTCGACAGCCTGCGGCTCGTCCATAATGGTCAGAAATACGTATTTCGGCTTATCGGCGGGAACGACAGCGGTGAACGTGGTGAAGTTCTTGTTCTTCGCGTAGCGGCCATTGATGACCTTTTCCGCGGTGCCGGTCTTGCCGCCGACGAAGAAGCCCGCGATGGCAGCCGAACTCGCAGAGCCTTCCGGGGCAGAGGCATTGAGGCGCATCACATAGCGCATGGCCTCGCTCGTCTCGGGCTTGAGCACCTGCAGGGCATGTTTGCGGGCCTCGGCCTCGTCACGCTTCAGGAATGTCGGAGGGATCAGCATGCCTCCATTGACCAGCGCACCGACCGCCTGAAGCGCCTGAAGCGGGGCAACCGCAAGGCCGTGACCGAAGGCGATGGTCATGGTGTTGAGTTCACCCCAGCGTGGCGGAATGATCGGCAAGGCGCTCTCGGGCAGTTCTGTCTCAAGACGAGAGAGTTGGCCCATCTTGCGCAGGAAAGCCTTATGGCCCTCGACGCCGATGCCGAGCGCCATGCGCGCCGTACCGATGTTCGACGAATGAACAAAGACTTCCGGCGTAGTGAGAATTCGCCGCGTCGGGTGATAATCGCCGATGGTAAAGCGTCCATAGCGCAAGCCGGAGCGCGCATCGAAGGTCGAGTTGATGTTGTACTTGCCGGAATCGAGCGCCATCGCGACCGTAAGGGCCTTGAAGGTCGAGCCCATCTCGAACACGCCGACATTGATGCGGTTGATCCGATCCTTGTCGAGCGCGTCGACCGGGTTGTTGGGATCATAATCCGGCAGCGACACAAGCGCGATGATCTCGCCTGTATTCACATCCAGGATTGCGCCGGCGGTGGCCTTGGCCTTGAACTTCGCCATGCCCTTCGCCAGCTCGTCGCGCAGGGCATGCTGCACGCGCAGATCGAGCGAGAGCTGGATAGGCTTCAGATCGGCGGCAGAGATGTTGAAACCCGCGCCATTGAGGTCCTGCAAGCCCATGCTATCGATGTATTTCTCGATACCGGCGATGCCGACATTGTCCACGTTGGCGAAGCCCAGCACATGCGCGGCGGCCTCCGCATTAGGATAGACGCGCTTGTTCTCGGGCAGGAAGCCGACGCCGGGAATGCCGAGGCGGTGCACCTCGGCCTGCTGGCGCGGGGTGATCTCACGCTTGACCCAGACGAAGCCTTTCTTGGTGCCGAGCTTGTTGCGCAGCTCCGTGGCGTCGAGGTCGGGCAGGACTGCGGTGAGCAGTTCGACAGCTTCGTCCTTATCGATGATGTTGCGAGGCTCGGCGAAAACCGACACCATTTTCACGTCGGTTGCGAGGATCTCGCCATTGCGGTCCACGATATCGGGACGGGCTGCGGAAATCTCGGAAGATGCCGCACGGCGCACCTCGCTGGTGGTTTCACTCGTAACCGCGAGCTGCACGAGACGGCCGCCAATGACGCCGAACAGACCGATGAAGCAGATGGCGGCGAGGCCCACGCGGGACGTGCTCTTATCCAGGCGCAACCGGAACAGTTCGCGCGCATGGAAGAGAACACCTCTCTTGGGCGATTGGCTCTTGGCCTTCAGTTCGGGTTGAGGCGCATGCAACACGGGAATTACCGTCTCGGTGTTTGAGTCGATGGGGTGCGGGCTTCGTTACTCTTGTCGCGAGGCGTCGCCGTCGGCTCGAGCAGGCCGAGCGCCTGGAGCTTGAGCCCGATCTCGTCCCCGCGGTCAGGACGGTTTGGAAGATCAGACAGGCGTGCCAATTGCTGAATTTTGAGGGCTTGCAGATCGAGATGCTGATCGGCGGCAGCCTGCAAACGATCGGGGCGATCGAGATATTGCCACTCGGCCTGCAGCACGGCGATGGCCTCGCGCTCGCGCTGCACTTTCGTTTTCAGCTTCGCCACCTGCTCGGAATAATAGAGCGTATCGTACTTGACCGAATAGGCGTAACCCGCAGACGAGATGAGAGCAGAGATCGCAACGATATGGAGCAGCTTGCTCATCGGCGCCCTCCCCTTTTCTCCGCTGTCTGCGGCAGTTCAGCCAACATGGTAATGGCGCTGAGCGGTTCCTGCGGCGGCTCGCTCGTGCGCGCTCCGGCGCGCAACTTGGCCGAACGTGCGCGCGGGTTACGCGCCATTTCCTGCTCGCTCGGACCGATGGGCCCTCTGGTTACCGCGTCGAATGTCGGCTCGGGTGCCGCCAGCGTCGGCATATGGCGCGAGCCGCTCGGCGTGCGTCCGGTGCGGGCGGCAAAAAACTGCTTCACGATGCGGTCTTCAAGCGAGTGGAACGTCACGACCACGAGGCGCCCACCGGGCTTCAGGATACGCTCTGCCGCGTGCAGCGCGCGCACCAACTCGCCCAGCTCATCGTTGACGGCGATGCGCAGCCCCTGAAACACGCGCGTCGCGGGGTGGATGCCGCCTGGCTCCTGCCGGATCAGCGATGCGACGAGATCGGCAAGCTGACGCGTGGTCTGGAACGGCTCGCGACGGCGCGCTTCAATGACGGCGCGAGCCACCGCACGAGCGCGGCGCTCTTCGCCGAAATGATAGAAAATGTCGGCGAGTTCTGCCTCGGACGATTCATTGATGAGGTCGGCAGCACTGGGGCCGTCCTGCTCCATCCGCATGTCGAGCGGCCCGTCATTGCGAAATGAGAAGCCGCGCTCGGCCTGATCGAGCTGCATGGACGAAACGCCGATGTCGAGAACGACGCCGTCAACGCTCTCGAAACCCTGCTCGCGCGCGAGCACGTCGAGATCGCCGAAGCGTCCGGGCATAAGCATCAATCGTTTCTTGAATTTCGCAGTGAGAGACGCGCCGCCCGCGATCGCATCGGGATCGCGGTCGATGGCTATCACCTTGTTCTGAGGATGGGCATCGAGAATAGCGCGCGTGTATCCGCCCGCACCGAATGTGCCATCGATGAAGAGGCCACCGCGCTTCACATCGAGCGCATCGCACACCTCTGCCAGGAGCACGGGAACGTGACGGGTCGGTCCGCCAGCGGCTCCGGCTCCTGGGCCGTCGCCGCGTCCCATCATTGCTCCCGCACTCCTGGTGAGGTGTTCTGCGCCATACGTTGCTCCACAATTCGGTTTCCAAGAGATTTCTTCAGGTCCCTGACCTTCGTACGCGCCTCCTCCAAGTGCGCACGGAAACGTTCCGGCTCCCAAATCTGGAACTTGTGACCGAGTCCGACGAACGTCACCGCATCGCCAATCCCGGCATGTACTTTTACTGACTCCGTCAGGATGACACGCCCCTCCGGATCGACTTTCAGAATTTCGCTGGTCCCGAACAACGCGGTCGACAGCTGATCCCGTTCGTCCGAATAGGGCGACAGCGTCGACAAGAACGCATCGATCTCGTTCAGAAGCATGTTGCCACCTGCGTCCAACGCCTGCGCATCGAGCGCGGGGTGAACGTAGAGACCCTCGAATCCATCCCTGGCCAATACGGCCCTGAAGGATGCGGGGATCGAAACGCGACCCTTCGAATCCAACTTGTTGGTGAAATTGGACACGAAGCGGTTCATTGGCCGCGGCTCGCAAGCTCCCGATTGTCAGCCCCCCGGCAGACCTGAAAGGCCTGCCACCCGCAGCCGGTGAAAACGCTACTGCCTGAAGGGGGATGTCAGCGCCTTTGAAGCGCTTGGCGTCCCCTTCGGAAGGCACCGTCGACGGGATGATTTGGGATAACATGGGATACTATGGGCGTCAACGGAACGGGGTTAGGGCGCAAGCCTTGCAGCACGCAATCCCCATGAGACGCATTTGTGGTTAATGAATCGTAAGCAGACCAACGCTTTGGTCCGCTTTGCCGCAGTTTTAGGCCTGTGGAAAAGAAGGGGTCAGCCGGCCTATAAGCCGGGTTCTGTATGGCCCAAGGTCTAACCCTTGAACGTGGCGGCCATTCCTCTGGGACGATCATTGCTGACCGCCTCAAGCAACCAACCCGGACGACCAGCCTGGAAGCGGGCTTGGCGCGAACGCCTGTCGTCCCTATTCGGTTTTGCTCCTGGTGGGGTTTACCATGCCGTCCGCATTGCTGCGTCCGCGGTGCGCTCTTACCGCACCCTTTCACCCTTACCCTGGGGTCCGAAAACCTTTGCAGGGCGGTCTGCTTTCTGTGGCACTATCCCTAGGGTCGCCCCCGCCGGACGTTATCCGGCACCTTGCTTCCATGGAGCCCGGACTTTCCTCCCCGAGCGAACTCGAAGCGGCCGCCCGACCGGCTGACGGCTGGGATGTGGTGCGAAAGACGGGCCTGCGTCAAGGCCGAAGGTTATTCGGCGGAGGCCGTGATCACTTTTACCTTTGCGCAATAGGCCCGTGAGGCGCTGGTCATGGCAGTGGTGCGGTGACCGAATTGATAACGCAGGATCGTGCCGCAGGTATCCCCTTCGGCGAGTTTATAGGCTTGAGCGAGATACTTCAGGCCGAAGCGCAGATTGGTCTCCGCATCCATCAGGCCCGCAATATCGCCTTTGTAGCCCAAGGATTGAGCCGTGCGATAATTGATCTGCGTCAGGCCGATATGGGGGCCGTTGCGAGCACCGGGGTTGTAGCGGCTTTCGATGCGAACCACCGCATCCGCCAGTTCATAGGGTAAATTGTTTTCGGAAGCATAGCGAACGATCAGAGGCTTGAGAGCAGCTGCCTTGGCCGCATCCGCGCGGGCCGAGCGGGAACGCGCCGGCAGCTCCACCGGGAGAGAGGCGGTCTTCTCGGCCGCGCTCTCCTGTGCTGCTTCCTGGGAAGCCTCATCCTTGGACTTCGCGGCCGCAGGGACAACCTTCGCCTCTACGGCTTCCTTGCCCCTCTTATTTCCGGACTTGGCTGCCTTTGCAGCCTCGGCAGCTTCCTCCGCCTGAATCGCCGCCTCTTCTTCCTCGATGGCAGCCGCCGCAGCCTTCGTTTCCTCAATCTGCGCGCGCACGAGCGCCTCGGCCTCATCGGGAGAAATGACTTTGTCCGCCTGAGCAGGTGACGCAAAGGCAAGTGCAGATACGCCGAGAATCGCGACCGCCAATGTTCTCGAGAAATGCTGCCAAGTCATACTGAAACTCCAAATGGCACAGGCCGCGAAAGAGCGGTGCGTGGGGATCAAATAAGGCAAAGTTGTGTCTTAGCAAGACGAAACTGTGTTCAGGCAATGTTCAAGCTAGACGACTGGTCTTTGTAAAACTTAGGTGAAGCGACGCGGAAATAGCCTCAACAACTTAACAAAAAATTTTTCTACAGCTCATTCATCATTGAGGAACTTCTTTCCCTTGTCGGGAGTTGGCGTCAGCGTAAGGTCAAGCTAAGGATTAAGCTGGGCAGCCTATAGCCCGCTAGATACAGGGAAGCCTCCATGAAAAAGATCATTACCGCGATTGCCGCAGGTGCTCTCACGCTCTCGATGGCCGCTTGCAACACACCCGGTGAGCGTGCCGTTGGTGGCGCCGCAATTGGCGGTCTGGCTGGTGCTGCCATTGGTGGCGCAGCAACAGGTACGGCTGGCGGCGCTCTCGCCGGCGCAGCGATCGGCGGCGCAGGCGGCGCGATTGTCGGCGCCAGCACGGCTCCGCGTGGCCCGGCCTGCCCTTACGGCACCTATCAGGACATGTACGGCAACATCTACTGCCGCTAAGGCGCTCACAAAGCCGAATTCAGGGGCCGAGATCATCTCGGCCCTTTTCTTTTGCCTGAACTTGAGCGACCACTAACCCAACATGATTCAGTCGATTTGGGGTAAGTTGAGCGGTGCTGGCATCGGCTTGGCGCTCGGAGGGCCGATTGGCGCTCTCCTGGGCGGCGTGGCCGGGCATGTGCTCATTGACCGCGAGGGCGCGCCTTTTGGAAAGCCGCCGCGTGATGTGCTGTTCACCATGGGCCTCGTTGCGCTCGCCGCCAAGATGGCGAAGGCAGACGGCGTGGTGGTGGATGTGGAGGTGAAGGCATTCGAGCAGATCGTCGAGGTGCCTGAGTCCGAGCATGGCCGTGTGCAGCGCCTGTTCGAGCTCGCCATGCAGACCTCCGATGGCTTCGAATCTTACGCCCGGCAGATCGGCGAGGAGTTCAAGGACGAGCCCGCTCTCCTGGAAGACGTGCTCGACGGCCTGTTCCATATTGCCAAGGCGGACGAGGCCGTTCACGAAGCCGAATACGTTTATCTCAAGAATGTGGCGGCGATCTTCTCGTTCTCGGATGCCGAGTTCGAACGCATCGCTGCGCGCCACGTGAAGCGGGCGGACGATCCTTACCTCATCCTCAAGGCCGAGAGGTCCATGAGCGACGATGAGCTGAAGCGGCACTACCGCAAGATGGTCGCCGAGAACCATCCTGATCGGGAGATTGCCCGCGGCCTGCCGCCGGAAGCAGTGAAGATCGCAACCGAGCGCCTGGCTGCCATCAATGCCGCCTGGGAGCGCATTGCCGCCGAGCGGAACCTCAGGTGACAAGATGAGCGTGTCCCTTTCCCCCGAGAGCCCTGTTGCCACGAAGGTTTTTCCTTCGCCCAATCACGGGGAGCGAAAGGACGGACAGCGCCCGACCATGCTGATCCTCCATTACACGGGTATGCCGGATGAGGGCGAGGCCCTGCAATGGCTGTGCAATCCGGTTTCGCAGGTATCAGCCCATTACTTCGTGTTTGGCGACGGGCGCGTGCTGCAACTTGTACCGGAAGCGCGGCGCGCCTGGCATGCGGGCGTTTCCAACTGGGACGGCGAGACGGATATCAACTCTTCTTCGATCGGCATCGAGATCGCCAATCCAGGCCATCCCGGCGGATTGCCGCCCTACCCCGATGCGCAGATCGACAGCCTGATCGCGCTCACGAAAGACATCGTCACCCGCTGGCGCATTCCAGCCACCCGGGTGCTCGGCCATTCGGATGTTGCGCCTGGGCGCAAGGTCGATCCCGGCGAACTGTTTCCGTGGAAGCGGCTGCATGAGGCCGGAATCGGCCATTGGGTACCGCCCGCGAATTTGAGTGACGGCCGCTTCTTCTCGCGCGGCGATCAGGGCATGCCCATCGAAGCGCTGCAGGCCATGCTCGCCATGTATGGCTACGGGCTGCGGATCAATGGCACGTTCGACGAGGATACGGAAAAGGTCGTCGCTGCTTTCCAGCGACACTTCCGCCCCGAGCGCGTGGATGGTGTGGCGGATTCCTCCACCATCACCACCTTGCGCGATCTGATCGCGAGAAGGCCATCTGCGACGGCTTGAAACACATCTCGCCGCCATTCCGGGGCGCAACGGAGCCAGAAACCATGCTCACGGCATGGTAGAACGAGGCGCAGCGGCATTCGCTGCGCCCTTTTGTTGGCTACATCGTGGTTTGGATCCCCACCTTTGTGGGGATGGCAACGTGGCGCCCTACTCCGCCGCCATCGGCCTGTAATTCGCTGGATCGTAGTTGAGGATCGGGCTGAGCCAGCGCTCGACCTCCTGCACGCTCATGCCCTTGCGCATGGCGTAATCCTCCACCTGATCGCGCTCCACCTTCGCCACGCCGAAGTAATAGGCTTCAGGGTGGGCGAGATAGAGACCGGATACCGAAGAGCCCGGCCACATGGCGTAGGACTCTGTCAACGTCACGCCGATGCTCTTTTCCGCATTGAGCAAGCTGAAGAGCGTTTCCTTCTCCGTGTGGTCGGGCTGCGCCGGATAGCCGGGAGCCGGACGGATGCCGCGATATTCCTCGCGAATGAGATCTTCGTTCGAGAGGCCCTCGTCCGAGGCATAGGCCCAGAACTCCTTGCGCACGCGCTCATGCATGCGCTCGGCGAAGGCTTCCGCGATACGGTCGGCGAGAGCCTTCACGAGGATCGAGCGATAATCGTCGTTCGCACGCTCGAACTTCTCGGCGATGCGCACTTCCTCAATGCCGGAAGTGACCACGAAAGCGCCGACCCAATCGGGCTTGCCGCTCTCGGCGGGCGCAACGAAATCGGAGATGCAGACATTGGGCTTGCCATCACGCTTGGAGAGCTGCTGGCGCAAGCCATGGAAGGTTGCCAGGGTCTCGCTGCGGCTCTCGCCGGTATAGAGTCGAATGTCATCGCCTACCGCATTGGCGGGCCAGAAGCCGATCACCGCCTTCGGATTGAACCACCGCTCCTCGACGAGTTGCTTGAGCATCGCTTGCGCATCTTCCCAGAGCTGGCGCGCTGCGGGCCCTTGCTTCTCGTCTTCGAGGATCGCCGGGAAACGGCCCTTGAGCTCCCAGGTCTGGAAGAAAGGTGTCCAATCGATATAGGGGACGAGCTCGCCCACATCGTAGCTGCGGAATACGCGCGCACCGGTGAAGGTGGGCTTGGGCGCGTCATAGGCGCTCCAATCGATCTTCATGGCATTGGCGCGCGCCTTCTCGATGCCGATGCGCTGCTTGTCCGCCTCGGATCGCGCGTGGGCATCGGCCACCTTGCGGTATTCACCGCGCAGGGTCTCGACATAATTGTCGCGCATGTCGGGCGACAAGAGCGAGGAGACGATGCCCACTGCGCGGCTCGCATCCGTCACATAGACCGCCTGCCCCTTGTTATAGTTCGGATGGATCTTCACCGCCGTGTGCACGCGGCTTGTCGTGGCCCCGCCGATGAGAAGCGGAATATCGAAGCCCTCGCGCTCCATTTCGCTTGCCACATGCACCATCTCGTCGAGCGAGGGCGTGATGAGGCCCGACAGGCCGATCACATCGACATTCTCCTTGCGGGCCGTCTCCAGAATTTTCTGGGCCGACACCATGACGCCGAGATCGATGACCTCGTAATTGTTGCAGGCGAGAACCACGCCAACGATGTTCTTGCCGATGTCGTGCACGTCGCCCTTCACGGTCGCCATCAGCACCTTCCCGGCTGCGGAGCGCTCCTCGACGCCGGACGCCTTCTTCTCCGCTTCCATGAAGGGCATGAGATAGGCAACCGCCTGCTTCATCACGCGAGCCGACTTCACCACCTGGGGCAGGAACATCTTGCCCGCCCCGAAGAGATCGCCGACGACGTTCATGCCAGCCATGAGCGGGCCTTCGATCACATGCAACGGACGCTCGGCGCCTTGCCGCGCCTCCTCCGTATCCTGCTCGATGAATTCGGTGATGCCGTTGACGAGCGCGTGCTCGATGCGCTTCTCGACAGGCCAGGATCGCCATTCGAGATCAGCGGTCTTTACCGCGCCTGCGCCATCGCCCTTGAAGCGGGAGGCTGCCTCCAGCAGGCGCTCGGTCGCATCAGGGCGACGGTTGAGAACCACATCCTCACAGAGTTCGCGCAGTTCGGGGTCGATCTGCTCATAGACCGCAAGCTGGCCCGCATTCACGATGCCCATATCCATGCCGACCTTGATGGCATGGAACAGAAACACGGAATGCATGGCCTCGCGCACAGGCTCGTTTCCGCGGAACGAGAACGAAAGGTTCGACACGCCGCCCGAGATATGAACGTGAGGCAGCGTCTGGCGGATGATGCGGGTGGCCTCGATGAAATCGACGCCATAGCCGTTATGCTCCTCAATGCCGGTGGCCACCGCGAACACGTTCGGATCGAAGATGATGTCTTCCGGCGGGAAGCCGACCTGCTCGGTGAGGATCTTATAGGCGCGCGTACAGATTTCG
The DNA here is from genome assembly GCA_023450615.1 of Pseudomonadota bacterium. Classification (GTDB taxonomy): domain Bacteria; phylum Pseudomonadota; class Alphaproteobacteria; order Rhizobiales; family Beijerinckiaceae; genus Microvirga. The sequence goes on along the minus strand of JAEXGT010000003.1, from coordinate 7,921 downwards.
ACCTTGCGATCCCGCGTGTCGGCCTGTCCCGCCTCGTCGAAGGCCATGACCACGACGGCAGCGCCATAGGATCGGCAGATCCTGGCCTGCTCGATGAAGGCCTTCTCGCCCTCCTTCATGGAGATCGAATTGACGATGGCCTTGCCCTGGATGCACTTGAGACCGGCCTCGATGACGTGGAACTTGGATGAATCCACCATCACCGGCACGCGTGCGATATCGGGCTCCGCCGCAACGAGGTTGAGGAATTCCACCATCGCCTTTTCGGAATCGAGCAGGCCCTCGTCCATGTTGACGTCGATCACCTGCGCGCCGTTCGCCACCTGATCGCGCGCCACATCGAGGGCAGCGGCGTAATCGTTGTTGGTGATGAGCTTGCGGAACTTGGCCGAGCCAGTGACGTTCGTGCGCTCGCCCACATTCACGAAAGGAATGTCGGAGGTCAACGTGAAGGGCTCGAGGCCGGACAGACGCATGAGCGGCGTCATCTTGGGCACCTGACGCGGAGCCTTGCCGGCCACGGCCTCCGCAATAGCGCGAATATGCGCCGGCGTCGTACCGCAGCAGCCGCCGACCACATTCACGAGGCCCGCATCCGCGAATTCAGCGATCATGCGTGCGGTTGCTTCCGGGCTCTCGTCGTAGAGGCCGAACTCGTTGGGCAGCCCGGCATTGGGATAGGCGCAGACGAAGGTGTCCGCGGCCTTGCCGATCTCCTGGATATGCGCGCGCATCTCGCGCGCGCCGAGCGCGCAGTTGAGACCGATGGAGAAGGGTTCGGCGTGGCGCACGGAATACCAGAACGCGGTGGGCGTCTGGCCAGAGAGCGTACGGCCCGACAGGTCCGTGATCGTACCGGAGATCATCACCGGCAGCTTCACGCCCTTCTCGGCAAAGACCTGCTGTGTCGCGACAATGGCGGCCTTGGCGTTGAGCGTATCGAAGATCGTCTCGATAAGGATGATCTCGGAGCCGCCGTCGATGAGCCCCCTCACCTGCTCCGCATAGGCGTCGCGCACCTGATCGAAGGTGACGGCGCGATAGCCCGGATTGTTCACGTCCGGCGAGATGGACAGGGTGCGGTTCGTCGGACCGATGGCGCCAGCCACGAAGCGGCGGCGGCCGTCCTCCTTCTGAGCCATCAGCGCGGCCTCGCGGGCAAGGCGCGAACCGTGGAAGTTGAGATCGTAGACGATTTCCTCCATGCCGTAATCGGCCTGAGCAATGGAGGTGCCGGAGAAAGTGTTCGTCTCGACGATGTCGGCGCCTGCGCGGAAATAGTCGAGGTGCACGTTTCGCACTGCATCCGGCTGAGTGAGGATGAGGAGATCGTTGTTGCCCTTGACGTCTTGGCTCCAGTCCTTGAACCGCTCGCCGCGAAAATCCTCTTCCGAGAAGCGCGAGCGCTGGAGTTCCGTTCCCATGGCGCCATCAAGCACGAGAATGCGCTTGGAGGCTGCTTCACGCAGCGCCTTCAACACTTCAGCGCCATTGGCGGGAGCGGGAGTAAACGCAGTCATTGTTCTGTTCTCTTCTCACTCGACCGAATCCGCTTCGGCCATGTATGCCGTTCTCGGCACGTCAGTCAGTTGAATGCCCGGCAGTGCCGGGCATCGGAGTTTCAGGCAGCCACCTTCACGCTCTGATCGCGAAGCCCCAGCAGATGGCAGATCGCATAAACCAGGTCGGCGCGGTTCATCGTGTAGAAATGGAACTCGTTCACGCCGCGATCCACGAGGTCGATCACCTGCTCGGCGGCCACAGCCGCAGCGACAAGTCTGCGCGTCTCCACATCGTGGTCGAGACCTTCGAAGCGTGCCGCGAGCCAATCGGGAACGCTCGCGCCGGTCTTGGATGCGAAATTCGCCGTCTGCTTGAAGTTCTGCACCGGAACGATGCCCGGCACGATAGGAATATCGATCCCGCGAGCGCGAACGCGATCGAGGTAGCGGAAATAGTGGTCGTTATCAAAGAAGAACTGCGTGATGGCGCGATCCGCGCCGCAATCGACCTTCGCCTTCAGCACATCGATATCGGCATCGAGCGACGCAGCTTCCGGATGCTTTTCCGGATAGGCCGAAACGGACACTTCGAAATCGCCGATGGCCTTGATGCCCGCCACAAGATCGCAGGTCTGCCGGTAGCCGCCGGGATGCGCCTCGTAAGCCGTGCCGATGCCGCTCACCGGATCGCCGCGCAAGGCAACCACGTGGCGCACGCCCGCATCCCAATAGGAGCGGATCACGTCGTCGACCTCGTCCTTCGTCGCTGCCACGCAGGTCAGGTGCGCGGCAGGCTTGAGCGACGTCTCCTGCACGATGCGCGAGACCGTGGCATGCGTGCGCTCGCGGGTGGAGCCACCGGCGCCGTAAGTCACGGAAACGAATTGCGGGCTGAGCGGCGCAAGACGCTGAATGGAGGCCCAGAGCGTCGTTTCCATCTCCGCCGTCTTTGGCGGAAAGAACTCGAAGGACACCTTGATCGGACAAGAAGCCTGCCTGCTGGGGCGAAGGGTCAAGGGCGACATCAGGCAACCTCTTTGTTGGGCTCGGCCACGGGCCAATCCGTCATGACGCGGCGGTCCTGTCCAAGCCAAAGGGAAACGGTAAGTTGGTCATCGCCCTTCCGGGGCGGTGCTATTTCTTTGGTCAGCGTGCAATCGAGGCCCGCTTCATCGAGCCAGCCAGCGACTTGCGCAGGCGCGAAGCCGAGACGGCGATGGGCCTGACCTTCGCGGAGGAATTCCAGCTTATGCGGAGCGAAATCGACCACGAGGATGCGCCCGCCCGGCGCCACCAGGCGCGCAGCCTCACGGATCGCGCGGGCCGGATCGTCCAGGTAGTGCAGCACCTGATGAATGATCACGAGATCGAATGTATCGCGCGGGAATGGCGGCGCATAAATGTCGCCCTGGCGCAATTCGATGCCGCGCAAACCAGCCTTTTCGAGATTGGCCCGGGCGACGGAAAGCATCGCATGGCTTGCATCGAGCCCAACCGTGCGATCCGCACGCGGCGCGAGGAGCTGCAGCATACGGCCCGTGCCAGTGCCGAGATCCACGAGATTGCGGATCGGCTTCGATCCCAGAGCATCGACCACCGCAGCTTCGACCACCGCTTCGGGAGCATGAAGGGAGCGTATGCGGTCCCATTCCGGTGCAAGCCTGGAAAAGTAAGCCTGGGCCGCCTGGGAGCGCTGGGCCCGCACCGCCTCAAGACGTGTGCGGTCTTCCAGCAATTGCGGGTCGGACCGGTCGAGGCTCTCAAGGGTTGGGCGGATGATTTTCAGAGCCGTTCCGCGGTCAGTCAGGCGGAAAAAGGCCCAAGCTCCCTCCCGGTGCCGCTCCACGAGGCCCGCCTCAACGAGCAGCTTCAGGTGGCGGGAAATCCGCGGCTGGGACTGTCCGAGAATATCGGTGAGGTCGGAGACCGAAAGCTCGCCTTCCGCCAGCAAGGCCAGGATGCGCAGGCGCGTCTCCTCGGCGGCTGCCCTCAGGACATCCAGCGTCAAATCCAACGATGGAGCTTCTTTCTCAGCCATGCGCCAACTCGATCCTACATATAAAGATATATTTATATGTATTTTCTGGAGAGGGCAAGTGGAGGCTTCTACCGGTTTATTGCCATCGCTGTCCGTGGGGCGGTCATCCCGATCCTGAGGGGGGTTTCGCTCTCATGATCGGGATGGTGAGGATGGGGCCCACCCTGATGTGGGAAGGCCGACGAGCACGGCAAACAATCCTACCGTCAGCGGAATGGCGGCTCGTCGAAGCTGCGCAGTTTCCGCGAATGCAGGGACGAACGCTGTCCGCGCAGGATGTCGAGCGCGGAAAGACCGATCATGAGATGCTCGCTCACGGCGCGCTCATAAAACGCGTTGGCGGCCCCTGGCAGCTTGATCTCGCCATGGAGCGGCTTGTCCGAGACGCAGAGCAGCGTACCGTAGGGCACGCGCAGACGATAGCCCTGCGCGGCGATGGTGCCGCTTTCCATATCCACAGCAATGGCGCGGGAGAGATTGATCTGCCGACGCTCCTGGCTCCAGCGCAGCTCCCAGTTGCGGTCGTCGTAGGTCACGACCGTGCCGGTGCGCAGCCGTCGCTTCAGCTCTTCTCCGCGCTCGCCCGTGACCTGCACCGCCGCTTCCTGCAGGGCGACCTGGATTTCCGCGAGAGCCGGCAACGGGATTTCCGGCGGCACGGCGGCATCGAGAATGCTGTCGCGGCGCAGATAACCGTGTGCGAGCACGTAATCGCCGATGGACTGCGATTGGCGCAGGCCGCCGCAATGGCCCACCATGAGCCAGCAATGCGGGCGCAGGACCGCGAGGTGATCCGTAATGTTCTTAGCGTTCGAAGGGCCGACGCCGATATTCACGAGCGTGACGCCCTGCCCGTCCTTGCGCACGAGGTGATAGGCCGGCATCTGGAACCGATGCCAGGGCGATGACGCGATCAGCTCCTCGACGGCGGCTTCGCTCAAGCCGCGCTCGATGGCGATGCCGCCGGGCAGAAGGAGCTTGCTGTAAGGCCCCTCCTCGTTCGCCAATTCCTTGACGGCCCAACGGATGAACTGATCCACATAGCGGTGATAGTTGGTGAGCAGGATCCAGGGCTGAACCGAACGCCAATCGCTGCCGGTATAATGGACGAGGCGGCGCAGGGAATAATCGACGCGCGCGGCGTCGAAGAGCGAGAGCGGACGCGGCTCGCCTTCGTGGAAGATCCAAGTGCCATCGGCAATCTCGTCGCCGACCTTTGCGAGCAGGGGCGTCGGGAAATGCTGCGCAAGCTCGGAAGCCGAATGGGCGCCGCGGCCCAATTCATCGCCCCGCTCGAAAATGTAAGGGTAAGGGATCTCCTGGTCGCTGACGCCGACCTCGAGAGTGGCGCCGTAATCGCGCACCAGATAGTTCAGCTGCTCCAGAAGGTAGTTCTTGAAGAAAGCCGGCTGCGTGATGGTCGTCGCATAGACGCCGGGTCCCTGGAACTTGGCATAGGCCCGCTGCTTGACCGGCGGCACGGAGATCGCCCGGTAATCGAGGCGCAGCTCCGGGTAGCGGAAGCGGGAGCGTTCGAGAGGGGTCGGGGGCGTACCGGTGGCGAAGAATTGCTCCAGAGCATGACGCTGGGCCTCGACGGCTGCGTCATGAAGCTCGATCAGGCGTTCGACGGCTTCTTCAGGCGTTGCAACGGATTGGAAGGCTGAATTCGGATCGGCAAGCACGGATGGTTCTCTTCTTTTGTCTCGTGCCTCAAGGGTCATACACCTTTTTGGCCCGGAACCCAAGCATCTAGGGTTTTCAGAAGGAAAGCCTATCCCCGCTCCAATCGAAGAAGCCGCCCGTTTCCTCGAGAGTGAGCCCGTCGATGAGCCGGATGAGACCCGCCGCACTCTCCTCGACGGCGATGTCGGCGCCCGCGCCGCCCATGTCGGTGCGCACCCAGCCGGGATGCACGGCGATGGCAACGATGCCTTCGGGCTGAAGATCCGTGGCGAGGCCCTGCATGACCTTGTTCACGGCAGCCTTCGAGGCGCGATAGGCGATCCGGTCGGACTTGGAATAGGAGAGTGAGCCCATGCGGCTGCTGATCGTGACGATCTTGGGCTGCTTTGCTCGCCTCAAATGCGGAAGAAACGCCTGCACGATCCGCAGCGGTCCGAGCGTGTTGACCTGCAGCGTTTCGAGAAAGCCGTCGAAATCCATATCGAGCGTCGATTGACGCTGCGGACCGATGACGCCCGCATTGTTGATGAGCACATCCACCGGCTCGTTGATCTGACGCGCAGCCTCGGCGATGGAGGCTCCGTCGCGCACGTCGAGCGCAAGCAGCTTGAGCTGGCCGCGTGCAACGAACCCGTTCAACTCCGTCGATAACTGCCCGGGATCGCGCAGCGTGCCGACCACGCGCTCGCCGCGAGAAAGAAGAACGCGGGCGAGCTCCTGCCCGATCCCGCGTCCGATCCCTGTAATGAGGGAAGTGCTCACGCAAAAACCTTATCGCGTGAACTTCTTGTACTTGATGCGATGCGGGATCGTGGAATCCGTGCCGAGGCGGCGCTTCTTGTCTTCCTCGTAATCCGCGAAGTTGCCCTCGAACCATTCCACATGGCTGTCGCCCTCGAAGGCGAGGATGTGGGTGGCGATACGGTCGAGGAACCAGCGATCGTGCGAGATGATGACGGCGCAGCCCGCGTAATCCTCCAGCGCCTCTTCGAGAGCGCGAAGCGTATCGACGTCGAGATCGTTGGTCGGCTCGTCGAGGAGCAGAACGTTCGCGCCCGACTTCAGGATCTTGGCGAGGTGCACGCGGTTGCGCTCGCCGCCCGAGAGAACGCCCACCTTCTTCTGCTGGTCGGAACCCTTGAAGTTGAAGGCCGAGCAATAGGCGCGGGCATTGATCTCGCGCTTGCCGAGATAAAGGATCTCGTTGCCACCGGAGATTTCCTCGTAGAGCGTCTTGTTGGGATCGAGCGAGTCGCGGCTCTGGTCCACGTAGCCGAGCTTCACGCTCTCGCCGATGGAGATCGAGCCCTCGTCCGGCTGCTCCTGTCCCGTGATCATGCGGAACAGCGTCGTCTTACCGGCGCCGTTCGGGCCGATGATGCCGACGATGCCGCCGGGCGGCAGCTTGAACGACAGATCGTCGATGAGCAGCTTGTCGCCGAAGGCCTTCTTGAGACCGTTGAACTCGATGACGTTGTTGCCGAGACGCTCGGCGATCGGAATGATGATCTGAGCGGTCGTCGGCCCCTTCTCGTTGGCCTTGGCCACGAGTTCCTCATAGCGCTGAATACGGGCCTTCGACTTGGCCTGACGGGCCTTCGGCGAAGCCGACACCCATTCGCGCTCGCGCTCGATGGTGCGCTGGTGAGCCGCGTCCTCGCGGCCCTCCTGCTCGAGGCGCTTCTGCTTCTGCTCGAGCCACGACGAGTAATTGCCCTCGTAGGGAATGCCGCGGCCACGGTCGAGCTCGAGAATCCAGCCCGTCACGTTGTCGAGGAAGTAGCGGTCGTGGGTCACGATCAGGATCGCGCCCGGATAGCTGCGCAGGTGACCTTCGAGCCACGCAGTGGTCTCGGCGTCCAGGTGGTTGGTGGGCTCGTCGAGAAGCAGCAGTTCAGGCTGTTCGAGAAGCAGCTTGCACATGGCCACGCGGCGGCGCTCACCGCCGGAGAGCTTGTCCACCGGCCAATCGTCCGGCGGGCAGCGCAGGGCGTCCATGGCTTGATCGACCTGGGAATCGAGATCCCAGAGGCCCTTGGCCTCGATCTCGTCCTGAAGGCGGGTCATCTCGTCCGCCGTCTCGTCCGAGTAGTTCATGGCGATCTCGTTATAGCGGTCGAGCAGCGCCTTCTTGGCGGCCACGCCCTCCATCACGTTCTCGCGGACGTTCTTCGACGGATCGAGCTGCGGCTCCTGGGGCAGGTAGCCGACGCGGGCGCCCTCGGCGACCCAGCCTTCGCCCGTCCAGTCGGTGTCGATGCCGGCCATGATGCGCAGCAGGGTCGACTTACCCGCGCCGTTGACGCCGAGCACGCCGATCTTGGCATCCGGGTAGAAGGAAAGATGAATGTTGTCCAAGACCTTCTTGCCGCCCGAATAGGTCTTGGTGAGGCCACGCATGTGGTAGATGAATTGACGGGACACTTCGAAAAGTCCTGCTTGTAAGATCGTTGAAAGGAGTTGGCCGTCAGTTAGCAGGGGCGGCCTGCCGGGGCAAGGCGGGGAAGTGACGCCGGGCCGTGGGGAAGCCGATGCGCCTGCGGCCTCGCGACCTGTGCGGTCCGAGGTGATGGGGTCGAGGGAGGCGCGAGGAGGCGTCCGGCTCGGCTGTGGGAGTGTGTGAAGAACCAAACGGCTCCTCGCGCACGGCTTTTTTAGGCGGACACCGCATCATTCCTCAAAGGATGTGCGGGCG
>JAEXGT010000060.1 GCA_023450615.1 Pseudomonadota bacterium | reverse complement strand
CAAAGAGCACATCTCGTCCCGAAGAGACAAGAAAGAGAACCCGGGTCACCCCACCCGCCTTGCGGCGCCGGGAGCGTCAGGGCCTCTTCAGACCAGCGCCCCGTTGCCAAGGCCGCCGTCGATGAAGAGGGTTCTAATCGAACCGGGCTTTCAGGTCAACACTCAGTTCAGACAAAATCTGACTTTTTTGAGTGTTCATCTGAGCCTTAAAAGCACAGACAAAGCAAAATCGTTCCCAGAAGATGGATTTCTTCTGAGGTATACTGATCGAGGGCCTGGGCCCCGCGATGAATATTTGGATTTTGCGCCAGAGGAGCCTTCGGGCCCGCAGATTGCTCCGCAGCCGTCGGCTCATGAACAGGGGATATGCAAAGTCCTCATGCGCCGCGTTCGAACCTGTGTCAGTAGGAACTTACGCGGCCGAAGACACGACATCGCTCCCGAACAGTGGCTCAGGAACTGATTGTCAGTATATTCGGGAAACCCGCCATCTGCTTTCGCGGCGGCGGTGGGGGACAGATAAACAATCCTGCGGCTTTTGCAAGTAGGAACATTCACAGGCCAAAAAACCTCACTCCAGACTCATCATCAGGAAAGTCGAACTCGCTTATGATCTGCCTGTGCGCTACGGCACCCTCGGGTGCACATCCTGCTGCGGCGGGAGGGCTGGCCGGTGAATCACAACGCACCTGCCGACTCTCCCACGCGGAGGAGCTGTCGATCCGGCCCAAAGCCCCCAAGCGCAAGCGCGCCTGGTGCTACCGCCAAGGGCGACCGCAGGTGCGCGGCCCCAACGAGGTCTGAGTGATGGACTTCATGGCTGACCAGCTCTTCGACGGGCGCCCCTTCCGCATCCTGACGGTGGTGGACTGCCATACGCGAGAGTCACTAGCGATCGTCCCGCGAGTGAGATTCCGGGCCTATCAGGCGGTGGAGGCGCTCGATGAGATCGCTCGAAGCCGCGGCTGGCCGAAGAGCCTGCGGGTGGACAATGGTCCGGAATTCGCCGGTCGAGCCTTGGATCAATAGGCGTATCTCAACCGCGTGGAGATCGACTTCTCCCGGCACCGCATACTTCTAGGTTTCACGAAGGTTCGTGCCTGTATCTGCCTTTATAGCTGGGCTGATCTTCGCCGTCTGTGTACGATCGCCAAGATGACGGCCAGTAGGCTATCGTGCACAATATATCATTTTGCATAAGGATGATTTTGACAAGAAGTCCGCGACCGATGCTGTGGCAAGGTTCTCCCGATCAGGAGGATCCTGTGCGCTCAAACCGACAAGTGGCCCAGCTCTGGCTCGATGCCCTGGCAACAGAACGCGGCGCATCCGCCGGTACCATCGATACCTACTCTGATGATCTCACCTGTGATCTCACCTACTACCTCGGCTGGCTGGAGCTGAATGGTCTCGGCCTCATCGAGGTCGGCTTGGAGCAGGTGCGCGACTATATCGCCGCTCTTGATCAGCGCGGCTACTCCGGAGCAACCATCGCTCGGCGCCTCACCGTGATCCGGGGGCTGCATCGCTTCCTAGTCAGCGAGGAGCTTGGCTCTCACAATCCGACGGCTAACCTGTCCGCCATGCGCCGTTCCCGGAAGCTGCCCTTCGTCCTGTCAGTCGCCGAGACCGAGGCGCTCCTGGAGACAGCCCACAAGTGGCGGCCGATCCCTCGGTGGGGCTCTATCGTCAGTCAGGCAGGCTACGCTCACCGCGCCCCCCTGTTCGAGACCCTCTATACCTCGGGTATGCGCATCAGCGAGGCTCTGGCGCTGCCCGCGGATGCGGCGCCTGCTGGTGCGCGGCAAGGGTGACAAGCAGCGCCTCGTGCCGCTGCATGGGCGGACCGTCGCGGCGATTGCTCACTGGCATCTGGCTGGCAAAGCTCTGGCCGAACTTCAACACCCACTGCAGTTGTTACGACGGTCCAGCATCCAGTCGTGAAAGACGGTGAACCGGCCATTGATGGTGAAGTGGACGTCGACCTCGACAATATCTGCACTTGCCTCGAAGCTGGCTTGCATGGAGGGCTGTTGAGAGAGGCCAAACCGAGACAGTGGAGCAGCGACCTGACGAGCCGCTCATGCCGGAAAGCCCGAGAGCCTGAAAACCTGTCGCACATTCATTCCTTACTGCTCCGTGCTTCCATCAGGACCTTGATGCTGTCGAGTGAGTTCGCCACCGCGATGGCCTGATCCCATTCGTCCAGACGGTACCGGTGAGTGACGATGCCTTTCGAGGTGACCAATCCGCGAGAAAGCAGGTTAATGGCTATGGGATAGCAGTAGGGTCCAAGATGGGCTCCCCGAATATCGAGTTCCTTGCGATCGCCGATGATCGACCAGTCGATCGTCGCGGGTGCGCCGAAAACGGAGAACTCGACGAAGCGGCCAAGCTTGCGGATGAGATTGAGGCCCTGCTCGACTCCGCTTGGCGAGCCGGTTGCCTCGATGTAGACATCACAGCCATAGCCGTCAGTCAGAGAATGGACAATCGCCAGGGCGTCCTGCTTGCGCGGGTTGATGATCACATCCGCACCGAACAACTTCGCGAGTTCAAGCCGCTCATCGACCATATCGATGACGATGAGCTGTTTCGGTGTCTTGAGCTTCGCCACCTGAACCATCATAAGGCCGATGGGACCTGATCCTGCGATGACCACGACATCGTCGAGTTGAATATCGCCCCGATTGACCGTGTGGATCGCACATGACAGCGGCTCAATGATCGCCGCGTCGTCGGCCGAGATTCCATCGTCGATCTTGTGCACCCGGGCGGTCCGCGGAATGCGCATGAATTCGGACATCCCTCCATCGGCGACAACCCGTTGGAATCCGAAAATATTGTGGACTTCGCACATCCAGTACTTCCCGGACCGGCAGAAGCGGCATTGATCGCACGGCACGATCTGCTCCGCGATGACCCGGTCGCCCGCTCCGACCCCGAAATGCTCTGCCGCCCCCGGCCCCAGCTCATCCACATACCCGTAGAATTCATGCCCGGGAATGACCGGCGGCTTCACATAGGGATTGCTCCCGCCCCAGAACATCTTGGCGCCGGACCAGCACTTGCAGTCGCTGGCGCATATCCCGCAGGAAGCGATGCGCAGAACCATCTCGCGCTCTCCCGGCACGGGACGTTCCACCTGTTCGACGCGGTAATCCTCAGGGCCGTGACAGACGATCGCAGTCATTCTCCGATTGGAGCGCTGAGCAGTTCCTTCATTGATTGTCATGAGTTCAACTCCCGTCCCTGTACTTGTTGTCGGAATTGATGCGCAATGAGACCAGATCGTTTGTGCGTCGTCGGCACCTCTCTCAGGATAAGGACACCGCGAAGGACAACTTCAGATCCGAGTAGAGTTGGCGGAACAGCTCATGCCGAGGTGCAAGCGCCTCCGTCAGTTCCGGCTTCGGATCGATCACATGGGATACGGGCGGCGAAGTGCAGGCTTCATCCAAACTGGCTCCGGAGACCGCAATCCTCGCAAGCCGCGCGGCTCCGAGAGCTGGCCCGACCTCGCCACCGTGATGATAGGTGAGCGGCCGCTGGAGCGAGGCCGCCAGGATTCTTCCCCACAGCTTCGAGCGCGCACCGCCGCCAACCGCTCCATGCATTTGCCCGGACAGCCCAATCCCCGACACTCCGTGGACCGAATGGCGCTCCCTCAGGGCGGCCACCGCGATCAGAGTGGCGTTCCACCAGGCCTGCGGGTCCTGTTCGGACCAGAGCGGTCGCGGCCGCGATAGCGTGAGCGGGGCCGCGGCTTCGCCGACGAGTGTGCCACCCTCATCGAGAAGGATGACCTTGACGCTGGAGGTGCCTAAATCGATTCCCAAATACATCGGCGGTAATCCCCTATGCGGTGCTTGCTAGATCCTCAGTCAAGTGAGAGTGCCGCTCAGGTAGCACTGCAGCGTGGCGCGCGTGCCCTCACGCCAGAGGCTGTTGAGCGCGGTTTCAAACGATGAGCGAAACCGGGGTGCGTCCGTGAGATCCCCAAAGATGTTGCGCAACGCTAGGAAAGCTGCCGGGCTGTCCTTCGCCGCGAGCGCTGCAGGCATCAGACGCTCGGCATTGGGATCGTTCAATGCGAAAACGTTCCCGCCATCCGTCGTTGCCGCGCAATAGCGACACCAAAGGGCGGATTCCAGGGCTAGTCCCACCACTTCCGCGCCGGCCGCCAGTCTGTCGCGCGTCGAGGGCAGGATGAACTTAGGCTGGCGGTTGGAGCCGTCCTGCGCCAATCGCGGTATCGTATCGCCCACATCTGGATTGGCGAAACGGTTCGCAATGAGCCGGTAGTAATCGGCTAGATCGACCCCGGGCACCGGAGGCACATGCGGGATGATCTCCTCCGTCTCCAGCTTGTCGAGAAAGCCGCGCACCAGCGGGTCGGCCATCGCCTCGTGCACGAAGTGAACGCCGAGAAGCGCGGCCGGATAGGCGATGGCCGCATGGCCACCATTGAGGATGCGCAGCTTCATCAGCTCGAAGGCCGCCACATGCGGCGTGAAGTTGACGCCGACTTCCTCGAGCGCAGGCCGTCCGTTCGGAAACTGGTCTTCGAGCACCCATTGCCGGAAAGGCTCGCAGAAAACCGGCCAGTTGTCCGCGATACCGAACCGCTCTTCCAGGATGGCCCGCTCACGGTCGGTGGTGGCGGGGGTAATGCGGTCCACCATGCTATTGGGGAACGCCACGGTCTCGCGTACAAAGGCGGCAAGCGCGGGATCGATGAGGTCCGCAAGTCCCGCAATCGCCTCCATGGTCACGCGGCCGTTATGGGGAATGTTGTCACACGACATGATCGTGAAGGGGGCGAGCGCCCGATCACGGCGGCGCTTCAGTGCGGCCAGCAGAACGCCAAACACGCCTCTGGGAATGTCCAGGTGAGCGGCGTCGTAACGGATTTCCGGATGATCCGGATTGAAAGCGCCAGTCGCGGGATCGATGCAATAGCCGCCTTCCGTGACCGTCAGCGACACGATCCTGATCGCCGGATCGTCGAGGCGGTCGACAATGGCCTGGCCGTTCTCGCCCACGGGCACGAAATCGATCATGGAACCGGAGATGCGAGCGCGATTAGCCCCGGGCTCAAGCTCCACCACTGTGGTGAGCCAGTCCTGCCGTTCGAGCGCCCGCCGCATGGCGGCATCGTTCTGCCGCACGCCAGCGCCCACGATAGCCCAGTCGTGATCCTTCCCGGCATTGAACAGGTCATCCAGATAGACCGCCTGATGAGCGCGATGGAAGTTTCCGACGCCAATGTGAAGGATTCCCGCTTGCAACCGCCCACGATCGTAGCGTGGCCGAGCAACGGCCCCGGGAATAGAGATGAGATTTGCCAGCGAGAGGGAGTGTTCCATGGGATCTGAACCTGTCGAGAATCTCTGCCGAGCACCCTTGGGACTAATTGATCATGAAGCCGCCGTCGACCGGCATCGCCAAGCCGTTCAGCATCGCGGCACGGTCGCTCAGCAGGTAGAGGATCACCTCCGCGACGTCTTCAGGATTGGCAAAACGCCCAAGAGGAATGCGTGAGAGCATCCGGGCGGACTTGTCGGGGTCGCTCCAGGCCTTCGTCGCCATCGGCGTAAGGGTGACCGTCGGGTTGATGGCATTCACTCGGATCCGATGGCGCCCCAGTTCATTGGCCATCACGCGCGTCAGGGCATCGAGCGCACCCTTCGAAGCGCAATAAGCCGCATGATCGGCAAACCCAATGAAGGATGAGACCGACGAGACATTGACGATCGCCCCTGGCAGGCCGCGGCTCACCCGGTCCCGTGCATATTCCTGAGCGACGATCATAGGAGCGCGGGTGTTGACCGCATAGATCCAGTCGAACGTTTCCGCGGTCACGTCGAGGAAGGGATCGAGGGCAGTCGTTCCCGCACAATTCACTAGGTAGTCGACCGGCACCGCAGCGCGCGCGGCCTCCCGCGTCGCGGCCGCATCGGCCAGATCGACGACGATGGAATGGCAGCCAATTTTACCCTCGAGACTGTCGAGATCCTCTCTCGTGCGGGTCATCGCCACGACCTGCGCGCCACGCTCGGCAAGAAGTTCCGCCGTCGAGCGGCCAATTCCCTTGCCCGCCCCTGTTACAAGAACACTCTTGCCCTGGAAATCCATTGATCGCTCCTCATCAGCACACTCAACCAGCATCTGCAGACAGGATGGTGCCCATCGTCAGGCAAGCCAGCTCCGTCGCATGCGCCGAATCTGAACCTCTCGGGAAGCATCCCGGCTTCACCATCACGGCGCCTCAGACCAATCTCTGCCCGGAGGCTTTGTCGAACAGGTGGACTCTTTCCGGATCCAATCGAACATTCAGACGCGCACCCGGCCGAGCGTTGATGCGCTCGCGGAACACGCCGACCACATCTGAGCCACCGAACTTGGCGAAGACCTGGGTCTCCGATCCGGTCGGCTCGACCACCGCGACCTCCGCCGGCAGGCCGTTGGTCTCGTCGAGGATGAAATGCTCCGGCCGGATGCCGTAGATGATCGGCTTGCCGTCCGAGGCCGCGGGCGTATGGGCGACTGGCAGGGTGATGCCGCTCTCGCTGACGAAGCGGCCGCCCTGAAGGTGGCCCTTGAGGAAGTTCATGGCCGGCGAACCTATGAATCCGGCGACGAAGAGATTGGCTGGGCGGTCGTAGAGATCGAGCGGAGCCCCAATCTGTTCCACGATGCCGTCATGCATGACCACGATCTTGTCGGCCATGGTCATGGCCTCGATCTGGTCGTGGGTCACATAGATAGTAGTGGTCTTCAGGCGCTGGTGCAGGGCCTTGATTTCGGTGCGCATAGCGACGCGCAGCTTGGCGTCTAGGTTGGACAGCGGCTCATCGAACAGGAAGACCTGCGGATCGCGCACGATGGCACGGCCCATGGCGACGCGCTGGCGCTGGCCGCCGGAGAGCTGGCGCGGATAGCGGTCGAGAAGCTTGCCGAGACCGAGAATCTCAGCCGCCCGGTAGACCCGGGCCTTGATCTCCGTCTTGGGGGCACGTTTCAGCTTCAGCGAGAAAGCCATGTTGTCGGCGACCGTCATGTGCGGATAGAGCGCATAGTTCTGGAACACCATGGCGATATCGCGATCCTTCGGCGGCACGTCATTGACGACACGTGAGCCGATGCGGATCTCGCCGCCGGTGATGTCCTCGAGCCCCGCGATCATCCGCAGCAGCGTTGACTTTCCGCAACCCGACGGCCCGACGAGAATGACGAACTCGCCGTCCTGGATGTCGACTGAGACTCCGTGGATCACCTCCGCCGAGCCATAACTCTTTCTGACGTTTCTGATGGTGACTGGCGCCATGACTTTTCCCGTTAGGCATCGTCCTGCATGTTGATCTGAATCTTGACCTCCCCCTTCGGCGCAGAAGCCGCATATTCGAATGCCTCGACGCTTTTAGAGAATGGAAAGGTTCGGGTGATGAGCGGACTTACATCAATGGAGCCCGACGCAAGCATGGCGATGCAGCGCGGAAACACATGAGCATAACGGAATACGTGCTCGACGCGCGCTTCCTTGATCTGGGCCTTGGCGACGTCATAGGCGATAGGATTCAACGGAATTCCCACATAGACCACGCAGCCGCCAGGCCGAAGTGGATCAAACACATCGGCGGCAGCCTGTTCGTTGCCGGAACACTCGAACACGATATCGACGCCCCACCCGTCCGTCTCGGCCATCACCACTTCATTCAGATCGCGGCTGCGCACATTCACGGGCGTAACAGGCCCCAGCGTCCCCGCAAGCGCCAGCTTGTCGTCATCGACATCGGTTACCGTCACACGGGCGCATCCGGCGGCCAGCGCCGCAAGCACTGCCACAAGGCCGATGGGACCCGCACCGATCACCACAGCGACATCCCCCGGCTTCACCTTGGCCTTCGTTGCGGCGTGGATGCCGACGGCCAGCGGTTCCACCATCGCGGCGGCCTCGAAGGACACATTGTCCGGCAGCTTGAATGTGAAGTCTGCCGGATGGACGACGCTGGGGCGCAGGACCCCGTGCACAGGCGGTGTCGCCCAAAACCGGACGGAGGGATCGAGGTTGTAGAGCCCGAGACGCGTGGCACGGCTGGCAGGATCGGGGATGCCCGGCTCCATGCAGACCCGGTCGCCGACCTTGAGATTGCGAACATCGGATCCGATCTCTGTCACGGTTCCGGCTGCCTCGTGGCCGAGAACCATCGGCTCGCGCACCACGAAAGGACCGATGGCACCATGCGTGTAGTAATGAACATCACTGCCGCAGACGCCGACCACCTTCAACTGAATCCGTACGTCGCGAGGGCCTAGTTGCTCCTCGATGGTGTGCTCGCGGATGGAGAGCCTCCCCTTCTCTTCAAGAACGAGTGCTTTCATCAGGAGACCTCCTACCCTCGCGCGACGATAATCGCCCCAATGATTAATGACAGTACCGTCGCCACACCAAGCGGAAGGGCGGCCTCAACGAAGCGCATCCAAAGCAAGTGCAAAGCCACAAAGATGAGCACGGCGATGAAGACGCGGTCGAACGTATTCGTCTCGATCGGCAGGAAACCACGGCGTTCCACAGCAGCTTGCTCAGTCTCGTCAGCCATTCGTCACTCCTTCACGGCACCGAAGGTGAGCCCCGCCACGATGTGACGCTGAGCGAGACTGAGGACCAGAAGAGCGGGCACAAGGGTCAGCATTGCAGTTGCTGCCATTCGTCCCCAGTTCGTCCCCGTGACGGTAACGAACTCGGCTAGGCCGGTCGTAATTGTGCGCGCGTGCACGCTGGTCAGCGTTGCGGCGAATAGATACTCGTTCCATGCGAAGACCCAGGTAAGAATACCGGTCACGGCCAATCCGGGCTTCGCGAGCGGTATAATGATTTTGGTCAGAACCTGCCAGGTGTTGGCGCCATCCACGAAGGCAGCCTCATCCAGCTCCTTAGGAATTCCGTCGATAACCCCGCGTAGCGTCCAGATCGCGAACGGGAGGTTGAACACGCAGTAGAGTAAGATAAGGCCGGTTCTTGTATCGAACAGCTTGACATCAGCAATTACGAACACCTGCGTGTAGAGAAGAAACAGCGGCAATAGAAACACCGCCGGAGGCGCCATGCGGTTCGTGATGGTCCAGAAGAACAGGTTCTCCTTTCCCGGAAGCTTGAAACGGGAGAGAGCATAGGTCGCGAGCAGGGCCAGGGTTGTCACCAGTAGCGCATTTGAGGTGGCAACCACGATGGAATTGATCATATATCGCTGGAAGGCTGGGTCACTCAGCGTGCTCGTGTAATTTTCCGTGAAGAAACTCGATATCAGAAAGCTCGGGCTGCCGAAGAGCTGCACACGACTCTTGGCTGAGACCACGAACATCCAGTAAATCGGTAAGATCGTGATCAGGCTAGCGGTTATCCAAAACAGGATTGAACCGAGCGACGTACGAGATCTCTTGCGAAGATGACGCATCATTCTGCCCTCTTCAAATCCCGTCTTGCAATCAGGCCCGCATAGAGAAGCCAGCACAGGACGATCGTCAGATAGAGCGTGATAAGAGACATGGCAGACCCATAGCCGTAGTCGGTCTTCGGAAAGACGACGCGCCAGATATAGAGGCCGATATAGCGGGTGGCCGCTCCAGGCCCGCCGCCTGTCAGCATCCAGACCTCGTCGACCGTACGGAGAGCATCCATAATGCGGATGAAGACCGTCGCGAGGATGGCTGGCTTCAGAAGCGGCAGCGTGATGTGCCAGAAGATCTGGAAGCGATTTGCGCCATCGATCTGGGCCTGTTCGAAAGGCTCCTTCGGCAGGGACGAGAGCGCGGCGAGGAGGGTCAATGTGACGAGCGGCGTCCAGTGCCAAATGTCCATGACCACCGTGATGAAGAACGCCTGGTCGATGTAGCGGCTGATGTTGAATTCGTAGCCGAGCCACCGGTTGAGATAATAGGGCAGCGGTCCGAGACCGGGAATCGTGAGAAGCCGCCATGTGGCGCCGACTGCGATGGGCGCGATGACAAGCGGCAACGTGTGAATGGTACGAAAAAAACCTTTTCCGGGAAAGTCGCGCATGAAAAGCTGCGCTAGGAAATAGCCGAGCGCGACCTCAGTCACCACGGCGAACAACGCAAACTTGGACGTGAGCCACAGGGAATAGAGAAACTGATCGTCGAAGACGAGGCGCCGGAAGTTCTCGACCCCTACGAATTGCATGTCGGGGTTGGCCGCGAAGCTGTTCCACTGCATGAATCCCAGCACGAGCACATAGAGAAATGGAACAACGCCGAACACAAAGAGGATGAGGAGGGTTGGTGCGAGGAAAAGCCATCCCACCGAATTCGAACGCATTGAATGCTCCTGCCAACCAGTCCCTGCCATCGGGACATCCGGGGTTAAATGGCCACCGCACCAAAGCGCGGCGGCCCATTTGTCCCAAGGAAAGAGGGCGTTACTTACGATAACCGAGAGTCTTCAGTTCAGCGTCGGCGGCCGCGGCAGCCTTGTCGAGAGCCTCGTCCGGTTTCAGCTCACCCGTGATTGCCTGATAGATGAAGGGGGCAATCGCCTCACGGACCTGGTTGTGGAAGGGGAACGCCGGAGCCCCGCGGAAGAGAGGTCCCTTCTCCCGCATGAGCGTGTAGTACCCGTCGACTTTCTTGTCTTGCTCCTTGACCTTCGGGTCGTCATAGGTCGCCTTGTGGGTAATGCGCGATCCGGCAAGGGCCCAGTCGGCCTGCACCGATTCCTGGCCAATATACTGCAGCCATAGAAGTGCGGCATTCTTGTTCTTCGAGGAATGGGGAATGCCGAAGGCGCCGCCATCGTAATAGCCGATATACCCCACGCCGGATGCCGCCTGATCGATGACTCCGGGCTCGACCGGCGGAAGCGCAACGCCGACCTTCCCGACCACGGTCGACTTCTTGCCGTCCGTGGCAACCCAGGCCGCGTTCTCTCCATAGACCAAACCTTGCGCGGCGCGCCCTGCCGCGAAGGTTGCCGCGACCTCGTCCCAGGTGCTTGATGTCGATTCCGGCGGCGCATAGGCAAGATTGGCAATCCACCAGGAGAAGGCCGCCTTGGCCTCCGGACTGTTCAGGCGCCCGCCATTAGCGACCGATGCGGCGTAGGTCTTGGTATCGATACCCCAGTTGTAGACGCCAAAAGTAGGCAGAACGCTTTCGACCAGTTCATAAACGGAGGCCGGATGGCCGGAGGCGGCTTGTACGGTCGTTCCCCAAAGCTCTTGCCCGTTGGCCTTCCCCCACTCGGTGAAGAACTGGGCAATCTGGCGATATTCCTTGTGATCCTTCGCGGGCGCGAGGTCGGTGCCGTACTTGGCCTTGTAGGCTTCCTTGATCTTGGGATCCTCAAACAGATCCTTTCGGTAGAGATAGACTTTGACGAAGGCCTCCATCGGCACGCCGAACAGATCGCCCTTGTCGTTCTTGAAGTTGTCTATGAAGCTCGTGAACTTCGATGGGTCGAAATCGGGAGATTTGAGAGTGGGGTTCTCGTTCAGCGCCTGCGTGAGATCGACCAGGAAGTTGCGGGCGAGATAGCTGTAGATGATATCCTGCTCGATATAGACAAAATCGTAGATGCCAGTGTTGGCCTCCATGTCCTTGATGGCCTTGTCGTACATCTGGTCCCAGGACGTCGCCTCGAACTCGACCTTGATGCCGGTGGCCTTGGTAAAGGCTGGGCCGAGGACGTCCTTGGCGTAGTTAGACGGCGGCGTGCTCTCGGAGATGCCCCGAATGGTCGTTCCCTGCAGGCCTTTGGCGGCATCTGACCAGAAATCGGCAAAGGCTGGCGATGTGCCAGCCAGCAATGCTGCGGTGAGTGTAGAGGCAACCAGACTCTTGAAGTGATACATCGCGCTTTCCTCCCGAACTTGACCCCAAGTCAATTGGCTGGCGTTGCTTGGAGTCTAATTGTGCGGCGCCTCTTTCTGGAGGCAAACCATGTGTTCTTTCGCAGATGCTGGGCGAGCGAGGCAGAACGGAGCGCCCCTATTCGTCTCGCGGGCGGCATCCGGACGCTTCGCGCGACCTCCATGAGAAGTTTATGGAGCGGTGGCGAAGGCTTCCACGCCTCCGTTCATCGCGGTCTGTACTTTTTTGTCCTTTCTCTCGTGATTTCCGTATGTGGCCGGCACGAAAGATCGCCCCTGCACCGGGGGAGACGTCGACGTCGTGCAGCGATGCGCCGTCCTGCGATAGGTGGTTGGCGTCTGACCACAGAACTTCACGAACTGGCGGTTGAAGTTCGCGATGTTGTTGAACCCCACATCGAAACAGATCTCGGTGACTGATCTGTCCGTTTGGGCCAGGAGCGTGCAGGCCGAGTAGATGCGGGTCTGGTTGACGAACTTCGCGAAGGTATGACCCGTCTGCTTCTTGAAGAAGCGCGAGAATGCGCTGGGATCCATGCCGCAAAGCTGGGCAACCGTCGTCAGATGAATGTCGGAGAAATAGTTGCTGTGGATATAGTTGATCGCGCGCTCCGCCTTCTCCGACGGGCGGGAGGGAGTGGTTGCGGCTGGCGCACGATGCGACAGGTTTTTCCGCTCGGACGGATTTTTGGCCAATGTTGTGAGCAGGTCCAGGAACAGGATCATCCGCTGAGCGCCCTGCGCGCGCCCGATCTGCCGAAGAAGGGATGCGCCTTTCCGCGCGGTCCCGCCCGAAAACAGAAGCCCGAAAGCAGCCTCGGCCAGGAGAACCTGAATCTCTTCGAATTCGGGAAAATTGCCGCAAATCCGGTCGGCGCATTCGGGACTGAACTGAACCAGCATGTCCCTGTCGGGTATGGTGAGGCTGCCCGTGTCGCTCAGCCAGTTATGAGGCAGGTTCGGTCCCGTCAGGACAAGGCACTCGGGCTCGAAGGGACCGACATAATCGCCGATCATCATGGTACCGGACGAGTTCTGGATCAGATGCAGTTCATATTCGACGTGATAGTGCCACTTCGCCAAATGGTGGGGGTAATCATGGACGTTCCATCGAAACGACGCCGATGGTGGAAATACGATAACCTCATACACGGGAACTGATTTACGTTCCATTGCGCCGCCCTCCATATGGTGCAGCAGGCTGTTTCCTCTCATGGCCGCTCTTCGGCGGCTCTTGTTCCGCGCCTCCTTTGGAGGGTCACGGCTAACACTTCAGAACGAGTAAGCCGGCCAGTTAAAAGCCCCCCGGCTCTCCCTTCTTCTAAGATAGAGTTTCATAAGGCCGTCTCTCGATGGGGTGATGGCTTGGGGCCGCGACGAACTCGGCCGCACGATGACCGAGCATCAGGGCGGCCGCGTTGGTGTTAGCCGATGGGATGAACGGTATGGCGGAGCAATCGATCACTCGTAGGCCGTCGACGCCTCGCACGCGCATCTGACTATCGAGCACGGCCATCGTGTCGCCATCTGGTCCCATGCGGGCGGTGCCGGACGGGTGATAATTGGTTTTGACGGTCCTGCCGCAGTAATCGACGAGCGCCTTGTCGCTTGTGATGCTGCTGCCGGGCAAAAGCTCCTGGGCGATCTTGGACTCGATCGGCTTCGTGGCGAGCAGTTGCCGGGCGACATGGAGCGAGGCGACCGTCAGACGCAGATCGTCGGCGTGGCCGAAGAAGTTCGCGTCGATCAGCGGCTGATCGGACGGATCTGCGCTGCGCAGACGGACGCTTCCCCTCGCCTTCGGCCGGAGAAGGCACGAGGTGAGCGTGACGCCGTACGTTGGCTTCGCGTCCGAGACATCGCGGTCCAGATAGACAATGGGGGCGCAATAGAGCTGAATGGTGGGCCTTTCGCCGCCGTCAGGATCGTAGAACAGGCAGGATTCGATCCCTGTCGTTGTAACCGGGCCTGTGCCGAACAGGATGTATTGCAGGCCGTTTCGGACCATGCGCCAGCCCTTGTCCTGTCCGAAATAGCCGCTCGGCCGGTTCGTGGATGCGATGACGGGCACCTCATGATGGTCCTGCAGATTAGCCCCGACTCCCGGAAGATCGGTCACGACCTGAAGACCGTGTTCCGTCAGATGATCCGCCGGACCGATGCCCGACAGCATGAGGAGTTTCGCCGTGTTATAAGTGCCGGCAGCGACCAGCACCTCGCGGTCGGCATGGGCGCGCAATGTCTGTCCGTGCCGACGGTATTCCACACCGACCGCCTGTCCATGCTCGATGACAATCTTAGTGACGAGCGCGTCGGTCGCCACTGTCAGGCGGGGATCGTCGAGCACCTGAGACAGGAATGCCGACACGGCATCGCAACGCACCATCCGGCCAGCACCGTTCCGGCCCATCGTGTGCTGCATCACGCCCACGCCGGATTGTCGGCGACCATTGAAATCCGGATTGTAGGGATGGCCCATTTCCTGAGCCGCAAGGATGAAATCCTGCGTAAGATCGCAAAGATTGCCCGGGTCGGAGACAAGAAGATCCCCATCGATGCCGTGATAGGCATTGTTGAACTTGGTGTTGCGCTCCAGCGCCTTAAAGTGCGGAAGCACATCCGCGTAGGACCAGCCGGAGCCTGCACCGAGATAGGTATCCCAGGCGTCGTAATCCTTCTGCTGACCGCGCATGTAGACCATGGCGTTGACAGCGCTGCCGCCGCCCAGAACCTTGGCCTGGGGCACGATCGGTGCGCGCCCTCCCAGACGCTCCTGCGGCAGGGTCCGGTGCATTTCGAGAAAGTCGTCGCGGGCAAGGTATTTCATGTAGCCCGCGGGCATGCGCATGATAGGAGCCGTTCTTGCCGGCCCCCGCTCGATCAGAAGCACACGGCAGCCAAAATCACGAACGAGCCGCGTTGCGGCCACGCAGGCGGAGGAGCCTCCCCCGGCAATAATGAAATCATACCCCGTTACTTGACCTGAAGACGCCATGAGGTTCCACTCTTCCCCTCCCCATGGAAGGCTGGCCGGAAAGCCTACGATGGTGATTGGCGGTCGACTACAGCCACAACTGCATTCGATCTGTACTTTTTTGACCGAAATACGACTTTAAAGTATATGCAGGGCCTGTGAGCCACCGATAGGCCGTGGTCCTGAAGCGGACCAGCGCGGATTATTGCTCATGCACAGGAACCCGGGTGGCGCGACTACGCCTCTGTTAGGTACCCCGGAAGCCCGCATGCAGGATTGCTGCCTGAACAAGTTGCAGCAGCAAGCTTCGTCGTGCACATGCTTGACGGATTAAGTCCGGTCACTGCGAATCACCGTTCGCTCCTGAGAGTGTCAGGAACGAAGACAGGCGCAAAAATCAGGCGAGCGCACCAAGGGCAGCCGCCACACCCTATTAGGTATGCAGAGGACCTCAATCCTCGTCAGTAAGACTTAGTTTCCTAGTTCAAACTGCCACTCGAGGAGAAGAAGCTGGCATTTCCGTGCCGGTTCTCCGATAAGATTCAAACTGAATCGTTTGCAGGCGCCCTGCCGAAACGCATCTTGAGACTGGCGCGTCTGAGACGGCGCGGGCTAAACGATGCAAGGGACGAGTTCCTGCTAGCCGCCACGGCGCAGAACCTGAGACGGCTCGCCAAGTTGCGGCCCATGCCCACCTTCGCCGGGGGAGGAGCATGACGATGGCCTCCACCCAGCCCGATCCCGGCTCTGGAGCCCAAACGCTGAGCTGAACACAGCGATCCCACTGGCCGACTAAATCAACGAAATCGGCCAAAACGAGACATTCCGCATGTCTCGAAAGCGGCATTCGTTGGAACAGCAATCTCCCGGCTTCAACGCCTCTGCTTACCGCGACCCTCCTGTTCGGCCGGAGGCCACTTCCAGAAGCGCGGGCCCGGCAAGTTCCAGACGGATCCTGCCGCGGCCCGTTCGTAGCAACTGGACAGGAGCGGCCTTCTCCTCAAGCCGGCGCCGGAGCAGGAGCAGTCGCGTTTCAAGATTATCCTTGATGTCGGGTAGGCGCAGTTCCTCCGAGAGTCGGATCTCGCGGTTGGTGAACTCCGTGCGTCCCTCCCGCAGATGAATGCGAAGCAGGTGTATCAAGAGTCGCCCAGGCACCCCTTTGATCAGGTACTCATTGTCGATGAAGATACTATCATCGTACGCATAGTGGACAACGCGAAAGCCAAGCCCTGTCATGATTGGCTGCTCTGTGCCAGCTGGCACGCTTGATACTCCTTCGCCAGTCTCGGTCTCGGATAGCGCGAGCGCTGCTGCCGCTTGCATTGCGACGATCGCGAGGACAGCTTCGTCCAACTTGGTGAAGGCGAGCCGCTCGGAACTCTCCACAAACAGCACGCCACGTAAGGCGCTATGGGCAATCATCGGTAGCGCGACCTGGCTCATGGCATTGGACATTCCTGGCAGGGCGATGGTCCGCGTGCGGTTCTCCTCGTCCAACGAGGCATGAACCGCAGAACTGAAGCGCTGGATCCGGCTCATGTCGCTGACCCGCACAGGACGCCGCTCCGAGGCTGCCGTTCCGATCACGCCTTCGCCGACCAGCACCTCCGAGCCGATGCCGCTCCGTTCATAGCCGCGGCTGCCAACGGTGACGAGCCGCTCGCCGGCCGGATCTTTCAGCAACAGCATGGCGTGACTGAAGCTGAACGTGTCGCTGAGCCCATCCAGAACAGCGTCGACAATGGAGCCGACATCGGCCGCCTCGGAAACATTGTGGGCGACCGTGGCAGCAGCCATGAGCTGAGCCCCCACATCCCGAGAGGACACTTCCTGGCCCGGCTGCAGTGCGAGGACGGCCTGCACCGACCTCACCCGGTAGATGTCGATACCACGCAGCCGCATCACCTCGCCCATGCCCATATGGGTGCTGGTCGCCCGGAGCTGGATGGCCATCTCGTCAAAGAGCCCGCCGCTGTCTAAGGTTTGCTCGAATGTCACGTCGAGACGGTATTGCCCGCCATCTCGAGGATTGACGATCAGCACGGCAGCAGCGGGATTGGCCCTCACGTTCGTGGCCGTCTTGGAGAAGAACTGGTTGGACAGGGCCACGCGCTCGTCATCAACCAGCACGACATGCGACAGGTAGGAGATGTTCGGTATGCCATCGGGCGCTGCGGTGGCGATGATAGACGGGATAACACCCTCGAAGCAGGCGGCAAGGTCCCGAAGCCGGATCGTCATGGTTGCCGCTCGATCAACTGGCCGGCCTTGGCGCCCGGTGTCTGCACAAAGATCTCCTGCACGGAGAGCCTCAACGCGACCAAGTCCCTGTCGACAAGCCAGGGCGCCACGATCCGCGGCTCCAGACCGAGCTCACCCAGGGTTGACGCCATACTCTCCATATAGCGCCGTGCCAGAGTGGTGTGTTCGGCTGTGGTCGGCACAACTGTGGCATGCCCTTTCACTTGATAGGACACATAGTCCGAGGGCCGGGCAAAGGTGACGGCAAGCTGGCCATTGGCCAGAATGTTGGCCGCCGTCTTCGGCCATTGCCACTCCGACACCATCAGATCGACGCAGCCTCGTTCTCTGCGAACAGTGGCTCCAACGGCCCGTGCGATCTCCGGTACGAGCGCATCATCACGGGTACCCAAAATGATCATCACCGGGCTGGCCATGAAGGCTGCAAGATCTTGGTTGATGAGCACGCGTCAAAGTCTCCTGCCGGTGAAGCATAGCGGCTTAGCAATCTTTTAGGAAATCGGCACAGGCCACTTAGGAAGCATTTAGGAAGCGCGGATCACAGATCGGCCTAATACACGGGCTCCCAGATCGAGGAGTTCACGATGACCTATCCCACCTTCCGAGAAATGCCGTCCAACGCCGTGGCCATCATTGGTGCTGGACCCGCCGGCTTGGTGACTGCCCGCTGGCTGGCGAGCCACGGCTTCGAGCCCATTCTGTTCGAGGCGGCAGACCGCCCCGGCGGTCAGTGGAATGCGGCCTCACCCCTGAGCGGCACCTGGCGCGGCATGCGTACGAACACCAGCCGCGTCATGACGCGCTTCTCGGATCTCGATCATCCGAAGAGCACACCCGTTTACCCCAGCCGGGAAGACATGCACGCCTATCTGGAACGCTATGCCGAACACTTCGGGCTTATGGGGCGGATCCGCTGCCGCTCCTGGGTCGAGCGGCTTGAAAGGACTGACGACGGTGGATGGCTCCTCCGCTCGTGCCAAGACGGCGAAGTCCGGACCGAGCGCTTCGCCCGTGTGGTGGTGGCATCCGGCCGCTATGTGGCCCCGGAGGTGCCTGCGGTGCCTGGACTTAGCCGGTTCACCGGCGCTCTTGGGGCGGCCCACACCAGCCAGTACAACGGTGGGCAGGCTTACCGCGGCAAGGACGTGCTGGTCGCCGGATGCTCAATCAGTGCGCTTGAAATAGCCTCCGACATCGCCCTGTCCAGCGCCCGTAGCGTGACGATCTGCTACCGGCGGCAGCGCTATGTTCTTCCGAAGCTGCTGTCGGGGGTGCCGACCGACCATGTCATGCTCACCCGAGCAGCAGGACTGGCAGGCGAGGTCCTGCCGCCCGACGACCTTGCGGCCGGACTGAAAGCGACGGTCCTGCGTGTGGCCGGGTCGCCCGATCAATTCGGCGCAATGACGCCGCACGAGAGCATTTTCGCGGCCGGGATCACGCAGTCGCAGAACTTCCTTCCGCTCGTAGCCGAGGGCCGCATTGCGGTCCGTCCCTGGATTGAGGCCATCGATGGACGCTCCATCCGCTTTACCGATGGAAGCAAGGGCGAGTTCGACGCCCTCCTGTTCGGTACCGGCTACCGCCTGTCGCTACCCTTCCTTGCGCCAGAGGTCGCTGCAACGCTCGGGCTCGATCACGCCCGGATTGACCTGTGCGACCATACCTTCCACCCGGAGTTGGAAGGGCTCGCCTTCGTGGGCCTCTACGATCAGGTTGGGCCACTCTTCCCGGTTCTCGAATTGCAGGGGCGCTGGATCGCCTACACCTGGGCAGGTGTCGTCCCAGCGCCGAGCCGCGAAGCCTTGGCCGCTGGCTTGGCCCGGAGTCGCGCTCAATGCGACGGACACCAAAGCATCCCGATGCAGGTACTGGCGCTGCTCTTTGCGCGCAATGCCGGCGTGGAGCCTGACCTCAGCCGCTGGCCGGATCTGGAGCGGGCGCTGCTCTTTGGTCCGCTCTCGCCGGTCTCCTTCCGCCTGCAAGGACCGGACGGTCTTGAGGATGCGCCGGCACTGACGGCGGCCGCAGCCGCCTCTTTCGGTGGGATCCGCTCGCCAGAGCTGAACGATGAGGAATGCGGCCTGCGAGATTTGGTCATGAGGTCTGTTGCATCCCACGCGGCCTGATCGGCAAGATTGAAAGGGGGATGCGTTGTCCAAGGCGAGGCGAGGACGTAGCCCCGCCTTCGTGCCTGGAACGTCATACGAATCTGACCCGGCCTGTGAAGTGCTTCACACCGAAGTATGGCGCAGGCCGGTCTGCCCTGGGGAAGGTTTGCCCGGAGTCACGCACTGAAATCCCCTAGCTCACTCGGAACTTCTGGTTATGTGAGGATTGCTGCCCTCAGGCTAACATCTCAGGTGTGCCAATAGGCGATCTTTGCTGATCAAGCGTCGAAAGCCAGCGTTCGCTCGGTGTTGTCACGTTACCTCGGGTTTGGCCGCTATCGTGTAGATGGGCTGGCATGACCGCACCCGTCAGCTACAAACGCCATCGCTTTCCGCCTGAGATCATCGCCCATGCCGTGTGGTTGTACTTCCGGTTTCCTCTGAGCCTGCGGCTGGTCGAGGAGATGCGGCCCAAGCGCGGCATCCTCGTCTCCTATGAGACTGTCCGCCGCTGGGCTCTGAAGTTCGGGCCTGCGTACTTTCGCCGTCCCAGGCGCAAGACCCCAAGCCGCTGGGACATCTGGCATTTGGATGAGGTCGTGGTCACGATCGCGGGCCAGAAGCATTGGCTCTGGCAAGCGGTTGACCAGGACGGCTATGTGCTCGATGAGATCGTGCAGACGCGCCGCCTCTGATGGTGATGTCATCTTGAGAACAGCCGCATTGTTGGGGTTTAGGTCATTCCCAAGTTCACCTTTGAAGAGAAAGTATCGCCTTAGGCAACCTCGCTTTGGCTCTGGGACACGATAGCTTCCAGGGCAGCCTCGGCGCCCTGCTGCAGGCGGAATTCGGTCAATTGCTGGCGAAGGCTCAGGTACAGCGGCCGGAAGGCCTGGCCGTTCTGCTCAACAAGGTCGGCGAGAATGTTGACAGCCTTGAGAAGCTTTTCCTCTGAGAGTGGTTCCCGGTCGATGCGTGGCCAAGCCGTCATGATGCGTGCTCCTTACTGATGAGGAGGCACAGTGCCGAGAGGACCTTGCTGTGAAGTTAATCTTAGGTGATCCATAGCGGGGAAACTGGGTTCTGCTTCCGTCACAAGCGACCAGAGCGAAAAGTGCCGAATGGGACACAACCTTACATATAGCGTCTGCAGGCCTGCGCTCATCCTGATCGCACTTGCCAGTACAGCCAATACCATTGAGGCGGGTGATGTGTTCTTCACCGGCAATGACCCAGGACAGACAGCGATTTCGGTCCGCCGCACCGATCGCGACACCTTCGAGGTCACCGCACAGGTGCTGGGGGCAAACCCGAGAGAGTTTTGCGATCAGTATTCCGGGTTGCACCAGACCCCTGAAAAGCAGGAATAGTGCATCGAAGACACCAAGTCGACCCAGCGCACGCAATAGATCCGCTGCACTTCAGGAATGTCTGCTTAGGTTGGTCGAGCAGACCAAAGCGTTTCTTAAGTTTCGTGCCGGATGCAGACGTCCTCCGGTGCCAGAACGGACTTTCTCCGCAGCCGTGAGCCTGTGCTTACATGATCATGGCCGACGTATCATTTCTGCAGGAGGGATAACCGAAGGCAAGCCTCTGAGGCCATCTCTGAAGGCCTCAGAGGCTACATTCGTCCTGATCTTGAAGGCTTTATCGAGGCTGTTACGAACTCTTGGACGGCGTCGTCGGCTCGCCAAGCGACAGCATCAGTCGGTTGGCCCAGTTGAAGAAGGCAGCGCCGTTGATGACATCCACGATCTCCAAGTCCTCCAGCCCTGTCGCGCGCAGGCGCTGGATATGCTCGTCATCGAAGGCCGAAGGCGTTGCCGTGAGCGCAACAGACGCTTCGACGATAGCATTCCACCGCCTGTCGATATCCGCCCCGATGCCTTCATCGAGCAGGCGCTGCACCTCCTCGCCGCGTTTCGAATGGATGGTGGCAAAGCGCGAGTGAACGGAGGCGCAGTAGATGCAGCCGTTGAAGCGAGACGTCGCGGTTGCCGCAAGCTCGCGCTCTGCGCGGGGAAGGCCACTCCGCGTGTTATAGAAGATGTCCTTGTCGGTCTTCGTCCGGGCCTCCAGAACCTCCGGATCGCGG
The DNA here is from genome assembly GCA_023450615.1 of Pseudomonadota bacterium. GTDB lineage: Bacteria > Pseudomonadota > Alphaproteobacteria > Rhizobiales > Beijerinckiaceae > Microvirga. The sequence continues at coordinate 9,398 of JAEXGT010000060.1, read as the reverse complement.
GCGAGCAGGAGGAAGTAAGGCGACTTGGCGCGCGAGGGCTCCACAAGGCCCGCCCAATGCCGGTCGGTCAGCGCGTCCTCGGAGAGAGGCTCGAGCCACGGCAGCCAGCCCAATTCTTCCTGCGTGAAGGCCACAGGGTCGCGGTTGTCAGGGTAGGAGGTGGTTTTGTCGGTCATGATGTGGCTCTTTCTTAGACGATGCCGGTGGCCAGAACGCCCGTAAAAACGGATGTGACGTCGACATCCTTTCGAGTGGCGGAGGCCAACACGCGCAGGCCTGCGACGACGCGGATCTGGAAGGAGAGGAAGGCGACCAGCTGCGAGATCGTGACGATGTCCGTGGTGGACCATCCGGCATCGATCAGCTTCTGCAGCGCCGCACTGTCGGCATCGCGTGGGTAGAAGACGAGAAGATGCGCATGTTTGAGGGCCGCGGCCAGCTTGGGTCCGAGCAGCTCCGCATGCGTCGCGAAGACGTCGTATTGAAGCCCCTCCTTGTCCTCGCGCGACAAGGGACCTTCCGGATAATGTCCATAAGGTCCCTGGGTCGCACCGCGCAGGATCTCCGCTTCGATGACTTCAGCCAAAGGCTTCTCCGCGAGTTTTTGTAAGCCAGCGGCATAGAAGCCGTGCACTTCGGCCTGACGATGCAGCCCTGCCACGAACGTCGCGAGGGCATAGCGCTCCGTCAACGTCACGCCGCTAGGAAAAGCGGGCTCGAAGAGGGCGAGGTAGCTTTTCTGCACATTCTCGCGCGCCTGCGCCCGTTCGGTGCGAAGCCTGTCGAGATGTGAGTTCGGCTCGATTCCAACCAGATAATCGATGATGTCCGGGGTTGTCGTGCTCATGGCATGCTCCTGGTTTTGAGTGAAAGCTCTCAACGCACGAGAGCGACGCGCTTCTCGGGCTGCTCCACGGGCTTCTGCCAGCCGAGAGCGGGGGCGACCTCGTCCGCGATCAGCTCGATGGAGCGCAGGATGTACGGATGCGGCGGATCGATGGAGTGCACCTGGAAGACGATGTCGGTGGCGCGCGCCAGAGCCGTATCCCTGCTCAGGGATTCGATCACATCGTCCGGCGTGCCCACATGGCTGTCGAGGGCGACGATGATGTCGGACAGGCTGTCGCTCGGAACGATGTGCCCCTTCTCCGTGAAATGAGCGACGACCTTGCGCAGGCCCTGCTCCGCTAGCTTCAAGGCCTCGTCCCGACGATCCGCCACGAACAGGGTGCGGGACGCCATGATGCGGGGCTCGCGCCCTTCAGGCAGTGCTTCGAGATAGGCATCGACGATGGGATGCTGGATATCAGAGAGCGAAGCTTGCGGATTATCCTTTGGTCTCGGCTGCGTGCGTGACAGCATGAGGCCGTCTCCGGCCCGTCCGGCGCGCGCGCCGCCCCAATGGGAGAACGTCGCCTGCCAAACGCGGTCGTTGAGGGACGGCTCCACCGGGTAGAGGCTGTCGCCGCCCTCAAGCGGCTTGCCGTTCCACGCATCTTTGACGATGGCGAGATAGCGCTCGAAGATCTCCGTGCGGTTGGCGCTGTCATGGCCGAAGGCCTTGAACGAGGACGGCGTACCGCCCGTGCCGACGCCGACCTCCAGCCGCCCTCCGGACAGACGATCGAGCACAACCGCATCCTCGGCGGCGCGAATGGGATTTTCCAGCGGCAGGGTGATGATGCCGGTACCGAGACGGATGCGCGAGGTACGCGCGGCCACATGCGACAGAAAGACCAGCGGCGACGGCAAGCCTCCCTCCGCTTCGTGGAAGTGGTGCTGTGCTACCCAAGCCGTATCGAAGCCGTTGCGCTCCGCGTGGATGATCTGCTCGGCGGCGTGTCGATAGCGCTCGTCCGCGCTGGCCTTGTCAAGAAGGCGCGTGAAGAAGCCGAGGCGCTTCGCTGGGAAAGACGTTGTCATGCTCTTGCTCCGCTGTGATCAGTGATGAATGGAGTGCCGCTGCCCGGGAATCGCGCCGAGCAGTTCGCGCGTGTAATCACTCGTGGGACCCAGGAACACGTCTTCGATGCTGCCGCTGTCGACCTGACGGCCGTTGTGCAGCACGGACACGGTGTCCGAGATCTGCCGCACCACGGCGAGATCGTGCGAGATGAACAGGTAGGTGAGCCCGAGAGCCTGCTGCAGCTCATCGAGAAGTTCGAGGATCTGCGCCTGCACGGTGACGTCGAGCGCCGATACGGCCTCGTCCAGCACCAGCACCTGCGGATCGAGCACGAGGGCGCGGGCGATGGCGACACGCTGCCTCTGCCCGCCCGACAGCGCGCGGGCCTTGCGTGTGAGGGCCGAATGCGGAATCCCCACCCGATCAAGGATCGCATGCACTTTCTTCGTGCGATCCTCACGCGGAATAGGATCGAAGTTGAGAAGCGGCTCCTCCACGATCTGAAAGATGGTCTGCAGCGGATCGAGGGATGCGAACGGATTCTGATAGACGAGCTGGATATTCCTGCGGAACTGGCGCAGCGCCTCGCCGCGCAGGCCCGTCACATCGGTTCCATCGACGAGGATGCGCCCGGAGGTCGGCTTGTTGAAGCCCACGATGCTGCGCGCCGTCGTCGTCTTGCCGGAGCCCGACTCGCCCACGATGGCATGGGTCGTGCCACGTTGGACCGTGAAGGACACGCCGTCCACGGCGCGGAAGGATCCACGCCCCCTCGCGGAGAAATCCTGCACGAGGTTTTCGACGACGATGGCGTTGTCCTCGCTCCGCAGGTTTTTCGCGCGCACGACATGCCTGGCCTTGCCGAGGGAAGGCACGTCGGACAGGAGCTTTCGCGTGTATTCGCTGCACGGATTGGCGAGCACCTCCTCGGTGCGGCCCTGCTCCTGAATCCGCCCTCCCTTCAGCACGACGATGTGGTTCGCCCGGTCGGCGGCGACGCCCAGATCATGCGTCACGAGAAGAACGGCGGTGCCGTATTCCTGGCGCAGCTCGTCAATCAAATCGAGAATTCGCTTCTGCACCGTGACGTCGAGGGCGCTCGTCGGCTCGTCTGCGATGATCAACGAGGGCTTCAGGGCAATCGCGATGGCGATCAGGACGCGCTGGCGCATGCCGCCCGACAATTCATGTGGATATTGCTTGGCCCGAAGCTCAGGCTCTGAGAGACCGACTCTGGCGAGAAGCTCGATCACCCGCGCCTCGATCGCCTTTCTGCTGCCGTAGCGATGGATCTCGAGCACCTCGGCGACCTGCGCGCCGATGGTCTTGACGGGGTTGAGCGAGCTCGTGGGATCCTGCGGGATCAGGCTGATCCTGCTGCCGCGAATGCCGTCGAGCCGCTTCTGCGACCAGCCCGCGATATCGGCTCCGTTGAGCCGGATCGCGCCGGATTCGAGCTTGCCGTTTTCAGCGAGGAGCCCGATCACCGCCTGCGCGATCGTCGTCTTGCCCGAACCCGATTCACCGACGAGGGCCACGACTTCGCCCGACTTCACCTCAAGCGACACGTTGTGAACGACCCGCTGAAACTCGTCCTTGCCGCGATAGGCAACGGTGAGGTTGCTGATTTCTAGAACCGGCACGTCCCCTCTGCTGAGCGGCAGGGAGCGAAAATCGATGGCCGTGCTCATGCCTTCACCTTTCCGAAGGATTGGCTGATACGGTTGGCGGACAGCACGACGATGATCACGACGATGCCGGGGATCGTGGTCAGCCACCACGCTCGCGCGATGTAGTTGCGCCCTTCCGCGATGAGCAGACCCCATTCGGGCGTGGGCGGAGGCGCGCCATAGCCGAGGAAACCGAGGGTGGAGATGGCGAGGGTCGCCCAGCCGAACTGCAGGGCCGCGAGTGCCGTCACCGAGGTCAGGGAATTCGGGAGGATATGGCGCAGCAGCACGCGGGTGAAGGTGCCCCCGCTGCCGAAGGCCGCCTCCACGTAGTCGCTCAGCCGCACCCGGATCACTTCGGAGCGCGCCAGCCGCGCGAAGCGGGCGATGGAGGTGACGCCCACCGCAATCGCCGCGGTGACGTTTCCGAAGCCGAGCAGGATGACGATGCTGAGCGACAGGAACAGCTGGGGGATCGACAGAAGAACGTCGATGCCGCGCATGATGATGGCATCCGTCCGTCCGCGCAGGGTGCCGGCGATCAAACCGAGCGCCGTTCCGACCACGAGACCGACGCTCACCGCCACGAAGGCCCCCGAGAGGGAGTTGCTGGCGCCATAGATGATGCGCGCCAGGAGATCGCGGCCGAGCGCATCGGTGCCCAGCCAATGCTCGGTACCGGGCGCGCGAAGCTGCTGACGGGCGATACCGACGGTTCCGCTGTAGCTGGTGAAAGCTTGCGGGACGAGCGCCCACAGAGTCACCACGCCGATCACGGACCAGGAGAGCACGAGACTAGGTTGAATGTTCTTCAACGTCCTCACCCAGCGCGCGGCGAAGAGGGATGTCGATCCTTCCAGCGCGACCGGATCATCCTGCAGCAGGCTGCGTCCCGTGGAATTCAGGCTGGTCATGCGAAGCCTCCTCTTCTGACGGTGAGACGGGGATCGAAGATCGGGTAGAGCAGATCGACCGCGAGATTGATGACGACGAAGGCGAAGGCCGAGAACACCACCAGGGCCTGCAGGACCGCGATGTCTTGGTTGTTGACCGCCTGCTGCGTGAGCCCGCCGATGCCGTTGAGGCCGAACACCGCTTCGGTGACGACGGCTCCGGCCAGAAGCTCGCCGAACAGAATGCCGCCGATGGTGAGGGTGGGCAGCACCGCGTTCTTGGCCACATGCCGCCACACGACCCAGCGATGGGATGCGCCTTTCGCGCGGACCACCGCCACAAAGGGCTCCGTGAGCACGTCATCGATGTTGCGCATCAGGATCTGGGCGAGCGGCGCCGAGATCGGGACGGCAAGCGTCAGCACGGGAAGGATGAAGACTTCCCACGGCCCGGGGTTGATGACGGGAATGAGCTTGAGCCGGAATGAGAAGATCTGGATCAGCACGATGCCGAGCCAGAACACTGGCGTGGAGACGAAGAGCGACGGAATGGATTGAATGAAGGAGCGCAGCCAGGAGAAAGGCGTCAGAGCCGAGAGCGCAGACAGCGAGAACGCCACGACCAGCGCAACGATGAAGCCGAGCGAGGCGAGCCAGAGCGTCGGCGTCAGGTTCGCGGCGATCAGGTCGCTGACGGGAACGCCGACATGGATCGAATAGCCGAAGCGACCGGTGAGAAAATTCACGAGCGACTGGACATACTGCACCAGAAGCGGGCCATCGGCCCCATAGGATGCGCGAATTTCGGCAATCTGCTCCGGCCCCAACCCCAGATCCGGATTCAGGAACTTGATTAGGATCCCATCGCCTGGGAGCGCCTGGAGAAGAATGAACGAGACGGTGAAGGCTGCCCAGAGCACGAGAGCCGCCTGCCCTACCCGCTCAGTCACATATCGCAACATGATGGCTCCTGTCGTGAATGATGAAGGCAACAGTGATGGATGCCGGGCGCCGGAACATCCGGCGTCCGGACGTCTCGATCGTCAGTTACGCGGAGCGAGCCAAGTGCTGTAGAAGCTCGGACGGCCCACCGCCTCGAAGGACACGCCCTTCACGTAAGGCGCTGCGGCGAAGGCTTGGGGCTCCTCGAAGATCGGGATGGCATAGGCTTGGTCGATCACGTAGTTCTGCACCTCGCCCGCAACCGCAAGACGCTTGGCGTGATCCGGTTCGGAGGCCAGCTTGTCCAGAAGCGTATTCAGCTTCTCGTCGACGAAGCTCTGTACCTTGTCGCTGTTGCCGCCCTTCTGCAGCAGGACGTTGCGGTTGGTGGGATAGTACTGGCTCTTGATGACGTCGGGATCGGCACGGCCGACCATGGCGGGCGACACGGGCGCTTTCGCGGGATCGAGGTTGTTCACCGTCGCGCTGCCCGAATCCGCCGTCAGGACATTGAGCTTCACGCCGATCTTGCCCCATTGCTGGGAGACGAGTTGGAGCGTCTCCTTGTTCTGCGGTTGCGGCAGGGACTCGTAGGCCGAAAGCTCCAGATTCTTGCCGTCTTTCTGACGCAGGCCATTCGCACCAACTTTCCATCCGGCCTCGTCGAGCAGCGCCTTCGCCTTGTCAGGATCATGGGTAAGCTTGGAGGACAGATCGCTATAGCCCAAGGCCGACCTGGCAATAATGGATGTCGCCTTCGGATAGTTGGACGAGAACAAGGTCGAGACGATCTCGTCCGTATTGGTGGCGTACAGCAGCGCGCGGCGGACGCGAATATCAGCCACCAACGGATTGTCGGGACGGAAGACGACACTGTTGTTCACCCCGCGTGTGGACGGCGCGTATATCAGGTATCCCTCGTCTTCAACCTGCTTCTCGTCATAGGCCTGGATCTGCCGGATGACATCGGCCTGGCCCGCGAGCAATGCGCCGATGCGCACGCTATCTTCCGGCGTTACGACATATTTGATCGAGTCGAGATAGGCGCGGCCCTGGTGCTCCAGCTTCGCCGGGCCCCAGTTGTAATCTGCGCGCACTTTGAGGTTAAGTTCGCGCCCGAGCGTTTCGCTGGCAACCACGAAGGGGCCAGAGCCGATGATTTTCGTGGCGTCGCCCAGAGCCTCATAAGGCAGTGAAAGGGTTGCGGGAGACACGAGCCCCGAACCGATCACCGAAGTGCCCTGCAGGAAACCGGGCGAAGGCTTCTTGAAATAGAATTTGACCGTATAGGGATCGATCACCTCGCTGCGGTCGTAATTGTTGATCACCTCGGAGACCGGCAGCTTCAGATCCTTATTGCCGCGCCCGAACGTGTCGTAGTTCTTAGCGACTGCTGCGGCATCGAGCGGCGTGCCGTCGGAGAACGTGACCCCCTTGCGGATCTTGAACGTATATTCTGTGGCATCCGCATTGACCGTCCACGATTCCGCAATCCAGGGCTCGATCTCGAGAGTCTGCGGGTTCTGGAAGGTGAGCTTGTCAATGAGCTGGTTGAGAATGCCGCCGTTTGGGTAGAAGCCGCCCGCCGGCGGATAAAGGTTCGTATGCGGTTGCTGTTCGAGATAGACCAGCGTCCCGCCCTGCACGGGCTTGTCGCTGGAGCCCGCCGCCTGCGCGGCTCCCCATCCGCCCGATCCAGCCAGAAGCGTGGCTCCGAGCAAGGTCGCGAGACGGGCTTTATTCCTGAAGCGTCGAGTGATGGACACGCTAATTCCCCTGCATGATTGGGCCGAATGACCCCAGAAGTATCGAAGGGAAAGTCAGAGAAACGCAACGGGAATGTTCTTTTTTTCGAACGCACAATCTGAGGAGATTCTTCCCCGAGCCGGCACTCGAAAAGAAGATTTATTATCTTTGCCGATTAAATGGGCGAAATGCCTTGAGCTGCATTGCTGGTGCTGGGGCTTGAATCCAGCAAAATGTTCTTTATAAAGAACTTATTCAGAAGGAGCAGGGGCTTTCTCAGAGGCCCCTGAGGAGATCGTCCCTCTACGCTCGCAGGGTCTCATATGGACGCGACTGATACCAAGATCCTGATGCTGCTGCAGGAAAATGCCAGCATTTCGATTGCCGAACTCGCCCAGCAGGTGAACCTCTCCCAGACTCCATGCTGGAAGCGCGTGCAACGGCTCGAGGCGACGGGGGTCATCCAGAAGCGCGTTGCGCTGATCGATCCTGAGAAGGTAGGTTTGGGCCTGACGGTTTTCGTCTCCATCGAGACATTCGACCATTCCGGGCAGGGATTGCAGCATTTCGCGGACATAGTGTCGGTTATGCCGGAGGTAATGGAGTTCTACAGGATGGCGGGTGACGTAGATTACATGCTGCGCGTCGTCGTGCCGGACATGGCGGCCTATGACCGCTTCTATAAGCAGTTGATCGAGGCGGTCCCGCTCAAGAACGTCACCTCGCGTTTTGCCATGCAGCGGGTGAAGGCAACGACGACGTATGCTCTTACGCCCAATGGTGCACGGTAGCTCACGATTATGCAGCATGGAGACTGCGTATTGAGGCTCGAAGCCTCAACGCTCCGCTCCCCTCCTGTACTAGGTTTGAAATCCGATTCCGGATCGCCGGATCTTGGATTCGCCCGTCGACGAATGCGCTGTCTGAAACAAAAACCCCTGTCGGCAGGATATGGGCATTGAAGAATGAGAAGAGCGGACGCAGCTGGTGATCGATCACGAGAGCATGCCGGTCCGAGCCACCTATAGCGAGCAGAGCCACCGGCACGCCGGCAAGCGCTTTATAATCGACCAGATCCATGAAGTGTTTGAAAAGGCCCGTATAGGAGCCTTTATAGACCGGCGACCCGACAACGAGCAGATCGGCCTCCTCCACGGATCGCAGGGCATGCGCGAGTTGCGGAACAACCTCCTCCCGCGTACGCACCGCGAGGGAGTGCACAAGATCCGCGATATCCACGAGGCCTGTGCTGCCACCCGTTTCCTGCGCAATGCTTTCCAGAACATGCGCTACAAGGCTTCGCGTCCGGGAAGCGGGTGTGGGGCTTCCTGCAATAGCAATGAGTTTTGGCATATGATTCCGTGAGCTTGACAGGCTTTAGGGTCTTCTCGGAGCCCAGCGGAATCAATAGAAACTTATTTCAATGATCAGTCGGAAACGAGCGGAGTTTTCCCTCACTCATGGATTATCAGAAAAAGAATTCCCCGAACGATCATGCAAGCGCCGAATGACTGCCTAACATATATTCAGACGAGCTTGTCAGGTTCACAGCTGCTGACGGCATTGCATCGGCTTAGCTGTTCGACATGACCTCGCCATGCTACTCCGGCTACCGCTTCCCCAGCGCTATCATTCAGCGTGATCTGGATCTACCTGCGTTTCACCCTCAGCTACTGGGATGTCGAGGATCTTCTGACCGAGCGTGAGGTCGAGGCGTCTTATAAGACCATCCGGCGCTGCGTTCTCACCTTTGGACTGGTGATCACGCACCAGCTGCGGGCCCGACGTCCTTAGCCTCACAGTCACGGGCACCTGGAAGAGATGTTTGTTCGCATTGGGGGCAAGCAAAATGTGTCTCTGGCGCGCCATTGATGCTGAAGGCGAGGTGCTTGAGGTACTGGTTCAAGCCAAGCGCGACAAGCGAGCCGCACTGAAGCTCATTGGCAAGCTCCTCAAGAAGCACGGCACCGTCCCAGCAGGGTGGGTTACGGACCAGTATCCCGCCTATGGAGCGGCGCTTTGATGCCTGAAGATCCAGAGGGCCGTTCATACCTAGGCAAAGCGGGCCAACAACTGAGCGGAGAGTTCGCACGTGCCGGTACGACGACGAAAATGGAAGCTGCAGGGGTTCAAGTCCCCCGGCTCGACCCAGCGGTTCCTCTTAATGCATGCCGCGATCAACAACACGTTCACCGATCCTCACCATCTCACCACCGCCCGAACGCACCGGCTCCTCCGAGC
>JAEXGT010000034.1 GCA_023450615.1 Pseudomonadota bacterium | reverse complement strand
GGTAGCGGAACTCAGCGCGAACGCGGCCGCCAACGCGGAGGCAGGTGTCCGTGCCGGGGATGTAGAAGAAGCCTGAACCGTAGGTGGAGCAGACGCGAACGTACTCGACAGCAGCGGCCTTCTTTGCGGGAAGATCAGCAGCCTGAGCGCCGGCAACGGCAGCGAGACCCGCAACCGAACCGAGAAGAAGGCTCTTAACGAGCTTCATGGTTAAACCTCCAAAGTTTTCGAGACCCTTGGGGGGTCGGGCTTGTTGTGCATTGAGATCGAATCTCAAACACACCCTTTTCCCCTAGTGATCTGACGACCCTGCCGGATGGCTGGGGCTCATCAAATGACGACTGGGGTGCCCCCGTCGCTGGTGTCACATTAGCCAGAGCGGGGCCGCAAGCAACCGAATGAAGGCACAAACTGGGCAACCCGGGGGGCTTTTCAGGGGCATGTTGCACAAACGCAACGTTTTTACCCCGGGCTGTTTACTTTCCGTCAAACTTTGGCGCGAGGTCTTAACAACCCCTTAATAAACAAGGGCTTCCGACCGCAGGACGGCAGGCGCGCACCATAGCTTTGGGGGCCAAATCCGAGGAATCACGAAGGGGTGAGGCTGTGAATAACTTCATCCGCCATTTGGGCGCGGAGGCTCGTCATCCGCCATAAAAAGAAGGCCGGGAGTGGTCCCGGCCTTTGTGGAATCATTCCTGAGAGTCGAATTCAGGCCACTTTCGGCTTTAGGACGCCGCGACGAATCTGGTCCTCTTCGATGGATTCGAAGAGCGCCTTGAAATTGCCCTCGCCGAATCCTTCATCGCCCTTTCTCTGGATGAACTCGAAGAAGATCGGGCCGATCGCGGTCTTGCCGAAGCGCTGGAGCAGCACCTTCGTGAAGCCACCTTCAACGACGCCTTCCCCATCGATGAGGATGCCGTTCCTCTGCAGCCGCTCAAGTGGCTCCTCATGGTTCGGCAGGCGCTTGTCGATGCGCGAATAGTAGATCTCGTTCGGCGCGGGCATGAACTCGAGGCCATGCCCGATGAGCGCCTCGATGGATTCGTAGAGATCGTGCGAGCCCAGGGCCACATGCTGGATGCCCTCGCCTTTATACTCCTGCAGGTATTCCTCGATCTGCCCGGTCTCGCCCGCATCCTCGTTGATCGGAATGCGGATCTTGCCGTCGGGACTGGTCATGGCGCGGGAATGAAGACCGGTCAGCTTGCCCTCGATGTCGAAGTAGCGGATCTGGCGGAAGTTGAAGAGGCGCTCATAGAAGCCCGCCCATTCATTCAGGCGTCCGCGATAGACGTTGTGCGTCAGGTGATCGATGTAATAGAGGCCGACGCCGTGCGGCTTCGGGTCCTTCTCGGCCAGCCACTCGAAATCGACGTCGTAGATCGATCCCTTCGCGCCATAGCGGTCGACGAAATAGATATGCAGCCCGCCGATGCCCTCGATGGCCGGGATTTCGAGCTCGTTCGGCCCGACCTGCGTCTGCACCGGCTTGGCCCCCATGGAGAGGGCGCGCTCATAGGCGTATTTCGCATCGACTACACGGAAGGCCATGGCCGGAGCGGAGGGGCCATGCTGGCTGGCGAAGCGCTCGGCAAACGAGCCAGGCTGCGCGTTGACGATGAAGTTGATGTCGCCCTGCCGATAAAGCAGCACGTTCTTCGAGCGGTGCTTCGCGACGGGCGTGAAGCCCATCGTCTTGAATAGCTTGTCGAGTTCCTGCGGATCAGGATGGCAGAATTCCACGAACTCGAAGCCGTCGGTCCCCATCGGATTGTCTTCGCTGAGGGCCGGCGGCGGTGCGTCGTGCGGGAACGGTCCCATGCTTTCCTCCTGTTATGAAGGCAGGCCTCACCAGACCTGCCGGTTTTCAAGCCGCGTCCGGCTGGCGCTCCGGCGCGGCATCCTGAAAGGCGGCAAGCTCGGCGCAGGCGGCATCCGCCGCGACGATCTTCGGATAGGAATCGAGAGGGATGTTGAAACGCCGGGCGTTGAAAACCTGCGGCACGAGATAAATGTCGGCGAGACTCACGCGCGGGCCGAAGCAATAGGGGCCGGACTCGATCATTGCCTCGATGGCCTGGAAACCTTCATGCACCCAATGGGCATACCATTCGTCCGCAACCGGCTGATCGTGCGCCAGCGTCTTCTTGAGATAATTCAACGGACCGAGATTGTTTAAGGGGTGAATATCGCAACCGACGATGGAGGCCACCGCGCGCACCTTCGCGCGGTTCACGGCGCCGACGGGAAGCAACGGCGGCTCGGGATACACCTCGTCGAGATATTCAAGAATGGCGGGGGATTGGACGAGAACCGCGCCGCCGATATCGAGCGCAGGCAATCTCTTCTGAGGATTGACGGCGCCATAAGCCTCTCCACGCTGCTCCCCCTTCAGGAGATTCACCGGCACGGATTCGTAGGGCACCCCCTTCAGATTGAGCGCGATCCGAACCCGGTAGGCCGCCGATGAGCGGAAATAGGTATAGAGCTTCACCCTCCGACCTCCCCGTCCGGGGCCAGCAGCCGTGCGTGGCCGCTCAATCGGTCGATGAGGGAGGCGAGAACTTTCTGTTCCTCCTCCGTGAGCACGGAGACGAAGCGGTCCTCGAAGGCGAGCGCCTCAGGGGCAAGGGCTTCATAAATCTCCCGCCCCTCCTCCGTCAGCTCCAGCAATTCCTCACGCCGGTCGTCCTGATTGGCCTTGCGGGCAATCAAGCCACGTTGCTCAAGGGCGGCGACCGCACGGGACACGGTGGATTTGTGCATGACCCCATGGGCCGCGATGTCCCGCGCCGTGCGGTATTCGTACTGACCCAGCGTCGCCACGACGCGCCATGCCGGGATCGAGAGCCCGAACCGCTCGGCATAGATCTGCGCCAGCGCGTTCGAGGTCAGGCTCGCCAGAACGTTAAGCCGATAAGGCAGGAAGTTCTCCAGAATCACGGTGGAGTCGGAGCTCTCCAGTTTCTTTGCTGCTGATTGCTGGGCCATGGTTGACAAATTCGTTGCGCCTGCAACTAATATGACAAATTCGTTGCACAAGCAACTAGATTTGCGGGCCGTCCGGTCAATATCAATCCTGACCGCAATCGGCTCCGTTCCAGGGAGAATGCCATGAACGTTCAGAACGTCTCCGGCTTCCAATCCGGACAGAACCGCAAAAGCGCGATCATGCCGGGCTATATGTCCGGCTTCGGAAACTCCTTTGAAACGGAGGCTCTTGAGGGCGCGCTGCCCATCGGGCGCAACTCGCCGCAGAAGCTCAATTACGGCCTCTATGCGGAGCAGCTTTCGGGCTCGCCCTTCACGGCCCCGCAGGCCACGAACCAACGCTCCTGGCTCTACCGCATCCGCCCGAGCGTGAAGCATTCGGGCCGCTACGTAAAAGTCGACAAGGGCCTGATGAGGACTGCGCCCGCAGCCCGCGAGGAAAGCGATCTGCCGCTCGGCCAGCTGCGCTGGGACCCGACACCGGTTCCGGATGAGGCGCTGACCTTCGTGACAGGCCTTCGCACCATCACCACGGCGGGCGATTCAGACACGCAGGTGGGCATGGCAGCGCACGTGCTTCTCGTCACCCGCTCCATGGACAACGAATATTTCTTCAACGCGGACGGCGAATACCTCGTCGTGGCGCAGGACGGCAGTTTGCGCTTTCGCACCGAGTTCGGCGTGATCGACATCGAGCCCGGCGAGATCTGCATCATCCCACGCGGGGTGATCTTCAAGGTCGAACTCCTCAACGGTTCCGCGCGCGCCTATGTGTGCGAGAATTACGGCGGCGCCTTCACCCTCCCCGATCGCGGCCCCATCGGCGCGAACTGCCTTGCCAATCCGCGCGATTTCCTCACGCCGGTTGCGGCCTACGAGGACAAGGAAGCCCTCTCCTTCCTCTTCGTGAAATGGGGAGGCGAGCTTTATCGCACCGAGATCGAGCAATCGCCCCTCGACGTGGTGGCATGGCACGGCAATTACGCGCCCTACAAATACGACCTGCGTCATTTCTCGCCGGTCGGCGCGATCATGTTCGACCATCCCGATCCATCGATCTTTACGGTGCTCACTGCGCCGTCGGAAACACCCGGTACGGCGAACGTCGACTTCGTGATCTTCCCCGAGCGCTGGTCGGTGGCGGAGAACACATTCCGCCCGCCCTGGTATCACCGTAACCTGATGTCGGAATTCATGGGGCTCGTTTACGGCATCTACGACGCCAAACCCGAAGGCTTCGTGCCGGGCGGCTTCTCGTTGCACAACCAGATGCTGGCGCATGGGCCCGACACTACGGCGTTCGAGCACGCGAGCAACGTGGAGCTGAAACCCGTGAAGCTCACCGGCACCATGGCCTTCATGTTCGAAACGCGCTTCCCCCAGCGTGTAACGAAATACGCCGCCGAACTCTCAACGTTGCAGGACAATTACATCGATTGCTGGAAGGACCTGAAGAAGCACTTCGATCCGAGCCAACGCGAGCCCAAATGAGAGAAGTGCTGCTTCTGCAAATACGAAAGGCCGGTGCAGAGCACCGGCCTTTCTTCGGCAGACAAAGTCCCGATGATTTACGCCTTGCCGCGCGTGCGGATCATGAAGGTGTCGAAGGCGTACTCGTTGAGCTGCCACCAGGGCAGCACATCGTTGCGGTAGGCCACCATCGAGTCATAGGCCTTCTTGAAGTTCTCGTTCTTGGCGGAGAGCTCCGTATAGAGCTCGTTCGCGGCTTTGAGCGAAGCCTCCATGACGGGCTGGGAGAAGGTGCGAAGCTCCGCGCCCGCGCCGACCATGCGGCGCAGCGCCTGGCCGTTCACGGCATCGTACTTGGCGAGCATCCAGTTATTCGCGGCTTCCGACGCGTTGGCCATGATGGCCTGGTAGTGCTTGGGCAGCTCGTCCCACTTCGCCTTGTTGATGACGAGGTGCAGCATGGCGCCGCCTTCCCAGAAGCCGGGGGCATAGTAGTACTTGGCCACCTTCAGGAAGCCGAGCTTCTCGTCATCGTAGGGACCGACGAACTCGGCGGCGTCCAGCGTGCCGCGTTCGAGAGCGGGATACACATCGCCCGGCGCAACCTGCTGCGGCACGACGCCGAGCTTGGCGAGCACCTGTCCGCCGAGACCGCCGATGCGGAACTTGAGGCCCTTCAGGTCATCGACGGTATTGATTTCCTTGCGGAAGAAGCCACCCATCTGTGCGCCCGAGTTGCCGCAGACCAGCGAGGTGCAGTTATACTTGGCGAGGATGTCGTTGATGATCTCCCGGCCGCCTGCGAAATGCCACCAGGAATGGGACTGACGGGCATTGAGGCTGAACGGCAGGCCGGTGGCGACGCCGAGCGCCGGCTCACGGCCGATATAGTAGTACAGCGGGGTATGGGCGCATTCGATCGAGCCATTCTCGACCGCATCCATGGCCTGGAGGCCGCCCACGATCTCGCCCGGAGCGAAGACCTGAATCTGGAATTTTCCGTCGGTCGCTTCCGCCATGTACTTGGCGAAGGTCTGGGCGGTGCCGAAAATCGTGTCGAGCGACTTGGGGAAGCTCGAGGTCAGACGCCAGCGGATCTCGGGGCTGGATTGAGCAATGGCGGGAGCCGCCACCGTGGTGGCCGCAGCCGCAAGGCCGGCGCCCTTCAGGAAGTTTCTTCTTTTCATCGTCGTCATAGGCGTTTTCCCGCACACTCTTTCGTTGCAAGCTCAATAAACCACAACAACCAGGAGGGTGGCTATGAAGCTCTCTTCGCTCAAACAGGGCCGTGATGGCCGGCTCGTGATCGTCTCGAGGGACCTGACCCGCGCGACGGACGCATTTTTCATTGTTCCGACGCTACAGCAAGCCCTCGACGATTGGGAAAAAGTCGAGCCTCGCCTCCGTGACCTCGCGGAGCAGCTCGAACACGGGTCCGTGCCCTCCTTCAGGTTTCACGAGCATGACTGCGCTTCACCCCTGCCCCGCTCTTACCAGTGGGCGGACGGTTCGGCCTATGTGAATCACGTAGAGCTGGTACGCAAAGCCCGGGGGGCCGAGATGCCGGAATCCTTCTGGACCGACCCGCTCATGTATCAAGGCGGGTCGGATACCTTCCTCTGCCCCCGCGACCCGATCCCCGCCGTGGACGAGGCCCATGGCATTGATTTCGAAGCGGAAATCGCCGTAATCACGGACGATGTTCCCATGGGCGCTACGCCGGAGGAAGCGGCCAAAGCCATCCGCCTCGTGGTCCTCGTCAATGACGTCTCCTTGAGAAACCTCATTCCGGCGGAACTGGCAAAAGGCTTCGGCTTCTTTCACTCGAAGCCGTCCTCGGCCCTGTCGCCGGTTGCCGTCACCCCTGATGAACTGGGAGATGCCTGGGACGGCGGCAAGCTCCATCTGCCCCTCCTCTCAGTCCTCAACGGCAAGCCCATCGGCAAGCCCAATGCCGGGGTGGACATGACCTTCGACTTCCCGACCCTCATCGCCCACGCGGCGAAAACCCGCCCTCTCGGGGCGGGCACCGTCATCGGCTCAGGCACGGTTTCCAACAGGGACGAGGGCGGCGGGCCGGGCAAGCCTGTCGCGGAGGGAGGCCTCGGCTACTCGTGCCTGGCGGAGCAGCGAACAGTCGAAACCATCCTCTACGGCGAGCCACGCACGCCCTTCCTGCGCTTCGGCGATACGATCCGCATCGAGATGAAGGACAAGGGTGGCTTCTCGATCTTCGGCGCCATCGAGCAGAAAGTGGTGTCGTATAACCAGGACAACCCAGCCTAAAGAAAAGCCGCCGGGTTTCCGGCGGCTCAGCACTTTGAGGGTACGAAGCCCTTACATGCCTGCGGCTGTGCCGCCGCTCAGTCTCTGCACGTGGTCGAGATGCATCTGCAGGGTCGGCAGGGTCTGGGCCGCGAAGGAGGTCAGCTGGGGCACGTCTCCGTTCGAGGAGTAGGACGTGAACAGGTCAACGGCTTCCTGGTGCGCCATGAGCTGGGCATTCACGTAAGCCGCATCGAAATCGGAAGCCCCTTCGACGGTCGCCAGCATCTGCTGGTGCTTGGCGTTAAGAGCCGGGGGCGGCACGGGCATGCCTGCGCTACGCAGGGTCGATGCCATGCGGCGGGTTGCGAGGTTATGGTCGCGGATCATTTGCCGGGCAAAGCGGCGGACCTCCGGATCGCGCGCGCGGCGCAGGGCCAGCTGGCTCGACTCGATCTCGAACAGGTTTGAGGAAGCTGCCGTCGGAACGAATACCGATGCCGTCGTGACGGCAACGGGAGGAGCGGATGCCGTCGGCGTCATGCAGCCTGCCATACCCAATGTCAGTGCGCTCGCCAAAAGAGCAATCTTGAAGTTCATGGAATATTCCCTCCTGCGCCCGGCCATATGGCCGAGTTGATGCTCCCCAACGATGGAACATCATCCTATGTTCCTGGGCGTCTCGGCTATTTCGTGTAATTGCTCCCAAACTTTCCTTGAAGACAGGTCTAGGCATCTCTCCAAGCGGCTCCAATTCAACCTTGCGACCAATCATGGAGCACCTGATGAACGATCACGTCTACAAAGTCGTCGAGCTCGTCGGCTCATCGGAAACAAGCATTGAGGACGCGATCCAGACCGCGATCACGCGGGCCAGCAAAACCTTGCGCAACATGCGCTGGTTCGAGGTCATGCAAATGCGCGGGCACATCGAGGACGGCGAGGTGCGCCATTATCAGGTTGTGCTGAAGGCGGGATTCACGCTGGACGAAGGCGGCTCCTGAAGCCGCCTTCGGGAACCGTTAGCCGTCTGCACGCATCTCGAAGAGCTTCGGATATTGGTGCGGCTGCGAGCGAAGATACTGGTTCGGGGCCTTGACCGAAGCGCCGAAATGGGCCGCCGCATGCCATGGCCAGCGGGGATTGTAGAGAATGGCCCGGGCGAGCGCGATGAGGTCGGCTTCTCCCGTGGCGAGGATCGCTTCGGCCTGCACGTAATCGGTGATGAGGCCCACCGCGACAACCGGCATCTTGGTCGCTTCCTTCACAGCACGAGCCAACGGCACCTGATAATTAGGGCCGACCGGAATCTGCTGCTCTGAACTCAGGCCACCGCTCGAAACATGGATTGCATCGCAGCCGCGCGCCTCAAGCGCCTGAGCGAAAGCGATCGTTTCTTGAATCGTCCAGCCGCCCTCAACCCAGTCCGTTCCCGAAACGCGCACGGTAACGGGCCGCTCCGCCGGGAAGGCTTCACGGATGGCATCGAAAACTTCCAGAGGAAAGCGCATGCGGTTTTCCAGCGAACCGCCATATTCATCCGTCCGCTGGTTGGACAGGGGCGAGAGGAACTCGTGCAGCAGATAGCCGTGTGCCGCATGGATCTGCACGGCTCCAATACCGAGGCGTGCCGCCCTTCTGGCGGAGTCCGCGAACGCTTTGCGAAGCTGCGCCAGCCTGTCTCGATCAATGGCCGTCGGAGCATTGTCGCTCGCTGCATATGGGACTGCCGATGGCCCCTCCGTCTGCCATCCATTGGCATGGTCGGGTCCGATTTGGCGCCCGCCCTTCCATGGAACCTCGCTGGAAGCCTTGCGCCCGGCATGCGCCAGCTGAATGGCAATCGGCATGTCGGACCAGCGGCGAACGCCTTCGAGAACGCGCGCCATGGCCGCTGCGGTTTCATCCGAATAGAGTCCCACATCGGCATAGGTGATGCGCCCTTCGGGCACGACGGCGGTTGCCTCGATCGTCAGAAGCGCCGCTCCCGAAAGAGCCAACTGACCCAAGTGGATCATATGCCAATCGTTCATGCACCCGTTCTCAGCCGAGTACTGGCACATGGGCGCAATCACGATGCGATTGTCGAGATTGAGCTTTCCGACTTGAAAGGGCGTAAACAGTTTTGCAGGTGCCATCGAATATCTCTTGAGGACGAACAATGCCGGAATATCGAGCTGTCCGGGCTAAAACGCGCGACAGAGCCAAAAGGTCTGAGCGAATTCCAGACAGCAACGCAGGTGACAATGACCGCCAGAGACATCGTCACCTGTTGAAAGCAGAGCCTTCTTGATGAGTCCCTACTTCACCTCGGCTTCGTAGATGTAGAGCACGGACTTGTCATCCTCCGGCATGAAATAGCCACGGATTCCCGCCTCGCTCGGCTCCATCCAGACCGGGTTGTGAGTCATATCCATTCCCCCAGCCGTCCAGAGCAGCACCGGCGTTTGGAAGATAGGCCGCCCGTCGGAGAGATTGACCAGATCCAGACCGCCGAGCCGGAAGGGAGCCGCATCGGGGGTGACGCGCATTTCAGTGACGCCCGAGCACAGCATGCGATGACCGCCGACATATTTGCAGTCCTGATAATCGAGATAATGCGACGTGTTCATCCGTCTCAGCTTCTCGGGAGCCTCGCTTGCATTCGTCGGCTTGCCGCTATCATCGAGCGTCCAGCGATAAAACCGGCGTGAGCCCCAGCTCACCCCATGCAAGGAATTATCATCCGTATCGTGAACCACGCCGCCGACATGATCCGCGAAGCGGAACATCTCCTCCGCCTTCATGGTCTCCGGATCGACCCTGTACACGATGGAGCGGCTGTTCGGGCGATACTCCGCCACGGGCACCCAGATATAGCGCCCGTCATAATCGATCCCGCCCGGGTGATAGATGGCTCCCTCGCCGAGGGTGATATCGGCGATGAGGTTGCCTTTCATGTCGATCTTGAACAGATGCCCGACGCCCGCGCCCGTGTCGCGGTCATATCCGTCCACCGGCTGCGGGAAACGCTTGGTCGGCTCCTTGATCTCGACGGAAGAGACAAACAGCGTATCGCCGATCTTCACCATGCCCTGCGGGTGGTGGGTGACGAAGTTGATGGGAATGGCCTCGACGGGCTTCCATTGGGTGCCGCGCGACAGCTTGGTGACTCGCTCGGCCAATACATTCCGATCGATGTCGGCAGCGTGCAGGACAGAAGGCATGCCTCCGACACTGAGCACCGTCAGCAGTACAGTCAAGCTATGTCGTGAAAAACGAACCATCGCACTCCTCCCGGGTGACACTCCGCTTCTAAGGAGCGGGTCATGTCAGTTTAGTGTCGAGTTCGTCCTCAGCAATGCCGCCAAGCCTTTTCCGAACTGTCACTCATGGGCCGGAATGTGTTCAGCGGCTTACCCCTCCAGCTCCTCGCGCAGCATCTCCAGTTCGAGCCAGCGCTCCTCAGCCGCATGCAACTCTCCCTGCAATTGCGTGAGGGCATCCATCGCCTTCTGGAAACGGGCAGGATCGCGGGAATAGAGCTCGGGATCGGCAAGGATCTCCTGCACCTTGGCGATCTTGGCTTCCAGCTCTTCCATCCGCTTGGGAAGGGTCTTGAGGTCGTGCTGCTCGTTGAAGCTGAGTTTGCGCTTGTTGTTCTGCGATGGCTCAGCCGCAGGCTTGCCCGCGCTCTTGGGCTTGGCATCCTTTTCGACGACGCGCGCCTGCACGCCCTGCCCGCGCTGGGCCACCATGTCGGAATAGCCGCCCGCATATTCGATCCAGCGCCCCTCGCCTTCCGAGACGAGAACGGAGCTCACCGTGCGGTCGAGGAAGTCGCGGTCGTGGCTGACCAGCAGGACCGTGCCGGAATAATCCGTGATCATCTCCTGGAGGAGATCGAGGGTTTCCAGGTCGAGATCGTTGGTCGGCTCGTCGAGTACCAAGAGGTTCGAGGGCTGCGCCAGGGCGCGGGCCAGCATGAGCCGGTTGCGCTCACCGCCTGAGAGCACGCCCACGGGGGTGCGGGCCTGTTCCGGCGAGAACAGGAAGTCCTTCATGTAGCCGATGACGTGCTTTGTCTGCCCGCCGATAGTGACGCTGTCGCCGCGCCCACCGGTGAGGGTTTCCGCCACCGTGGCGTTGGGGTCGAGGCTCGCGCGGCGCTGGTCGAGGGTAACCATCTGAAGGTTGGAGCCCAGGCGCACCCGGCCGGAATCCGGCTGGAGATTGCCTGTCAGCAGATTGATGAGCGTGGTCTTGCCCGCACCGTTAGGCCCGATGATGCCGAGGCGGTCGCCCCGCAGAAGCCTCAAGGACAGGTTCAAGACGATGGGACGTTCGCCGTAGGCTTTCGAGACGCCCTCCGCCTCCACCACCAGGGTTCCGGACTGCTCGGCCTCGGCCAGGGTCATGCTGACGGTGCCGACCGCGCGTGTGCGGTCGCGGTATTGCTGGCGCATGGCATGGAGATTGCCGAGACGGCGCACATTGCGCTTGCGCCGGGCGGTCACGCCGTAGCGCAGCCAATCGGCCTCGGCCACGAGCTTGCGGCCGAGCTTGTGGTGCTCGGCCTCTTCCTGCTCCAGCACCTGATCGCGCCATTCCTCGAAATGGGCGAAACCCTGATCCATGCGGCGGGTGCGCCCCCGGTCGAGCCAAATGGTGGACTGGGACAGGCTTTCGAGAAAGCGCCGGTCGTGGCTGATGAGCACCAGCGCCGAACGCAGGCTCTTCAGCTCGCCTTCCAGCCACTCGATGGCGGGTAGGTCGAGATGGTTGGTGGGCTCGTCCAGCAGCAGGATGTCGGGCTGGGGCGCCAGCACATGAGCCAGCGCAGCACGGCGAGCCTCGCCGCCGGAGAGGTCCGAGGGCTTTTCCTCGCCGGTCAGGCCCAGTTGCTCCAGCAGATAACGCGCCCGGTATGGGTCGTCGCCCGGGCCAAGGCCCGCTTCCACATAAGCCAGGGTGTTCGGAAAAGCCGAGAGATCCGGCTCCTGCGCCAGGTAGCGCACGGTGGCTCCCGGCTGCACGAAGCGCTTGCCGCGGTCGGCCTCGACGAGGCCTGCGGCAATCTTGAGCAGGGTGGATTTGCCCGAACCGTTGCGGCCCACGAGACAGGCCCGCTCGCCGGGGGAAACGGAGAGGTCCGCGCTCTCGATCAAGGGCGTACCGCCGAAAGTGAGAGCAATTTCCTGGAGGAGAAGCAGAGGAGGAAGCGCCATGCCTGCCACCTGACACCTCTTGCCGGTGGATGCAAGACCATCTTGCGGTTGTTACGGGGGTGGACGCTCAACGATCTTTATGGTCCCCTGCTCTTCTGAAGCTGGGCATCTGCATGACTCTGACGAGACGTTTGCTCCTTTTGGCGTTGATCTCCGTTCTGCCAGCGCTCGTCATCTGGGCCTTTACGGAAGTTTCGCTGAGGCGCGCCCGTGAGGCCGAGGTCAACGACCTCCTCATCCGTCAGGCGCAATTGGCCGCCTCCGAGCTCGATCACATTTTCAACGGCGTCAACAGCCTTCTCTTAGCCATGGACGAAACCGGGTCCATCCGCACTTTCGATACGCCGAACTGCATCCCCTATCTGGAGGCCGTTCAGAAGAAGGTTCCCTACATCGTTGCCTTCGTTGCGCTGGATCTCGATGGCGCCGTCCGCTGCAGCAACACCGGTCTGATCAATCCTGATCTGCGGTTCAAGGACCGTGCGTATTTCCGCGATACGATTGCGCGCAATGGATTCTCGGTTGGGACCTACACCTCCGAGTTCATGGAAGGCGGGCTGGGGGCCCGCTCGGTTCTCCCGCTTTCCCTTCCAATCTGGGACCATGACGGGAGAAGCGTCGGCGTTCTGGTGGCTGCCCTCGATCTGCTTTGGCTCAGCAACAATCTTAAGGAGCGTGTCATCCCTGAGGGAGGTTCGCTGGCCGTCGCGGACAGAAACGGGATGATCCTATCGCGAGAACCCTTTCCTGAAAGGTTCATATCAACGGAGTTTCCGCAAGAGTTCACGCATCATCTGCGGGGTAAGCAGCCTGGCAACTTTCAAGCCGTGAGCCGTGATGGGATCAAGAGGATCTATGGGTACATTCCCGTAGACCATTCCCGCATGAATATTTTCGTAGCGGCGGGACTTTCAACGAAAATCGCCTTCGCGGCCATCAATGAGGCCGCAAAACGCGGCTTCATGCTGATCGCGGCGGCCCTTGTCCTTGCCCTGTCGCTCTCGTGGCTGGCAAGCCGCGCCTTCATCACGAAGCCCTTCGAGGCGATGACGAAAGCCGTCAGCGATTGGCGGCGGGGCGATTATCAGGCCCGCATCGACCTGCCGAAGAACTCAGGTGAATTCGGTCTTCTGTCGAAGGCCTTCAACGACCTGATGGACGATGTCGCCGAGCGCCAGGAGGCCCTGAAAGCCAGCGAGGAGCGGGCCCGGCTGGCCCTGGAGGCCGGCCGCATGGGAACCTGGTGGTACGATCACCGCAAGGGCATGGGCGGCTGGTCGAGCCAGGCCGCGGAAATCTTGGGCCTGCCTGCCACTAAATCGACGACCAGCGTGCAGGAATGGCGCTCGCTTCTCCACCCTGACGATGCGGACCGTGCCGTAGAAAAGCTGCGCGCCGCCGCCCTCGGCGAGGACCATGGCAACTACGAAGACGAATATCGTGTCCGTCGTCCCGACGGAAAGATCTGTTGGATCAACTCGAAGGGGAAGGTCTCCTTCGATGCGCGGAAGAAACCCATCTTCTTTGTGGGCATCATCCAGGACATCACGGAGCGCCGGCAGGTGGAAGAGCAGCAGCGCTTCTTCCTCGACGAATTGAATCACCGGGTAAAGAACACGCTGGCAACCGTGCAGTCCATCGCCGCGCAGACCCTTCGCTCCAGCACCGGTGCGACGCAGTTCAAGGAAGCGTTCGAGGGCCGCCTTCTGGCCCTTTCCATGACTCACAATCTGCTGACCCTGAAATCCTGGCGCGAGGCGGACCTGCACGACATCGCAGAACAGGAGCTTGCCCCCTATATGCGTGAGGGTGACGAAAGGGTCGTGATCGATGGCCCCCGCGTGAACCTGCCTTCTCGCTATGCCATCAATTTCGGCCTCGTTCTGCACGAACTCGTGACGAATGCCGTGAAATACGGCGCGCTCTCAACCCCGACAGGGCGGCTCCAACTGACATGGGAAGTCGTTCCCGCCGAAGACGGCCCCTCGCAACTGCGCGTTCAGTGGAAGGAAACCGGCGGACCGCCCGTCCAGCCTCCCAAGCGCCAGGGCTTCGGCTCTCGCCTCATTCGCCGCAGCGTTGAAGGCGAACTCGACGGCACCATCGTGCTCAACTTTGATCAAGCGGGCGTTTCCTACGATATCTCCGTGCCGTTGCCCTCAACGTAAAAGGAACGACAGCATGCGCTCGATCCGCCTGCCATAGGGCGGCTTCGTCATGCCCGCGCCGTTGATGCGCGCCTGATGAAAGACGGAACGGGCATGGCTGAAGGTTCTGAAGCCTGCTTCGCCATGATACGCGCCCATGCCGCTTTCGCCGACGCCACCAAAGGGCAACTCCTCCTGGACGCAATGGAGCAGCGTCTCGTTGATGGCGACGCCTCCCGATCGGGTCCTTTCGAGCACGGTCTCGACGATCCGCTTATCGTGGCTGAACATGTAGAGCGCGAGAGGATGTGGCCGGCCCGCGATATAGCGGATGACGTCATCGATTCCGTCATAGGCGACGATGGGGAGGATGGGACCGAAGATCTCCTCCTGCATGACAAGAGCGTCATCGGGAACGCCCGTCAGGATAACGGGCGCGATCTTTTTTTTTGCGGGATCGAAACTCTCATGGCCCGGATTGAACTCTTGAAGAACCGCGCCTTTGGCTCGTGCATCCGCGATCAGATGACGAAGGCGCTCGTAGTGCCTCTCGCTGATGATGGCCGTGTAATCCGGGTTGGAGGCCAGCGTCGGGTATAACCGGGCTACCGCATCCCGGAAGGCGGCGATGAAGGCCGCCTCACGTGCTCGCGGGACGAGCACGTAATCCGGCGCGATGCAGGTCTGACCCGCATTGAACAGCTTGCCGACCGCAATACGCTCGGCTGCCTTCTCAACCGGGTAATCGGCGCCGAGGATCGCAGGAGATTTTCCTCCAAGCTCCAGGGTGACCGGCACGAGATTTTCGGCAGCGGCTTTCATCACCTCGCTGCCGACCGCTGTCGAGCCGGTGAAGAAGAGGTGATCGAATTTGAGCCGGGCGAAGGCTTGAGCCATCTCCACCCCGCCCTGCACCACTGCCACCTCGCTCTGGTCGAACACATCCCCGATCACCTGCGCCAGCAGGGCCGAGGTGCGGGGAGTGAGCTCGGAAGGCTTGACCATGATCCGGTTGCCCGCAGCCAGCGCTCCCGCAAGCGGCGACAGGGCAAGCTGCACCGGATAGTTCCAAGGGCTGATGATCCCGACCAACCCGAGAGGCTGATGATGGACGCGGCCGGAAGCGGGCTGGAACATCATCTGGATCGGCCTCCGCCGGGGCTTCATCCAGCGGCGGAAATGCTTGCGGGCATGTCGCAGCGCGGCAACAACGGGATAAATATCGGCCAGCTTCGTCTCGTGAGAGGAACGGTGGCCGAAATCCTGCGCGATGACCCGCGCAAATTCATCCGCACGCCGCACCAGCCCATCGGCAAGAGCGCCTAAGGTCTCGTCGCGGCGCTCGATGGAGAGAGCGCCCAATTCGGCCCAGGCACGCTTCTGCAACTCAAAAACGTCCTGCAGCCGCCCCCTGTTCAGGAGAGAAACGATATCATCCACGCCAGCACGTACTCCGTGTGAACCACGGCTAAGATATGGGCCGCGTGGGCTTGTTCTCAACCAAGGCGTTTTCAAACGCCAAAGAGGCTGGGTGGATTGACGAGAGCCCCATGGGGCGGGGATGCTCCCCCTTCCATCGGGCTTTCCGGAAGCCTGCAGCAGGAGAATGCGAGTGAGTGCCCCCTCCACCGTGCTGGCGATCGAGAACCTGTCCATCGGCTTGCCTGCCTTGGCAGACCGGCAGCACGCGATCAAGGATCTGTCTCTCGCCATCCACCCGGGCGAAACCCTGTGCGTCGTCGGGGAATCGGGTTCAGGCAAATCCATGACCGCCATGGCGGCCATCGGCCTTCTCCCCCCGGCTGCCACGGTTCTTTCAGGCGCCATCAAGCTCAACGGCTTCGACCTTCTGTCCCTCGATGAGGAAGGATGGTGCGACGTGCGCGGGCGGGACATCGGCATGGTGTTTCAGGAACCCATGACCTCACTCAACCCGGTCATGCGCGTGGCGGACCAGATTGCGGAAACCTTCCAGGCCCATCGCCTGTTGAGCCCTGCCGACCGGTCCAGACGCACCATCGAACTGCTCACCGAAGTAAACCTGCCGAATCCGGAACTCATTGCCCGCGCCTATCCGCATGAACTGTCCGGCGGCCAGCGCCAGCGCGTGATGATCGCCATGGCATTGGCGCTGGAGCCCAAGCTCCTCATCGCCGACGAGCCGACGACGGCGCTCGACGTGACCACCCAGGCGCAGGTGCTGAAGCTCATCGACAACCTGCGCCGCAAGAAGGGCACGGCGGTCCTCTTCATCACTCACGATTTCGGCGTCGTGGCCGAGATCGCCGACCGCGTCGCGGTGCTCCAGAACGGCGAACTCGTGGAACAGGGACCGGCGGACGACGTGCTGAGAAATCCGCAGCATCCCTACACCAAGCGTCTCTTGGCGGCGGTGCCGTCACTCACACCGCCACCTGCCAAGGAATTGCGGAACGAGCCGATTACCTTGAAGGTCGATGCCCTCACAAAATCCTATGGCGGGCGCGGCTTCTTTCGCAAAAGCCGCGAGGTTCAGGCAGCGGATGCGGTGAGTTTCGATATCCGCAGAGGTGAAACTTTGGGACTGGTGGGGGAGTCAGGCTCCGGCAAGTCCACGGTCGGACGCTGCGTGCTGCGCCTGATCGAGCCCGATGGCGGCAGGATCGAAATCGGCGACCTGACGTTCAGCTCTCTGTCGCAAGCGGACCTGCGTCCACACCGGCGCAAGATTCAGATGGTGTTTCAGGATCCCTTCGCTTCCCTCAACCCCCGGCGAAAGGTGGGCTACATCATTGCGGAGGGCCCGATCACGCAAGGCGCCGATCCAGAGCAGGCACTCAAGGAGGCCCATATCCTGCTTGAAAAGGTCGGCCTTCCCGCACAGGCGGCTGAGCGCTATCCGCACGAATTTTCAGGAGGCCAGCGCCAGCGTATCGGTATCGCCCGGGCGCTCGCCATGAAGCCCGATGTGCTGGTGGCGGACGAAGCGGTTTCCGCTCTCGATGTGTCCGTGCAGGCGGAGATTCTCAACCTGATCCGCGAATTGCAGAGGGAGTTCGGCCTCTCCATTCTCTTCATCACCCACGATTTGCGCGTCGCTGCCCAGATATGCGACCGCGTGGCTGTCATGCAAAAAGGTCGAATTGTCGAAATGGCGGAAACCGCGCAACTCTTTGCCGACCCGCGCGACGCCTATACGCGCCAACTCCTGGCCGCCGTGCCGGGAAAAGCCAGAACACTCGAAGGAGTTCAAGACCGGTGAACGACCAGATCAGCCCGCATATCGCACCGAACATGGTTTTCAAGAATCTCATCGGCGGCAAGGAGGTTGCGGCCTCCGACGGGATGCTGCTCGATGTATTCTCGCCCGTGGATGGCACGCTCTTCGCCAAGATCGCCGCCGGAACGGCGCAGGATGTCGATGCGGCCGTCAAGGCTGCGCGCGCCGCTTTTGAGGGCGCATGGGGGAAGCTGACGGCCACCGAGCGCGGGCGTCTGTTGACCAAGCTCGCCGCCGTCGTCGAGGCCCATGCGGACGAACTTGCGGCGCTTGAGAGCCGCGACAACGGCAAGCCTTTGCGCCAATCCAGGGCCGACGCCATTGCGCTTGCCCGTTACTTCGAGTTCTACGGCAGCGCCGCCGACAAGCTGCACGGCGACGTCATTCCCTATCTCAACACCCATTTCATCGGCGTCGAGCGCGTGCCCCATGGCGTGACGGGGCATATCGTGCCCTGGAACTACCCGATGCAGATTTTCGGCCGTTCCGTAGGCGCGGCTTTGGCCGCGGGCAACGCCACGGTGGTGAAACCTGCGGAGGATGCATCGCTGACGATCCTGCGCGTGTCGCAGCTTGCGAGCGAGGTGGGCTTTCCCGCTGGCGCGCTCAATGTGGTGACCGGCCTTGGGCGTGTTGCGGGCGCAGCGCTCGCCGCGCATCCCGGCATCGATTTCCTGTCCTTCACGGGAAGCCCGGAAACCGGCACCGCCGTGCAGACGGCAGCGGCCAAGAACCACGTGGGCGTGACCCTCGAACTCGGCGGAAAATCGGCACAGGTCATCTTCGACGATGCCGACCTTGAACGCGCTCTGCCGACCCTCGTGAACGCAATTATCCAGAACGGCGGCCAGACTTGCTCGGCGGGCAGCCGCCTGCTGATCCAGCGCGGAATCTTCGACGATGTGGTGAATGCCGTTGCCGAGCGGTTCCGAGCCTTGCGCGCAGGGCACCCCGAGCGTGAGCCCGATCTCGGCCCCATGATCAACCAAGCCCAGCAGCGTCGCGTTCTCGGCTATCTGGAACGTGCCCGCAGCGAAGGCCTTCGCATCGTCGGCGAAGGCGTGGTGGCCATCGATGCGCCGGCCGAGGGGTTCTATGTGCCGCCGGCCTTCCTCGCACCCGTGCCGCATCAGAGCATTCTCTCACAGGAGGAAGTCTTCGGCCCGGTTCTCGTGGCGACGCCGTTCGAGGATGAAGCCGACGCGATCCGGCTTGCCAATGGTACGCCCTATGGCCTCGCCGCAGGCGTTTGGACGCGTGATGCGATGCGCTCGACGCGTGTTGCCCGCGCCATGCGCGCCGGACAAGTCTTCGTCAATTGCTATGGCGCAGGCGGCGGCATCGAACTGCCCTTCGGCGGCTTCGGCCGCTCGGGCCATGGCCGCGAGAAAGGCTTCGAGGGCCTGATCGAGTTCACGACGACGAAGACGCTCGTCATCGCGCACGGATAGAAACGATCATTCCTCTGCCTTCATCCTGAAGAGGCACGTCAGCGCCGTCTCGAAGGCGATCCCAGCGCGCACTGGGCCTCCCTCGAGACGCAGGCGATGTCTGCTCCTCAGGGTGAGGGCGAGGATGAAATGGGCTGATTTTAAAAGAGGAAGAAACATGAAACGCCTTGAAGGCAAGGTGGCGCTCGTAACGGGCGCCGGTTCCGGCTTCGGCCTGGGGATTGCGGAAACATTCGCCCGCGAAGGCGCGAAGGTTGCGATCATCGACATCAACGAAGCCGCCGCCAAAGCCGCAGCGGACAAGATCGGCCCCTCCGCCATCGGCCTCGCCGCCGACGTCTCGAAGGCTGCCGACGTGAACGCCGCCGTGGAAAAGACCGTATCCGCCTTCGGCAAGCTCGACATCGTGGTCAACAACGCGGGCATCACCCATCGCAACCGGCCCATGCTGGAAGTGGAGGAGGACGAGTTCGACCGCGTCTTCGCCGTCAACGTGAAGTCGATCTATCTCTTCGCCAAGGCTGCCGTGCCGCTGATGCAGGGCCAGGGCGGCGTTATCATCAACGTGGGCTCGACGGCGGGCCTGCGTCCGCGTCCGGGCCTCACCTGGTACAACAGCACCAAGGGCACGGTGCACACCATGACCAAGTCCATGGCCGTGGAGCTCGCCCCCCAGAAGATCCGCGTCTGCGCCCTCGCCCCGGTGGCGGGCGAGACGCCCCTGCTCTCCACCTTCATGGGCGAGGATACTCCCGAGCGCCGTCAGCTCTTCATGAACTCGATCCCCCTGGGCCGGTTCTCCACGCCCCAGGACATCGCGAATGCCGCGCTTTACCTCGCTTCGGACGAGGCCAGCATGATCACCGGCGTGGTTCTGGAGGTCGACGGCGGGCGCTGTATCTGATGATATAGTCGTAAAATGGGAAAGGAACATCTTCCATCCCGCGCCACACTGCGTAAGCTGAGGGCATCCGTGCCCTTGGCTCCTTACCCGGATGGAGATCCGCCTTATGTCGAAGCGTTTCCTGGCCGCCGCCCTGCTCCTTTCCGTCAGCGCCCTTCCGGCTTTTGCCGCCAAGACCTCCCTTGTCGTCGGAATGCCCATCGAGCCGCCAGGCCTGGACCCGACCATCGCCGCGCCCGTCGCCATCCGCGAAGTCACTCTGGCCAATCTCTACGAGGGCCTCGTGCGCATCGACCGGAACGGCAAGGTGCAGCCGCTTCTGGCAAAAAGCTGGGAGATCTCACCAGATGGGCTCACCTATACTTTCCGCCTGCAGGAAGGCGTGAAGTTTCATGACGGCAGCACCTTCGACTCCGCTGACGTGAAGTTCGCCTTCGACCGCGCCCGCGATCCGAAGTCGACAAATGCGCAGAAGCAGATCTTCGCCCCCATCGAATCCATCGAGACGCCTAATCCCGCAACGGTGGTGATCAAGCTGAAGGAAACCTCGGGCAACTTCCTCACCTATCTCGGCTGGGGCGACGCCGTGATCGTCGCACCCGAAACGGCGGCGGGCAATGCGGCCAACCCGGTCGGCACCGGCCCCTTCAAGTTCAAGTCCTGGACGCGCGGCGACAAGGTCGAGCTCGTCAA
Source organism: Pseudomonadota bacterium (assembly GCA_023450615.1). GTDB lineage: Bacteria > Pseudomonadota > Alphaproteobacteria > Rhizobiales > Beijerinckiaceae > Microvirga. The sequence continues at coordinate 62,529 of JAEXGT010000034.1, read as the reverse complement.
GAATCCGGACTATTGGCAGAAGGACAAGACAAAGCTGGAGACCGTCACCTTCCGCTTCATAAGCGACTCGCAGGCGCAGGTCGCGGCGCTGCGCGCGGGCGACGTGGATGCCTTCCCAAACCTCGCGGCCCCCGAACTCTTCGCCGAGTTCCAGAAGGATTCGCGCTTCAAGGCCGTTGCCGGCAACACGGAAGGTGAGGTCGTCGCCGGTCTCAACAGCGGCAAGAAGCCCTTCGACGATGTACGCGTGCGCCGCGCCCTCATGCATGCGGTGGATCGCAAGGCGCTCGTGGAAGGCGCCTATTCCGGCTTCGGCCAACCTATCGGGAGCTTCTTCTCCCCCAACAACCCGGCCTTCGTGGATATGACGAACGTCATTCCCTACGATGTGGAGAAGGCCAAGGCACTGTTGAAGGAAGCCGGTGCTGGCAACGGCCTGTCGATCACCATCAAGACACCGCAGATGGCCTATGCCAGCCGCTCGGCGGAGCTGCTCTCGGCCATGTTCGCGGAAGTGGGCGTGGAGATGAAGATCGTCCCCACAGAGTTTCCTGCCAAATGGATCGAGGAAGTCTTCAAGGCGAAGGATTACGACGTCACCATCGTCGCCCATGCCGAACCCCTCGACATCGATATCTTCGCCCGCGACGGCTACTACTTCAATTACAAGAACGACAAGTTCAAAGCTCTGATCGCGGAAGCCGCCAAGACCACGGACGAGAAGGCTCGTTTCGCGAAATATGCGGAAGCGCAGAAGATCCTTGCCGAGGATGTGCCCGCCCTCTTCCTCTTCCAGCTGCCGAAGCTCGGCGTGTGGAACGCGAAGCTGCAGGGCATGTGGGAGAATTCCCCCATTCCGTCGAATGACGTAACGGAAGTGTCGTGGACTGAGTAAACCAGCCTGGAAAACGGCATTCTCGTGGTTCATCCGGCTTTACGCCGGGCATGAGAATGCTGTTTGCTGATGGCTCGGTTTGCATCCAACGAATAGGCACCTTTCGCCCGTGTTGCGCCTCATCATCGCCCGGCTGGCTTCGCTTGCCATTACTCTGCTCTTCGTCTCGCTGGCGATCTTCCTGATCCTGGAGGTTCTCCCGGGCGATCCGGCTGCGATCATGCTGGGGACTGCCGCACGGGAGGATACACTGGCGGCTCTGCGGCAGGAGATGGGGCTCGATCAGCCTGCGCTGGTCCGCTACCTGGAGTGGATCGGCGGGCTTCTCCATGGGGATCTCGGCACTTCCATCACCTACAAGATGCCGGTCTCGACGCTGGTCGCCGAGCGCATGAACGTAACGCTGCCCTTGAGCGTTCTCGCCATTCTGATCTCCACCGCGCTTGCCCTGCCCCTCGGCGTCGCGGCTGCTGCGCGGCGTGACGGGCCGGTTGATCGCGCGGTGCTGGTGTTCAGCCAGATGGGCGTCGCTGTGCCGAATTTCTGGATCGGCCTTCTGTTCATCCTCATCTTCTCCACTTGGCTCGGATGGTTCCCGGCGGGCGGGTTCCCCGGATGGGGGAACGGCATCGGCCCTGCCCTACAGGCGCTGCTGCTGCCCGCCGTGGCGCTCGCCCTGCCGCAGGCCGCCGTCCTTACCCGCGTCACACGCTCGGCAACGCTCGAAGTGATCGGCGCCGATTTCGTGCGCACCGCGCGCGCGAAAGGCGTTGACCGGCGCGCCACCCTGCGCCGCCACGTGGTGCCGAATGCGCTCATTCCCGTCACCACGATCCTCGGCCTCCAGCTCTCGTTTTTCTTCGGCGGCGCGATCCTGGTCGAGAACGTGTTCAACCTGCCGGGTCTCGGGCGGCTGGCATACCAAGCGCTCAACCAGCGCGACCTCGTAGTGATCAAGGATATCGTGCTGATCTTCTCCGGCCTTGTGATCGTCGTGAACTTCCTGGTCGATATCGGCTACATGATCCTCGATCCGCGCCTGAGGAGCCGGGCATGACGAAGCGCTCCTCCATCCGCTGGAACACGGCACTCATCATCGGCGGAATCCTCACGGCGCTGCTGATCGCCACTGCGCTGCTCTCCCTTGTCTGGACGCCGGAAGTGCCGACCCGCGTGCGGGTCGCCATGCGCCTGAAAGGACCGCTGGAAGCAGGCCTTCTCGGCACCGATCATTTCGGGCGGGATGTTCTCTCGCTTCTCATGGTGGGAGCCTGGAACTCGCTTGCCATCGCATGGCCTGCGGTGCTGCTGGGCGCAGCCATCGGCACAGCCATCGGCTGCGCGGCGGCCGCCTGGAAGGGCATCGCGGACGAGATCGCCATGCGCGTCTCCGACGTGGTCTTCGCCTTCCCCGCCGTGCTGTCCGCCATCATGATCGGCGCGCTCGTGGGTTCAGGCCCCCTCGCCGCCATTCTCGCCATTGCGGTCTTCAACGTGCCGGTCTTCGCCCGTGTCACACGCGGCGTGGCGCTGCAGGTCTGGACGCTCGATTACATCGCCGCCGCCCGCGCCATCGGCAAGCATCCGCTGCGGATTACCTGGGAAGACGTGATCCCCAACATCGCGGGCGCGCTGATCGTGCAGGTCACCGTCCAGCTCGCGCTCGCGATCCTGACCGAGGCAGGGCTGAGCTATCTTGGCCTCGGCGTACGGCCTCCGAACCCGAGCTGGGGCCGGATGCTCAGCGATGCCCAGACCTATCTCTCGCAGGCCCCGCATCTTGCCATTGCACCGGGCATTGCGATTGCGCTGTCGGTGCTGGGGCTGAACCTCCTGGGCGACGGCCTGCGCGATGCGCTGGACCCCACGCTCAAGAGCCGCGGCGTTCCGGCTTAAGAGCACACCACTTCTATACGCAGATCATCACACTCTCTCCTCAGGATGAGGACAGTGAGATGAGGACGGTGAAAAGTCAGACGCTCTAAAGCGCCTTCATGGCCTCTCGAACATCCGCCAGGATCTCATAAGAGCGCACGCGAGCTGCATGATCGTAGATGGCCGACGCCACGATCAGCTCATCGGCTCCCGTCTGTTCGAGGAAACCCTCCAACCCCTCGCGCACGGTCTGCGCCGAACCGACGAACGAGCAGGCAAGCATGCTGGATGCCTGCGCCTTTTCGGACGGCGTCCAATAGGTCTCGATATCGTCAATGGGCGGCTGCAGCTTGCCGCGCGTGCCGCGGAACATGTTGGTGAAGGCCTGCTGCGCCGACGTGAAGAGACGCTTCGCCTCCGCGTCCGTATCGGCGGCGATCACGTTCACGCCGACCATCGCATAGGGCTTGTCGAGCTGGGCGGAGGGCTGGAAGCGTTCACGATAGACCTGCAACGCCTGAAACAATGCATTCGGCGCGAAATGCGATGCGAAGGCGTAAGGCAGGCCGAGCATGGCGGCGAGCTGTGCGCCGAAGAGGCTGGATCCCAGAATCCAGATCGGCACATTGCTGTCCGTTCCCGGCACCGCCTGGATGGCCTGCCCCGGCTGCAGCGGCCCGAGCAGGGCCTGTAGCTCTAGCACGTCCTGAGGGAATGTATCGGCGCTGCTGGGGTCCCGTCGCAGGGCAAGCATGGTGCGCTGGTCCGTGCCGGGAGCGCGGCCCACGCCGAGGTCGATGCGGCCCGGAAAGAGCGCGTCGAGCGTGCCGAACTGCTCGGCGATGACGAGCGGCGAATGGTTCGGCAGCATGATGCCGCCTGCCCCCACGCGGATCGTCTTGGTGCCTCCCGCCACATGCGCGATGGCAACGCTCGTTGCGGCACTGGCGATCCCCACCATGTTGTGGTGCTCGGCGAGCCAGAAACGGTTGTAGCCCAAGGCCTCCGCCCGCTGCGCCAGTTCGAGCGAGTTGCGCAAGGCATCGGATGCCGTTGCCCCCTCGTTGATATGCGCGAGATCGAGAATGGAAAGCGGGGGCATGGGCAAACTCTCTGAAGTGCGGAGCGACGATGGGTCTCAGATCAGCACTCAAGCCCCGCGATGCAAGGCCTGAAGCCCATCGGCGCAAGCGGAGCAGCATTGCATAAGCAAAACCCGGCGCCTCACGACGCCGGGTTCATCGTCTTCGCCTTGTCCTGCGCTTAGCCGCGGGTACGGGCGCGGATCATGTAGCTGTCGAAGGAGTACTCGGCCACTTGGAACCAGAGGTATTCTTCGTTGCGGAAGGCACGGAGCGAGTCGATCATCTTCTTGAAGTCCGCGTTCTGGGCGGAGATTTCCGCATAGACCTCGTTGGTTGCCTTGTAGGCGGCGTCCAGGATCTCCTGCGAGAACGGACGAAGCTGCGCGCCGGCGCCGACGAGGCTGCGGAGCGCGGCCGGGTTCTTGGCGTCGTACTTGGCCAGCATGTCCTGGTTGGCGGCCATGCAGCCTGCCTGCACGATCGCCTGATAGTTCTTCGGCAGGGATTCCCACTTCGCCTTGTTGAACATGAAGTGGAGCGTCAGGCCGCCTTCCCAGAAGCCGGGGTAGTAGTAATACGGGGCGACCTTCTGGAAGCCGAGCTTCTCGTCGTCATAGGGACCGATCCACTCGGCGGCGTCGATAGTGCCACGCTCAAGCGAGGGATAGATGTCGCCGCCCGCCACCTGCTGCGGGATGACGCCGAGCTTCGCCATGACCTGACCGGCGATGCCGGCGATGCGCATCTTGAGGCCCTTCAGATCCTCGACGGTCTTGATCTCCTTGCGGAACCAGCCGCCCATCTGGGTGCCCGTGTTGCCGCCCGGCAGAGCATAGAGGTTGTGCTTGGCCATGAACTCGTTGACGAGGTCGATGCCGCCGCCATGATACTGCCAGGCATTGAGCTGGCGGGCATTGAGGGTGAAGGGCACTGCCGCGGCAGCGGCAAAGGTCGGGTCCTTGCCGACATAGTAGTAAGCCGCCGTATGGGCCATCTCCACCGTGCCGGACGACACCGCATCGGCCGCCTGGAACGTGCCGACGATCTCACCGGCCGAGAAGGGCTGGATCTGGAACTTGCCCTCGGTCGCCTCGGAGACGAACTTCGCCAGGAAGTCCGCGCCGCCATAGATCGTGTCGAGGGACTTCGGGAAGCCGGAGGTCAGACGCCAGCGGATTTCAGGGTTCGACTGGGCGATAGCGGGCTTGGCAATGGCACCGGCGGCAATGCCGGCGCCCGCAGTCGCGAGAAAATTGCGGCGCTTCATGGAAGGCTACTCCTCTAGAGGTTATCGTGCTTGTTATGGCGCGATACCAAGCAGCCTAGAGGCCAAAAGCAAAACTTAGACATAAGTCGAGCATTCCGCAGCTACACATCGCCTAATTGCGAGTGCAGGCAGAAAGTTATGCAGCACAAGCCCTTAAGAACCCTCAAATTACCCTACGGAAGATCGAGCAATAAGCACTCGCTGGATGAGCAAGCCCATTCAATGGCATGACGTGAACGCAAGATACCCCTGCCTATACTGCATATATGCCAGAAAGAAAGTTTCCTGAGGAATCCGGCGTTTGAAATAAAAGCGGCGCCGTTCTCACGGCGCCGCCAAGTGCTTTGCTGAATCAGCCTGTGCTTAGAAGTCCATGCCGCCGCCGGGCATGGCGGGAGCGGCAGCTTCCTTCTTGGGCTTCTCGGCGATCATGGCTTCGGTGGTGATGAGAAGGCCGGACACGGAGGCCGCATCTTCGAGGGCCACACGCACGACCTTCGCCGGGTCGATGATGCCGAACTTGTAGAGATCGCCATACTCGCCGGTCTGGGCGTTCCAGCCGGAGGAGTACTCGGCGGCCTCGGCCACTTTGCCGACGATGACGGAGCCATCCTCTCCCGCGTTGAGCGCGATCTGGCGGGCTGGAGCCTGGAGCGCGCGGCGCACGATCTCGACGCCGGTCTTCTGATCGTCGTTGACTGGCTTCACGCCGTCCAGAGCCTTCAGGGCGCGCAGCAGAGCAACGCCGCCGCCGGGCAGAATGCCCTCCTCGACCGCAGCCTTGGTGGCGTGCATGGCGTCGTCAACGCGGTCCTTCTTCTCCTTCACCTCGACCTCGGTCGCGCCGCCGACGCGGATCACCGCGACGCCGCCTGCGAGTTTGGCGAGACGCTCCTGGAGCTTCTCACGGTCGTAGTCCGAGGTGGTCTCCTCGATCTGCGCCTTGATCTGCGAAACGCGAGCTTCAATGTCGGCCTTGTCGCCGGCACCGTCGACGATGGTGGTGTTCTCCTTCTCGATCACCACCTTCTTGGCGCGGCCGAGCATCGGGAGCGACACGTTTTCGAGCTTGATGCCGAGGTCTTCGGAGATGACCTGGCCCTTCGTGAGAACGGCGATGTCCTCGAGCATGGCCTTGCGGCGGTCGCCGAAGCCCGGAGCCTTCACGGCGGCGATCTTCAGGCCGCCACGCAGCTTGTTGACGACGAGGGTGGCGAGAGCCTCACCTTCCACATCCTCGGCGATGATGAGCAGCGGCTTGCCGGTCTGCACGACGGCTTCGAGCACGGGTAGCATCGCCTGAAGGCCGGAGAGCTTCTTCTCGTGGATGAGGATGTAGGGATCCTCCAGCTCCACGCGCATCTTCTCGGCATTGGTGATGAAGTACGGCGAGAGATAGCCGCGGTCGAACTGCATGCCTTCCACGACTTCGAGTTCGGTTTCGAGCGACTTCGCCTCTTCGACCGTGATCACGCCTTCGTTGCCGACCTTCTGCATGGCCTCCGCCAGCATGCGGCCGACCTCGGCGTCGCCGTTGGCGGAAATGGTGCCGACCTGCGCGATCTCGTCGTTGGAGGTGACCTTCTTGGCGTTCTTCTTGAGGTCCGCCACGACGGCTTCGACGGCCATGTCGATGCCGCGCTTCAGGTCCATCGGGTTCATGCCGGCGGCGACGGCTTTCGCGCCTTCCTTCACGATGGCCTGGGCCAGCACGGTTGCAGTGGTGGTGCCGTCACCGGCGCGGTCGTTCTGCTTCGAGGCCACTTCGCGCACCATCTGCGCGCCCATGTTCTCGAACTTGTCGCCGAGTTCGATTTCCTTCGCGACGGTAACGCCGTCCTTCGTGATGCGCGGCGCGCCGAAGGACTTTTCGATCACGACGTTGCGGCCCTTGGGACCCAGTGTGACCTTCACCGCATCGGCGAGGATGTCGACGCCGCGCAGCATCTTTTCGCGCGCATCGGATGAGAATTTGACTTCCTTAGCAGCCATTGTTCGTCACTCCTTAGACGTAACGATATGTGACTCTGAATTTGACGGTTTGCCTTAAGCGGCCTTCTTCTGGGCGACGCTTTCTTCCAGCACGCCCATGATGTCGCTCTCCTTCATAATGAGGAGATCCTCGCCATCGATCTTCACTTCCGTGCCTGACCACTTGCCGAAGAGAACCCGGTCACCGGCCTTCACGTCGAGGGCGACAAGCTGACCGGCCTCGTTGCGGGCGCCCGGCCCGACGGCGATCACCTCGCCCTGCTGGGGCTTTTCCTTGGCGGTATCGGGGATGATGATGCCACCCGCGGTCTTCTCTTCCGCATCGATCCGCTTGACCAGGATGCGATCATGCAAAGGACGGAACTTCATGAAGCTTCCTCCAATGTTTTCAGTGCGTTAACTGCCATAAGCGGAGCCGTTCGAGGCCTCCGCGGTCGAAAATTTGGGCGGGCAATCTGCACCGTTCAAGAGGGAGTCTGAAAATTTTTTTGGCACTCTTTTTCGGGAGCGCCGAACTAAGCAAAACCGAATGAGTTCGCCTCCCGCCACGCTCGATGAACCAGCCTCTCAGTCACATTTGACGAACACGCTGATGCTGCTGGCGGCATCGGCCAGATCGGGCGGCGAGAGGCGTGCGCCGCTAGAGGCCCCCGAAACCTCGACCCTGGTGCTTTCCAGAAATGTGCTTAAGGCCCCTGCCTTGATAGCGAAGTTCACATTCTGGGGGACATCTCCAATAGCAACCACCGTCTTGAGGGCGTTGAGCTTGGAGGTCACCACGCCGACGACATTGCCGCTCTCGTCCAGCAGCGGCCCACCACTGTTCCCTGGTTGAACAGGAGTCGAGATCTGGAGAAAGCGGCTATCGTCTCCGATGCCCGCCAGCGCGGTCACGTTGCCGAGGGTGAAGTTGCCCGAGCTCGCCAAGACGCTGTTGAGCGGGAACCCGAAGGCCGCGACGGCTTCCCCCAGGCGAACGCCTGATCGGATTGTTGCGAACTTGTCCGCCGTTATGTCAGCTTTCAGCAGCGCCAGATCATTATTCGTGTCGCGCGCCAGAAGCCTTGCCGCTACCGGCGAAGTGTTGGACGCCTTGATCTGGATCGAAGAGCAGCCCTCGATCACGTGGTTGTTCGTCACGACATGCCCTTCGCGGGTGACGAAGAAACCTGTCCCCGAGGACGCACGCTTGTCCTCCTTGGGAGCCGGGCTCGGCGCGACAGGAGCGGGCCGCGCGACCGCGACGCTTTCCGGCCGAGGGGCCGGCGCACTCCTCGGGATATACCCCTGCTCTTCAAGATGTTTGCGCAGAGCCACCGGGAACTCGATGGTCCGCTCCTTCCCGTCCGGACAGAGCCCTTCAACCTTCGCCACCGTGCATTCGGTCAGGGGCCAATCGTTGCTTCGGTCATACAGGGGAATCATCCGGTTCCAGGCATCGTCGAACTCGCCCACGACGGCTTTCGTCGCCACCCAGGCGGCCAGAAATCCGTTGGATCGCCACAGGCTGGGCTCGCGGCTGGCGACATATTCCATCCGGTAGAGTTCCTGGCGCATATATCTCCGGAAGGCCGGGAGTGTCGTCACATCCACAAGACGCTCGCCGGAGAGCTGCGAAATCCTCTCGGGCGCCCAGGATCCTGCATATGGCGCAAAGGTGTAGAGGAAGCTCTGGTCGACGCTCAGGAGTTCCGCAGCTCCATCCCCGTCGATGTCATCGAACATGTAGCCGCTTCCCCCGTCGAGGGTCTTGCCCTGGACAATGCGCCATTCTGTTCCAACCTTCGTGGCGATCTTGGTGACGGTGCAGCAATGAGCACCGCCCCAGAAGGACGAGAAGACCACCTGCGGCTCCGGGCTGGTGGGGTCGAGGCGGACGACGGCGACCCCGGCGTTCGGGACCTCGTTCGAGCTTTCCTCAAGGCGCGCCATGAAGGCCAGACGGCCGTTCGCGTAGCCGGAGAGAACCGGAAACCGCCCGCTCTGCTCGCCGCTCGAGAGGCTCGAAACATTGAGCACCAGTTCACCGGCACGCAGATTGAGCTGTTTCGACCCATCATACTTTGCCTGGATCAAAGGCTTGAAGGTTGAAGGCCTCCAGACCTCGGCAACGTATCCTTGTCCTCTGGTGATGATCGTGTCGCTGGGGATTTCGCCGGCGCGGACCAGGGCTTCCTTGAAAGGCCGCGGATTCGGGATGCGCTCGGGGCCAGCGACGATGGCGTACCATCCGTTCGTGGCCTGCATGACCCTCACCGTTGGAAAGCGCCAGCGATAGGCATTGGCGACGCCGATGGCTTCATCGAGACTCTGCCGACTCGCCAATGCAATCCAACGAGCATCACCCGAGAGCGTGAAGGAATTGGCCCGAGCCGATGAGGTGACGGCACAGATGGCAATGGCAGCGGCAATGGAAAGAAGGCGCATAATATCCCCCGACAGCCGCCACTCAGCCGCCCCGCCCCCTTTCTGTCAACATGGACTTCCGCAAATGCCGCATCCCGTTGATGCACGATGCGGCCCTATTGCTGTGAGGCCATTGAAGAAGCCCGGATTGGACAAGGTATCACCCCAGGGTCTATGCCCTCCGGGACGGCATAAGGCATGCCAGAGACATATTCAGGAGATCGAGAAATGAGCGACTTGGTTGTGAGGGACAGCAACGGGGCCGTCCTGAACGAGGGCGATTCCGTGCAGGTCATCAAGGACCTGAAGGTGAAGGGCTCCTCCACCACTCTCAAACGGGGCACCGTGTTCAAGAACATCCACCTGACGGACGATCCCGGCGAGATCGAGTGCCGGTCGGCCCAGATCAAGGGGCTGGTGCTCAAGACCGAGTTCGTGAAGAAGGCCTGACGGCTTCAGGAGAAAGCCATCCCGGACAGCGTGAGCCAAGCCGGGATCGCTCTCCGAGCAGACGCGCCCCCCTCAATAATGCGGTGGCGGAGGCTCGGAGGTGCGGGGGCCGGCGGAGATGTCCTCGACCTCCTGCACCCGGTCCAGCAATTCATTGAGCTGGCGTCTCAGCGCGTCGATCTTCTTCCATTGGTCGATGACGGTCTGGTTGAGGTCCTCGATGACCTGGTCCTGATAGGCCACGCGCACCTCCAGGGCCTCCAGACGGGCGTTGTCTGCGTCATTCATCGGTCAACAGGCTCCTGTCTTCCGGACGCTCCACCAGCCCGTGCCCGAGGGAGACGCGCTCGTCGAACACGAAGCAGCCGCCGTTCCAACGGCTCTCCGCTTCCGGCACATCCTCCAGATATTGCAGGATGCCGCCCTTCAGGTGGTAGACCTCCTCGAAGCCCTGGCTCAGCATGTAGGAGCTGGCCTTCTCGCAGCGGATGCCGCCGGTGCAGAACATGGCGACCTTCCTGTGCTTGGAGGGATCGAGCTCCTTCTCCACGAATTCCTTGAACTCGCTGAACTTCTTGATGCGCGGGTCGACGGCACCCTCGAAGGTGCCCATCTCCACCTCGAAATCATTGCGGGTATCCAGCAGGATCACGTCCGGATCCTCGATGAGCCGGTTCCATTCGGCAGCCGCCACATAGGTGCCTACCTTCTTCGTCGGGTCCGTCTGCGGATCGCCGAGCGTGACGATCTCTTTCTTCAACCGCACCTTCATCTTGCCGAAAGGCATCTCGGAAGCGGATGAGAACTTCAGCTCCAGGTTATCGAGCCGCCCCTGGAAGAGCGCGCCTTGCCGCAGCTCGGCGATCAGGGCGTCGATCCCCTCCTCGGTTCCGGCCACGGTGCCGTTGATGCCTTCCTGGGCGAGCAGAAGCGTGCCCTTGATCCCGAGTTCGGAGCAGAGGGCATGAAGCGGATCGCGGATCTCCCGGAAATCGGGCAGCGACACGAATTGATAGAGAGCGGCAACCTTGTACGTCATGAGCGCTGTTTATCAGCACGCGGCCTCTCGGAAAACCCGTCGTAATGACCCTCGGTGTCGCTCTTGCCTAACCGTCCTCGTCATGGCCGCACTTGTTGCGGCCATCCACGTCTGGAAGCCGCAGCGCATGAAGGCGTAGATCCCCGGAACAAGTCCGGGGATGACGGGGTGCTGTTTCAGCCTCTCTAGAGCTTCGGCCAAGGCCGTTTGTCGGGGCACATGTCCTCCCAGGCTTTTGAGAGCCTGAGCACGCCCACATCGTCGAAACGGCGGCCGATGATCTGCAGGCCGATGGGCAATCCCGCCTTGGTGAAGCCCGCATTGACCGAGGCCGCAGGCTGGTCGGACATGTTGAAGGCGACCGTGTAGCCGATATGCTCGAAGGGTTCCTCGGGATCATGGATCGGGGAAGCGAGCTCCGCCTCATAAGCCACGTTCGGTGCGACCGGAGAGAGAACGAAATCGAAGCGTTGGGTGGCCGCCACCGCTGCATGGCGCATCACCATCATCTGGTTCATGCCGGAATAGACCTGAGCGCCGGTCAGCGCCCGGCCGCCCTCCGCCCATTTCAGGATGTAGGGCAGCACGCGGGCGCGCTCCTCGTCGCTCAAGGCGCCGATATCCATCCAGGCGCGCTGGCGCCAGAAATCGTCGAGACCGTCGAGCATCTCGCGGGTGATGAAGGGCTTCACCTCCTCGACGATGGCGCCCGCATCGGAAAAGGCCCTCGCCGCCTCCGTCACGGCCTCGCGGATCTCCGGATCGAGCGGCAGTCCGACGCCCGCCTCCATCATGAGGCCGATCTTCAGGCCCTTGAGCGCGATGCCGAGATCGAGCCAGGGAAGCCCCTGGTAAGGCAGGCTCATTGGATCGCGCGGATCGGGCCGCGTCAGGCTCGTCATCATCAGCGCGGCGTCGCGCACGCTGCGGGTCATCGGCCCCGCCACGCGCCCATAATAGGTCGGGTCGATGGGGATGCGCCCGAAACTCGGCTTCAGGCCGAACACGCCGCACCAGGCCGCAGGCAGGCGAATGGAGCCGCCGATATCGGTGCCGATGTGGAACGGCCCATAGCCCGCCGCAGCCGCGGCTCCCGCCCCGGCCGAACTGCCGCCGGGGTTCTTCGACAGATCCCACGGGTTGCGTGCAAGCGGATGAAAGCTCGAAAGGCCGGAGGACAGCATGCCGTAATCCGGCATCGTGGTCTTGGCGAGAATAACGACGCCATCCTCCCGCAGCCGTGCGGCGGAAGGAGCATCCTCTTCCGCAGGCGTCAGGGCGCGGGCGGCAGTGCCGAGCGGCACCGGCGTGCCTTTGGTGGCGATGTTTTCCTTGATGGTCGCAGGAATGCCGTCGAGGGGCCTGGCATCTCCCCTCACCCAGCGCTGTTCGGATTCTCCGGCGGCTTTCAAGGCCGCTTCGGGATCGTAGGCATAAAGCGCCTGAAGGCTTGGCTCATAGGCCTCGATGCGGGCGATGACTGCTTCGGCGACCTCGACCGGAGAGACGATTTTTCGCGCGTAAGCCTCAAGCAGTTCTCCCGCCGACCAATCCGCCAAGCCGGCACTCGATGGAGAAGATGTTCCTGCGCTCACGTCTCAAGCCCCGCTGCCTATGGATTCGCTGCGCATATGCTGCGCCATCCATTCTCCAACGTAAACCGAGGCAAATCAGAAGCCGGCCCTCTTCCCTGCATATCAAGCTTTAGGTGGAGGAAGATATACCTCCTTTAAACCGTAACTTTAGCAACGGCGCAGCCAAACTCTTTCGGCTTGAAACCGTTCTCATTCATGTTCGTCTGAGAAGATTGTTAACAATTTTGGCTGGATCAATTGACCACCTTAAGTTGCGCGAGCATTCTATAGCCAAGCTCGGCTCAACTCGTGATCGGGCATCTGCGAAGATCGGTATACCTTGCCATGCAGCATGGTTCTAAGACGATCATCCATCGAAGAAACCGGCTCCTTGCTTCTTTGGGGCCTGAGGACTTCGACGTTCTCGAACCGCACCTCGAAACCGTGGAATTGCCGAAGGGCAAGGTCGTTTACGAAGTCGGCGAGACCGTTCGGCACGTCTACTTTCCGCACGATGCCATCGTTTCCCTGGCGACCATTCTGAAAGACGGCAGCTCGGTGGAAATGGCCGTATTCGGTCGGGAAGCGATGTTCGGCCTCGTCAGCACTCTCGTCACGCGTCAATCGTTCGGGCGGTACGTGACGCAGCTTTCCGGCACCGCATCGCGCATCGCTATCGAGAAGCTGATCGAAGCCAGCCAAAGCCATCTGAAGATACGGAATCTGGTCCAGAGGTTTACCGAAGCGCTTCTACAGCAGGTCTTGCAATCCGTCGCCTGCAACGCCGTACACAGTGTGGAAGCCCGTTGCTGCCGCTGGATCCTGAACACGCGCGACCGGGTCGGCCACGATGCGCTGCCGCTGACCCATGAAACATTGGCCGAAGTGTTGGGCGTGCAGCGCTCGACCGTCAGCAGCGTGACGCGCGCTCTCCAGATCGCGGGCCTGATCCAGCAAGGCCGGGGCGTCATCACGATTACGGATCGCGCCGGTCTCGAAGAGATGTCGTGCGAATGTTACCGAAATGTCCGCAAGAGCTTCGAGCGTCTTCTTCCCCTCACCTATGACGCAGGCGACCACAGGAGTTGATCGCCTTGCGCGTATCGCCGGAGGCGGACGCATGACGGGAGATACGCGCCGCCGGGCAGACGAATGCAAGAATCTTTTTTGCGCCTCTGTCGGATAGCCAACAGACGGAGTAACCCTGCGTCAGTACCTTTGGGATAGTTTAACGCCAAGTTAATACGAGGCTAGGATGAACGAAACGAAGTTTCGTAACAATAAATCCCAAAATCAATACTATTCTCCTGGAATGTATTCCTCCTCTCTAAAGCCGTTACTGCAATCTCTGCTCTCGACTCTTGCCGATATCGACTTTGAATACGAGCAAGCAAAGGATAAGGTGAGTAAAAGTTCACCTGATTTCAATCTGAAGATCAGGGTTCTCGAGAAGCTGAGGGCCCAGCATCAGGAGCGGCGCATGCCGTATATCCAGCAGCTGGCCATTTTGCAGGAGCGTGTCCTTCCACACAGATAGCCGACCCATTCAGACGATACAGAAATACCTAAAAGACTGAGTCACAGGCCTCCATCATAAGGAGGCGACTCTTCGGGGCCCATAACCAAATGCATCGGATCACGGCACTCCGCCGTTCAGTCCGGGCTTAAGTGTCTACCTCCTTGAGGGAATGAGCCAATGACCGAAGAAGAAATCGAAATCGTTGCTGAGGAGCTCGCGAAAATCGGGGGTGTCTCCTGGTATCCGGGACGTGAAAAGGGAACTCTGATGAGAGTTGTCTCGGACCGCTATCGCGACCGCGCCCGCATCGCCATCGAAGCCCTGGATCGTTACCGGGCCCGCCAGAAGGCCGGCGTAGTGCAGGACAACGGCCACAACGACCGCTTTGAGTCGGATGGGTCCCATGCCTTGTCCAAGGATGAGATCAAGCCCGGCAGCACAGTGGTGTACCGTCCCCCAGGAGACCGGCGGGCCTATCCCTGCCGGGTCGTCGAGATCGAGGGCAGCCGTGCCTATCTCGCCCCCATCCTGCGGGCCTGCACGGATTGGGTATCCATCGAGCATCTCACGCCCCAGTCGGATCTCCAGTCGCTCACCGCACGGGACAAGAGCTGACCTGCCTCAAGCCCCAGGTGTGAAGATCCGTTCACACCGGGGTAGACATGAACGGCGCCGTCTCGTCACAACCGGGCGCGGGTGCTGCGCGGCGTCGCCAGAAGCAGATTGGTCTCGGAGGCGATGACGCCCGGGATCAGGCGAATGCGCCTCAGGATCCCATCGAAATCGGACAGATTGGCCGCACCTAATTCCACGATGAGGTCCCATTTGCCGTTCGTGGTGTGAATGTCGCTGACCTCCGGAAACCCGCCCAGCACATCCACCACCCGATCGGCGGCACGCCCCTCCACCTCGATCAGCATGATGCCCCGCACCGGCAGGGACACGGCATCCGCCCGCAAGATCACCGTATAGCCGACGATATCCCCCGAGCGCTCCAGCCGCTCCATGCGCGAGCGAACGGTCGCGCGGGACACGTCCAGCTCGAGGGCCAGATCCGAAACGCTGCGCCGCCCGTTATGACGCAGGAGGGTGATGAGGCGATTATCGAGATCGTCCATATCTGCCATTTTGGAAGTTACTGCTTAGCAAAATGGTCAAATAACTTTTCCTATTTGTCAAACTAGCCTGTTCATATCGCCAATCCCCTCCCTTAGCTTGACAACTATCCTTGGAGAGATCGAGTGATGCAAAAGCCCTGCATTCTTTTTGGCGTACCCGTTCAGGAAGGCGCCGGCCGGCTTGGCTGCGATATGGGCCCAAGCGCCTTTCGCACCGCTGGATTGGTGACCGAGCTGCAGAATCTGGGATACGCGGTCTCGGACCGGGGCAATCTTGCGCCCAGGCCGCTGCGCGACCTGCATCACGAAAACGACGCGATCAAAGCCCTGCCCGAAACCGTGGCTTGGACGGAGGCGATCGCCGAAGCGGCCTACAAGGCCAGCGGCGAAGGCATGCCGATCTTCCTTGGCGGCGACCACAGTCTCTCCGCCGGGTCCATGACGGGCCTTGCCCGCCGGGCCGCCGAGGAGGGCCGCGAGTTCTTCGTGTTGTGGCTCGATTCCCATCCGGACTTCCACACCCTGGAGACGACGACGAGCGGCAACCTGCACGGCGTTCCCATGGCCTATGCGACGGGGCGGAAGGGCTTCGACGGCTACTTCCCGAAGCTTCATACGCCGGTCAAGCCTGAGAATGTCTGCATGATGGGCATCCGCAGCGTCGATCCCGCCGAGCGCGCGGCGCTCGCGACCACGGGCGTGACGATCCACGACATGCGCGCCATCGACGAGAACGGCGTGGCCCCCCTTCTCGATGCCTTCCTGAAGCGCGTCGCGCAGGCCGACGGCATCCTGCACGTGAGTCTCGACGTGGACTTTCTCGATCCCGGCATCGCGCCGGGCGTCGGAACCACGGTTCCCGGCGGCGCGACGTTCCGCGAGGCGCATCTCATTATGGAGATGCTGCACGACAGCGGCCTCGTGCGAAGCCTCGACCTTGTCGAGCTGAACCCCTTCCTGGACGAGCGCGGACGCACGGCCCTGCTCATGGTCGATCTCGCTTCGAGCCTCATGGGCCGCCGCGTGCTCGACCGTCCTACGCAAAGTTACCGCCATACGCCTCAAGCGAACGAGTCATGATCCCGAAACTCAACATCGTCCCCTTCGTCAGCGTCGATCACATGATGAAGCTCGTCCTCGCTATCGGCGTGGAGCGCTTCCTCGTGGAGTTGTCGGAAGCCATCGAATCCGATTTCCGCCGTTGGGAATCCTTCGACAAGACGCCGCGCGTCGCATCCCACAGCCGCGAAGGCGTGATCGAGCTGATGCCGACCAGCGACGGCGAGGTCTACGGCTTCAAATATGTGAACGGCCATCCGAAGAACACCCGCGAGGGCCGCCAGACGGTCACCGCCTTCGGCGTGCTGGCGGATGTGGGAACGGGCTATCCGGTTCTTCTCACCGAGATGACCATTCTGACCGCCCTGCGCACCGCCGCGACCTCCGCCGTCGCGGCCAAATACCTTGCGCCCAAGAATGCGCGCACCATGGCGATCATCGGCAACGGCGCGCAGGCGGAATTCCAGGCCGTCGCCTTCAAGGCCCTGCTCGGCGTAGACAACCTTCGGCTCTACGACATCGACCGTTCGGCGAGCACGAAATGCGTGCGCAACCTTGCAGGCTACGGTTTCGACATCACCGTCTGCGGCTCCATCGAGGAAGCGATGGAGGGCGCGGAGATCGTCACCACCGTCACCGCCGACAAGCAGAACGCCACGATCCTCACCGACAACATGGTCGGCTCAGGACTGCACATCAACGCGGTGGGCGGCGACTGCCCCGGCAAGACGGAGCTTCACGCGGACATCCTGAAACGTTCCGACATCTTCGTGGAGTACCCGCCGCAGACGCGCATCGAGGGCGAGATCCAGCAGCTCGCGCCGGATTATCCGGTCAAGGAATTGTGGCGCGTGATTGCGGGCCAGGAGCAAGGGCGCACGAATGAGCGGCAGATCACCCTGTTCGACTCCGTAGGCTTCGCCATCGAGGACTTCTCAGCCCTGCGTTATGTGAAGAAGCAGATCGAGGAAACCGGCCTCTACGAGGAACTCGACCTCCTCGCCGACCCGGACGAGCCGCGGGATCTCTTCGGCATGCTGCTGCGCGCGGCTGCCGCAACTCCGACGGCGGCTTAAAGCATCGGACGTGAAATCGACCTCACCTCCCCTGCTTTAAGGCTTTTGGTTTGGCGCATCTTTTCACGCAAAACCGGTGCCCACTTTTGCGTTCGATGCTCTGCTTTTGTTTGGGCGCATCTTTTCACGCAAAACCGGTGCCCACTTTTGCGTTCGATGCTCTAGAGAGAACACCAAGAGCCTCACCCTGAGGAGCGAGCTTGCTCGCGTCTCGAAGGGCGAGGCGTCTCCAGAGATCACTGGAGCCTCCTTCGAGACGCCGCTTGCAGCGGCTCCTCAGGATGAGGGCGGTGTTTCCTGTAAGAGGTTCGTCAAAACCGATCCGCCCGATAATGCGACGGATCGCAGAACGGCGTCTCGCCCGTCATCATCTCGGCAAGCAGGCGGCCCGATACGGGGCCCAGCGTCAAGCCGTGATGCGCGTGGCCGAAGTTGAACCATAGCCCCTTGTGGCGCGGCGCTTGGCCGATCACCGGCCGCATGTCGGGCAGGCACGGCCTGCGTCCGAGCCACGGTTTCGGCTCGACGCGCTCACCGAGCGGGAACAGGCTGCGGGCGAGCGCCTCAGCCTGTTCGAGCTGCGCGGAGGTCTCCGGCGCCTCGAACCCGGCAAGCTCCACGCCCGTGGTGAGCCGGATGCCCTTCGCCATCGGCGCGAGCACGTATCCGCCCTCGAAATCGAGCACCGGCTGGTTCAGCCGGGCCTCGCCCTTGGCGCCATAATGCATGTGGTAGCCGCGCTTGACGGCAAGCGGGATGCGGTAGCCGAGCGGCTTGAAAATCTGATCGGACCAAGGACCGAGGGCGACGACGACCTGCCCCGCCGTGACGGGCCCCTCCTCCGTTGTCACGGCCCAATCCTGCCCGCTCTGCGAGAGCGTGCGCGCATCGCCCGAAGCGAAGCGGCCACCCTGTTTCGTGAAAAGCGCGGCGTAGCCCTTCGTGAGCGCCTCAGGGTCCGATACGGTCGTGGGATCGCGCCAATGGATCGCCCCGATAGCGGCATCCAGGAGGTGCGGCTCGCGCGCTTTCAGCTCCACCGGATCAAGCACGTCGTAATTCAGGCCGTATCGCTCGACATCCTTCGCGGCGGCCAGGGCCTTCTTCTTGCCTGCCAACGTGCGAAAGGTTTCGATCCATCCGCTGCGGCGCAGAAGATGCGTGATGCCGGCTCGATCGATCAGCGCATCGTGCTCGATCACGCAGCGCTCGATGAGCGGCAGCATCGCATTGGTGGCCTCCAGCAAGCGCTCGGGCGAGGAATGCTGCCAGTACTGGAAGAGCCATGAGCCGATCTTCGGCAGATGGGCAAGGCGGTAGCGCACATCCGGCGAGCGGTTCAGGCTGTAGCGCAAGAGGGCCGGGATCTGGCGCGGCATCGCGTAGGGGATGACGCTCGCCCGTTCGATCAGGCCCGCATTGCCGTAGCTCGTCTCCTCCCCCGGCTGGCGGCGGTCGATGAGGCAGACGGAGCGCCCGCGCGCCTGCAGATGAAGTGCCGCGGAAACACCGACGATCCCGGCACCGAGCACGATGACGTCATAACGCATGATGGGTGTTTCTCACTTCAAGTGTTGGGCTTCAGAACGGATTTCGTCATGCGGCCCAGCCAGCCCGCCTGCGAAGGCTGGACGGGATCCCCTGCCCGCATGTGCCGGGTGAGACGCCGTTCGAGCAAGGCCCATAGACGCCGGATGCTTTCGACGATCAGCAGGTAGAGCACCGCCGCCCACAGATAGAGCTCGAAATTATAGGAGCGCGAAAAGGCGAGCTTCGTTACGCCCATGAGATCGTAGATCGTCACAAGCGATGCGATGGCGCTGGCCTTGACCATGAGGATGAGCTCGTTTCCGAGCGGCCGCAGGGCGACGATCATGGCCTGGGGCAGGATGACCTTGAAGAAGGTGACGGCCTCGTGCATCCCCAAGGCCGCCGCGGCTTCGCGCTGCCCTCTCGGCACCGCCTGGATGCCACCGCGGAAGATCTCGGCCTGATAGGCCGCCGTGTTGAGCGTGAAGGCAAGCAGAGCGCAGTACCAAGCCTCGCGGAAGAACCACCAGAGGCCGAGATCGGTCCAGAAGGGCCGTAGCGAGCCGAGCCCGTAATAGAGCAGGAAGAGCTGCGCCAGAAGCGGCGAGCCTCGGAAGAAATAGATATAGGCGGATGCGAACCAGCGCAGGGCACGGTTCTTGGACAGACGTGCGAGTCCCAACAGCAACCCGAGAACGCCGCCGAGGGTGAAGGAAATCGCCACCAGCTGCGCGGTCACGACGACACCGTCGAGGAAGCGCCAGCCGTACCGGTCGAGGAGATCGAGGTCGATCACGAGGCCGAGGAGATCGCGCAGCATCGCTCTAGCCCCTCACATGGCCGCGATTGGCGCGGCGTTCCAGGAACGAGAAGACAAGGCCCGATCCTGCGGAAAGGACCAGATAGAGGAAGCAGGCTGTGAGATAGAACACCATCGGCTGCTTCGTAGCGCCGACGGCGAGGTTCGTCTGGCGCATGATGTCGACCAAGGAGATGGTCGAGATCAGCGATGTATCCTTCAGCAGCGTCAGCCAGTTGTTGGACAGGCCCGGCAGAGCCGCGCGCATGAGCTGCGGAAAGACGACCAGCCGGAACGAGAGCCACCTGTTGAGCCCGAGCGCACTCGCCGCCTCGTATTGTCCTCTCGCAATCGTGTTGAGCGCTCCAACCCAGACTTCGCTGGAGAAGGCCGCGAGGACCAAACCGAAGGCGATCACACCGGCCAGGAAAGCGTTGATCTGGATCGACCCGCCATAGCCCATCGCAGCCATGATGCGCTGAATGAGGATCTGACCGCCGTAATAGACGATGAGAAGGGTCAGCAACTCGGGAAGGCCGCGAAAGATCGTGGTGAAGACAGTAGCCACGGCTCTCAGGCGCGGGCTGCCCGAGCGCGCCATCAGCGCGACGACGAGGCCGAGGCAAATGCCGACGGGAAGCGTGGCGAGCGCAAGACTCAAAGTGACGAGCGTGCCCGCCGCGAGCGCGCTGCCCCAGCCTCCATCGGAGAAGGAAAGAAGTGAAAGGATTTCCTGCAAAGGACCGACCCGTCGCCCAGAGCCTCACCCTGAGGAGGATTGCGCCAGCAATCCGTCTCGAAGGGCGAGGCGTTTCCAGTGTTTCTGGAGCCTCCTTCGAGACGCCTGCTGACGCAGGCTCCTCCGGATGAAGACAGTTTCAATCTTAGTAGATGTCGAACGCGAAGTACTTGTCCTGGATCTTCTTGTAGGTGCCGTCGGCGACGATATCCTTGATCGCCTTGTTCAGCTTCTCCTTCAGCTCCTTGTCCTCCTTGCGGACGGCAATGCCTGCCTCGGACATGGTGCCTTCGATGTCGCCGAGAAGCTTGCAGCAATCCTTGCCCGCATTCTTCAGCCACTCGACCAGCACGAACTTGTCTGCGACCGACGCATCGAGACGGCCGTTGGCGAGATCGGCATTGGCCTCATCCTGCGTCGGGTAGAGCTTCGCATCCGCGCCGCCCTTGCCGTAGGTGTCTTCGGCATAGATCGCCTGGGTGGTGGAGGATTGAGCGCCCACGCTCTTGCCCTTCATGGAAGCGACCGAGGTGTCCTTGATGGGCGAGTCCTTCGTGACAGCAACGGAGAGCGGCGTGCGGTAATAGCGGTCCGTGAAGTCGATCTGCTTCTTGCGCTCGTCAGTGATCGTCATGGAAGCGACGATGGCGTCATATTTCTTGGCGAGCAGCGCAGGGATGATGCCGTCCCAATCCTGGGCGACGATGGTGCACTTCACCTGCATCTTCTCGCAAAGAGCATTGGTGATATCGATGTCGAAGCCCTGCAGCTTGTTGCTGGAATCCATGAAGTTGAAGGGCGGATAGGCGCCCTCGGACGCAATCACGAGTTCTTTCTTTTCCTGCGCCGACGCCACGGACGCCATGCTCAGAATGCAGATGCCTGCGGCGAGAATAGTCTTGTACATTCCTGTACCCTCTGTTGTTTCGACCTGTCCGGTCCTCTTCACGTCCACTTTACGGGTGCTCCGTATAGCCGACGAATTCCTGATAAAGCGCCGCCGTGGCATTCAGCCGCTCTTCGACCTTCGGGCCGAGTTCATTGAATACCGCGTTCAGCATGAGATGCACCAATGAGAGCATCGGCGCCGTCGATTCCCAGAACAGGTTGATGTCCGTGGGAATGCGGAACACCTCGCTGGTGCAGCCATCCGCCCAATCGCAATAGGGATCGGTCACCAGGGTGACCGGGATGCCCCGCTCATGCGCCTTGATGGCCAGAAGCCTGGCTTGGCGCGAGTAGCGGCGGGCTTCGAAGATCACAAGGGCCGATTGCCCATCGCCCCCTAAAAGCACCTCGCCGAAGGTGCCCGAGGCTCCATCGAGCAGCTGCACATTGTCGCGAAGGTACTGAAGGTTATGGACGAACGAGGCGGCGATCCCCCTCTCCGTCTGGAACCCGGCGGCCAACACCCGTGAAGCCGTGGCCAGACGCCGGCTGACGGCCTGAAAGGCGGGCGATTGCGCATATTCGTAAACCCGGACCAGGGCCGAGACTTCCAGCTCGAAGCTCCGGGTCAGCTCGCCGAGATCCTCGCGGCTGCGTTTTTGGAACGCCTTCAGCCGGTCGCCCAGGAGCCAGGGACTCCCGCCCAAATCCGTCCGCAGATGATCTTTGAGATCCTTGAGATGGCGATAGCCGATGGACCGGCAAAAGCGCCCGACCGTCAGTTCGCTGACACCGATCTTCTGGGCAATGGAGGCCGAGGTCTCGAAAGGCAAATCGTTGAGATTGGCCAACATGAAGCTCGCCACCGCCCTGCCGGACGCTGTCGCCATGTTCAGGCTTTCCTCGAGACGCTGCTTGACGTGCCGGCTCACGAACCCTCTCCGTGAGGCCATTTAGACAGCTCTCTGACACAAATGCAACGGCTGGTATATTTCTGTCCACCCGCCTATTCTGGAGACGCGGCACGCATCTGGCTTCGAGCGGACAGACCGCACGCCGGAAGGCAATCCTACCGGCATGCTGCCCGATCTGGAATCGCGCGACAGAACGGTCGGCAAGATCATGCGGAGTTTCCGCTGATCTTGCCGTAACCTTAGGAGCAGCTGCGGATCAGCCTTTGACGAAGGCCAGGAGATCGGGATTGACGGTCTCCGGGTGCGTTGCGCACAGCCCATGAGGCAGGCCTGGATAGACCTTGAGGCTGCCCTGCTTCAGGAGCTTGACGGAGAGCGGCGCGGAATCCGCATAGGGGACGATCTGATCATCGTCGCCATGCATGACCAGGACGGGAACCTCGATCGCCTTGAGGTCCTCGGTGAAGTCGGTTTCGGAGAAGGCCTTGATGCAATCGTAATGCGCCTTGATGCCTCCCATCATGCCCTGGCGCCACCAGTTGTCGATCAAGCCTTGTGATACTTTCGCACCGGGGCGGTTGAAGCCGTAGAAGGGCCCGGAAGCCACATCGATATAGAACTGCGCGCGGTTTGCCGCGAGCGCGTCGCGGAAGCCGTCGAAGACCTCCAAGGGCAAGCCGCCGGGATTGCTGTCCGACTTGACCATGACCGGAGGCACGGCTCCGATCAGCACGGCCTTCGCAACACGTCCCTGCTCGGCGCGGGCGACATAGCGGGCAACCTCGCCGCCTCCGGTCGAATGGCCGATATGAATGGCGTCCCTGAGGTCCAGCGCCTTCGCGAGTTGGAGGAGATCATCGGCATAGGTGTCCATCTCGTTGCCTTGATCGGTCTGCGTCGAGCGTCCATGGCCGCGGCGGTCATGCGCGATGACACGGTATCCCTGCTGAAGGAAGAACATCATCTGGTTGTCCCAGTCATCGGCGCTGAGCGGCCAGCCATGATGGAATACGATGGGCTGTCCAGAGCCCCAATCCTTGTAAAAGATCTCGGTGCCGTCTCTCGTCGTGATGGTCCCCATGGTTCTTCTCCCTTCACTGGATTGCATCAGAGGATTCTCTGGGATCGCTTTGATCCCATAGGCATACGCAACTGCAGTGGCGGCCGAGCCGGAGGCTCAAGGCGAGGACGTAGCGGCTTCACGAAAGAATACTGGAGGCCCGTTCTTCCTTCGGGCTACCTCTCCGGCGCACGACGCGAAAGCAACGAGGATGGCGAGCGTGCCGCAAAAGGCGATCAAACTGTTGAGCGCGAACGGAGTGACGCCGAAACCCGCACCCGTCATGGGTCCCCCGAACCATGAACAGGTTCGGCATTATGCCTCATAAGATGCCTGTGAAGAAGAAACGCAAAGGTGGGAGAAGACTCCTGAGAAGCAACAGCCCTGATCGCGACAAGAGCGCCAGCGGAAGTTCCGCCTTCCCGAAAGCGTATCCGCAATAGGGTGCTCCAATAGAAAAAGGCGCACTCTCGCGCGCCTTCTCTTGGATGGCTGTCCCGGATCAGGGAGCGACCGGCTACTCGGCCGCCTGCAGCATCGGGGCGGGCTCGGCCTTGTCGGCCTTGCGCCCGAAACCGAGCTTGCGCGCTAGGTCCTCGAGCAAGGTGAGCGCGACTGGCACCACCACCAGCGTGAGGATGGTGGAGCTGATCAGCCCGCCGATCACCGCATGAGCCATGCCGGCGCGCTGCGATCCGCCTTCTCCCAGGCCCAGCGCCATCGGGATCATGCCGAAGATCATCGCCAGCGTGGTCATCAGGATGGGGCGCAGCCTGACTTCCGCCGCCTGCATGATCGCGGCGGAGCGCTCCATGCCGCCCTTGCGGGCCTGATTGACGAAATCGACCAGCAGGATCGCGTTCTTCACCACGAGGCCCATCAGCATGATGAAGCCGATGGCGGACATCATGTTGAGCGTCGATCCCCAGGCCAGCAGGCCGAGGAACACGCCGACCAGCGACAGGGGCAGCGAGGCCATGATCGCAAGTGGCTGAAGGAAGCTTCCGAACTGCGATGCCAGGATGATGTAGATGAAGATCACCGCCAGAAGCAGCGCCGAGCCTGCATAACCCGACGTCTCCGCGATGTTCTTCGCCGAACCGCCGGAGACGAACTGGTAACCGGCAGGCAGCTTCACCTCCTTGAGCGCAGCCCCGATCTCGCGAGTGACGTCGCCCGCGGCCCGTCCGCTGACATTGGCCGTGATCTGCACTTCACGGGCAAGATCACGCCGGTTGATCTGGGACGGCCCGACGCCGGGCACGAGCCTTGCGACCTCGCGCAGGGCGACCATGCGCGGAGTGCCGTCCTCGTTGGTCAACTTGCTGGTGAGATAAAGGCGCGACAGGTCTTCGCGCGACTCGCGCCCCGTCTCGGGCAGACGCACGTTGACGTCGTAATTCTCGCCGTTGGGCGCGCGGAAACTGCTGGCATCCTCACCGGACAGCAGAGGCCTCAACGTCTCCGATACCTGCTGCAGGCTCACGCCGAGATCGCTCGCCAATTCCCGGTCGATGCTGACCGCGATGGTCGGACGGGCGGCCTTCAGGCTCGACTCCATATCGACCACGCCGGGCACCTTCGCCATGATGGCGGCGGTTTCCCTTGCGATCCGAGCGAGTTCATCCAGGTTAGGGCCCTGGATCGAGACCTGCACCGGCTTCCCGTCGCCGACGCCCGGCAGGCTCACCGCCAGATCGATGCCCGGGATCGCCTTGAGACGCGCGCGCATCAGATCCACCAGTTCGGTCGCAGAGCGCTTCCGCTCATGAATGGGCTTGAGCGTGATCGCGATGCTCGCCTCGTTCTTGCCGGCGGCCTGCCCGCTATTGATGGCGGCATAGGTGAAATCCACCTCCGGAAATTCCTTGATCGCGGCCTCCGCCTGGCGGGCCTTCGTCTCGGTGTAGCTGAGCGAGGAGCCCACGGGAGCGGTGACCTTCACGGTCATCTCGCCCATATCGGCGGTCGGCACGAACTCGACGCCGATCATCGGCACGAGGGCG
This sequence comes from Pseudomonadota bacterium, assembly GCA_023450615.1. Classification (GTDB taxonomy): domain Bacteria; phylum Pseudomonadota; class Alphaproteobacteria; order Rhizobiales; family Beijerinckiaceae; genus Microvirga. The sequence goes on along the minus strand of JAEXGT010000034.1, from coordinate 37,238 downwards.
AAGCTGCCCATGAAGATCCCGAGGGCAGCGACCATCACCACCCAGCGCCGCCGCAGGCTGAAGCGCATGAGGGGGCGATATACAGCCAGAATGCCCTCCGTCAGACCGTCGGAAAGGCGCGCCATCCAGCCGATCACACCACGCGGCTTCCGTCCGATGGACGGGTCGTGCCACACGCTCGACAACATGGGATCGAGCGTGAACGAGACGAAGAGCGAGATCAGCACCGCCACGGAGACGGTGATGCCGAACTGGTAGAAGAACTTGCCGATGATGCCGCCCATGAAGGCGACCGGCGCGAACACCGCCACGATGGCGAGCGTCGTCGCCACGACCGCAAGGCCGATTTCCTGCGTGCCCTTGAGGGCCGCTTCGAAGTGGCCCGCCCCCATTTCGAGATGACGGGCGATGTTCTCGCGCACCACGATGGCGTCGTCGATCAGAATGCCGATGGCCAGCGAGAGGGCCATCAGGGTCATGCTGTTCAGGGTGAACCCCATGAAGGCGAGCGCCGCGAAGGTGCCGATGACCGAAATCGGCAGCGTCAGGCCGGTGATGACCGTGGACCGCCACGAATGCAGGAACAGGAACACGATGGCGACCGTCAGGATCGCGCCTTCAAACATCGTGCTCTGCACATTGTTCACCGAGCTGCGGATGCCCTTCGAGGAATCCCTCACCACGGACAGCCCGACATCGGACGGCAGCGACTTCTTGAGCTCCTCCACGGCCCGGAACACGCCGTCGGCCACCTCGATGGTGTTGGCGCCCTGCACCTTCACCACATCGACAGCGAGCGCCGGCCTGCCGTTGAACAGGGCAAGGTTCGTCTTCTCCTCCTGACCGTCGATGACGTCGGCCACTTCCGACAGACGCACCGGCGAGCCGCCGCGCTGGGCCACGATGAAGTTGCCAATCTCACGCGGCTCCTTCACGGTGCCCTCGATCTGAACGACCTTATCCTCGCGCCCACGGGTCACGTTACCGGCAGGCAGGTCTTGGTTCTCGGAGCGGATCGTTGCCACCACCTGGTCCACGCCGATGGCGAGGGCCTGCATGCGGTCGGGCTTCAGTCGCACCTCGACCTGCCGCTTCACACCACCCACGATGGTGGCGCTGCCCACGCCGCGCACGGTCTGGATGCGCTTGAGCAGCACCTCGTCGGCAAGCGTGGTCAACTCGCGCAGGGAGCGCACGGAGGATTCCACGGCAATCGACACGATGGGCGCGCTGTCGGGATCGAAGCGCGTGACGGTCGGATCGTCCACCTCGTCCCGCAGCTGGCCGCGAATGCCCGCCACTTTCTCGCGCACGTCCTGCACGGCGACGGCGGCAGGCGTATCGAGGGTGAATTGCGCGATCACGATGGAGCGCCCCTCGACGGAGCGCGAGGTGAGCGTGTCGAGGCCTGCAATCGTATTGATGGCATCCTCGATCTTGCGCGTGACGTCGCTCTCCACCGCTTCGGGCGACGCGCCGGGATAGGCCGCCGTCACGACGACGGTCGGGATATCCACATCGGGGAACTGGTCAACGCCGAGGCGCTGATAGGAGAACAGCCCGACCACGAGGATCGCCACCATCATCATGGTGGCGAAAACCGGGTTGTTGATGCTGATGCGTGTAAGGAACATTTATCTGTCCCCGATGCGAACCGGAGTGCCCGGCTCAAGAATGATGGAGGGGGCGCTCACGATGGTGTCGCCTTCGCGCAGACCCGATGCGACGGCGACGAGACTGGCCGTCGCGTCCTTCGACACTTCGACCGGTTGGCGCGCGATCTTGTCGCCGTCGAGCTTGAGCACGTATCGGTGGGTCTGGTCGCCACGCACCGCCTCGGGCGGCACCGCGACAACGTCCTGCACCTCGCGCACGACGATATCGCCCGAGGCGAACATGCCGCCGCGAAGGATCTGGTCATCGTTCTCGACCCGGATATAGACCGGGATCGACCGCGAGCCTGTCTTGGCGGTCGGATTGATGCGCTCGACATGGCCCGTGAACTCGCGCCCCTCGAGCCCCGGCACACGGAACAGCGCCTTCTGGCCGACTGACACGAGGCCGATCTCATTCGTCGGCACCGGAGCCTCGATCTCGAGTTCGGACAAATCGATGAGGACGAGCAGCTTGCCGTCCACCGCGGCCTTGTCGCCTGGATTGATGGCGCGCTCGGAGATGAAGCCGTCGATCGGCGCCCTCACGACGGCGTCCTCCAGGGCCTTGCGTGCCTGTTCGACCTGCGCCTCCTGCGCGCGCACCGTGGCCTGCGCCGCCCGGTAGGCGCTTTCCACCTCGTTGACGGAGGCCTGGGCGGCATATCCCTTATCCTGCAGGCTGAGCTTCATCTGCCGGTTCTTCTCCGCCAGCGCGAGCTGCGCCTTGGCGGATTCGAGATTGGCCACGCGCTCATTGAGCCGCGAGGTCAGATCCTCGGTGCTCAGGCGCACGAGAACGTCGCCCTTCTTCACGGGCTGCCCTTCCTGCACCAGAACCTCGGCAACCTGCGCGGCGACCTGGGATTTGAGCGTCGTCTGATTGACGGGGCGCAGGGTGCCCGCGAGCGGCACGGTGAAGCGTAGATCAGTCTTGCGCACGGCGAAGGTTTCACTGCGGGCGAGTTCCGTCACCGCAGGAGCGCTCGGCTGGATCACAGCCTGGGCCGTATCGTTCTTCAGATAGCGTGCGCCTCCAATTCCGAAGGCAGCGATGCCGATGGCGGCAAGCGCAACAGTCACTTTTTTCTTCACGGCATTGCCCCTATGGCAGATCCGATCCGACGAGATCGCCGGCCTTTTGTTCGTTTCGCGTGTCTTTGATCCCGGCCAGCTCGTTCATGAAGCCGGGAACGTTCTCGCTGAGGAAAGCAAGCTCGGCATTGACCAGGGTCATCCCCATCCGCACCAGGAACCGGTGCCCGGGACGGCTCGCGCCGGACGATGCCTCCATCTCCAGCCGGACCTGTTTCAGCTCCGCCATCCGGTTGGCGAGCACCTCCTGCAACTTCTCAGGGGGCAACAGATCGGCGAACATCAGAAGCGTAACCAGCTCGGAGCGGATCTTATGCCGCCCCTCCGAGGCCCTCAGCGAGTTGGCCAGCGCCTCGCGCCCTGGTGCGAGCAGCGTATAAACGGTCTTGTTGGGCCGCCCCTTCTGAGGAACGATTCTGGCCGAGACGAGCCCCTCCTGGTCGAGGAGCTTGAGGGCAGCATAGATCCCGCTCGGCGCTACATCCATGAAGCGCGAGAAGACCTCCTCGACCCGTTTCCTGATCTCGTAGCCGGATGCGTCGCCCATGGACAGGACTGCCAGGCAAAGTGTTTTCGTGTCCAATATGGAATACTCCATTTTGGAGTATATGTGGGCAACCCGCCTTGCTTCGTCAACGCTCAGAGCAAGAGGTCTGAGCAATGGAAATATGTAATATTATCAATTAGCGGACGCGGCTTCTTTCAGCATTCAGCTTTCCGATGGAAATCGTACGTTCCCTTTGAACACCCGGACAAAGCCGTTAAGGTTGGCGGGAATCCCATATCTCTGTTGCCGGACTGGACGCCCAACGTGTTTGTCGTGCCTAAGCCGCCGTCGAATGAAGTCGAGCGGCTCGATTTTCTATATTCCTGCGGAATCCTCGATACGTCCCGTGACGAGCGATTTGATCGAATTACCCGATTGGCGGCTCGCTTCTATAAAGCTGACGCGGCCTTCTTGAGCTTCGTCGACAACCGCTATCAATGGATGAAATCTATTCATGGAGACGGTATTGCCCCTTGGATTGAGCGGGATCGGTCCGTTTGTCAGATCGTGATTTCATCCGGGGCGCCTCTCGTCGTGGGCGATCTGAAGACGGACCCGAGGCTCAAGGGACACCCCGTCGTCCCCCTTCTCCCGTTTCATTTCTATGCTGGCATACCGCTTCTGACGGAAGCCGGAACTGCTGTAGGTTCGCTATGCGTCCTGAAGCGCGAGGCACAACCTGCGGACAGTTTCGATCGATTGCCCTTGGAGGACCTTGGTGCGATCGCGATGGATGAACTCGAATTATGGCGTCGCAACCGGGAACTGGAGCGCGCAGCCGAGCGGGATGGATTGACGAACCTCGCCAATCGCCGCGCTTTTGACACCGCTTTCGATCAAGCATGGCGGCGGTTTCAGCGCACACGACAGCCGCTGTCTCTGCTGATGTTCGACATTGATCATTTCAAGTCTCTCAACGATCAGGCGGGGCACCAAGCAGGCGATGAGGCGCTTCGGCGAGTTGCGCGGATTCTGTCGGAAGCTGCGTCCCGATCGGACGGCCTGGCCGCGCGATACGGCGGCGAAGAGTTCGCGATAATCCTTCCGGACACGGATAGTGCCAGCGCTATACTCATCGGCGAGATGGTCAGGGCCTCCCTTGAAACGGCACGCATTCCACACTCCCATGGCATCGACGGACGTGTGACGGCCAGCATCGGCCTGGCCACCGCCTCTCTCGATAGCGCCGAGTGTCCGGAGGCTCTGATCGGTCAGGCGGATGCCGCCCTCTACCAAGCCAAAAGGCAGGGGCGTGATCGTATCGTCGTCGGATTTTGAACCGCGATCGTCACTGAACGGCTGAGCTTCCCTTCACGGATGGGGAAAAGCGCCCCATCAGGTGATGTCGTTCGCCGGGATAGGTGATCCGCGCTTCCGTCACGAAGGCCCCGGCCTGCCAGGTTCGCCGTTCGAGAACGAGGCAGGCGGCCCCTGTCCTGATCTGAAGGCGCTTTGCCATCGTGCTGTCGGCATTGACGGCGCGGACGATATGCTCCGCATCCGTCCACGGCACGCGCCGCAAAAGCCATGTGCCGGGCGGTGAATCCTTGAAGGCTTCCTTGTCGGCCTCGGGAACGGTGAGAAGGCTGATCAGCCGCTCCTCGAATGCCTGGGGCAAGCCGTCCATGATGTGAAGCGTCGAGACGCAGAGCATTTCCGTGCCGGATGGAAGCCCGATGCGGTGCGCGGCGGCGGTATCGATGGGATCGACGGACCGGTGCAGAACCTTGAATTGATAGGCGCTGCCGGTGCGTGCCGCCTCGAGGGCGAAATCCTGGATATCGAGAACGGCTTGCCGCGTGCTCGGCTCCGCCACTACCGAGCCCGCCCGGCGGCGTCGCGTGATGAGCCCGTTGGCCGCAAGCGTCGAGAGCACCTTGTTCACGGTCATGCGCGAGCAATCGTATTCCGCCATGAGCTCGTGCTCGAAGGGAATGCGGTGCCCGGGAGACCACTCGCCGGACATGATCTTGGCTTCGATATCGTCGCGGATGCGCTGGTACAGGTGTTTCATGCCGGACGATGCTTCCCTCATGACAGGATGTTGGCCATGGCGCGCATGTAGCGTGCCGCGATAGCATCGCGCTGGACGTGCCGACCCTCTCTTACCACGGGCCTGCCCGCAATCATCACCGTGTCGATGGCGGAATTCCCTGTCACGAAGAGATACGCATCGATCCAGCGATCTCCCGAGAGTGCTGCGAGATCCGGGTGATCGGCCTTGAGGGCCACGATATCGGCCCTGTGCCCCGGAGCCAGGGCCCCGATGCGCCGCTGGAGCGCCTGGGCGCCTCCGGCCAGCGCCTTCCCGTAAAGGCTGCGTCCGGTCGAATCCCCCTCGCCCGCCGCTAAAACGTTGCGGGCGCGGTGCTTGAGGCGCTGGCTGTATTCGAATTGCTTGAGCTCGCCGGAAGCCGATATCTCGATGTTCGAATCCGACCCGACGCCGAACCGTCCTCCCGCCGCGAGATAATCCACGCCTTCGAAAATACCGTCGCCGAGATTGGCCTCGGTGATCGGGCACAGGCCCGCCACCGCCCCGCTATCCGCCATGCCTTTGATCTCATGGTAATCGAGATGCGTCGCATGGATCAGGCACCAACGCTCATCGACAGGCGCATGATCGAGCAGCCACGCCACCGGACGCTGGCCGGACCATGCCAGGCAATCCTCCACCTCCTTCACCTGCTCGGCGATGTGAATGTGGATGGGCCCCTCAGCGCCCATGGCCAGAACCTCGCTCAGGCTCTCGGGCGTGACGGCCCGCAGGCTGTGCGGCGCGATACCCACGACGGCATCGTCGAGCCCTGCCACGGCCTTGCGCGCGCCTTCGAGAAGGCGGGAATAGCTTTCCGCATCGTTGATGAATCGCCGCTGCCCTTCCGTCGGCGCGGCACCGCCGAACCCGCCTTGCGCATAGAAAACCGGCAGCAGGGTCAGGCCCATGCCGGTTTCATGCGCGGCCGCAGCGATGCGCCCGGAGAGTTCTGCGATATCGGCATAGGGCCGCCCTTGCGCATCGTGGTGCAGGTAGTGGAACTCGGCCAGCGCGGTGAAGCCCCCTTCGAGCATCTCCATCATGGCGAAAGCGGCGATGGCTTCCACGTCGTCCGGCGTAAGCGAGCCGAGAAAACGGTACATCACCTGCCGCCATGTCCAGAAGCTGTCGCCCTCCGGCCCGCGGGTTTCGGCAAGCCCTGCCATGCCGCGCTGGAAGGTGTGGCTGTGGAGATTGGGAAGTCCGGGCAGCGCGATGCCCGCGATGCGTTCGCGCCCTTCCATGGCAGCGTGCGGCTGCACGGAGACAATCGTCCCGTCCTCGATATCGAGCCCGACATTCCTGGCCCATCCATCGGGAAGAAGGGCCTGATCAAGAACGAGCCTTTGCATCGCCGCCACCTTTGCTGAGGAGCGGCGGTCGCCAAAAAGCCACGCCGCCGCCCGACCATCTGAGCCAATCGAATACGTCTAGACAATACCGATTATTCGCGATTATGTATAGACATTATCGCAGGCACACCGGAGCAGAAACATGCGCTTCGATCGGGTTTGGCTGAACGCTCGCCTCGTGACGCTGAGCGGAAACGATCTTGGAATCGTGGAGAACGGGGCCATAGCCTCCAAGGATGGCCGGATCGCCTTCGCGGGACCGATGCGCGAGCTTCCCGGCGGATGGGATGCTGCCGAGCGGATCGACTGCGATAGGCGCTGGATCACTCCCGGCTTGGTCGATTGCCACACGCACCTCGTCTATGGCGGCGATCGCGCCCATGAATTCGAGCTGCGCCTGAAAGGGGCAAGCTACGAAGAGATCGCCCGTGCGGGCGGCGGCATCCTGTCCACCGTGAAGGCGACGCGCGCGGCGAGCGAGGACGAACTCGTGGCAAGCGCCCTGCCCCGCCTCGACCACCTTATCGGCGAAGGCTGCACCACCATCGAAATCAAGTCCGGCTACGGCCTCGATCTCGAGACCGAGACCCGGTCCTTGCGCGCCGCGCGCCGCCTGTCGGATGTGCGTCCCATCTCCGTCACCACCACCTTCCTCGGCGCGCATGCCCTGCCGCCGGAGGCGGATGGCGACAAGGATGCTTTCATCGAGAAAGTCTGCAGCCAGATGCTTCCGGCGCTGGCCCGCGAAGGCTTGGCGGATGCGGTCGATGCCTTCTGCGAGGGCATTGCCTTCTCGCCGGAGCAAACCGCCCGCGTCTTCGATGCCGCCAAGACACTGGGATTGAAGATCAAGCTCCACGCCGACCAGCTGTCGAACCTGCACGGAGCGAAGCTCGCCGCCGATTACGGAGCCCTGTCCGCCGATCATCTGGAATACACGGACGAAGAAGGCGCCGCCGCCATGGCGAAGGCCGGGACGGTGGCCGTGCTGCTGCCGGGCGCATTCTATATGCTGCGCGAAACGCAGGTTCCGCCGATTGCCGCTTTTCGCAAGGCCGGAACCCGCATGGCGCTTGCGACCGATTGCAATCCCGGCACCTCGCCGCTGACGTCGCTCCTGCTCACGATGAACATGGGCGCGACCCTGTTCCGCCTGACGGTGGAGGAATGCATCGCCGGTGTGACGCGCGAGGCGGCCCGCGCCCTCGGCAAGCTCGACGAGATCGGAACGCTGGAGCCCGGCAAGTTCTGCGACCTCGCGATCTGGGACATCGAGCGGCCCGCGGAACTCGTTTACCGCATCGGCTTCAACCCCCTTCATACCCGCATTTGGAGAGGCCAGTGACCAAGATTCTTACGCTCATTCCCGGCTCGGTGTCTCTCGGCGACTGGCGCCATGTCTATCGCGGCGCCGAGGTCGAACTCGACCCAAACTGCCGCCCGCGCATCGAAGCCGGCGCAAAGACCATTGAGGCCATCGTCGCGAAAGGCGAGCCGGTCTACGGCATCAATACGGGTTTCGGGAAACTGGCGAGCGTGCGCATCGGCACCGCCGATCTGGCGACGCTCCAGCGCAATATCGTGCTGTCCCACGCCGCCGGTGTCGGTGAGCCGCTTCCCGTTTCGGTCGTGCGTCTGGTGATGGCGCTGAAGCTCGCGAGCCTCGCGCAGGGCGCGTCGGGCGTGCGCTGGTCCACGATCGAGCATCTGACGGCATGCCTGAAAGCGGGCCTCGTTCCCGTCATTCCCGGTCAGGGATCGGTCGGCGCTTCGGGCGATCTCGCGCCGCTCTCGCACATGACGGCGGCGCTCATGGGCGTCGGCGAGTTCTTCGTCGATGGGACGCGAATGCCTGCGGAAGCCGCACTTGCTCGCGCCGGTCTTGCGCCGCTTGAGCTGGGGCCGAAGGAAGGGCTCGCCCTGCTCAATGGCACGCAGGTATCGACAGCGCTCGCCCTCGCCGGGTTGTTCGAAGCCGAGCGCGTATTCCAGGCCGCGCTCGTCACGGGCGCTCTTGCGACCGATGCGGCGAAGGGCTCCGATGGCCCGTTCGATGCGCGCATCCAGATGCTGCGCCGCCATCGCGGGCAGATCGAGGTCGCCGCGTCGCTCCGCAGCCTGATGCAGGGCAGCGCCATCCGCGCCTCGCATCTCACCAATGACGACCGCGTGCAGGACCCCTATTGCCTGCGTTGCCAGCCTCAGGTGATGGGCGCGGTGCTCGACCTGCTGCGCCAGGCCGGCGAGACGCTCGGCACGGAAGCCAACGGCGTGTCCGACAACCCGCTAGTGTTCTCCGATACGGGCGAGGTGATTTCCGGCGGCAACTTCCATGCGGAGCCGGTGGCTTTCGCAGCCGACATGATCGCCATGGCCCTGTGCGAGATCGGCTCGCTCGCGGAACGCCGCATCGCCATGCTGGTGGACCCGAGCCTCTCGGGACTGCCTGCGTTCCTGACACCGAAACCGGGCCTCAATTCCGGCTTCATGATCCCGCAGGTGACGGCGGCCGCCCTCGTGTCCGAGAACAAGCAGCGCGCTTATCCGGCAAGCGTCGATTCCATCCCCACCTCCGCCAATCAGGAAGACCACGTGTCCATGGCAACCCACGGCGCGCGCAGGCTTCTGCCCATGGCGGCCAATGCCGCCAACGTGATCGGCATCGAGCTTCTGGCCGCCGCGCAGGGCTGTGACTTCCATGCGCCCATGCATTCGAGCGAGCGCCTGGAGCGTGCTCGCGCCCTCCTGCGCTCGAAGGTTGCCCTTCTCGATAACGACCGGCACATGGCGCCCGATATGGAAATAGCGACCGGTCTCGTTGCATCCGGCGCGCTAGCGGAAGCCGCCGGCGGCGACGTGCTTCCTCTGGTGACGGATGAGGTGCGGGCATGAACGATCAGACCGCTTCATGGCTTTCGGTCACACGCGGCGGCACCCCGCTCGTGGTAAGCCTGCCGCATACCGGCACCGATATCCCTGAGCCTTATGCCAAAGGCCTCATGTCGCCCTGGCTTGCGCGCAAGGATGCAGATTGGTGGATCGAACGCCTCTATGGTTTCGCCACCGACCTAGGCGCAACCGTGATCCGCACGTCGATCTCGCGCACCGTGATCGACGTGAACCGCGACCCGAGCGGCGTTTCGCTCTATCCAGGCCAAGCCACGACGGAACTTTGCCCTACCACGACCTTCGACGGCGAACCGCTCTACGAGCAAGGAGCGGAGCCGGATGCGGAAGCCGTCAGCGAGCGCCGCGCGCGCTTCTTCGATCCTTATCACGCGGCGTTGAGGGCAGAGATCGAGCGTCTGCGCGCAAAGCATCCTCACGTGGTCGTCTATGATTGCCACTCCATCCGCTCGGTCATTCCGCGCCTCTTCGAAGGCACCCTGCCCCATTTCAATATCGGCACCAACGGCGGCACGACCTGCGCGCCGGAACTCAGCGCCGCCATCGAGACGCTCTGCACCGGCAGCGGCTTCAGCCACGTGGTCAATGGCCGCTTCAAGGGCGGCTATATCACCCGCAGCCTCGGCCAGCCCGACAAGGGCGTACACGCGGTTCAGATGGAGCTTGCCTGCCGCGGCTACATGAACGAGGCGCTCGGTCCCGTCGGCGAGGATCAATGGCCGACGCCCTATGATGAGAACTACGCCGCGCCCATGCGCGATGTTCTCACGCAAATTCTCAAAGCCTGTCTCACCTTCGCCCATTCAAAAGCCTGAACCGAGGATATGTTCATGACCCGCATCGACAATGCCCGCGTGATCCGCGCCGCCCCCGGTACCGAGCTGTCGGCCAAGAGCTGGCTGACGGAAGCGCCCCTGCGCATGCTGATGAACAATCTCGATCCCAACGTCGCCGAAAAGCCCGGCGAGCTCGTCGTCTATGGCGGCATCGGCCGCGCGGCGCGCGATTGGGACAGCTTCGACCGCATCGTCGCGGCGCTGAAGGATCTGGAATCGGATGAGACGCTGCTTGTTCAATCCGGTAAGCCGGTCGGCGTGTTCCGCACTCATGCGGATGCGCCGCGCGTTCTGATCGCCAATTCCAACCTCGTGCCGCATTGGGCCAATTGGGACAAGTTCCACGAACTCGACCGCAAGGGCCTCATGATGTACGGCCAGATGACGGCCGGTTCCTGGATCTATATCGGCACCCAGGGCATCGTGCAGGGCACCTACGAGACCTTCGTGGAGGTGGGCCGCCAGCATTATAACGGCGACCTCTCGGGCCGCTGGATTCTCACCGGCGGTCTCGGAGGCATGGGCGGTGCGCAGCCGCTCGCGGCGACCATGGCGGGAGCCTCCTGCCTTGCCGTCGAATGCCAGCCGAGCCGCATCGAAATGCGCCTGCGCACAGGCTATCTCGACCGGCGCGCCGATACGCTCGATGAAGCCATGGCGATCATCGAGCAATCCTGCCGCGACAAGAAGCCGGTCTCGGTCGGCCTCCTCGGCAACGCCGCCGAAATCTTCCCCGAAATCTACCGGCGCGGCATCCGCCCCGATGCGGTGACGGACCAGACCTCCGCGCATGATCCGATCAACGGCTATCTGCCGAAAGGCTGGACTTTGGCGGAATGGGAAGCCAAGCGCGAAACCGACCCGAAGGCGGTGGAGCACGCGGCGAAGGAATCCATGGCCGAGCACGTGCGCGCCATGCTCGATTTCTACAAGGCCGGTGTTCCCACTCTCGATTACGGCAACAACATCCGCCAGATGGCGAAGGAGGAAGGCGTCGAGAATGCCTTCGACTTCCCCGGCTTCGTTCCGGCCTATATCCGCCCGCTCTTCTGCCGCGGCATCGGCCCCTTCCGCTGGGCCGCTCTCTCCGGCGATCCGGAAGACATCTACAAGACCGACGCCAAGGTGAAGGAGCTGCTGCCCGACAACAAGCATCTTCACAACTGGCTCGACATGGCGAAGGAGCGCATCAAGTTCCAGGGCCTTCCCGCGCGCATCTGCTGGGTGGGCTTGGGCGATCGTCATCGCCTCGGCCTCGCCTTCAACGAGATGGTGGCGAAGGGCGAACTGAAGGCGCCCATCGTGATCGGCCGCGATCATCTCGATTCCGGCTCGGTCGCCAGCCCGAACCGCGAGACGGAAGCCATGAAGGACGGCTCGGATGCGGTATCCGATTGGCCGCTGCTCAATGCCCTCCTCAATTGCGCCTCCGGCGCGACATGGGTTTCGCTGCATCATGGCGGCGGCGTGGGCATGGGCTTCTCGCAGCATTCCGGCATGGTCATCGTCTGCGACGGCACGCCGGAAGCAGCCAAGCGCATCGAGCGTGTGCTCTGGAACGATCCCGCCACTGGCGTGATGCGCCACGCGGATGCGGGCTACGACATCGCCATCGACTGCGCCCACGAGCATGGACTCAACCTGCCGAGCCTGCGGTGATGACGGAGCACGTCATCCGAAGCCGCGATCTCGTTCGCGTTCCCTGGAAAAATGGCGGCGGCACCACGGCGGAGGTCGCCGCCTTTCCGGAAGGTTCGGGCTTCGAGACCTTCGGCTGGCGCATCAGCATGGCCGATGTCGCTTCCGATGGGCCGTTCTCCCTGTTCCCCGGCATCGACCGCACGTTGATCCTGGTCGAAGGGAACGGCATCGAACTCGATGTGGAGGGCATCGCCTATCCGCTGGATCGCGCCTCTCCCAAGCTCTCCTTCTCCGGCGACGACATCACCACCGGGCGCCTTCTCTCCGGCCCGATCCGCGATCTGAACGTCATGACGCGGCGTGGACATTTCCGGCATCGGGCCCGGTTCGTGGAATTCGGCGTCGCGCTGTTGTCGGAAGACACAGTGGCGGCAGCCCTCGTGGCTCTCGACGGCTCCTTCGACGTGACGCTCCATTCGACGCTCCACTCGCTTCAGCCCCTCGACATCCTCATGCTGGAACCGACGCAGGAACTCCTGCAGATATCCGGCTCCGGCCGCGCCATCCTCGTGGAGATCGAACCCGATCCGGCATAGCGCCCAATTTCGGCGGGGCGTGCCTAAAACAGTGGCAGGACGAAATGTCTATACATTTGACATTGTCGTTACGGCATGTTGCCATTCGCGCGCTCGGGAAAACCTTCGACGCAACAGGATCAAAACCCCTCGAGGGATGCAGTCGACAGAACGGGCCAGAGGATATGAAAGCAACGGAGGCTGCTATGAAGGTGGTATTGGGTGGACTGGCCGTGTTGGCGCTGGCGATAGGACCGGCCGCGGCGCAGGAGACGAAGGTGACGATCGGCATTTCGGGCTGGACGGGCTTCGCGCCCCTCACGCTCGCCAAGGAAGCCGGCATCTTCAAGAAGAACGGCCTCGACGTCACGATCAAGAAGGTTCCCCAGGCCAGCCGCCATCTTGCGATTCAGTCCGGCGACATTCAATGCGCAGCCACGACCGTCGAAACCTGGATCGTGTGGAACGCCAACGGCGTGCCGACCAAGCAGATCTTCCAGCTCGACAAGAGCTATGGCGCGGACGGCATGGCGGTGCGAAACGACGTCGCCTCCATCAAGGATATCAAGGGCAAGACGGTCGCGGCCTCCGCGCCCGGCACGTCTCCCTATTTCGTGCTGTCGTGGATGCTGAAGAAGAACGGCCTTTCCGTGAAGGACGTGACGGTGGTCAACATGGAGCCGGGCCCCGCTGCCCAGGCCTTCATTGCCGGTCAGAACGATGTGGCCATGACCTACGAGCCCTATCTCTCCTCGGTGCGCGCGGCGCCGCAATCCGGCAAGATCATCGCCACCACGCTCGATTATCCGGCCGTGATGGACACCTTCGGCTGCACGCCGAAATTCCTGGCCGAAAACCCGAAGGCCGCGAAGGCTCTGGCGGACAGCTATTTCGATGCGCTCGACATGATCGCCAAGGATCAGGCGAAAGCCTACGAGATCATGGGCGCAGACGTGAAGCAGACCGGCGAGGCCTTCGGCAAGTCGGCCCAGTTCCTGCGCTGGCAGGACCGCGAAGCGAACAAGAAATTCTTCGCGGGCGAGTTCAAGACCTTCTCGGCGGAAGCCGCCGACCTGCTGCTCGAAACCGGCGTCATCAAGCAGAAGCCGGATATGGAAGCTCTCGCGGATACGAGCTTCATCCAGTAACGCACCCTCACGGCGGTAGCTCTCCTTGAGCTACCGCTCGACCGCTCATCCTTGCTGTCCGGAAGCAACTTCTTAATGCCTCGTCCTCTCGAACCTGTCGGCCAGAGCACGCGTATCACGCTCGGCATCTCCTTCTTCGTGCTCTTCTTCGCAGCCTGGGCCTTCGCGACCCTTGGCGGCTTCGTCTCGCGCACCTTCCTCGCAGACCCGATCACCATGCTCCAGGACGGGTGGCTGCTGCTCACGCGCTTCGGGTTTCTAGGCGACATCGGCATCACGGTCTGGCGCGTGGTCGGTGGCTTCATCATGGCCGCCATCATCGCCGTGCCGCTCGGCATCCTCATGGGAGCCTACAAGTCCTTCGAGGCGTTTCTTGAACCGTTCGTGTCCTTCGCACGCTATCTCCCGGCATCCGCTTTCGTGCCGCTGCTCATCCTCTGGGCCGGCATCGGCGAGATGCAGAAGCTCCTCGTCATCTTCATCGGCTCGGTCTTCCAGATCATCCTTATGGTGGCCGTCGCGGTGGGCAATACCCGCCGCGATCTGGTGGAAGCCGCCTATACGCTCGGCTCGACCGATCAGGGCGTCGTGAAACGCGTGCTCATTCCGGCCAATGCGCCGGAGATCGCGGAAATCCTGCGTCTCGTCCTGGGTTGGGCCTGGACCTATGTCATCGTCGCGGAACTCATCGGATCATCCTCCGGCATAGGCCACATGATCATCGACAGCCAGGCGCTCATGGCGACTGGCCAGATGATCTTCGGCATCATCGTCATCGGCGTCATCGGCCTGATCTCCGACTTCCTGTTCAAGGCCGTCAACCGCAAGGTCTTCGCCTGGAGGCTCGCATGACCGGCACGATCCTCCAGATCGAGAATGTCTCGCGCGTGTTTCCCGGCATTCGCGGCGGAGCGCCCGTGCGTGCGCTCGAGCCGACGAGCCTTCAGGTCGCGCAGAACGACTTCATCACCATTCTCGGCCCGTCCGGCTGCGGAAAATCCACGCTCCTGCGCATCGTGGCGGGGCTCGACCGCCCGAGCGGCGGACGCGTGCTTCTCAATGGACGCGAGATCAAGGGGCCGGGAGCGGACCGGGGCATGGTGTTCCAGTCCTACACTCTGTTCCCCTGGCTCACGATTGCGGAGAACATCGAATATGGCCTGCGCGAGAAGGGCATGCCCAAATCTCAGCGCCAGGACATCGTCGCCTCCTATACCGAGAAGGTCGGCCTGCGCGGGTTCGAGAACCATTACCCGAAGCAGCTCTCCGGCGGCATGCAGCAGCGTACCGCCATTGCCCGTGCGTTGGCCAACGACCCGGAAATCCTGCTCCTCGACGAGCCCTTCGGCGCGCTCGACAACCAGACCCGCGGCCTGATGCAGGAGCTGCTGCTCGGCATCTGGGAGCGCGAGCGCAAGACGGTTCTTTTCGTCACGCACGACATTGAGGAAGCGATCTTCCTCGCCTCCCGCGTCATCGTCATGTCGGCCCGCCCCGGACGCATCAAGGCCGACATTGCCGTCGACCTGCCGCATCCCCGGCACTACACGATGAAGACGACGCCGGAGTTTTCGAGCCTGAAGGCTGAACTGACGGAGGAAATCCGCCACGAAGCCATCGAGGCGGATGTGGGGCATTAGAGCCTTGGGAAAAGGCCCGTCACCCGACGGCGATCATGCGGATCCCGCGCCGAGGCTTCGGGCGGGATAGCGCAATGTCGGATCGAAGGGATTGAGCTGCCGGGAGATCGCATCGGCCTCCTTTTTCAGCAATTCGACCACGAGCGGCAGCCGGTCCCCCTGCAGCCGCTCCGACAGCGTTCCAATGCTCAAGGCGGCGACGGCCCTACCCTCCGCATCGAGGATCGGAACGCCGACTCCGGCCATTCCGGGGATCAATCCGGTGTTGAGGCTGGCATATCCCGTCTTCCGGACAGTATCGATCTGCATCCGCAATCCGACCTCGTCGAAGCTCCCGCGGTCGAGGAGTCGCGGAACGTTGAAGCGGATGATCGTCTCGCGCTCGTCATCCGGCAGATAGGACAGGATGGTGAGACTGCCCTGCCCGATTCCGAGCGGCACCTTACCGCCGATATCGCCCGTGAAGGTCCTGATCGGGAACGGCCCCTCCACCCGATCCAGGCAGACCGCATCGAAGCCGTTGCGCACGAGCAGGAAGACGCTGTCGCTCAAGGTGGACGACAGGCGCAGGAGCGCCGGCCTTGCCGCATGGCGCAGACCGCCCGCATGCGCCGCGCGTGCCGCGAGCACGAAGAAATCGAGGGCGAGCCGGTATTTCCGGCTGGCTTCGGCCTGCTCGACGAAGCCTTCGGCCATCAGAGCCTTCAAGGCCCGATGGGCGCTGGGCTGACTGATCGCGCTTGCAGCGGCGATATCGGTGAGGCGCATGCCCTGAGGGTCTCCCTCTCCGAGAACCTTGAGAATCCCAAGCGTGCGCCTGATTCCGGATATTGAGTCTTCCGACATTTGAAACTGCCACATCCTATTTTTGCCGCTTCTTTCAAATAGCGGAAGAAATGTCAAAAAAATTTCATAGGGCGGAACCATTCCGTTGACTTGGTCTGCCGACTTCGCCGTGATGGACATCCGGGCAGCGTGCTCAGACGGACCGCAGGGTTCGAGGCTTTGCAATCATTCGGAGGACTGTATGGCGTTCCTGACGCTCGAAAGGGTTTCCAAGGAATTCGGTACGTTCACAGCCGTGCGCGATGTCGACCTGACGATCGAGAAGGGCGAATTCGTCTCGCTTCTCGGCCCATCGGGATGCGGAAAAACGACGACCCTGCAGATGATCGCCGGACTGGTCGAACCGACGCGCGGAAAGATCTCCCTGGACGGCCGCGACATCACCAATGAGAAACCCAATCGCCGCGGCCTCGGCGTCGTCTTCCAGAGCTATGCCCTCTTCCCGCACATGACGGTCGCGCAGAACGTGGCCTTCGGCCTCGAAATGCGGCGCGTACCGCAGGCCGAGCGCACCGAGCGTGTTCGCGAGGCGCTCTCCCTGGTGCAGCTCTCCTCCTTTGCCGACCGGTACCCCCGCCAGCTCTCGGGCGGTCAGAGGCAGCGTGTTGCCATTGCGCGCGCCCTCGTCATCGCGCCGCCCGTCCTGCTGCTGGACGAGCCGCTCTCCAATCTGGACGCCAAGCTGCGCGAGGAGATGCAGTTCGAACTGCGCCGGATTCAGCGCAAGGTCGGCACCACGACCATCATGGTCACGCACGATCAGGCCGAGGCGCTCTCGATCAGCGACCGCGTGGTCGTGATGGAAAACGGACGCATGACGCAGGTCGATGCTCCCTACCGCCTCTACGAGCAACCCTCGAACGCCTTCATCTCCTCCTTCGTCGGCAAGACCAATCTTCTGAGCGGCACCTGGCGCGGCAACGGCGCACAGATCGGAAACGTTCTGCTGGAAGCATCGGCACCGGACATCGCCCCCGGTGCGCCGATCACGCTGTCGATCCGTCCTGAGAAGATCCTGCTGCGGGATGCAGGCGCCGGACGCCTCGACGGACGCGTCCTCAGCCGCTTCTTCCTGGGCAGCCAATGGCTCTTCACGGTCGAAACGCCCGTCGGAACCATGACGGTCTCCATTCCCAATCAGGGCAACGAGCCGCCTGCCGAGGGCTCGCCGGTCAGCCTCGACTGGTCGCCCGCCAACCTGCGCATCATGGCAGGCACCGCCGCAGCGGCTTGAGGGAGAAAGATGTCTTCACGCTCCCGCACCATTTCCGCTCCATGGCTGCTTGCCGGTCCTGGCGCCCTGTTCTTCGCCGGGCTCGTGCTTCTGCCTCTGGCGCTGACGCTCATCCTGTCGTTTCACGCCTACGACCATTCCACCGGCATCCAGAACAGCTTCACGCTCTCTCACTACATCGCGGTCCTCACCGACGATTATTATCTCGAGATCTTCTGGAGAACGCTGCGCATCGCGGCGCTGACCACGCTCATCTGCGCGGCAATCGGCGTCCCTGAAGCCTACATCCTATCGCGCATGAAGGATCCGTGGCGCTCGGTGTTCCTTCTCGTCATCATTGGCCCCCTGCTCGTCTCGGTCGTCGTCCGCGCATTCGGCTGGAGCATGCTGCTCGGTTCGCAGGGCCTCGTGAACCAGGCCCTCCAACTCTTCGGATTTCCGACGGCCAGAATCCTCTACACCGAAACCGCCATCGTCATCGCTCTCGTCCACGTGATGCTGCCCTTCATGGTGATCCCCGTATGGACCGCCTTGCAGAAGCTCGACCCGATGGTCGAAGCCGCCGCCTGGACGCTCGGCGCCTCGCATTTCACGGCTCTGCGCCGTGTGGTCATGCCGCAGGTCACATTGGGCATGCTGTCCGGCAGCCTCATCGTCTTCGGCCTCTCGGCCAGCGCCTTCGCCGTTCCGGCCCTGCTCGGCGGACGCCGGCTCAAGATGGCGGCGACCCTGGTCTATGACGAGTACCTGCAGGAACTGAACTGGCCGCTCGGAGCCACCATCGCGATCATCGTGCTCGTCGCAAACCTCTGCATCATGCTTGCCTACAACCGCATGGTCGAGGCGCGCGCCCGCCGGACCCTCGGGTGATACCATGCAGAAGAACGGTCCCATCGCTCTCGTCTTTCATGCGCTCGTCCTGACATTCGTCCTGGCGCCGCTCGTCATCATCTGTCTCGTCGCGTTCACGCCCGAGAACACCCTGAGCCTGCCGACGACCGGCGTGTCGCTACGCTGGTTCAAGGCCGTCTTCGCGCATCCGGATTTCATGGCGTCCTTCGGCAACAGCATCTGGCTCGCGACCTTCGCCGCGACATTCGCCGTGGCCATCGCCGTGCCCGCGGGGCTCGCCATCAGCCGGTATACCTTCCCGGGGCGGGACATCCTGAACGCGCTGTTCCTGTCGCCGCTGATCATTCCCCATCTGGTGCTCGGCGTCGCCTTCCTGCGCCTGTTCGCGCTCATCGGCGCCACGGGCAGCTTTGCCTGGCTCGTCGCGACCCACACCATCATCGTGATGCCCTATGTTCTTCGCCTCGTGCTCGCCGCCCTGTCAGGGCTCGACCGCAGCGCGGAGCAGGCGGCGCGCACCCTCGGCGCCGGGGAATGGACCGCGTTTCGCCGCGTCACGGCGCCCATGATCCTGCCGGGCATCACCGGAGGCTGGCTGCTCGCCTTCATCAACAGCTTCGACGAGCTGACGATGTCGATCTTCGTGACGTCGCCCTCAACCGTCACGCTGCCGGTCCGCATGTACATGTACGCGACGGAGTCCATCGACCCGATGATGGCGGCTGTCTCCGCCCTGATGATCGCCATCACGGCCGCCGCCATGCTGGTGCTGGACCGCGCCTTCGGCCTCGACCGCATTCTCGTCGGCCAGCGCTGAGGAAACGCATATGGCTCTTCTCAAGCGTCTGGCACGGCACGAGCTTCCCCCGGTCATCTTCACGCTGAATGGCGTTCCCTGTTCGGGACGGGCGGGCGATACGGTCCTGACCGCCATTCTCACTCAGGCCGACCAGCTGCGCCTGAGCGACTTCTCGCACTCTCCTCGGGCGGGCTTCTGCCAGATGGGCGCGTGCCAGGATTGCTGGATCCTGACGAGCGGGGGCGAGCGCATCCGCGCGTGCAGCACGCCTCTCGAGCCGGGCATGGATCTTCGAACCTTCGCGGAGCAGAGATCGTGAGCAACACACTTCGCCCGCTGATCGTCGGCGCAGGGCCTGCCGGAATTCGCGCAGCCCAGACGCTCGTCAATGCGGGTCTGAGGCCGATCGTCATCGACGAAGCGCCATCCGGCGGAGGACAGATCTATCGCCAGAGGCTCGTGCCCGACAAACGCACGGCGCGCGACCTCTATGGTTCTGAAGCGGCGAAGGCGACGGCGCTGCACGACACCTTTGCGCGGATCAAAGACCGGATCGACTATCTTCCTCAGGCTCTGATGTGGAATGTCCGGGGCGAGACCGCGGACGTGGCGGTCGGCGGCAAAACGCGCCGCATCGACTTCAGCCACCTGATCCTCGCGACCGGCGCCACCGACCGCGTCCTGCCGTTTCGCGGATGGACGACACCGGGCGTCTTCACCCTCGGCGGAGCGCAGATCGCCCTGAAGTCGCAAGGCTGCGCCATCGGCGAGCAGGTTGTCTTTCTGGGATCGGGGCCCCTGCTCTATCTCGTTGCGTGGCAATATGTGAAAGCGGGCGCCCGCGTCGCCGCCGTGCTCGATACCGCGCCGTTCTCGGCGAAGTTCAATCTCCTGCGGGGCCTGCCCTCTCAGCCGGGAGTGGTTCTGCGCGGGATGCGCTATGCGGCCGAACTCATGGCGCGCGGGGTTTCCGTGCGCTTCGGCGTGAAGCCCGAGCGGATCGAAGGCGAGACCCGGGTCGAAGGCATCGTCTGGAGCGAGAACGGCAAGGACCACCGCCTCGCCTGCGATGCCGTCGGCTATGGCTTTGCCCTGCGCTCCGAAACGCAGCTGGCGGATCTGGCGGGATGCCGCTTCGTCTTCGACGCAAGGGACCGTGCGTGGCGTCCGGAACGCGACATTGCGGGCCGCACCAGCGTCGCCGATTTGTATATTGCCGGCGACGGCGCTGGAATTGCCGGAGCGGACGCTGCGGAGCTCGCTGGCGAGCGGGCCGGTCTTGCTCTCCTTGAGGATGCGGGCCTGCCTGTCGACCGCGCGCGGATCGCCGTGCTGGAGCGGAAGCTCGCATCGATCCATCGCTTCCGTGACGTTCTGGAAGCGGCATTCCCCTTCCCCGCCGAATGGGCGGGCAGCATCGCCGATGATGTCCTCCTCTGCCGCTGCGAGGAGATTTCCGTCGGCGAGGCGCGGGCCGCGATGCGCGAGCAGGAGGTGCGCGAGCTGAACCGCCTGAAGGCGCTGACCCGTGTCGGAATGGGCCGGTGCCAGGGACGGATCTGCGCCTGCGCGGCTGCGGAAGTCATGGCCGATACCCACGGCCAGCCCGTGGAGGCTGCGGGCCGCCTGCGTGCGCAGCCGCCCATCAAGCCTCTTCCTCTCTCTATCGTGACGGAGGAAGAAGCCGCATGAGCCGAACCGTTCACAAGGATGTCGCCATCATCGGCGGAGGGCTCGTCGGCAGTTCGGCGGCGCTCGCTCTTCGGCGCATGGGGCTATCCGTCATTCTTCTCGACAAGGGCTTCTGCGGCGCTCAGGCGAGCGGCGTCAATTACGGTGGCGTCAGGCGCCAGGGCCGCCCTCCCGAGCAGATCGCCCTGTCCCAGCGCGCCCACGCCATCTGGCCGCGCCTCAAGGAACTCATCGGCATCGACGGCGAGTTCGTCCGCTCCGGCCATCTCAAGATCGCCCGGACGGAGGCCGAGATGGCTTCTCTCGAAGCCTATGCGGCACGCATTGCGGATTTTGGCCTTGGCCTCGAACTGATCGGCCATAACCAGCTCCGGGAGCGGTTCCCCTGGATCGCGGAGAATGTCGCGGGAGCCTCGCTCTGCGAGGGAGACGGACACGCCAATCCGCGCCTCGTTTCGGCGGCCTACGCGCTTGCCGCCCGCCGGGCCGGCGCGGAGGTTATGGAACACACGCCCGTATCCCACGTCGAAAAGATGCCGGGAGGCTTTCATCTATCGGCAGGTTCGGGGATCGAGATCAGGGCGCGCTTCGTCATCAACAGCGCCGGAGCCTGGGCAGACCGTTTCGCCGAGTCATTCGGGGAACCGGTGCCCCTCACCCGCATCTATCCGAGCATGATCGTCACGGAACCGGTCGACGTCTTCATGAACGTGAATATCGGGGCCGAAGGCGGCGGCATCTATGCGCGCCAGGTGGAGCGCGGCAACTGCATCGTCGGCGGCATGCGCGGCGAAGCGAATGCGGATCTGGACTTCTCGCGACCGACAGGTTTCGGCGCCGTTACCATCATGAACCGCGCCGCGGCATTGTTCCCCGCCCTGCGCAACAGTTACGCCATCCGCTTCTGGAGCGGCACGGAAGGCGAAATGGCGGATCGGAATCCGGTAATCGGCTTCAGCCGGACCACGCCCAACCTCATTCACGCGTTCGGCTTTTCGGGCGCGGGTTTCCAGATCGCTCCAGGCGTCGGTGAAGTTCTGGCCGAACTCGTCCGTGACGGGAAAAGCCAAACGCCGATCGAAGCCTTCGCCATCGATCGATTTGCCCGCAAGGACCAGGGCTCTCCTGCGGGTCACATTCCCGAGCCCCCAAAGAGGGAGACATCGCTATGATCAAGACCAGGCTTCTGCAGACCGCAGCCTTCGCTGCGCTATCCATCGCCGCATCCGGCGCGGCCCAGGCTCAGACGAAGACGCTCTATGTCGGCATGAACGGCGGAAACTTCGAGCGGACCTATACGCAGCATGTCTTCCCCGATTTCGAGAAGGCCAACAACGTGAAGGTCGTCGTCGTGCCCGGCACATCGTCGGACATTCTCGCCAAGGCCACGGCGGCCAAGGGCAATCCTCAGATGCACGTCATGTTCCTCGATGACGGCGTCATGGTGCGCGCCATCAGCGCCGGTCTCTGCGAGAAGGTCAAGGATACGCCGGCTCTGGCCGACCTTGCTCCCGGAACCCGCCTGAAGGACGACATGGCCGTCGGCATCGACCTCGGCATGACGGGTCTGGCCTACAACAAGAAGATGTTCGACGAGAAGGGCTGGTCCGCCCCGACCTCCTGGATGGATCTTGCCGATCCGAAGTACAAGGGCAAGGTCGTCTTCCAGTCCGCCGCCGCTTCCTCCTTCGGCCTGCATGCGTTCCTGATGTTCAACCGGATCCAGGGCGGCGACGAGAAGAATGTCGAGCCGGGTTTCGCGAAGTTCAAGGACACCATCGGCCAGAACGTGCTCGAATACATCCCCAGCTCGGCTAAGATCTCCGAGATGGTCCAGACCGGCGAAGCGGCGATCTTCCCGCTGACCCCCACCGCCGTGGCGGCACATCAGGAGAAGGGCATTCCGGTGGAATATGCCCAGCCCAAGGAAGGCTCCGTCGTGCTGATGGTCACCGAGTGCGTCATCGCCAACAACAGCGAGCCGGAACTGTCTCAGAAGCTTGCGGCCTATCTCCTGTCGCCGGAAGCACAGAGCAAGGCGCTTCAATACGGCAACATCATGCCGTCGAACGTGAAGGCCAAGGCCCCCACGCCGGAAGCTGAGGCCAAGCTCAAGAAGTTCCACGAGTACATGAAGACCGCCGTCAACCTCGATTGGGATGCGATCAACGAGAAGCGGCCGGAATGGAACAGCCGCTGGAACAAGACGATCGAGCGCTAAGCTCCTCACACTCGAAGGCGGACGCGATGCGTCCGCCTTCATCATGTCCGGCATGATCCCTTCAACCGGAAGAATCTGCCACAAGGCTTCCACGGGGAAGCCTTGGAGCGGTCAACCGATCTGCATGCTATCGTGGCGAATCGAGCGACGGCATTTGGATAGGATCGCCTCATGAAAAAGATCGGCTTTCTCTCGTTCGGGCACTGGTCGCCCTCATCGCAGTCGCAGACACGTTCGGCCCGCGATACGCTCCTGCAATCCATCGACCTTGCCGTGGCTGCCGAAGAGCTTGGTGCGGACGGGGCCTATTTCCGGGTCCATCATTTCGCGCGCCAGCTCGCCTCGCCCTTCCCCCTGCTGGCGGCCATCGGCGCAAAGACGGGCCGCATCGAGATCGGCACCGCCGTGATCGACATGCGCTACGAGAATCCGCTCTACATGGCAGAGGATGCGGGCGCCGCCGATCTGATCAGCGGCGGGCGTCTTCAGCTCGGCATCAGCCGCGGCTCGCCCGAGCAGGTCATCGATGGCTGGCGCTATTTCGGCTATGAGCCCGAGGCCGGGC
The DNA here is from genome assembly GCA_023450615.1 of Pseudomonadota bacterium. Taxonomy (GTDB): domain Bacteria; phylum Pseudomonadota; class Alphaproteobacteria; order Rhizobiales; family Beijerinckiaceae; genus Microvirga. The sequence continues at coordinate 13,598 of JAEXGT010000034.1, read as the reverse complement.
AAAGCGACGCCGACATGGCCCGGCGCCATACGGAAGTGCTTCTCGATGTTCTCAAGGGCGAAGGCTTCGCACAGCCCAATCCGCGCCCGATGTTTCCGAACCCGCCGGGCCTGCTGCGCATCGAGCCACATTCCGAAGGCCTGCGCGAGCGCATCTGGTGGGGATCGGCCTCCAACGCGACCGCCATATGGGCCGCGCAGCAAGGCATGAACCTTCAGAGCTCGACCCTGAAGGAGGACGAGACGGGCGAACCCTTCCACGTCCAGCAGGCCAAGCAGATCCGTCGCTACAGGGAAGCCTGGAAAGAAGCGGGGCACGCCCGCGAGCCGCGCGTCTCGGTCTCACGTTCGATCTTCGCTCTCGTGAACGATCGCGACCGCGCGTATTTCGGGCATGGCAAGGACGGTGACCAGATCGGCATCATCGACAATATGCGCGCGATCTTCGGGCGCTCCTATGCCGCCGAGCCGGAGAAGCTGATAGAGGAACTCAGGGCCGATGAAGCGATTGCTGAGGCCGATACGCTGCTTTTGACCGTGCCAAACCAGCTCGGCGTCGAATACAACACCCATGTCATCGAAGCTATCCTGAAGCATGTCGCTCCGGCTCTGGGATGGCGGTGACGGCCGAAGCGGCCCTCATCCGCCGTCGTGCGGCGTGCCGGTCACATTGACGGTGCCGGATCCGGGTAATCAGCCGATCATTTCGAGAACGATCTGGCGGAGTTCTTCCCGCGACAGTCCGGTCGGCTGCGGCTTGGGGGCAGCCTTCGCCTGCGGGATGGTCTTTGCGGGCTCGATCTTCTTTTTCGAGATATGAGTCTGATTGGAGGTCGACATAAAATTTCCTTCAGCCGCGCTGGTTACGGCGCAGGCAACATTTGTGGCTTTGGCCCATTGCAGAAAATGCAATGGCCATCGGAGCCCGCCGAAGCGAGCGTGAATAACAATCGATGGGAACGGGAAGCAGGCTCGGCGCTCGATCTGGAGCTAAGGAGAGCAGCCGAACATGTCGGATTGAACAAATCGAATATGCACGATCACAGCGCCATTTGCAAGAACATTCCAGCTGATCGAAGCAATTTAATGCAAATACACTAAGGAGCAGCGACGAATAAGTTCGTCAATTTCATTGAATATTCTTTGCCGCCGTCGGCTTTTATCAGCGAAATATCGACAGGATCGCCTGGTTTTCGGATAAAATATTTACCTATCTCGAAGCGCCAGGGTTCGCCGTGGCCTTTTTCCTGCGCATGCCCGGCTTGCGGAAGAGCCATCAGGCCAAATGCAAGGGCGCAACAAAGATCCTCAATGAAAATCTCCTACTGGAGATCGTCATCGGCCGCTTCTCAACATATACGCTTCATGCCGCCCGATCGCGAATAAAGTTTTCGCGGCCCGTCATCTGTGCCAATACCTGATCCACTTCACCAAAATGACTGGCATGGCGAGGGAGGCCGGAAGCCGCATATCGCGCTTATTCGACCTGCACCTTGAAAAAGACGCACAATTAACTTATATATAATTATCGACGTTGGCCGGACATATGGTCCGTTTCGCCCCCCTATGCAGGCGCGCGCTCCTCTCTCTCCGAACATCGAGAACAACGCAGCTTCGCTTCGTTGCGAGGAAACGCGTTTATGCGCCTCCAATTGCTGAAAGGGTTTTGGGATGATGACAGGGAAAGTGACGTCTTACGATGCGACGGAAGGCTTCGGCTTCATCACGCCTGATGACGGAGGCCAGATCGTATTCGTCAACGCCATCGCCGTTGAGCGCGCAGGACTGCGCGAACTCGTCGAAGGACAGGAGGTTTCATTCGAGACTTTCTTGGATCGACGGTCCGGCACGATCGCCGTTCAGAATGTCGAGACGCCCTGAACGAACCATCGCACAACGGCGAAGCGCCCTTTTCAATGGAGCGTCTTCTCCTGATGTCCGCTCAACTGGCAATCAATGGAGTGAAAATCGTATGAACATGTTCCGGAAAAGCACGCCTGCCAAATCTGTCATCTTCGCCGTCAACTATGATGATGATCGAACAGCCTATCTGTGGATCGACGACCTGGCGAAGGCGAACGACAACCGCGCTGTCGGCCTGATCGCGCGCGCCAAGCAGGAAAAGGGCTCTCTTCCCGAAGGCACTATCACCAGCATCAAGCGGGTCCGATAAGACCGCAGCGAGCCGCAGGCCAGATCAGCGATCTGGACAAGCCACTTCGGTCATTCACCATTCAAGAAAGCTCCCCATGTCCCACAAGTTCAAAATCAAGCAAATGGTCCGATTAAAGCAGCCGGGCTTTTCCGATGCGCGGATCAGCTCTGCGAACGTCTATGAGGTTATTCGTCTGATGCCCGCCGATCAGACTGGAGAGCATTCATATCGCGTCAAATCAGGCGCATTCGAAAGAGCCGTACGAGAGAGCGAAATCCGGAGCGCATAAGCGCTGCTCTCCTGTCCACCTGCCGCCGCGGAACGCAGCGGCGAGCACAATGCAACCCTTAGAGAGATAGGATATCCTTTGCAGGTTTTCGTCAGAGACAACAACGTCGACCAGGCTCTTAGAGCGCTCAAGAAGAAGATGCAGCGTGAGGGTATCTTCCGCGAAATGAAGGCGCGCAAAGCCTACGAAAAGCCCTCAGAGCGAAAGACCCGCGAAAAGGCGGAAGCCATTCGCCGCGCGCGCAAGCTCGCACGCAAGCAGGGCATTCGTGATGGCCTGATCGCAGCGCCCAAGCGCCCTGCCCGCGATGCGCGTGGCGGCCCCGGTCGAGGCGCCCGTCCCGGCTCAGCATCCACCCCGGCGGCAAGATAAGTGCTTCCCATCAGGCTTCCTTCACGAATGCGGGAAGCCTGATCAGGCGTCCTGAGATCGAGAAGGCCTGGCCCCTCCAGGTTTAGGCTACAGGCGGCGAATTCGCCTTGCTGCATTCATCACACCCGTCCTCCGGCGCCGAGCAGACGCATGGCGTTGGCGGTGACCAGCACCGTCGCGCCGGTATCGGCCAAAATCGCGGGCCACAACCCCGTGATGCCGAGGATGGTGGTGACCAGGAACACGGCCTTGAGGCCGAGCGCGATGGTGATGTTCTGGCGTATATTGGCCATGGTATCGCGCGACAGGCGCACCATGCGCGCGACATCGAGCACGCGTCCATGCAACACCGCGGCATCAGCGGTTTCCAGCGCCACATCCGTGCCGCCGCCCATGGCGATGCCGATATCGGCGGCTGCGAGGCCGGGAGCATCATTGATGCCGTCACCGATCTTGGCGACGATCTCACCCTTGGCCTGCAGTTCACGGATGATGGCCTGCTTGTCATGCGGCAGCAACTCGGCGCGCGCTTCGATGCCGAGTCCGGCCGCGACGGCTTGTGCCGTGCGGCGATTGTCGCCGGTCACCATCACCGCATCCACCCCGGCGGCTTCAAGAGCTTCAAGGCCCGCCTTGGCGTCGTCACGCGGCTCGTCGCGCATGGCGATCAGCCCCGCGATCTCGCCGCCTTCAAGCAGCACCGAGACGGTTTTGCCTTCATCGTTGAGCGCGGCGATGCGCGCCGTCTGCTCGGGCGTCAGGGCCACCTTCTCCGCGACGGCCTTAGGCGACCCCAGAAAGAGCGCGACGCCACCGACGCTGCCTGTCACGCCCTTGCCGCCGACGGCACCCGCATTCGCAGCAGACGGCACTTCAACCTTTGCCTCGGCGGCCTTCGCCAGGATCGCGACGGCCAGCGGATGGCTTGATCTCGTTTCCAGCGCGGCAGCCAGGGACAGCACCTCCGGCCCGGAGCGCGAGAACGGGACCACATCCGTGACCTTGGGCTTGCCCTCGGTCAGCGTGCCTGTCTTGTCGAAGGCTGCGATGGTGATCTTGCCGAGGCTCTCCAGCACCGCACCGCCCTTCATCAGCAGTCCGCGGCGTGCGCCCGCCGAAAGGCCCGCGGCGATGGCGGCGGGTGTCGAAATGACAAGCGCGCAGGGGCATCCGATCAGCAGGATCGCAAGACCCTTGTAAACCCACTCCCCCCAGGAAGCGCCAAGGACGAGCGGCGGCAAAATGGCCACGAGAGCACCGGCGACGAGAACGGCAGGCGTGTAATAACGCGAGAAACGGTCGATGAAGCGTTCGGTCGGCGCCTTGCTCTCCTGCGCTTCCTCGACGAGGCGCACGATCCGCGCGATGGTGTTGTCCTGCGCCGCTGCCGTGACACGCACGCGCAGCGCGCCCTCACCGTTGATGGTGCCCGCGAAGACCGTGTCCTCGGCCCCTTTGCGCTTTGGCGTGCTCTCCCCGGTGACCGGAGCTTCGTCGATGGCGCTCTCTCCGTCGACGATGACGCCGTCGGCGGGCACGCGGTCGCCAGGGCGCACGAGGATGACGGAGCCGACCGCCAAGGTCTCGGCCTGGACCTCCTCGATCTTGCCGTTTCGTTCGAGCAGTGCAGTTTTTGGAACCAGCTTCGTCAATCCCTGGATGCTGGCGCGGGCGCGTCCGGCGGCGACGCCCTCCAGAAGCTCGCCGACGAGAAACAGGAAGACCACCATGGCGGCTTCTTCAGTGGCGCCGATGATCACCGCGCCGACAGCGGCGATGGTCATCAGCATCTCGATGGAGAAGGGTGTCCCGAACCGCGCCGCAATGAAGGCACGCCGGGCGATGGGAACAAGACCGACGGCCATGGCGAGCACGAATGCCCAATGCCCGGTCTCCGGCACGAGTTGGCCCGTGCCGTAAGCGGTGGCAAGCGCAAGGCCGCAGGCGATGGTCAGAAGACCGCGCCGACTCTTCCACCAGGGCCCCTCGCTCGGACCATGATCATGCAGATGCCCATGCAGGCCGGCTGAAGCCTCGGCGCGGTGATCGTGAGAATGGTCGTGATGATGTTCATGGCCGCAATCGGGCCCATGTCCATGATCACGTTCGGCCTTCGTGGAGGCATGAGATTCCGCAGCCTCCTGCCCCGTCACCTTGAAGCCGAGGGTCCCGATCTGTTTGGCGAGAGTGTCGAGGACGACCGTTTCGTCGTGGGATACGGTCACCGTGCCCACCTGAACAGAGACGTTGACCTCGGCCACGCCCGGCACCCGCCTTAGGGCATTGTCGATCTTGGCGGCACAGGATGCGCAATCCATCCCGGAGACCCGATAGCGGGTGCGCCTTTCCTTCGGAAGCTCGGCTTCAGGCTTTACCTCTGAAGAGCTTGGCGGGTTGCGCGCTTCAAACATCTCGAAAACCTCTTCACACGGATTCGAGGAGACCCTACATCCTCTAGCGGCTAGAGGTTCAAGAGGTTTCTTCGATGTCCCTGACGATTGGCGATTTATCGCGTCAGACCCAGGTGAAGGTTCCGACCATTCGCTATTATGAGCAGATCGGCCTCATGGCCGCGCCGGTGCGGACGGAGGGGCAGCAGCGGCGCTACGGCTCCAGCGATGTCCGGCGGCTCAACTTCATCCGGCATGCCCGAGAACTCGGGTTCGAAGTGGACGCGATTCGACAACTCCTGGACCTCACAGCTACGCCGGACCGGGCCTGCGGCGAGGTGCATGAGATCACCAAGGTCCATCTCGAAGAGGTGAAGGACAAGATCGCCCGGCTCGTTGCCCTGCGCGACGAATTGGAGGCCATGGTGGCCTGTGACCACCGCAAGATCTCCGAATGCCGCATCATCGAAGTGCTGGCCGATCATGGGCAATGCCAGCATTCTCAGCATTAGACGCTTGCCTCGCTGGCGCAGACCGCCTCAATCCGCGGTCAGGTTCGGCAAGTTCGATTGCCTGTAACACGGGCCGTTTGGAAGGGTTCGCATCATTGAACAGCCTTATCGGGTGGTCGTCCGCGTCCATGCGGGCGGATCGCTGGCCGGAAAGGATTCCTCGTCGGCCTCCTCGACGATATCGAGCGGCTCTTCCGAGGCGGCGGAAAGCTGAACGAAATCGGTGTGGCCGAAGCCCTTCCGGTAGTCGAGCACGGAGATCACCTCAGGTGTAATTCGGAACAACGCCACACCCTGCATTCCATCCGATTCATACTCGGCGATGCCTTCGGGAAATTTCTGCAGCAGGAGCCGACCGGCCCGCTCAACTTCTTTGGGATCGCTGATAGGCGTTGCTTTTCCGCCCATCGAAAGGCCGCGGATCTCGCTCCAGTTCGAATAAGGGAGATTGACCGTGAGTGAAACCTTCTCGTTGCGCGCAAGATTGCGCGCTTTCTGCGAGTCGCTCGCGCAACCGAAGTAGAGGTTCAGACCGTCATTAGCGTAACTGACCGTAGTTGCTTGCGGATATCCGTCTTGGCGGATCGTCGCGAGCGTCATGTCGTTCTCACCGGCAAGAATGGCGAGGATTTCATCGCGAAGGACGGGGTTCATGCTAAACCTCCAGTCTCAAAGGTTGACGGTTGTTTCGAACCTTCACCCCCGGCACGATCCGAGGAAAGTTTTCTAGCGGGGCTTTTGCAGGCGATTGAGGGCAACCGTCCAGCGAGACGGCCAGAAAGCAATTACAGCCACGATGAGCGTGAGCAGCAGGAGAGCCACCATCATCTGGACAATGCCGAAATTTACGGCGTCCTCGGCTATGAACCAGCCTGTCACCACTCCTGCTGCAATCATCAAGAAACGGACAATCCAGGAGATCATGCTTTCCTCCTTTTCCGGCCAGAGGTCGCGCGAAGTCGAAATCGTGCCGCCGTATTGAGCATGATTTGAATATAGCACCCTTATGTTGGATTGCCTTGATAGAGATCAAGGCACGCACCCAAGAAGCAGCCCACCATATTCTGGCGTTATCCGGATCGAGACGACAGAGCCGCCAAGCTGCCGCAGGTTCACCGAAATGCTCTGCTTAACATTTGCTAGGTGGCTCCGGCAGCCGTCATCCGAGAGCCGGAGAAACAGCGGAGGAAGCCATGACAGTCGATGTGCAGCACCCGCGTTTTGATGAAGCATCAGGCAGGTATCGAGTGTACCCGCCCGACGCTCTACCCCAGCTCCAATGTCTCCTGTCCATGTTGGCCGACATCGATGTCGCCTACGAGAAAAATCTCGACACCCTCGAACGGAGTTCAGGCGATGAAGCCTTGAAGCGCAGAATGATCACCGAGCTTTGGGAAAGCCATCAGAAGCGTCGGGCATTCTTCGTCACCGAACTCGAGGAAATGCAGGCGCGGCTTAGGGCCGATCTCGGCTAACGAGGCGCCGGACGAGTTGCGGTCGGGACGTTTGCGGGGTGCGGGCGTTCTCGCCCTCGCTGCGAAAGCAGTCACAAGAGTTCCGCACCCCTGACCAGACACGTTTCGAGGAGGACCATAATGCTGCAGAATGTCAGAAGCATTCTGATCGGGCTGACGGAAGAAGGCGATGCCGAGGAAAAATCTTCCGCTTTGGCTTACGGCCTTTCATTGGCACGGGAAGCCGGCGCTCACGTCACGGTTCAGGCTGCCTCGCTGAAGCTCATGGTAACGCATGCCTTCATCAGCAGTTTCGCCGAGCATCTCGTAGAGAGTGAGAACCGCCGCCTCGACGCTCTTGCCCGTGCTGTCGCCGACGCCTCCCAGCGGGCAGCTTCCGCATCGGGCCTTGCCTGCACCACACAGGCGCCGCACCTGTCATATCCTGATCTGATCGAGAGCTTCACGGCCTTGGCGCGGACCCATGACCTGACGGTCCTGGACTCCGAGCCCGTTGCCGCCGCGCTGGATCGGGGCCTCATCGAAGCCGTTCTGACAGGCAGCGGGCGTCCTCTCATCATCGTGCCCGAGGGGCGCGAACTCTTTGCGGCGGATCGGATCATGATCGCCTGGGATGGTAGCGCCAAGGCGGCGCGTGCCCTCAACGACGCCCTGCCTCTGCTGCGGGCTGCCTCGCAGGTCGAAATCATCAGCGTCACCGGCGAGAAAGATTTGACGCACACGGTTCCCGGCTCCGAAATCGCGCCCCATCTTGCGCGCCATGGCATTGCGGTGACCGTTCTGGCGCTGCCGGCTCAGAATGGAGACGTGGCTGAAACCTTGCGCAATCATGCCAAGCTGACGCGTGCCGACATGATCGTGATGGGAGCCTATGTGCATTCGCGCCTGCGCGAGAAGTTTCTGGGCGGCACGACGCAGTCGATGCTGAAGGACTGTCCCGTTCCCCTGTTCCTGGCATACTGAAAAGAGAGGCCGAGGCTCGCACAGGGCGCCTCGGCCTAAATTCCCTAATCCTGAATGGATTGCAGATAAGCAAGCAGATCGTTGATCTGCGCGGGATCGAGCTCGAACTGGGGCATGGATGGATGCCCCGTTGTGATCCCCTCCGCGAACGCCTCTGCGAGATCCTCGATAGGGTAGCGCGTGTGCAGCGTCCGGAACGGCGGCGCTTCAGGAATAGGGCTTTCGCCGACGCGACCGATGGCGTGGCATTGGGAGCAGTTCGTCTGCGCGAAGGTCTGCCCTCGCTGCGCACGACCGGACTGAGCCATGGCCGGGGCCGCGCCGAGTGCAAAGGCAATACCAATGAGAGCAAGGCGCTTCATGAACGGCTCTCCTCTTCCCGTGAAAGCTCTGCGCGCTTCACGGAGACGACCTGAAATGTATAGGGTTTGCCGTCATCGTCCTGGATGGTGACGTATTCGCCTTGCGCGAAACGATGGTCATTGAGCCGATACCCGGCCTCCTCGTCGCCCGGTCGATCCTGGTTGTAGTCAATCATCCAGGTTGCCCCACCAGCTCCACCCTGCCGGTGGATCAGAACACCCTGGCGATCCCCCTCGTTTGCCCAGAAGCGGCGGACCCGACAATAAGCCCGCTTGCGGGCCCACTCCTCCCGGTCCAGATGCCCCTGTGCATCGAGAGGCGCGGTGATCTCATAGCCGTAGCGCGAGCTGCCTTCCGGAAACTCTCTGCTGCGGGCCAAGTGAAGCGTGACGTGATAAAGCACTTTTTCCCTCCCAGGTTCAGGATGCGGCCCAAGCGAAGCTCCCCATTGTGGCAAAGCTTAGAGAAACGCTGCTCGACGGCCTTGATCCTCATCAATCCACCGTCCCGAGGGATGAAAAGCTCAGCTTTGGCTATTCCTTGGGCTGATCCTTCAATGCATCCCGGATGCGCCGGATAATCACTCCCTTGCCCCTCCGATCGGCGGCCGCCTCGACGGCATCGTTGATCTCGAGAAGCAGCTCGGCATAATCGTTGCGCCAGTCCCGCTGCCCGGCGCTCGAACCCGGCATCCTCGGCTGACGGATGTCGATGCGAACGGGTCCCTCGCCTGCAAGATCGTAGATGTCATCGATCTCGGGGATCAACGCATCGGGCGCTTGTTTCAAGCCGGCGAGCGAGGATTGCAGCGCCTTCAATGCCGGATCCTCGCCATGCACGAGGAAAATCCCGCGCCGAACAGGCAATCGCTCGGCAAGCCAGGCCTTCAGCTCAGGCCCGTCCGCGTGACCTGAGTAGAGATCGAGCGTTCGCATGCGTGCGCGAACCTTGATCTCCTCACCATGAATTCTGACCTTCGATGCTCCGTCCTGCAGGATGCGCCCCAGCGTTCCTTGAGCCTGGAAGCCAACGAAGAGTACGGTTGCTTCATCCCGCCAGAGCCAGGCTTTCAGATGGTGCCTGATGCGCCCCGCCTCGCACATGCCGCTTGCGGCGATGATGATGTGGAAGCTGTGAATGCGGTCGATGGACTTGCTCTGCTCCACGGTTTCAGTGAAGCGGACCCATCGCGATTCAAGCGCCTGAACCAGATCGGAACCGTTCTTCAGATCCTTGGCATGACGCTTGAAGATCGCGCTGGCCTTCGACGCCAGCGGGGAATCGATGAAGATCGGGATATCCGGCAGCTCGCCGGTTTCCATCAGCTCCATGAGATCGACGAGGAGCTCCTGGGTTCGCTCCACCGCGAAGGACGGAATGAGAAGAACTCCGCTCGGGCGCATGGCTGCGCGCACTTCGTCCCGCAGCATCCGCCGCCTTCGCTCGATGGTGGTTCCGTCGCGGTCTGTATCGCCATAGGTGGATTCGAGGATGACGTAATCGAGATCCCTCGGCCCATCCGGATCGGGCTGGAGCAATTTGTGGTCGGGCCCGATATCGCCGGAAAACAGAAGGCGGGTCGGCTTCTCATCGCCTCCGGATGCCACCTCCACCTCGATGGAAGCAGAACCCAACAGGTGTCCCGCATTCCAGTAACGAGCCCTGAAGCCCGGCGCGACATCCTGCCATTGGCCATAGGCGACGGGCCTGAACTGATCGAGAGATGCGATCGCATCCGCCTGGGTATAGATCGGGGAGACCGTCTCGCGCCCTCTCCTCCTGTTGCGGCGATTGAGATGCTCGACTTCCATCTCCTGGATATAGCCTGAGTCCGGAAGCATGATGGATGCGAGGTCAGCCGTTCCGGCGGTCGCGTAAACAGGCCCGCCGAAGCCCGCCTTCACGACCTTCGGAATGAGACCGCTATGGTCGATATGCGCATGGGTGAGGCAAAGCGCGCTGATGCCCGACGCCCGGAACGGAAAATGCTCATAGTTCAGCTCCCGCTCGGTCGCGGAGCCCTGGAACATCCCGCAATCGATCAGGACCCGTGCATTCTCCGTTTCGAGCAGAAAGCAGGAACCCGTCACGGTGCGGGCGGCGCCGTAGAAGTGAAGGCGTAGCGACAAGTGAGCCCCCTGAAGCCGAGGAGTTGTTGAGAGACAACAATCGCACCTTGGTACACTCCCGTCGAGCCACTAGGTTTGATCCATGCCAAACCAGTGGAGCGGCGACCATGACCTCCCGCAACGCATCAACCACCGAGACCTGCCCCATTACAGGGCAAACATACCCCGCCAAGGAGTTCATCCTGGTCGATCAGCTGCACCCGGCTTTGGCGGACAGGATAAGGCAGGATCATCCGGACCTCGCCATTCACAGCCGGATCAGCCGCGCAGCCGCCAATCATTACCGCACCGTCTACGTAGAGGAGCTTCTGCGCCAGGAGCGTGGCGAGTTGAGCAAGCTCGACAGGGAAGTGGCCCTCAGCCTCGCAGGCGGCCTCCCCGTCACGGCCAATGTCGAAGAGAACTACGATGAGTCCCGCACCATCGGCGAGCGCCTCTCGGACGGGCTTGCCACATTCGGCGGCAGCTGGCCGTTTCTGATCTTCTTCGCCCTCGGCCTGGGCGTGTGGATCATTCTCAACGCCGCAAGAGGCCCGGATGCCTTCGATCCTTACCCCTACATCCTCTTGAACCTGCTTCTATCCTGCCTGGCTGCCGTTCAGGCTCCGATCATCATGATGAGCCAAAGGCGCCAGGAGGCTAAGGACCGGCTGCGCTCCCTCAACGATTACCGCGTGAACCTGAAAGCCGAACTCGAGATCCGCCACCTGCACGAGAAGATCGACCATCTCATCACCCGGCAATGGGAACGCCTTGCGGAAATTCAGGAACTCCAGATCGAGCTGCTGCAGGAACGCCGCTGATCGGCTCGGGTCAGGACAGGTCATCTCCCCACAAGGCTCGAAGCGCATTCAGGATCACGGCCACATCGATCGCCTCTTGGATGAGGGCCCCCTGCACAGGAGTCAGATAGCCCAACGCGGCCACGATCATTCCGGCCACCGAGAGGCCGATTCCGGCATAGACGCTCTGCAGCGCGATCCCGCGAGAGTGCCGCGCGGCGCGAATGGCCACCGGAATCCTGTCCAGTTCGTCGACGAGAAGCACCACGTCGGCGGCTTCGGCCGATGCGGCTGCACCTTTGGCACCCATGGCGACACCGAGATCGGCGGCTGCGAGGGCCGGAGCATCGTTCACGCCATCACCCACCATCATCACGGGCCCATGCCTCTTCTCAGCCTGCACGATGGCGATTTTACCCGCTGGGGTAAGCTCAGCGTAGACGGCATCGAAGCGCAATCCGCTCGTTACGGCTTCCGCTACCGCCCGGTTGTCTCCCGTGGCCAGGGTAATCCGCTCGATCCCCAGAGTGCGGAGGCTGTCGAGCACCTGAACAGCGTCAGAGCGTAGCGGATCCGCCAGTATCAGAAGCCCAGCAAGCTCACCATCGAGCGCCACAGCCACCATGACCGGACCAGCCGGCAGATGGCCAACGGCAAGCGCCTCCGCGGCCTTCGGAGCGCGCTGCGAGACATACCGGATTCCGCCCACGACGACTTGGTGGCCATCCACCGTTCCCTCCACTCCCTCACCGGGACTTTCCCCAACCGCTGAGGGAGGCAGGAGCTCAAGTCCCCTGGCCTGCGCCTCCAGGATAAGGGCCTGCGCCGTGACGTGCTTCGACGCCTGGTCGAGAGACGCCGCAAGCTGGAGGAGCCTTTCGGGCGAAAGGCCCGCCATGGGGCGGATTTCGATGATCCGCGCCTGTCCGTGCGTGAGAGTGCCGGTCTTATCGATGACCAGCGAACGCACCCGGGCGAGCGTCTCCAATGCCATCCCACCCTTCACCAGCACGCCCGCCTTCGCGGCGCGCGAGACACCCGAGACGATGGCCACAGGGACGGCAAGGATGAGGGGACAAGGCGTTGCAATGACGAGAACGGCCAAAGCCCGTATGGGATCGCCGCTCCACAGCCAGGCGCCACCCGCGAGCAGCACCGTCACCGCCAGAAACGCGATCGCGTACCGGTCGGCAAGGCGCGCCATGGGCGCCTTTGAGCGTTGAGCGGCCTCGATCAGGCGAACGATGCCCGCGTAGGTGCTATCGGCGGCGCGGTGCGTGACCGAGAGATCGAAGGCATCGCCGACATTCGTCGCGCCGCTCATGACCGTCTCGGCAGCTGCCTTCTGCACAGGAATGGATTCGCCCGTCAGGGCCGATTGATCGAGTACGGCCAATCCCTTGGCGACAACTCCGTCGACGGGGACGGTATCTCCCTGGCGGATCAGCAGGCGATCATCCGGCCTGACGGCATCGAGCGGAATCTCCTCGAGCCTGCCGTCCCTGTAGCGCAACGCCGTGCGCGGCACACGGGACAGAAGCGCCGTCATTTCACGGTTGGCGCGGCGCTCGGCAAAGCTCTCCAGATATTGCCCGCCCGCGTACATCAATGCCACGACCACTGCGGCAAGATGCTCGCCGAATACCAGGGCGCCGGTCATGGACAGGGCCGCGACGATGTCGAGTCCGACATCTCCTCGCCGAAGACCGGCGACGATCTCGACAAGCAGGGCCAGCAGAACCGGCGCCGCCGCTACGGCCCAAATCGTCCCCGACCAGTTCCCGTATCCGAGAAGACGCGCGACGAACCCGGCGAGCAGCCCCAGCGTGGGCAGGATGACCAAGGTCGGGCGGACGAGCTTGTGAAAGTCCCGCAGCGAAGAGCTCTCCTTGGCTTCGGGATTTAGCGACGGCGGAGACGATTGAAGGGCGGGTTTTTCAAGGTCGAGCATCGATGAGTTGCCATTAGCGATGGAGGAGCAGAGACAGGGCGTATGCAGCAACTCTTGCACAATGCAAATGATGCTCCGAACGACCGATTGGTTCTGCTCGACCGATGGGGCCGCAAGTGAGCCGCAGCGCCCCCATCCTTCGTTGTAAAACGCCCCGACACGCTACGTCCGAGACGTGTTGTTTTCAGGTCTTGCAGCATACGGAGTATTGCCGGAGT
>JAEXGT010000018.1 GCA_023450615.1 Pseudomonadota bacterium | reverse complement strand
GTGCTGCGCAAGCAGGGCCCCGGCGTCGTGACCGCCGGCGACATCCAGACGGTTGGCGACATCGAGGTGCTGAACCCCGATCTGGTGCTGTGCACCCTCGACGACGGCGCCGATATCCGCATCGAGTTCACGGTCGAAACCGGGAAGGGCTACGTCCCGTCCGAGCGCAACCGTGCAGAAGACGCGCCGATCGGCATGATCCCGGTCGACTCGCTCTACAGCCCGGTGAAGAAGGTGTCGTACCGCATCGAGAACACCCGTGAGGGCCAGATTCTCGACTACGACAAGCTCATCATGACGGTCGAGACCAATGGCGCCGTGAGCCCTGAAGATGCCGTGGCTTATGCCGCCCGCATCCTGCAGGACCAGCTCCAGGTCTTCGTGAACTTCGAAGAGCCCCGCAAGGAAGAGACGGCTGCCGCTGCTCCGCAGCTGCCTTTCAACCCGGCCCTGCTCAAGAAGGTCGACGAGCTCGAGCTGTCGGTCCGTTCGGCGAACTGCCTGAAGAACGACAACATCGTCTATATCGGCGACCTCATCCAGAAGTCCGAGGCGGAAATGCTCCGCACCCCGAACTTCGGCCGCAAGTCGCTCAACGAGATCAAGGAAGTTCTCGCCGGCATGGGCCTGCACCTCGGCATGGACGTGCCGGGCTGGCCGCCGGAGAACATCGAAGATCTCGCGAAGCGCTTCGAAGAGCACTACTAAGTTTCTTGAGGCCGCCTTTCATCCGAGAGGCGGCTTCAAATCTGCCCCTCGCCGGAGTGCGGGGATCATAAGAGAGACGGCCGTACCTTGGCACGGCGGCCGTAAGATCAAGGAGAGAGCCAATGCGTCACGGATTTCGTGGTCGTCGTTTCAACCGCACGACCGAGCACCGCAAAGCAATGTTCGCCAACATGGCGGCTGCGCTGATCAAGCACGAGCAGATCGTTACCACCCTCCCGAAGGCCAAGGACCTCCGTCCGGTCGTCGAGAAACTGATCACCCTCGGCAAGCGCGGTGACCTGCATGCTCGCCGCCAGGCCATGTCGCAGCTGCGCGACGAAGCCATGGTCAAGAAGCTGTTCGCCGTTCTCGGCGCTCGCTACAAGGACCGCAACGGCGGTTACACCCGCGTTCTGAAGGCCGGCTTCCGCTACGGCGATAACGCCCCGATGGCTGTGATCGAGTTCGTCGACCGCGACGTGGATGCGCGCGGCCAGGATTCCGGTCCGACCCAGAAGGTCGAGATCATCGAGGCTGCTGAGTAATCAGCAGGTCTTGTCAGACTTCATCAAGGGCGGTCCTTCAGGCCGCCCTTTTTGCTTGTGGGCATCCGGTACAGTTGTCCGGTCGATCTTGCGGTGGAGCAGATTGATCTCGCTATCCGCTATGGACGTGGTGGTTGGGCTGGAGCCCAATCCCACCTTTTTCTGCCTGAACATATTTCTCCAGTCTGCAGCCCGGAATTCCTCAGCCGGGCAATGCCGCTGCATCGCCCTCAGGACTTGTTGAGACACACCTTGCTCCTGTCCTATTCGAGGGATCCCTTTGAGCGGCGCCTTTGGTCGGAGAAGGCAGGGGTCGATCTGGCTCAAGCCCGCAATTTCATGCTCCACAACTACAACATCGTGCTCCAGGCCGCGGTCGATGGCAGGGGATTGCCATGGGACGACGAGCCATGGTCTCGGACCACCTGAGACGCGGCGCTCTCGTCGAGCCGTTCAAGGAGATCCGGGTATCGGAGTAGATGAAGGCGCGGGCTTTGACTTGGCATTTCAGCCCCCACATCCTATCCAATTCTTGCTCGTTAGATGGGATTCGGTTGCCATGCGCTTGTCTCTGTTTCGCTTTTCCCTCCTGGCCGCGGCTCTGGCTGCCGGGCTCTCAGGGGCTCAAGCCCAAACGCAGCGCGTCGTTCCCGAGAGCAAGGCCCAGGTTCAGCTTTCATTCGCGCCCATCGTGCGTCAGACGGCGGGGGCAGTGGTCAATGTCTATGCCAGCCGCTCCGTCCGCCGCCAGAACACGGCCATGGAGGAGTATTTCCGTCGCTTCTTCGGTGACGATGCACCGGGTGTTCCGCGCGGGCGCTCGCAGAGCTCCCTGGGCTCGGGCGTGATCGTCGATCCATCGGGACTCGTGATCACCAACAACCACGTCATCGAGAACATGAGCGAGGTGAAGGTGGCGCTCGCCGACAGGCGTGAGTTCGAGGCGGATATTCTGCTGCGCGACTCCCGCACGGACATCGCCGTGCTGCGGCTCAAGGGAGCCTCGAACCTCCAGGCCATCGAGCTGGGCGATTCGGAAGCATTGCAGGTCGGGGACATCGTGCTTGCCATCGGCAACCCCTTCGGCGTCGGGCAGACCGTCACTCAGGGCATCGTCTCGGCCCTGGCGCGGACGCAGGTCGGCATTTCCGACTATCAGTTCTTCATCCAGACCGATGCCGCCATCAATCCCGGCAATTCGGGCGGTGCGCTCATCGATATGAATGGCCAGGTGGTGGGCATCAACACGGCGATCTATTCGCGCTCCGGCGGCAGCATCGGCATCGGCTTCGCGGTTCCTTCCAGCATGGTGCGCGTGGTGCTGAATTCCGCCAAGGGCGGTGCTCGCAATGTCGTGCGTCCTTGGCTCGGCGCGCGGCTTCAGCCTGTCGACGGCGATATCGCCACTGGCCTCGGACTTGAGCGCCCCACGGGCGTTCTCGTCACCTCCGTTTACGAAAAGGGACCTGCTGCCGAAGCGGGCTTGAAGCGTGGCGACGTGATCCTCTCGGTGGACGGGCAGCAGGTCGATAACCCCGATTCATTCGGCTATCGCTTCACCCTCAAAGGCACGCAGGGTCAAACTCCGCTGACGGTGCTGCGTGGCGGTAAGCAGACCACGCTCCAGGTCAGGCTCATGCCTCCGCCGGAAACCCCCTCGCGCGATCCGCTGCGCGGGCGGTCGCGCACGCCATTCGCGGGCGCGACCCTGGTCAATATCTCGCCGGCCGTTGCCGATGAGCTCCAGATCGAGGTTGCGGATGAAGGCGTGGTGATCTCCGAAATCGAGGAACGCAGCGTGGCCGGAGGCGTCGGCTTCGAGAAGGGCGACCTGATCGTTGCCATCAATGGCGAACGTCTCGTCTCGACCAAGGACGCCGAGCGTCAGATCGAGCGCGCGGGCAGTTATTGGGAGATCACGGTCAACCGCAACGGCCGCGTCTTCACGACGGTTCTCGGCCGATGAGCGGCTGGACGGTCTCGAATACACTCTCTTCCGAGGAAATCGATACGGCCTATCGCTGGATTTCGGCGGAAAGCTACTGGGGCAAGGACCAGCCGCGCTCATTCTTTGAGCGCTCCGTGGCGAATTCCCTGTGCTTTGCCTTGCGCGATGCCGCAGGCGGGCTGCGTGGCTTCGCCCGTGTGGTGACGGACAAGGCGACCTTCGCTTATCTCTGCGATGTTTTTATCTGCGCCAGCACGCGCGGGCAGGGGGGCGGCAAGGCTCTGGTGAGCGCGATCATGGAACACCCGGAACTTCAGGATCTGCGCCGCTGGATGCTCGCCACACGGGATGCCCATGGGCTTTATGCGCAATACGGCTTTTCCGCGCTGGAAAATCCGGAAAGGATCATGGTGCGGCTGGACCCGGACGTCTATGCGCGCCTAAGCTCGTCACGATCATGAGCGACCTGTTTTCATCCGCCGGTCTCGACCAGAACGCGCCCAGGCCTCTGGCCGACAGGATGCGCCCTCAAAAGCTGTCCGAGGTTGTCGGGCAGGACCATCTGGTCGGGCCCGATGGCATCCTGACCCGGCTCATCGCCTCGAAGTCTCTCGGCTCCCTGATCTTCTGGGGACCGCCCGGCACCGGCAAGACCACTGTCGCGCGGTTGCTCGCCCATGAGACGGAGCTGCATTTCGACCAGATCTCCGCGATCTTCTCCGGCGTCGCCGATCTGAAAAAGGTGTTCGAGACGGCCCGGCATCGCCGGTCCATGGGCAAGGGCACCCTGCTCTTCGTGGACGAGATCCACCGTTTCAACCGCGCCCAGCTCGATGCCTTCCTGCCCGTTATGGAGGACGGCACGATCACGCTGGTGGGCGCGACCACCGAGAATCCTTCCTTCGAGTTGAATGCGGCGCTGCTGTCGCGCGCCCGCGTGCTGCTGTTCAAGTCCCTCGATGAGGAAGCAATCGCGAAGATCCTCGCCAGGGCGGAAGAGATCACAGCAAAGACGCTGCCGCTCGACGAAGAGGCGCGAGCCTCTCTCGTGCGCATGGCCGATGGCGATGGACGCGCCGTGCTGACGCTTGCGGAGGAGGTCTGGCGCTCGGCCAAGCCCGGCGAGATTTTCAACGCGGAGCAATTGCAGGAAATCATCCAGCGGCGCGCGCCGATCTACGACAAGGGGCAGGAGGGGCACTACAACCTCATCTCCGCGCTCCACAAGACCGTCCGCGGTTCGGACCCGGATGCGGCGCTCTACTATCTGGCCCGGATGCTGGATGCGGGCGAGGACCGCCTCTTCATCGCCCGGCGTCTCGTGCGCATGGCGGTGGAGGATATCGGCCTTGCCGACCCGCAGGCGCTGGTGATCGCCAATGCGGCGAAGGATGCCTTCGATTTTCTAGGCTCCCCCGAAGGCGAGCTCGCGCTCGCGCAGGCGGCGGTCTATCTCGCCACCGCTCCCAAATCGAACGCGATCTATACGGCCTACAAGGCGGCGACCAGAATGGCGAAGGAGCATGGTTCGCTCATGCCCCCGAGGACCATCCTCAATGCGCCCACCAAGCTCATGAAGAATATCGGCTACGGCGATAACTACCGCTACGACCACGACGAGCCGGATGCGTTCTCGGGGCAGGATTACTGGCCGGAGAAGCTCGGGCGGCAGCACTTCTACGAGCCCGTGGACCGGGGCTTCGAGCGCGAGGTGAGGAAGCGGCTGGATTGGTGGGAAAAGCTTAGGCGAGAACGCGGATAGTAACATTGTATTGAAATGGGCAGCCCTCAAGATAAGCTCAGCAGAGCTGGGAGGCTGTCATGAGAATACGATTTGCATTCGTCATCTGCGCTTTGGGGCTGCTCGCTCCCGCCATCGCTCAGGCTCAAAAGGTCGAGGTTGCGCCTGGGGTCGTGGTGACCCGAAAGACCTATCAGGTGCCCAGCAACGAGGCACCCTTCTTCAACTTCATAGAAAAGAACGAAGGTCAAAAGGCCACCGACGAGCGGCTGATCGCGGGGTTGATCCAGCAGGGATATGGCCGCGCCGAAGCGGCTGACGCTGCCATCGTGAGCGGCACACGTATTTTCCTGCAAGATCGGGATGTCGCAACGGCTGCGAAGCGCTTCAACCAAGCCTACCTTCTCGATCCGCAGCAGAGCGGCATCTATCACGGCTTTGCCATGGTGGTGACTGATCGCTTCAAGGACTTCGAGTACGCGGACGAGCTGTACCGAGTCGCCGCCCGGATGAAATCGCCTGCGGCCTCCTTGAGCGCCGATCATGGCCGGATGTTTCTGATGGCGGGGCGCCCCACCGATGCGGTGCCGCTTCTCAGGAAGGCTGTGGTCGATACGCCCGAATGGGTCGTGCCGCGCATGAACCTCGCCTGGGCTGTTCTGCTGAGCGGCAACAGGGACGAGGCTTGCCGCCTGAAAGCACAGGTGAAGGGGCAAGGTCAGGATAATGTGCTACAGGACCTGAAGGTGTTCCAGCAAAAGGCCAATTGCTAAATCATGCAAGCCTACCTCATCGTCTTCCTCGGCGCCGGCATCGGCGGGGCTCTTCGCCATGGGGTGAATGTCGGCTGCGCGCGCTTTTGCGGTACGGGTCTTCCTTACGGCACGCTGACCGTGAACATCGTGGGCTCCTTCCTCATGGGCGCCATCGCCGGATGGCTGGCCTTCAAGGCAGGCGAGGGGTGGAGCCAGCCCCTGCGCCTCTTCCTGACCACCGGAATCCTCGGCGGTTTCACCACCTTCTCGGCGTTTTCCCTCGATGCGGTGCTGCTGTGGGAGCGGGGGCAGATGGGATTGGCGCTCGGCTATGTGGCTGTCTCCGTCATCCTTTCCGTTGCGGGTCTCGTCGCCGGCTTGGCGCTTATGCGGGCCGTAGCAACTTAAAGACCTCGATTGCCGCAAAGGCGGCGCTCTGGTACCCACGTTCTCATGAGAAAAAGTAATTCAGGACAGAATGGAGCCCGAATGGGACGGTCTGGCGCGCGGCAGGGCTTCCGCTCGCGCGAGGACAAGCCTGCTCGCAAGGGGTCTCCTAAGGCGGGTTCCAAGGGACCTTCCAAGAGCGCGCCGGCGAAGCCGCGCAGCGCCAAGCCGGCAGCTAAGGGCCGCCCCGAGGAGGCTCGGCGCGAGCGGCCAGCCGCCAAGGCACCGGCACGGACGACAGAGGCAAGGCGCGAAAGGCCTGTAGCCAAGACACCGTCGCGCCCCGCAGCGGAGGCTCCTCAGAAGCCCACGCGTGCTCAGGCCAGGGCGGAGGCTCAGGAGGTTCTGGCGACCGGCGTGCAGACGCTCGTGGTCGAGCCCGACGAGGCGGATATGCGGGTGGACCGTTTCCTGGTCGCGCGCTTCCCGCAGCTCGCCTTCACCCATATCCAGCGCATCGTCCGCAAGGGTGAACTGCGTGTCGACGGCAAGCGCGCGCAGCCCAATGAACGGCTTACCGCAGGCCAGAAGGTCCGCATTCCGCCGCTGAAGCTCGACCAGCCGCGTCCGGTGTCGCGCAGCAGCGCGAAGGACCAGGGCGATCTCGAGTTCCTGAAATCCATCACGCTCTATGAGGACAAGGACGTTCTCATCATCAACAAGCCGATGGGGCTTGCGGTGCAGGGCGGCTCGGGCACGACGCGCCACGTGGACGGGTTGCTCGAATGCATGCGCGATGCGGAGGGCCAGAAGCCGCGCCTCGTGCACCGGCTCGACAAGGACACGGCGGGATGTCTCGTCATTGCCAAGACGCGCTTTGCCGCGTCCACCATGGCGAAGTCGTTCCGCGCGCGCACCACACGCAAAATCTACTGGGCGCTGGTCGCCGGCGTGCCGCGCGTACGTCAGGGCAGGGTGTCGACCTATCTCGCCAAGGAAGGCGACGAGGGCGATTCCCGCATGAGGGTGGCACGCCATGGCGATGAGGGCGCAAGCCACGCCCTGACCTATTACGCCATCATCGACACGGCGGCGCACAAGCTCGCATGGCTGTCGCTGAAGCCGGTGACGGGCCGGACGCACCAGTTGCGCGCGCATACGGCCCATATTGGACATCCCATCGTCGGCGATCCCAAATATTTCGATATCGAGAACTGGGAATTGCCGGGCGGCATTCAGAACAAGCTGCATCTGCTTGCGCGGCGTATCGTGATTGCGCATCCGCGCACCGGAAAGTCCATCGACATCACCGCGCCGCTGCCGCCGCATATGCAGCAGAGCTTCAACCTGCTCGGCTTCGATACAAGCCAGTACGACCCCATCGTCGAAGCTCCGGAGGAGTAATTCGGACTATTTCTCTTTCGGCATTTCCTTGTCGCACTTTTGCCGTGCGTGAAGCGCAGCATTCCATGTCCCGGTCGCCTTTCGGTTGGCCGGGACATTGGCAAGGAGAAGATCGATGGAGCACAAAGGTCTCGACTATCTCCGTAGCGTAGCCGACGTGCAGCCGAAGCCTATGACTCAGCAGGAGCGGCTGGACCGTTGGATTGGCCTTCTCGAGCGCGATCCGGCGCGGCGTCTGAATTCCCTCGGCGAAATTGAATACAAGCCTCCGGCAGAACGGGCCCTGGTGCGGGAGGACAATTCTCCCCTGACCATCGCCTATGAAGATCCGGTTCTGCGGGCGGACGGGCTTGAAAGCGACAAACTTGGCGATGCCATGCGGTATTTCGGCCTGTCCGACGGGCAGGCGCATTATGCCTTGTGCTCTTGCCTGAGCGGTCACACGGCGGAAGCCGGCGCCTTTGCCCGTCGCTTGCGCAACTCGACGAGCGACGCCGCTTGGCAGCAGGCTGTAGGGGCCTGGGCATTGGCGGGATTGGCGATAGGCCTGCCGGCTATCGTCTATCTGCTGCGCTGAGGGGCAGGCGGTACGCTCCACGACCGGGGACAGCGATGCATTCCCCGGTCGGTGCCGTTTGACTGCTGCCTCGGGCTCGACGATGAATGGCGAAGCTACGCGCGTAAAAGGCCTTCGACCATGCTTCACATTGAGCCCGTGACCCTTTCCACCGACCGGCTTGTTCTGCGTCCCTTGAGCCTGGATGACGTGCCCGCCCTCGGCGTGGCCGCCAGCGACGGCAATCAGTGGGAGAAGAAGACCACCACGGTCCCCAGGCCGGAGGGCTTCGAGGATTACGTGCGAAAGGCGCTCGGCCTCCAGGCGGCGGGTCTCGCGCTTCCCTTCGCGACAGTGGTGAGGGATGGAAACCGGGTCGTGGGTTCGACGCGGTACATGAATATCGATGCGGCCAATCATCGGGTGGAAATCGGGACCACCTGGATCGCGAAATCTTGGCAGCGCACTTTCGTGAATACCCATGCAAAGTTTCTCATGCTCCGGCATGCTTTCGAGGTTCTGGGCTGCAATGCCGTTGAAATCCGGACGCATTCGCAGAACGACCAATCCCGCGCGGCCATCGAGCGCCTGGGCGCAAAGCTCGACGGCATCCTGCGCCGCCACATGATTATGCCTGACGGGCATGTCCGCGATACAGCCGTCTACAGCATCCTTCAGGAGGAGTGGCCTGAGGTGAAGGCGCGTCTGGAGCAGCGGCTTGTCGCCTAGAGCATCGAACGCAAAAGTGGGCACCGGTTTTGCGTGACAAGATGCGCCAAAACAAAAGCTTAAAGCATCGGATGTGAGTTCGTCACGTCCGATGCTTTAGAGAAATCCATATTCGCGCAGCTGGCGGATCGAGTCGGCTGCGTTCCTGTGATGGACGAAGATGCCGCCGGCGCTTTCCCAGAGGTGGCGGTACTTGTCCCTGTCATCGACGAGGGCGTCGCCGGGGCGGCAATGTTCGCGCTTGAGGGCCGCCGTCGTGGTGATGACCTCAACCCCTGGAAAATGCCTCTCTGCCCAGCGGCGCTTTTGCGGCTCGGCCCAATCGCCGCGCGGCAGGCCGGTGAGGATGACAGGATCGAGGTGACGGACTGCCTCGAAAAGCTCCATGGCGTTGGGGAGAGGTTCGAGGATATTGAAGAAATCCTCCGTAGCAGCCAGTTGGGCCCAGAATTTCTTGAGCCCGTAACGCCGCTCGTATTCTCGGGGCGGGATGCCGAAGACCTTGGTTGCTCCCTTGTCGAAATCGGCAAGAACGCCGTCACAGTCGAGGTAGACACTGGACATGGATGCAAGCTCCTGCTTCTCGAAACCGGAGGCTTGGCGGCTGGTTCCACTCGATCCTCAAGCGCGGCTGTTTTCGGAACGCGCCCTGCGGCGTAACGTTCTTCCTGAGATGTGAAAGGATGGAGTTGGAACATGAGCAGCGCCGTTAGCGACAACATGGCCGGGCACCGTTTCGAGCTTGAGCGGAACGGGCATCTCGCATTCGCGACATACGAGCGGCGAGGAAAAAGCCTCGTTATCCGCTATGTGGAGGCGGCTCCCCCTCTGCGCGGCACAGGTGCAGCGGACGAGTTAATGAGGGGCGTTGCCGAAATCGCCCGAGCCGAGGGGCGCAGGATTACGCCGCTATGTAGCTATGCTTCCACATGGCTTCGCCGGCATAAGGATTATCACGATCTTCTGAACTGATACGGTCCCCCTTCATTCCGGGTGTGCCTTTTCGCCGTACTGCGAACTGCGTCAAAAAAGACTAGAGGTCGGACTTCATCGACAAGAAACGAAGTTCGCCAAGGGGGCGTCCGTGAGCAATGTGATCGAGAAAGCAAGGCAGCTCTTGCGCAGGAAGAGCGTTGCCATCGCAGCAGCCATTGTTGTGCTGATGATGATCGGCGCTGCCGCATCCGTGCCTTTCCTGCTTTCCGACGAGGTCGACGAAATCGCCTATTCCGAGTTTTCGCGGGAGCTCGAAGCGGGCAAGTTCAGCAAGGTTCAGGTCAAGGATGGTGGCTTGGCCGTTTGGTATGGAGAGCAGAATGCCTTCGTGCGCCTTCCGAGTTCGCTGCTGACCGCGCAAATCATCGACCGGGCCACAGCCAATGGGGCGCAGGTGGAATTCACGGAATCCGGCATCGATCCCTCCCATGCGGCGAGCTTCGTCATTTCCCTCATCATGGTGCTGGCGGTGCTGGCGCTCGTGGCCGTCCAGGTGGACTTCAAGCCGACGAGCCGCTGGCCGCGAGCCGTCAAGGGCGTTCCCGATCGTTTCGATGACGTGGCGGGCCAGGAGGAAGCGAAAGGCGAGCTTCAGGAGGTCATCGCTTTCCTTCGCAACGGTCAGGCCTTCGAGAAGGTGGGCGCGCGCATTCCGCGTGGAGTGCTGATGGTCGGCCCGCCCGGAACGGGCAAGACGCTTATCGCCAAGGCACTCGCAGGCGAGGCCGGTGTGTCCTTCATGGCCGTGTCGGGCAGCGATTTCTCTGCGCCTCTCATCGGTATCGCCAAGGGCCGGGTGTCCAAGTTGTTCGAACAGGCGCGACGCCGTGCACCGTGCCTTGTTTTCATCGATGAGATCGACGCCATTGGCCGCAAGCGTGGCGGGGGCGGATCGGCGGCGGATCGCGAGTTCGAGTCGACTCTGAACCAACTTCTCGTGGAGATGGATGGCTTCAACAGCACGTCGGGCGTCATCGTGATCGGCGCCACGAACCGGGTCGATGTGCTCGATCCCGCGCTGCTTCGCCCCGGCCGCTTCGACCGTCAGGTGCATATCGGCCTTCCCGATATTACGGGACGCGAGGCGATCCTTTCCGTCCATGCCCGCAACGTGAAGCTCGCCTCCGGGGTTGAGCTGGCATCGATCGCCCGGGGAACGCCGGGCTTCTCCGGTGCGGATCTCGGCAATCTTCTCAACGAGGCTGCGATCTTCGCCGCGCGCGAGGGCG
This sequence comes from Pseudomonadota bacterium, assembly GCA_023450615.1. Taxonomy (GTDB): domain Bacteria; phylum Pseudomonadota; class Alphaproteobacteria; order Rhizobiales; family Beijerinckiaceae; genus Microvirga. The sequence continues at coordinate 90,377 of JAEXGT010000018.1, read as the reverse complement.
TGGGCGAGATCAGCCGCGATCATCTGGAAGCCGCCCGCAACAAGATCATCATGGGCCTGGAGCGCCGCTCGCTCGTGATCACCAGCGAGGAGCGCAGGCTCGTCGCCGTGCACGAGGCGGGGCACGCTCTCTGCGCGTGCCTGACATCCGGCTCCGACAAGGTTCACAGCGCCACCATCATCCCCCATGGCCAGGCCCTCGGTCTCGTCATGCGCCTGCCCGAGAACGACCGCTATTGCATCCCCGTGGAGAAGCTCGAGGCCGATCTCATCGTCGCCATGGGAGGGCGCGCGGCCGAGGAGGTGGTCTTCGGGGCCCGCAAGGTCACGACGGGTGCGGCGAGCGATATTGCGCACGCCACCAACATCGCGACCCGCATGGTCACCGAATGGGGCATGAGCCCCACCATCGGCATGGTCAAAGTGGCTCGTTCCGGCGAGAGCTTCCCCCGCGAGGTGGAGCAGGAAATTCGCCGTATCATCGAGGAAATGTATGCCGCGGCGAAGGCCTGCATCGAGGACAACCGCGACGCGCTGGATGCCCTCGTCGCTGCGCTCCTGGAGCACGAGACTATCGAAGGCGACGAAGTGCGCCGGATCGTTGCCGTGAACGAGACGAAGCTGGCGGCTGCCTGACCGGGTGTTCAGGCCTCGGCCAGCGGCGCATTGACCGTGCACACGACGCCTGCCGGCGCGAAGTCGATCCCCACGGAGCCGTTCAGCTCCTGAGCCAGGCTTCGCTCGATGAGACGGGTGCCGAAGCCGCGCTTCGTTGGCACGCTCACCTTTGGGCCCTCGGCTTCCTCCCATGTCATTCTGAGATGCGGCCCGCTCTCGTTCAGAATGGACCATGTGATCGCGATGCAGCCTGTGGCATTCGACAGCGCTCCGTATTTCACCGCATTCGTCCCGAGCTCCTGGATTGCCATGGCGATGGCCAGGGCGATCCGCGGAGGCAGGCGGATGTCCGGGCCCGAGACTCTGAAGCGCTCGCCGCCACGGCTCTGGAACGGTTCGATGGCCTGCTGCACGACCTCTCGCAAAAAGGCTCCGTCCCAGCTCTCCCGCGTCAGAACATCGTGGGCGCGGGACAGGGCGAACAGGCGCCCTTCGACCGCCTCCCTGGCGGCCTCCGCGGTCTTTGCGTTGCGTAGGCTCTGCGTTGCGATGGATTGTACGGTGGAGAGCGTATTTTTCACCCGATGGTTGAGTTCGTTGATCAGGAGCTGCTGATGCTCTTCGGCTTGCTTGCGATCCGTGATGTCCAGGGCAACGCCTACTGCGCGCGCCGGACTCCCATTCTCGATGTCCTTCATCTCCGCACGCACGAGCAGCCAACGGCGCTTGCCATCCGGCAGGACGACCTCGAGCTCCGTCTCCGCATGACAGTGCCCGCGCGCGAGTGCCTCCGCTGCGATCCGCCGCAACTTCTCCCGTTGGCCGGGAGCATAGCGGCTTCGGATCTCGTCCGAGCTGGGTGTCTCGCCCGGGGCGAAGCCGAGCAGGCGGTTCATCTCCGGAGAGAAGTGGATTTTATCGGCTGCGATGTCCATTTCCCAAACGGCCATCTGGGCCGCATCGATAGCCAGGCGCAATCTCGCCTCGCTCTCGGCAAGGGCGGCCTGGGAGCGCTTGGATTCGCTCAGGTCGGCCGCGAGCACATAAAAGCCGGCGATGCTGCCATCGTCGCGCTTGTCCGGAATGTATTCGGACCTAACGAACTTCAGGTCATTCGGAAGCTGCATCCACCACTCATGGCCGGTTCTCTCGCCGCGCAGAACCGCCTCGATGTAGGGCCGCACCCGTTCATAGGCCGTGGTGCCGACGGCGTCGTGCAAGTGAACTCCATAAAGGCTTTCCGGGGGGCGGCCGAACCAGGAGGCATAGGCCTGATTGTTGAAGCGGTAGCACTGATCGGCATCCACATAGGCAATCAGTGCGGGAATGTTGTCCGCAATCTGCTTGAGCTTCTTCTCGCTCGCCCGGGCTCTCGTTTCGCTCTCGCGGAGGCGCTTCTCGCTTGCTTGAAGAGAGACGCGCGAGTCCTCCAGCATCCCGATATGGGCGGTTGCGGATGATATTTCCTGCGCATGTCTGCGGTCTTGGGCGTCATGGCCTGCGGCCTCAGCTTTGGATAGGGCATCCCGATCGGACAGCATTGCCCGCAGGTCCCGATTGTCGCGCTCGAGTTCTTCGATGCGCTGCAGCAGAGCCTTCATGTCCTGAATGGCAGGCTTATTCATCTTCGCATTGTGCCTGTACGAACTCGTTTAGGTCCGATGAAGATAAGGCCCTGCCGCCAAGGAACGATATCATAGGCAAAATTTTCCAATGGACAGTTTGGGCCTGATCCTCCGCCACGAAAAGGAGCGGGGCAGACGAATGTTCCGCATGGAGAGGGGCGCAAAATCGATGCCGGACCTGGGCGGGCTTCTGGCGAATGGCGGATTTATTGAATATGGTGCGTTCTCAAAACGGGGCTTTCTTCATGAAACGTATTCTTCAGGTTGCCGTCGTGGTCGGCCTCGGATTGCTGGCGACGGCCTGCGACAAGTGCGGCAACTGGAACCTCAATACCCCTCAATTCTGCCGCGGCTCCGCTCCGCAGAGCTAAGTTTTAAGCAAGGACAATCCTTGAAGCTCGTTCTCTTCGATGTCGACGGCACGCTGGTCGACAGCCAGAACATCATTGTGGCCTCGATCCGTGGGGCCTATCAAACCTATGGTCTTGAGCCGCCGAGCCGGGAGCGTTCGCTCTCCATCGTCGGCCTTTCCCTTGTCGAGGCTTTCACCGTGCTTGCCGGTCCGAAGGCTCCGGCCGAAGGCCTGGCTCAGGCTTACAAGGACGCCTACAACGTCCTGCGCCTCGATCCGGCAAACGATGCTCCTCTCTTTCCGGGAGCTGGTGAGTGCATCGAGCGTCTCAAGGCGCGGGACGATGTGCTCCTCGGCCTCGCCACGGGCAAGTCTCGCAGGGGCGTGACGGTGCTTATCGAGAAGCAAGGCTGGGAAGGGGTGTTTGCCACGACCAAGACGGCGGACGATGCGCCCTCGAAGCCTCATCCGGGCATGATCCTGCAGGCCATGGAAGAGCTGGGCGTCGCACCGGAGGACACGGTGATGATCGGCGATTCCAGCTATGACATGAGCATGGCGCGCGCCGCCGGGGCTCTGCCGGTCGGCGTGTCCTGGGGCTTCCAGCCTGTGTCGGCTCTGACCGAGGCGGGCGCCGCCCACATCGTCGACAGCTATGCTGAACTGGCAACGGTGCTCGACACCTTCCTTGCCGAACCCTCGTATCTTCCCGCCTGAACGCTTATCTTTTCGTCATGACAGATTCTCGCGACTGGTTCCCTGACCAAGACGAGCCGAACCCCATGCGGGCGGCTCAGGCCGGCATGAAGCCCACGCTGCCCAAGCGCTTCTACAAGGAAGCGGGCATCGAGGAGCGTGACGGCCTCTTTCATCTCACCCTCGATGGGCGCGTGGCCAAGACGCCGGGCAAGCAAGCCCTGGCGGTGCCGTCCCGCGCGCTTGCCGAGGCGATCGCCGAGGAATGGGCGGGGCAGGGCGCCGAGATCGACCCGGCCGCGATGCCGATTACCCGGATCGTCAACTCCGCTATCGATGGTGTTCAGCCGCGCCGGGCGGAGGTCGTGGACGACCTCGTTCGCTATGCCGGTTCGGACCTGATCTATTACCGGGTGAGCGAGCCCGCGCGGCTCGTCCAGTCGCAGGATGCGGCCTGGAATCCGGTTCTTGACTGGGCCAAGGAGACCCACGGCGCCCGCTTCACCTTGGGCGAAGGCGTCATGCATGTCACGCAGCCGGACGAGGCGATTGCCGCGCTCCGGTCGGCGGTCGAGCAGGTTCATTCCTTCTACGCGCTCGCCGCCCTCCATGTGATGACCACCCTATCCGGCTCGGTGCTGATCGCGCTTGCCCATGCACAGGGGCAGCTCGACGCGGATCAGGCCTGGGCCGCGGCCCATGTGGATGAGCTTTATCAGGAAAGCGTCTGGGGCGAGGATTACGAAGCCATGGAGCGTCGCAAGAGGCGCGAGGCCGATTTCAGGGCCGCTTCGCAAGTCTATCTGCTGACAAATGCATGAGGAAAAGGGCGCTGGAACTCTCCAGCGCCCTTTTTACGCATGGTCGAACGGGCTTTATGGGATTGTTGACCTATAACGTTATGTCGTTAAAGTTCTAAGGCTTGGATCACTGCGGTAAAGTGCTGTGGAGCACACGCCGTAAGTGGGATTTTGAGGGGCCGGTGCCTGTGCTAAGCGGAAAGCGACCAATCTCCTCCCGGGCACCAGGGAACACCCATGAAAGACATTCTCGAACGGCTTGAAGAGCGGCGGGCTCAGGCTCGCCTCGGCGGCGGCGAAAAGCGCATCGAGGCGCAGCATGCCCGAGGCAAGCTCACGGCGCGGGAGCGCATCGAGCTTCTCCTCGACAACGGCTCGTTCGAGGAATTCGACATGTTCGTGGAGCACCGCTCCACCGATTTCGGCATGGAGAAGGTCAAGATCCCCGGCGACGGCGTCGTGACCGGCTGGGGCACCGTCAACGGCCGCACGGTCTTCGTCTTCGCCAAGGATTTCACGGTATTCGGCGGCTCTCTCTCCGAGGCCCACGCCCAGAAGATCACCAAGATCCAGGACATGGCGCTGAAGATGCGCGCCCCCATCGTCGGCCTGTTCGATGCGGGCGGCGCGCGCATCCAGGAAGGCGTCGCGGCGCTCGGCGGCTATGGCGAGGTGTTCAAACGCAACGTGATCGCCTCGGGCGTGATCCCGCAGATCTCCGTGATCATGGGACCCTGCGCGGGCGGCGACGTCTATTCGCCCGCCATGACCGATTTCATCTTCATGGTGCGCGACCGCTCCTACATGTTCGTGACAGGCCCCGATGTGGTGAAGACCGTCACCAACGAGACGGTGACGTCGGAAGAACTCGGCGGCGCGAAGGTGCACACCACCAAGTCCTCCGTGGCGGATGGCGCTTACGACAACGATGTGGAGGCGCTGCTGCAGGTGCGCCGCCTCATCGATTTCCTGCCCGCCAACAACATGGACGGCGTGCCGGAAATCCCGAGCTTCGACGATCCGAACCGCACGGATGACAGCCTCGACACTCTGATCCCGGACAATCCGAACAAGCCCTACGACATGAAGGAGCTGATCCAGAAGGTCGTGGACGAGGGCGATTTCTTCGAGATCCAGGAATCCTACGCGAAAAACATCATCACCGGCTTCGCCCGCATCGAGGGCCGCACGGTAGGGTTCGTGGCCAATCAGCCGATGGTGCTCGCAGGCGTTCTCGATTCCGATGCGTCGCGCAAGGCCGCGCGCTTCGTGCGTTTCTGCGATGCCTTCAACATTCCCATCGTCACCTTCGAGGACGTGCCGGGCTTCCTGCCGGGCACGGCGCAGGAATATGGCGGTCTCATCAAGCATGGCGCGAAGCTGCTGTTTGCCTATTCCGAAGCCACCGTGCCGCTCGTGACGGTGATCACGCGAAAAGCCTTCGGCGGCGCTTATGACGTGATGGCCTCGAAGCATATCGGGGGCGACATCAACTACGCCTGGCCGACCGCGCAGATCGCGGTGATGGGCGCGAAAGGCGCGGTGGAAATCATCTTCCGCCAGGATATCGGCGATGCCGACAAGATCGCCGCCCGCACCAAGGAATACGAAGACCGCTTCATGTCACCCTTCGTCGCCGCCGAGCGCGGCTACATCGACGAAGTGATCATGCCGCATTCTACGCGGCGGCGAATTGCGCGCGCCTTGGCGATGCTCCGTCACAAGGAAACCGAGCGGCCCTGGAAGAAGCACGATAATATCCCGTTGTGAGTATGATGAATAATAAAGACGAAATAGATCATGCGGCATTCAAGCTGTTGGCTGATTTAGCTAAAGATATCATTGATTCTACAAAGTCGCGGACGCTCTTCTTTGCGCCATTCCTAGGATTGTTTATTGGGTCGCTTATAGCTAGGCCAGAGATTGTTCAAAATCTGGGGTATCCAGCAAAAATTTTAATATCGATAACATTTATAATGTCTCTATTCTATGTTTATACCTTAATGTCGCTGTTAGATTTGACAGAAACTATCAAGCTTTCATCTAATTTAGCTTACAACTCTAATGGTGATTTTGCTCGTGAGATCCGAGATAACAATATTGGCATTGCGCCAGATAGTGCTCAATTCACGAGAGCGGTATTTTTTGAGAGGAAAATTTTTAAAATAACTATGAATTTGCTTTATTTTAGCTGTAGTTTGGCAATTTTTGATATATACTTTAAGCAATCAATAGATGGCCATGTTCTTAAAATAATACAATATTTTATGTGAACTTGACTCTCTGATATAATTATAAAATATCACGTTGATATGTCAGCTCCTTGCCCCCGCTCCTGGGTCTCCACCGCCATCCAGATCATCGAGGCGGATTTCAACCGCTCGTCGGATACGCATCTCTTGCAGGTGCCGCTGCCTGCGGTGCCGGGGATTTCGCTTTATCTGAAGGATGAGTCCACGCATCCGTCGGGGAGCCTCAAGCATCGGCTGGCGCGCTCGCTGTTTCTCTACGGGTTGTGCAACGGCTGGATCGGGCCGGAGACGACGATCATCGAGGCGTCGAGCGGATCTACGGCGGTGTCGGAGGCGTATTTCGCGCGGATGCTGGGCTTGCGCTTCATCGCCGTGATGCCGCGCTCCACGTCTGCGGAGAAGATCGCGCAGATCGCGTTCTATGGCGGCGAGAGCCATTTCGTGGATTCGCCTGCGGCCATGTACGAGGAGAGCGCGCGCTTGGCGCGTGAACTCAACGGCCATTACATGGACCAGTTCACCTATGCCGAGCGGGCGACGGACTGGCGCGGCAACAACAACATCGCGGAATCCATCTTCAGCCAGATGGCGCATGAGGAATATCCGATCCCGAGTTGGATCGTGGTGGGCGCTGGCACGGGCGGCACCTCGGCGACGCTCGGGCGCTATATCCGCTATCGCCGCCTGCCGACGAAGCTGTGTCTCGCCGATCCGGAAGCATCGGTGTTCCACCGGCATCTGGCGGATCGCAGCGTGTGCACCGTCTCCAATCCGCCTTCCGTTGTTGAGGGCATCGGCCGTCCGCGTTGCGAGCCGTCTTTCGTGCCGGAGCTCATCGACCGGGCCTATGCGGTGCCGGATGCCGCGAGCATCGCGGCGGCGCGCGTTCTGTCGCGCCGCATCGGACGCTCCTGCGGCGGCTCGACCGGCACCAATCTCTGGGCCGTGGCGCAGGTTATCGGCGAGATGGTGAGCAAAGGAGAGAAGGGCTCCGTCGTGACGCTTCTGTGCGATTCCGGCGACCGCTACCGCTCTACGCATTACGATGACGCTTGGCTGGAACAGCGTGGCATCGACATCAAGCCAGCCGAGGAGGCGATGGAGCGCTTCTTCGAGACGGGCGCTCTCTAAGGCGACAACCGCAAGCACGACCCTCATCCTGAGGAGCCTGCGTTAGCAGGCGTCTCGAAGGAGGTTCCAGTGTGCTCTGAATCCTCCTTCGAGCCGGCGCTGCGCCTCCTCAGGATGAGGTTCGAGGGTCTGAAAATGAGATGGCCGGGACAAGGCCGGCCATGACATCGTAGAGTCGCTTATTGGCTTGGTGCGGCAAACCATTTCACGAGCAGGCTCAGATCCGTCTGGGACAAGCCGTGCCCGGTCGGAAGCGTCTCGTGCTGTACCTCCGCGCCGGATGAGGCGAGCGACGCAGCAAGACGCGTTGAGTTCTCGACCGGAATGATCGGGTCCATCAGGCCCGATACCATCAGCACGTTCTTCCCCGACAGATCTGCCTTCGGCGCATCCTGCAACGGTACCATGGCGCGCAGCAGCGCAGCACCCGCAAGAGCCTCTGGACGCAGCATCAGCATCGCGGCTGCGATGTTCGCGCCGTTGGAGAAGCCGAGCGCAATCGGAGCCTCGAGGCCGTAGGCCTTGCGGGCCTCACTGACGAAATCCGCCAGTTCGTTGGCGCGGAAGCGCACGTCTTCCTCGTCGAATACGCCTTCCGCCATGCGCCGGAAGAAGCGCGGCATGCCGTTCTCGAGGATCTTGCCGCGCGGGGAGAGCAGGGCGGAGCCCGGAGAGGCCATGCGGCCAAGCGCCAGCAGATCGTCTTCGTTGCCGCCGGTGCCGTGCAGGAGCAGCAGGGGCGGGCGGCCCGGTTCGGTGGCGGGCTCGTAGCGGTGAATGAAGGACAGCTCGGTCATGACAGTGCTTTCTCCCTCTCCCGACATGGCGTCGGGAGAGGGTTTTGGTTTCAGGCCAGTTCAGGCAGATGGGTCTCGATGAAGGAGCGGCGCGGCTCCAGGAACCCGGGCAACTTCAACTCGCTGCCCAGGCGATCTTCCGCCTCGTCGATCGCGAAGCCCGGCTCGTCCGTGGCGATCTCGAAGAGAATGCCGTTGGGCTCACGGAAATAGACGGACCGGAAGTAGTTGCGGTCCTTCTGCTCCGTGGGATGAAGCCCATGGTTCTCTGCGAGCTTGCGCACCATCTCGGCCTGATCCGCGTCATCCGCAGCGCGGAAGGCGACGTGATGGATCGAGCCGCCGCCCATGCGCCCCGGCAGGAACCCGCCGACGCTGCGGATGTCGACAACGCTGCCGATGGCGGCATCGCTCTTGTAGCGAACGAGGGAGCCCTCGCGCGCTACCTCCTGGAAGCCGAAAACATCGGTGAGGATCGCGCCTGTCGGCTCTCCGTTCTCGACGAGCAGCGTCACGCCCTCAAGGCCGCGAATGGCGTATTCCGGCGGAACATCGCTCTCCGCCCAGACGCCATCGCCGCTCGCATCGGAAACGCCCACGAGGGAAAGGCTCGTGCCGTGCGGGTCCTTGAAGGGCAGGACGCTCTGGCCGAAACGCTTCTCCAGCGCGCCATGCTCGACGCCCTGCTCGATGAAGCGGTGCGTCCAGAACCCGAGCGAGCCTTCCGGCACGCGGAAGGCGGTCTCCGAAGTCGAGCCGACGCCGTTGCGTCCCGGAGCGACATGCTCCCAGGGGAAGAAGGTGAGGAGCGAGCCTGGGCTGCCATGGCTGTCGCCGAAATAGAAATGATACGTGCCGGGATCCTCGAAATTCACCGTCTTCTTGACGAGGCGAAGCCCGAGAACACGGGTGTAGAAATCGAGGTTGCGACGGGCCGGACCCGCAATGGCGGTGACGTGATGGATGCCGTGGTGCCGCATGGCTCTGTTCCTTAACAAGCTGGCGCAGAAGCGCGCCGCTGAGCTGCCAGATAAGTACCATTGCTGCGGGAGGAAGTGCGGAAAGAGCCCCCTTGCGGGATTGCAAGGTTGAACGGAGCCCGCGCCGAAAGCCGCGCCAATGCAGGAGAATTTCAGCCGTCAAGAATCCGGCAACCAAAGACTCTCAACAACGCTTAACCTCAACGCGGATTCATCATGTCGCGTTAACGGTTTGCGGCGGCGTCCGTGTGACACTCCTCCCCACACAAGAGATCGACCGGCTGTCCTGCACAAGGGCCCGAGGGAGTCACAGGAATGTTGAAGGATAACCTTCGCGAGTTCATCGACAGCGCCGCAGAGTGCAACTTCATTTCCGCCGATGACGTGAAGCGGCTGACCGGCGAGATTCTGGAATCCGGCATCACCAGCCGCCTGGAGGTGGAGACGCTCCTGGCGCTCGACCGGATGATCGAAGCCGACGAGAGCTGGGGTCCGGCGCTTGCCAAGCTCGTGGTGGAATTCGTGGTCTGGAAGCGGGCGCCCTTCGGTGTCGTCAGCGGGGACGATGCCCTGTGGCTGGCGACCGTCCTGGAGGTCAGCGGCCCGAGCCGCAACGCCATGAACATCGCCTACGCCATCCTGGACGAGGCGGGCTATGTGGACGTGGCGCTGCTGGATTTCATCATGCGTGGCCGCCAGCAGGCCCGCCAGAACCTCATGGCGGCCTAAGGCTACGTTTCAATCTAACCTAAAAGCTATACGAAGCCCCGCTTCCCGAATGCACGGATGTGCAGTAACGGAGGTGGGGCTAAGTTTTTTGAGGGTGGAGCATCAAAGGCTCATGTTCGACAAGATCCTGATTGCGAACCGTGGCGAAATCGCGTGCCGGGTGATCAAGACCGCCCGACGGATGGGCATCAAGACCGTGGCGGTCTATTCCGATGCCGACCGGGATGCTCTCCACGTGGAGATGGCCGACGAGGCCGTCCATATCGGCCCGGCTGCCGCCGCCCAATCCTATCTGGTGATCGAGAAGATCATCGAAGCCTGCAAGGCAACCGGGGCTCAGGCCGTCCATCCGGGCTACGGCTTCCTCTCCGAGCGCGAGGCGTTCCCCAAGGCTCTGGCCGAGGCGGGAATCGTCTTCATCGGCCCCAATCCCGGCGCCATCGCCGCCATGGGCGACAAGATCGAGTCGAAGAAAGCGGCGGCTGCCGCGAAGGTTTCCACGGTTCCGGGCTATCTCGGCGTCATCGAGGGGCCCGAGCAGGCGGTGTCCATCGCCGACGAGATCGGCTATCCGGTCATGATCAAGGCCTCAGCCGGCGGCGGCGGCAAGGGCATGCGCATTGCTTACTCCGCCGACGAGGTCGCCGAGGGCTTTGCCCGCGCCAAGTCGGAGGCGGCGTCCTCCTTCGGCGACGACCGCGTCTTCATCGAGAAGTTCATTACCGATCCGCGCCACATCGAGATCCAGGTGCTCGGCGACAAGCACGGCAACGTGATCTATCTCGGCGAGCGCGAATGCTCGATCCAGCGCCGTAACCAGAAGGTCATCGAGGAAGCGCCATCACCGCTGCTCGACGAGGCCACCCGCCGCCGCATGGGCGAGCAGGCAGTCGCGCTGGCCAAGGCCGTGGGCTACGATTCCGCGGGCACGGTGGAGTTCGTCGCCGGCCAGGACAAGTCGTTCTACTTCCTCGAAATGAACACCCGCCTGCAGGTGGAGCATCCGGTCACCGAGATGATCACCGGCGTCGACCTCGTGGAGGAGATGATCCGCGTCGCCGCCGGCGAGAAGCTTCGGCTGTCCCAGGCCGACGTGAAGCTCAATGGCTGGTCGGTGGAAAGCCGCATCTATGCGGAAGACCCGGTGCGCAACTTCCTGCCCTCCACAGGCCGCCTCGTCACCTATCGCCCGCCGGAAGAGGGCGAGCAGGACGGCGTGACCGTGCGCAACGATACTGGCGTCTATGAGGGCGGCGAGATCTCGATCTATTACGATCCGATGATCGCCAAGCTCGTGACCCATGCGCCGACCCGCGAGCAGGCCATCGAGGCCCAGGCGACGGCGCTCGACGCCTTCGCCATCGATGGCATCCGCCACAACATCCCGTTCCTCTCCGCATTGATGCAGCATCCGCGCTGGAAGTCTGGCGCGCTCTCCACGGGATTCATCGCGGAAGAATTTCCGCAGGGCTTCAAGGCTCCTGCGCCTGAAGGAGAGGTCGCCCTTCGCATGGCGGCGGTGGCTGCCGCCATCGACCATCTCCAGAACATCCGCAAGCGCTACATCTCGGGCCAGATGCGCGAGCCATCCGCCGTGCAGTTCGAACTGGACCGCGTCGTGATGATGGGCTCCGCGCGGCATGACGTGGTGATCGAGGACGACGAGGAAGGCATTCTCGTGATGATCGACGGCCAATCCTGGCCGGTCGAGTCGGATTGGGTGCCCGGCGAGCCGGTCTGGACCGGAACGGTGGGGGATGAGGAGATCGCGGTGCAGGTGCGCCCGATCCTCAACGGCTTCGCGCTGGCCCATGCGGGAGCCTCGGTCGAGGTCCGCGTCTATACCAGGCGCGAGGCCGAGCTTGCGGCGCTCATGCCCGTGCGGCTGGAGGCCGATACGGGCAAGCAGCTGCTCTGCCCGATGCCGGGGCTGGTGAAAGCGATCAGCGTGTCCCAGGGCCAGGAGGTCAAGACGGGCGAGCCGCTCTGCATCGTCGAGGCCATGAAGATGGAAAACGTGCTGCGCGCCGAGCGCGACGGCACGATTGCCAAAATTCATGCCAAAGAGGGTGATAGCCTCGCGGTCGATGCGGTCATTCTCGAATTCGCATGAGAACAGCAAACCGACAGGCTTTATCCTGAGCGCAGGCTCAAAAAGGTGTGACGCCATTTCCCTCCCCCTTGTGGGGAGAAGAGCTACCGACACTTAATCGATCCCGCTCTCAGGATGAGCTGCCTATCGGCATGAGAGAGTGAATTATGCCCCTCTATTTCGCCTATGGGTCCAACATGGACCGAGATGCCATGCTCCAGCGCTGCCCGGCCTCGAAGCCCGTTGGCATCGCGCGGCTCATGCGCCACCGTTTCATCATCTTCGATGAGGGCTATGCCTCCGTGGTGCGCGATCCGCAGCGAGCGGTCTGGGGTATGGTGTGGGATCTGGCGCTGGCGGATGTCCCGGCGCTCGACCGCTACGAGAGCCTCTCGACCGGGCTCTATAGCAAGGTCATCCAGCCGGTGGTGACGGAGCAGGGGCCCCGCCGCGCCATGGTCTATATCGGCCGCAGCGCCAAGCCCGGCACGCCGAAGCCCGGCTATATGGAAGGCGTGATCGAGGCGGCTCAGCATGCCGGCCTGCCGGCGGATTATGTCAAAAGCCTCGGCATGTGGCTGCCGAATGTCCAGGCCTCGACCGCTCCGGCACCACAGCAGCCGAAGGTCCGCCCGCTCTTTGCCGCGCCTTCGAGCACGATCCGCCGATAGGCGCGCCAGTCCGACTTTCAGAACCTTTGCCTTGGGCGCGCGTTGAATCAGACGGTTTGCGTAAGAGGTCTGAAATGGACACGAAAACGAAGCCGGGATCCGTCTGGAAAGCCTATGGCTATGCCTGGATCACCCTCGGCTTTTTCCTGATTTCCCTTATCGGTCATTGGCTCTTCGGCTGGTTCGCTTATGTGAACGAGCAGCAGGCCCATGCCCAGCCTATCGTGACGTCCGAGTATCTCGTCGAGATGATGCGGGACACTCTGGAAAACTGGCAGTCCGAGTTTCTGCAGCTTCTCTGGCAGGTCGGCGGTCTGGCCATTCTTCTCTATGTCGGCTCGCCCCAATCCAAGGAAGGCGACGACCGCATGGAGGCGAAGCTCGACGAGATCCTGCGAAGGGTGGACCCGCAGAATGGAGAGCGTATCATCCGAGAGCTCGACGAGGATTATGCGGGGCGCCACACGGACGCCCGTCACGCGCATCGCTGAGGAACGGTGAGCATGAACCGAATAGCCCATGTTTTGATCCACGGACGCGTCCAGGGGGTGGGCTTCCGCGCCTGGACCCATCATCAGGCCGAGCTTCATGGGCTCAAAGGCTGGGTCCGGAACAGGCATGACGGCAGCGTCGAGGCCGTATTCGCGGGCTCCGGCGAGATGGTTGAAGTCATGCTTAAGGCCTGCCACCAGGGACCGGCTGGATCCCTGGTGCAGCTGGTCGAGCCCGTCGAGGGAGCTGACCCCAATCTCGCCGACGTGGATGGCTTCGAGGTTCGCAGAACCGATTAAGCCTTGGGCTCCACGGTCTCGATAGGTCCTCCGGCGTTCTTCCAGGCCGTGAAGCCGCCTTCGATATGGGCGACGGGCTTCAGCCCCATGTCCTGCGCCGTCGCGGCTGAGAGAGCCGAGCGCCAGCCCGCCGCGCAGAAGAACACGAAGGTCTTGTCCTGGTTGAAGACGGGCTTGTGATAGGGGCTGTCCGGATCGACCCAGAATTCCAGCATGCCTCGCGGACAATGCACAGCACCGGGAATGCGTCCCTTCCGTTCCAGCTCGCGGGGATCGCGCAGATCCACGAACACCACGTCCTCGCGGCCATGGAGGGCCATTGCTTCCTGAGTGGGCAAAGTCTGAATCTTTGCGCTGGCCTCCTCAAGCAATGTCTTGTAGCCGCGTGTAATATTCTGAGCCATGCCGAATTCGCTCCCCTTTGAGGCTTCCATCAAACTGGGCATGATAGCGGCAGAGTCAACGGGAGACGAAGTTTGCTCGGGTTCACCCTTCTCGATTACGCAGCGATGGGCTTCTTTCTCCTCGCCTGGTTCGGCTATCACGCGGCCGTCGAGTTCACGGCCGCGGGGCAGAGAAGCCTCAACAAGGTGATGAACCAGTACCGCTTCCGCTGGATGGAGCAGCTGGTGGTCCGCGAGAACCGGATCGTCGATACCACGATCATGGCCTCTCTGATGAACGGCACGGCCTTCTTCGCGTCCACCGCGCTCATCGCCATCGGTGGCGTGCTGGCGCTTTTCAGGTCCACCGAGAGCGTTCTGCCGATCTTCGCCGATCTGCCCTTCGGCGAGCCGCCAACGCGCCTTGCCCTGGAGGCCAAGGTCATCGGCCTTGCGGTGATCTTCGTCTATGCCTTCTTCAAGTTCGCGTGGTCGTATCGACTGTTCAACTACATGGCGATCCTCGTCGGCGCCGTGCCGGTGCTGAAAGAGAGCAATCGCGAAGAGGCCCTGACCGTCGCGCGTCAGGCGGCAGCCATGAACGTGGTGGCAGGCAAGCATTTCAATCGCGGGCAGCGCGCTTTCTTCTTCTCGCTTGCCTATCTCGGCTGGTTTATCAGCGCCTATCTGTTCATCGCTGCGACCGCTGGTGTCCTGTTCGTCATGTGGCGACGTCAGTTCATGTCGGATGCGCGGGATGCCGCCCTGGGAGAAAAGCATGGCTAAGAACGTCACGCCGGATGAGCTGGAAGCCGCCATGCTCGCGCTGCTCAACGAACGCGGACCGGGCAAGACGATCAGCCCTACCGACGTGGCCAGCGCCGTCGGCGGTCATAGCTCGGAGGAGTGGGGGCCTCTCATGCCGCCGCTGAGGCGCGTCGCGGTGCGCCTGATGAAGGAGGGCCGCATCGTGATCGTGAGAAGGGGCAAGCCGGTCGATCCCGACGATTTCCGCGGCACCTATCGGCTGGCATTGCCTACGACGACCGATGAGGGCTGAGGCGCGGGAAACAAGGTGTTCATGCGGTCCGTCAAATAATAGCCGATCAGGCCTATCCATTCCTTCGCGACCACATCGAGCCGCCGCAACCCGTCCGACACGAAGGCGAAGGGCCGAAGGTTGTTCGATCCACCGCCCGTGCGGAAATCCACCGGATATGCGGTGACGGGAAAACCTGCTTTCTCAAACACGCCGACCGCTCGCGGCATATGCCAGGCCGAGGTCACGAGAAGCCAGCGTTCGCCTTCCCTCAGTTGCACCATTTCACGAGAGTAGAACGCGTTCTCCGATGTGGTGCGGGAGCGGTCCTCGACGATGATGCGCCCGGGCTCGATGCCGATGCTTTTGAAGTAGCCGGCGATCACAGGGGATTCGCCGACACCATCGCCGAACACGGTGCCGCCTCCGCCGGAAATGAGGATGCGGGCGTTCGGATAGCGATGCGCCAGCTGGATCGTATCGAGCACGCGTTCCGCCGATTCATTGGAGACCAGCTGTCCGCGAGCCACCGAATCCGCGGCTTCCACGGAGCCGCCCAGCAGGATGATGCCGTCGACCGGTTTCCCGTCATCCCTGAAGGGCGGGAAACGCTCTTCCAGCGGCACCATGAGATAGGTGGATACGGGCAGGAGGCCGAGGCCGAGCGTCAGTACGGCCGTGGCGAGCGAGAGGCCGATGCCGAATGGTCTCAGGCGCCGGAAGAGAGCAAGAACCAGACCCAGCAGGATGAGGCTGAGGAGAAAGTTGGATGGCGTGGTGAAAAACCATGCGATCTTCGAGACGTAGTAAAACACCAGCCATCCTTCATCACTGCGTACTCCGTCCTCAGAATGAGGACGAAGCATATTCAATCGTTAAACCTTCGACTCGGCCTCGTAGCGGGCTTTCGTCTCGGCGTTCGGCGGGTAAAGGCCGGGGAGGGGCACGCCCTTCTCCACCTCGCGCATCACCCACAATTCATAGCGCTCCTGCTCCACGGCAGCCTTCGCCACATCCTCGACCATCGCTGCCGGAATGACGACCACGCCGTCGCGGTCGGCGACGATCACGTCATCCGGGAAAATCGCCACGCCGCCGCAGCCGATGGGCTCCTGCCAGCCGACGAAGGTGAGGCCTGCAACCGACGGAGGGGCCGCAACGCCCGCGCACCACACGGGAAGGTTCGTGCCTTCCACGCCGACCGCATCGCGAATGACGCCATCCGTAATGAGCGCGGCCACGCCGCGCTTCTTCATGCGGGCGGTGAGAATATCGCCGAAAATGCCGGCATCGGTCACGCCCATGGAATCGACGACCGCGATGCAGCCTTCCGGCATCGCCTCAATGGCGGCGCGCGTGGAGATCGGAGAAGCCCAGGATTCGGGCGTCGCCAGATCCTCGCGGGCGGGCACGAAGCGCAGGGTGAAGGCCTTGCCCACCATCTTCTCCGTGGCATTGTAGGCGGGCATCGGACCCTTCATCCAGCAGCGGCGAATGCCTTTCTTCAGCAAAACCGTGGTGATCGTGGCGGTGGAGGCAGCGCGCAGGGCGTCGGCAATCGTCTTGTCGAGAGTCATAGTCTTTTCCTGACGTTGGGGTAGGCTAGTCATAGCGGGCACCCACGCGGTTGGCCACTACAAGACGTATCCATTGTCGTGCATCAATATTGCACTATAGGCATGGATGCTGCCAACCGCATCCCCTGGAGTGAAACGCGCCATGAAACGCTTTGCTGCCTTGCTCCTTCTTGCTCTCTCGCTCGTCACCCAGCCTGGCGGTGCGCAGGCGCTGGGGCCCAAGGCTGCGCGTCAAGCTGTTAAGGGAATCGTTCCGGAAGTGCTGGAAGCCATCGCCGCGGGGGATTTCGAAAAGCTCGCATCCTTCGTCGGCGAAGAAGGGCTCACCTTGAGTCCTTACGTGATGCTGGACGACAGCGATGTGCGTCTCTCGCGAGCCGAATTGAAGCTCTGCGCCACGGATCCGCAGCTGCGCCTTTGGGGACAGAAGGACGGCAGCGGTGATCCCATCGAAATCACCTGCAGCCAATATTTCGATGAGTTCGTGTGGAGCGCGGATTACCGCCACGCGGATGAGGTGCTCTACAACGAGCCGCGCCAGCGCGGGAACGAGATCAACAACAACCACGATTTCGCGCCCGGCGGCATCGTCGTCGAGCTGCATATTCGCGGGCAGGGTGATGTGGCAGATATGAACTGGAAGAGTCTACGCCTCATCTTCCAGGACGGCGGCCAAGGATTATCCCTGGTCGCCATCACGCGGGATGTGTGGACGAGCTGAGGTTCAGGCCGTCTTGTTGAACAGCTCGCGCCCGATCAGCATGCGACGGATTTCGCTGGTGCCCGCGCCGATCTCGTAGAGCTTCGCATCGCGCAGCAGGCGGCCTGTCGGATAATCGTTGATATAGCCGTTTCCGCCGAGCAGCTGGATCGCGTCGAGCGCCATTTTCGTGGCGTTCTCGGCAGCGTAGAGGATCGCGCCTGCCGCGTCCTCGCGGGTCGTCTCGCCCCGATCACAGGCCTTGGCCACCGCATAGACATAGGCCTTGGCCGCATTCATCGTCACATACATGTCGGCGACCTTGCCCTGCACGAGCTGAAACTCGCCGATGGCCTGACCGAACTGCTTGCGCTCGTGGATATAGGGCAGCACTACGTCCATGCAGGCCTGCATGATGCCCGTGGAGCCCGCCGCCAGCACCGCACGCTCATAGTCGAGGCCCGACATGAGCACGTTCACGCCCTTGCCGACCTGACCGAGCACGTTCTCTTCCGGCACTTCGCAATCCTCGAACACGAGTTCACAGGTGTCGGAACCGCGCATGCCGAGCTTGTCGAGTTTCTGGTGGGTGGAGAATCCCTTAAAACCCTTCTCGATGAGGAAAGCGGTCATGCCGCGCGGGCCGGCCTCAGGATCGGTTTTTGCATAGACCACGAGCGTTTCGGCGATGGGGCCGTTGGTGATCCACATCTTGTTGCCGTTGAGCACATAGCGGTCGCCGCGCTTCTCGGCGCGGGTGCGCATGGACACCACATCGGAGCCCGAACCAGGCTCGGACATGGCGAGCGCGCCCACATGCTCGCCGGAAATGAGCTTCGGCAGGTAGCGGCGCTTCTGCTCGTCGGTGCCGTTGCGCCGGATCTGGTTGACGCAGAGGTTGGAATGGGCGCCGTAGGACAGGCCGACCGAGGCGGAGGCGCGGGAGACTTCCTCCATCGCGATCACGTGCTCAAGATAGCCGAGCCCCGTGCCGCCGTATTCCTCCTCGACCGTGATGCCATGGAGGCCAAGCTCTCCCATCTGGGGCCAGAGATCGCGCGGAAACTGGTTCGTGCGGTCGATCTCCTCGGCACGCGGCGCGATCTTCTCCTGGGCGAAGTCGCGCACGGTCTCGCGGATGGCATCAGCGGTTTCGCCAAGGTCGAAGTTGAAGGCTTTTGCGGCGTTCGGCAGCATTCTCGGATCCTCCACATGTCCACTGGCGTCGGTGCGCCGCAGATCGCTTGTCGTTATGACATCATCCTGGACAGCAGTGCTGACCTTTTCAAGCGGGACCGCCGCAGGAAATTGGTCGAAGAGGCAACCGCAAAAGAAAAGCTCCCCTGCCTTGCGGGAGGGGAGCTTGGCGGCTTTCGTTTAAAGAAAGGCGTTACTCGTCGATGCTGGCCGTCTGGACCGGGTCCAAGGGAAGGCACTTTCCGGCGCTTGCAAGCCTGCGGTAATCGCGCGGGTCGCAAGCGCTCTGAACGAACATGCGCCACTGGTTTTCCGTACCGTAGAAGGTGTTGCGGTCCACGTCGCCGGTGACGCCGGGTACGCGGCCGGTGGTGGTGAACTGCCAGAAGGTCCAGCGGCGGTTGTTGTAGCGCTCGTGGGGCTCTGCGGCGGTGCTGCGGATCCAGTACGGGTAATCGTTGAACTCGCCTTCCAGAATTTCCTTATGGAAGGTGATGTCGGTGTAAATGATCGGACGTTTGCCGGTATGGGCTTCCATTTCGCGCAGCATCACGTTGATCATGGCGAGCGCCTGCTCGCGTGGAACCTTTTTCGGGCAGTTCACGGACTGGCCGTTCCATTCCACGTCGAGGACCGGGGGCAGGGCATCCGGGTCGTTGGGAACGTTTTGCTTGAACCAAGCCGCCTGTTCATGGGCCGGGCGGCACCAATACACGAAGTGATAGGCTCCACGCGGGACACCGGCGCGTCTGGCCGCATGCCAGTTTTCGTGGAACTTGCTGTCGATATGGTCGCCGCCTTCCGTCGCCTTGATGAAGGCGAACTGAGTACCGGCCTTGCGCAGGGCAGCCCAGTCCACCTGACCCTGCCATTTGGAGATATCGACCCCATGGATGGGCAGGCGATGAGCCTTGGCCACCCCATGATGAGGGCGGGCGTCGCTTTTCGCGGGGTAGCGGCTGGACGTCATGCTCGGCGAGATAGCGCAGGAGGCAAGCCCCAGGGCGATCGCGGCCAGGGCGCCGAAACGAGTAACCCGAAGGAACGTCGTCAGGCCGGAGCTTTGGGAGCGGCGGGGGGAACGGCGGCGTATCTTCATCGGGCTATCTATAATGAACGCAGACTTGATCGCATCAGGGATGCCCGAAGTGGGTTAATAAGCCCCTTACGATCACGCTCTTTGTAATGAGATTACAGGTTAAACCACAGTGTCGCTATACCCAAGAAGGAGAAGAAGCCTACGATATCCGTGATTGTGGTGACGAAGGGGCCCGAAGACACGGCCGGATCCACCCCCAGGCGGTTGAGGCTTAAGGGCACGAGGATGCCGCCGAGAGCCGCGAAGAGCAGCACCGTGATGAGCGCGAGGCCGATCACCAGCCCGATTTCCGGCGTCTGGAACCAGAGTGTCGCCAAGCCGCCCAGGATGAACGCGAACACGATGCCGTTGAGAAGTCCGACGGCGGCCTCGCGGGTGATGATGCGCCAGGCGTTCGAGCGCCCGAGGTCGCGGGTCGCAAGCGCGCGGACGGTCACGGTCATGGTTTGCGTGCCTGCATTCCCGCCCATGGACGCGACGATGGGCATGAGGATTGCGAGCGCCACCATGTGCTGAATCGATTCCTCGAACATGCGGATGACGCCTGCCGCCAGAAAGGCCGTGCACATATTGGCGAAGAGCCAGGGGAAGCGGCTGCGCTGGGTGTAGAACACCGTATCCGAAAGCTCTTCGTCCGACTTCACGCCGCCGAGCTGCTTGATGTCCGCATCGGCCTCTTCTTCGAGCACGTCGACGATGTCGTCGACGAGGATCGTGCCCACGAGACGGTTCTCGGAATCCACCACGGCGGCGGAAACCAGGTTGAAACGCTCGAAGAGGCGCGCGACGTCCTCTTGGTGATCGGTCGCTTCCACCCGGTCCGGCTCGTCGTCCATGATCTCCTGGATCGTGACGGGGCGCTTCGAACGCAACAGCCTATCGAGAGCGACGGCGCCGAGAAGATGCCCCGCCGGATCGATGACGAAGATCTCATAGAAGGTATCGGGCAGGTCCGCCGTCTCGCGCATGAAGTCGATGGTCTGTCCCACCGTCCAGAACGGCGGCACGGCGATGAACTCGGTCTGCATGCGCCGGCCGGCGCTGTCCTCGGGGTAATCGAGGGAGCGCTGAAGCGCGACACGCTCCATGGCCGGGAGCTGTTCGAGAACCTCGGCCTGCTCTTCTTCGGGAAGGCTTTCGAGAATGGTGACGGCGTCGTCGGAATCGAGGTCGCGCACGCCCTCGACGACGGTCGACGTTTCGAGCTCTTCGAGAATCTCTTCGCGGACGGCGTCGTCCACTTCGGTCAGAGCCGTGAAGTCGAAGGCCGATCCAAGAAGTTCGATGAGGCGAGGGCGTTGCTCCGGCTCAAGGGCCTCGAGCAGGTCGCCGAGTTCGGATTCGTGGAAATCCTCCACCAGCTCCTGCAGGCGCTTGGAATCGGATGCTTCGATTGCATCCGCGGCGGCGGCAAGGAACTCCCGATTGATCTCGCCTTCTTCGTCTCTGAACGTGAGCGGCTGAGGACCCGGTCCTTCGGGCGGTGGAAGCGTCGTGTTGTTTTCGACTTCCATCATGGGCCTGTCCTCAAGTTGCTGTGGCTTTTTAGGTTCGTGTGCAAGCCGATGCAATGCACCTGAAAAGCCTTGTTCAGGGAATCGTTTAGCCGTCGTTTCTGTAAGATTGATTCAGGTTCGCGAAGCAGCGTTCTAGAACCTGGGGCGTTGCCCCGTATGGGCAACAAAAAAGGCCCCGTAAAGGGGCCTTTCTGTTACCGGCACGAAGTGTGCCGATAGTTGGTGCGGTCAAGAGGACTCGAACCTCCACGGGTCTCCCCGCTACCACCTCAAGGTAGTGCGTCTACCAATTCCGCCATGACCGCGAACTCGGTTCCAGGAGGGTTTCTCCTGAAGAGGCGGTCGATCTAACAGATGAATTCGGGCACTGCAAGCCCATCTTTTCAATCTCTTTCGAAACTCGACAATTCGTTCCAAAGGATGTGCATGACGGCACCTTCAATCACTATATGAGGGGCAGTCTGAAGAGGTCGCGTCTTGACCCTTGAGGCATCCAGGGAACACAACATCGCTCCTCACGGGCAGAAGGTGAAACGGTGGCGAATCCGCGCGACAGCTTGGCTGATCGATTCTTGAGCGAAAGTGGCTCCGATGTCGTGGAATGGGCGATTGCCGAGGGGCTGACGCCCTATGAGCAGGCGGTCGCCTTCATGGAAGACCGAGCCCAGGCGATTGCGGATGGCCGGGCGCGCGAGCTCGTCTGGCTCGTGGAGCATCCGCCGCTCTATACGGCCGGCACCTCGGCCCAAACCGCCGACCTTGTCGATCCCGACCGGTTTCCCGTTCATCAGACGGGCCGGGGAGGGCAATATACCTATCACGGGCCGGGCCAGCGAGTTGCCTATGTGATGCTGGACCTGAAGCGCCGCACGCCCGATCTGCGCCGCTATGTGGCGTCTCTCGAGGCGTGGCTGATCCAAACCCTCGACGCCTTCAATATCCGTGGTGAGCGCCGGGAGGACCGAGTCGGCGTGTGGGTGCGCCGTCCCGACAAGGGCGAAACCTCGGAGGACAAGATTGCTGCCATCGGCATCCGTGTGCGGCGCTGGGCGACCTATCACGGCATCAGTCTGAACGTGGAGCCCGATCTTGGCCATTTCTCGGGAATCGTCCCCTGCGGCGTCACTCAGCATGGGGTCACCAGCCTCGTTGACTTAGGGATTCCCGTCACCATGCCCGAGGTTGATGCGGTCATGCGAAAGGCTTTTGAGGACATCTTCGGCCCTACCGAGAGGGTGGAGGCTCCGTTGCCTTGGGGCAACTGAGTGACAGTTTTTCACATCTGCCATAGTCAGGCTTCTCCTCAACGCCGCTTCGTGCTCTAAGCTAGGGCGAACAGCTGACTTATTGGCGGATATTTCATGCAGCGCATTCTTCTTGCCTCTCTTCTCCTCGTAAGCGTTTCGGCCTGTGCCTACCGCCCCGATCCGGTGGATCTGGTGTTTATCGTCGATTCGCCGGCCGACGTGCGCGTCTGCCAGAACCTGGGAGAGGTGAGCCCCGTGGTGCCGACCACCCTGGGCTTCGGCTCCGCGACGGACAGCATGAAGGAAGCCGTGGTCGCCTTGGGCGGAACCCATCTCTACCTTCAGCAAACCACCCAGGATTGGTCCCTCGTACGTGGCATCGCGTATCGCTGCGGCCCTGGCGAGGTCCGCCGGGAAGCGGTCGTGAGTGCGAAAGGCTGATTACTCAGCCTGAAGGCTAAGTTGCCGGGCTCCCTGGTCCCTGCGACTGATGGAGAGCCCTCGGTTCGGTGCATCGTACGGACCCCGTGTCCATGCCAAGCGGTGCGCCGCTCCAGTCGCCGAGGAGCCGATAAGAATACAGGGAGCCCGACGCCGTGCCTGTCATTGCCTCTTCCGCCGACCTGTCATCGGATAATGCGAGGGCGAACCGCGCCTCCTGGGCGGATCTGGCCCGGGAACTCCAGGCCAAGCGGCAGGCCGTTGCCGAAGGCGGGCCTGAGAAGGCCCGTGAGCGGCATCTCGCCCGCGGCAAGCTCCTGCCGCGCGAACGCGTGATGCGCCTCCTCGATCCGGGCGCTCCCTTTCTGGAACTCGGCTCCCTTGCCGCCCACGGCATGTATGAGGATGCGATCCATGGCGCCGGCATCATCACCGGCATCGGGCGGGTCGAAGGCCGCGAGGTCATGATCGTCTGTAACGATTCGACGATCAAGGGCGGCACCTATTATCCGATGACGGTGAAGAAGCACCTGCGGGCGCAGGAGATCGCGCGCGAGAACCGTTTGCCGTGTATCTATCTGGTCGATTCCGGCGGTGCGAACCTGCCGCACCAGACCGACGTGTTTCCCGACCGCGAGCATTTCGGACGCATCTTCTACAATCAGGCGACGCTCTCCTCGATGGGCATTCCGCAGATCGCCTGCGTCATGGGCTCCTGCACCGCAGGCGGAGCCTATGTGCCGGCCATGTCGGACGAGACGATCATCGTGCGCCGCCAGGGCACCATCTTCCTCGGCGGCCCCCCGCTCGTGAAGGCCGCGACCGGCGAGGTGGTGTCGGCGGAGGATCTCGGCGGCGCGGATGTGCATGCGCGCCAGTCGGGCGTCGCGGACCATTACGCCACCGACGACGTGCATGCGCTCGCCATCGTGCGCCGCATCGTCGGTACGCTGAACACCCGCAAGACGATTGACATCGACATCGCCGAACCTGTCGAGCCGAAATATGCCATCGACGATCTTGAAGCGATCGTGCCGACCGACCTCAAGAAGCAATACGACATCCGCGAGGTGATCGCGCGTCTCGTCGACGGCTCCGAGTTCGACGAGTTCAAGCGTCTCTACGGCACAACGCTCGTGACGGGCTTCGCCCGTCTCTGGGGCATGCCGGTCGGCATCATCGCAAACAACGGCATCCTGTTCTCGGAAAGCGCGCTGAAAGGTGCGCATTTCATCGAGCTGTGCTGCCAGCGCCGTATTCCACTGCTCTTCCTTCAGAATATCTCGGGCTTCATGGTAGGCAGCCAATATGAGGCGGGCGGCATCGCCAAGGATGGCGCGAAACTCGTGACGGCGGTCGCCTGCGCGCAGGTGCCGAAGATCACTCTTCTCGTGGGCGGCTCATTCGGCGCGGGCAATTACGGCATGTGCGGCCGCGCCTATTCTCCGCGCTTCCTGTTCACCTGGCCTAATTCCCGTATTTCGGTGATGGGCGGCGAGCAGGCCGCGAGCGTTCTGGCCACCGTCCGCCGCGACAATATCGAAGCCGAAGGCAAAAGCTGGAGCGCGGACGAGGAGGAGGCTTTCAAGGCCCCGATCAAAGCCAAGTACGAGGAGGAGGGCTCTCCGTACCACGCCACTGCGCGCCTGTGGGACGACGGCATCATCCTGCCGTCCGAGACCCGCCGCGTGCTGGCTCTGGCATTTTCGGCCGCGCTGAATGCGCCGATTCCTGAAACGAAGTTCGGCGTGTTCAGGATGTAGGTGCGAGAGTCCTGCGTTTATTCGGAACCGGGCGAGGCTGGCGCGAATTGCAAAATATGTCCGCCACTCCGTTTGAGACATACCGCTCCGAATATGCAGAGCAGATCGCGCGTCTGGCCGATCTCCGCGACAGGCGCATCGAGCAGGCGTTCGCCACCGTTCCCCGCGAGAACTTTCTTCCGCCGCCGCCGTGGACCACGATCAGCGTCGGCATCGCCACCGTGACGAGCGATGTTGCCGGAATCTACGACAACGTCCTCGTGGCCATCGATCGGGAGCGCGGCATCAATAATGGGGAGCCCACCCTTCATGCCGCTTGGCTCGATGCGGTGAGCCCGCAGCCCGGCGAGACGGTCGTCCATGTAGGAGCGGGCCTTGGCTATTACACTGCGATGCTCGCATGTCTCGTGGAGCCGGGAGGGCATGTGGAGGCTTACGAATACGAGGAAGACCTCGCCGCCAAGGCAGCGCAGAACCTGAGCGATTACGCCAACGTGACCGTGCATGCCGGATCGGCTTTCGGTCGGCCGCTTCCGCAGGCGGACGTGATCTATGTGAATGCCGGTGTCAGGGCTCCCGATGCCGAGTGGCTGAAGGCATTGAAACCGGGTGGCCGGCTGATCTTTCCCTGGCAGCCCCGCGAGGGCTGGGGCCCCGCTATCCTGGTCGAGCGCCGGGCTGGGGGCTTCAGCGCAAAACAACTCATGACAGTGGGCTTCATCTCCTGCAGCGGGACGACGGAGGAAGCAGCGCCGTCACAAGCTCCAACCGAAGCGGGCTTGGCCGCTGTGCGCTCGGTCTGGCTGACTGAGGTCAAATCTCCGGACGAAAGTGCGGTTGCTGTTTATGGGACCGTCTGGCTCTCTTCGGCGCAGGTCGAAGCCTGATTGGCCTCGTGATCGGGGCATCCCGGCCATGAGGGTATGATTCAGGTCGGTTAGACGACGAAGATGTTGAGGTTGGAGATGGCCGCCATTTCCGTGCTTGGCCTGAGCATGGCAATCAGCTCGGAGCTGCATTCCGGGCCTGAGCCATCCGCATCGTAGCGAAGGCCGCCATCGATGATGTTGTTTGAGGCATTGGCGAGGATGGTGTTGACGAGGTCGTTACCCATCATATTCCAGTCGCGATAGGTGGGGGCCTCTGACAGGTCGAAGAAAAACTCGTCCGGTCCGAGAATAACGGTCTTATCGGCGCATATTCTGTAGGCATTCGGTCAGTTCTGGTCAGTTGATAACAAGAACCAGACGAAGGGGCGGTAATCATCGCTCATTACATGCGATTGGCTGAATAAGCCTCTCCATCGGTTCGGGGTGGGGCGTTATAATGCATCATGATAACATCAATTACCTGCCGTGTGCGCTATGGCACGGCGTAAATTTACTTAATTCCTTTAAGTGATGTGCGGGCTGTTTTGGTTTCGCGAGGCTGAGTCGATGATGGAAAGGCCTAAAAAATGTTGCCAGCGGGCAACACCCTGAAACCATCCTTATCCTGCCGCTCTTGGCCTAAACGCCGCCGCGATCCCGCCATAAAGCGCAAGCACCTGTAAAACTCAGCTAAAGTGCTGCTAAACCAACGCTTTATGATAAGGCGCTTCAGGGGTACCACCGATTAACGCTATCGGACTGCCTGTTGTGTGAGTCATTGCATAGATGATGTGGCACGTGGCAAATCATGAAAGTTCCATCTGGTTGGGGCTGTCATGAAAAGCCAGATGGAAAAAGAGCAGAAGTCCATGAACGCGCGCCTGACCGATAACTTGAAGCTGACACACCGTCTGACGATGGTCGCTGCCTGCGCGTCCTTGCTGCTCGCTTCCTCTTCTGCCTTCGCTCTCGATGCCGCCCCGCGTCCTCAGCCTCTGACGCCGTCCCTCTCTCCCGTTCTGACGCCCCCTGTGAAGTACGGCTCCGTCCGTGAAGCTTTGCGGACGGGCATGCGCGACTACAATGCGGGCGACAAGCTCGGCGCGGCCGCCGCTCTCGAATATGCGGCGGGGCAGGGGCATACCCTGGCGCTCTGGAAGCTTGGCCGGATGTATGCCGATGGCGACGGGGTGGAGCACGACGATCTGAAGGCGTTCGAGTATTTCTCCCGGCTCGCGGACCAGCATGCGGACGAGAGCCCGGATTCTCCGAATGCGCTCGTCGTTTCCAGTGCCTTCGTGGCGCTCGGCTCCTATTTCCTGGATGGCATCAAGGGCACCTACGTGTCGGCCAATCCGGTTCGGGCCGTAGAGATGTTCAACTACGCGGCGTCCTATTTCAGCGACTCCAATGCGCAGTACAATCTCGCCCGTCTTTACATGGAAGGCACCGGCGTCCCCCGGGATCCCCGTCAGGCGGCGCGCTGGTTCAATCTGGCTGCCGAGAAGGGGCATCATCCCTCGCAGGCGCTGCTCGGCCATATGCTCATGAACGGACAGGGCGTTCCGCGCCAGCGGGCGAAGGGCCTGATGTGGCTGACCCTCGCCCGTGAGGCGGCGACGGATTCCAGCAAGGACGAATGGATCGAAAGCCTCTACGAGGAGGCTTTCGCCGCCGCGAGCGAGAACGACCGCAAACTGGCGCTCGCTCTGCTCGAGCAGTACATCCAGTCCCGCCGTTAAAGACCTCAGTCGAGATCCAGATCCACCATCACCGGCACGTGGTCGGAGGGCTTGTCCCATCCGCGCACTTCCTTGCGGATCGAGGCGCTTCTCAGCTTGTCCTGCGCCTGCGGGGACAGCATGAGGTGATCGATGCGGATGCCGTTGTTCCGCTGGAAAGCCCCGGCCTGATAATCCCAGAACGAATAGAGGCCCGGCTGGTCGCTGCAGGCACGGACGGCATCGAGGAAGCCGAGATTTTCGAGAGCCCGGAACTTCGCGCGGCTTTCCGGCTGGAAGAGCGCGTCGTTGGTCCATGCTTCCGGAAAAGCCGCGTCCTTCGGCTCGGGGATCACATTGTAGTCTCCGCACAGCACCAGCGGCTCCTCCTGCGGGAGGAGGCGGCGCGCATGGGCGATGAGCCGGTCCATCCAGGCGAGCTTGTAGTCGAATTTCGGCGTGCCGATGGGATTGCCGTTGGGCAGGTAGATCGACGCGACCCTGACCACGCCCGATGATGTCGAGATGGTGCCTTCGAGATAACGCGCCTGCTCGTCGCTCTCGTCCCCCGGCAACCCGCGCCGCACGTCTTCGAGCGGGCGCTTGGAGAGAATGGCGACGCCGTTATAGGCCTTCTGCCCATGGGTGACGACGTTGTAGCCGAGCGCTTCGACCTCGGCCCGCGGAAAGGCCTCGTCCATGCATTTCAGCTCTTGCAGGCACAGCACATCCGGTTCCGCGCTTTTCACGAAGGTCGCGAGGTGGTCCAACCGCTGCTTGATCGAGTTCACGTTCCATGTGGCTATGCGCATCGTTGTGCCTTCTTCATCCATTGCCTTCATCGGATGTCGGAGCGCATCTGGCAAGATGGCAGAGCTTGCGGGCGGTGAGGAAGAGCATCGGCCCAGGGCGACTAGGCGGCCGATGCCTGATTGAGAGCCTCGATATCGGGTCCATCGAGCCGCAGGGCGGTCGAGGCGGCGAGATCCTTGACCTGCGCCAGTTTCGTCGCGCTGGCGATCGGGGCCGTCAGGCCGGGGCGGGCCATGAGCCAGGCAAGGGACACTTGAGCCGGCGTGGCCTTGTGCTTTTCGGTAACCTCGTCGAGCGCCTTCAGAATCCTCAAGCCCCGCGCATTCAGATACTTGCCCATGGAGCCTCCGCGCGGGCTCTTGCCGAAATCCTGCTCCGAGCGGTACTTGCCCGTCAGAAATCCGCTGGCCAGCGCGTAATAGGGAATGACCCCGATCTCGTTGTCGCGACAGAGCGGCTCAAGGGCGCTCTCATACCCGGCGCGATTGTAGAGGTTGTATTCCGGCTGCAAGGATTCGTAGCGCGGCAGGCTGTTCCGCGCGCTGATGTCGAGAGCCTCCTTCAGCCGTTCCGCGGTGTAGTTCGAGGCTCCGATGAACCGGATCTTTCCGGCCTGGATCAGCTCCGCATAGGCCCCAAGCGTTTCTTCGAGCGGGGTTGCG
The DNA here is from genome assembly GCA_023450615.1 of Pseudomonadota bacterium. GTDB lineage: Bacteria > Pseudomonadota > Alphaproteobacteria > Rhizobiales > Beijerinckiaceae > Microvirga. The sequence goes on along the minus strand of JAEXGT010000018.1, from coordinate 61,816 downwards.
GCATCGTCGGTATGGGATTGATAAAGATCGATATAATCGGTCTGAAGGCGCTTCAGGGACGCGTCGACCGCCATGCGGATATGAGCCTTCGAGAGCCCTTTTCCGTAAGGCATTTCCTGGCCGCCCTTGGTGGCGATCACGAGCCGGTCGCGGTTGCCGCGCTCCTTCATCCACCTGCCGATGATGCTTTCCGACTCGCCGCCCGTGTTGCCCTGAACCCATTTCGAATACACGTCGGCGGTGTCGATGAAGGTGAGGCCCGCATCGAAGCAGGCGTCGAGCAATTCGAACGATGTCGACTCATCCGCCGTCCAACCGAAAACGTTGCCGCCGATGCAGAGGGGAGGCACGTGGAGGCTGCTTTGGCCGAGTTGACGCTTTTCCATGATTGATTCCGATGCTGATGAGAGACGGCCTTGCTGCCGGGTTGTCGTGGAAACTCAATGCCGGGGGATTATGTTTCCGGGCATCGCATGGTGCACCCCCCTGTCCCGCGCATACCTGAATCAATCTCATGGCATCATCCTGGTTTCAGTCCATCGACAGCTATTGCGAGCGCCTCGACACCGGCTTCTGGGCGGAGCCGGTCAATGCCGTCTCCAACGGGTTCTTCCTGCTCGCCGCCGCTTATGCCTTTTGGGGCTGGCGCGGCAAGGACAACCGCGACTGGCCCGTTCTTTGGCTGATCGCTGTCACGGCTGTCGTCGGCATCGGGAGCTTCCTGTTTCACACCTTCGCCAACCGCTGGTCGCTGCTCGCCGATGTGCTGCCCATCGCGATATTCATCTACAGTTATTTCCTGCTGGCCATGAGGCGTTACCTGCATCTGAGGCTCTTCGCCGCCATCGCGGCCACTCTTGCCTTCGCGGCCTTCAACCTGTCCTTCGCGCGCCTGTGGTTCGGGCTTTTTCCCGGTATCGGTCTCAACGGATCGGTGGGCTATCTCCCTGCGCTCATGGCGCTCGCCTGTGTGGGCGTGGCGTGCCGCTTCATAGGCGTGAAGCAGCCGGGCAGGGCGCTCTTGTGGGCTGCTTTCGTTTTCTTCCTGTCTCTGGTCTTCCGCTCCATCGACAGCGCAGTCTGCTCTACGCTACCACTCGGCACGCATGCGCTCTGGCACATGCTGAATGCGCTGGTGCTCTGGATCCTCATGAACGCGGCGCTCGTCCATGGTTCCGAGGAAAGGTTGCGTCATGCCCCGCGTTGAAATCCACGGCTATGCCATCGTGTCGGACGATGACCGCATTGCCGATGCCACCGGCCGGACGCCGGATGCGCTGCGCAACGATGCGGATTGGGCCTATTTTCAGTCCGAACTCAACCGGTCCGACGTGACGGTGCTGGGGAGGCTGGGGCATGAGGCCAACCCGAACCCCAGAAACCGTGTTCGGATGATCCTGTCGTCTTCATCCAACGGCATCGAAAGGCGTGTCGACGGCTGGTGGTGGAATCCGCAGAAGCTCTCATGGGAGGAAGCGATCCGCAGGGTCCTGCCCTATGGCGGAAGGGTCGCCGTGCCGGGCGGGCGACAGGTCTTCGATCTCTTCCTCGGCATCGGCTACGACGCGTTTCACCTCACGCGGGCCGAGGGCGTCGTCGTTCCCGGCGGGGTTGCCGTGTTCTCGCAATGCGATTCCGGCAGGAGCGCGGAAACGGTTCTCTCGGAGGCCGGCCTCAGCCCCGGAGCGCGGCAGGTGATCGATCAGGCCGTACCCGTCAGCCTCGTCGTCTGGCGCAGCTGAGGGAAACCTATAGCGCATGCGGCGAGTTGGTTTGCGAGATCCCTCAATCGGGAGAACACTCATGCGCGTCACAATTCCAGTCGTTCTGATTGCCGGTTCCCTCATGATCGGCGCGGCCTGGGCTCAGGGCTCGTCTGGAGGAGGCTCAGGTGGGGGAAGCGCAGGTGGTGGTGCGGCTGGGGGCGGTACAGGAGCTTCCTCGGGAGGCGCTGCGCCCTCGGCAGGCTCCACGGACCCATCCGGCAACTCCTCCGTTCGTCCGCCTCTTCAGCAGGGTATGGGAGGAAGCGGTAATTCCCCGACGACCACGGGCGGGGTCTCCGGGCGACAATCGGGAACGCCTTCCGCAATCGAACCTTCGTCCCGAGAGCGGGAACTCCAGAGGCAAGGCGAAGCTCTGGATCAGAGAGCGAGGCGCGGCGTTTGCGAGGGGTGCTGAGAATCGGTCAACACCTGTTGCGCGAGGTGCGATGAGGTGCTGTCGGTGATTCGGAAAGCCTGGGAAATAAAGGCTTTCACGGGCGCCGTAAGCATTCATTAACCATGCGCGCGCATGCTCTCCCCATAGGCCGATGGAATCGTTCCAGGTGACTGACGGGGGTAGCGCACATGACCGATACGAGCTTCGCAGAGACGATCCGCGAAAGGATCGCAGGGATTGAATTGGTGGTGGACGCGATTGCCGGCCATGGGAAGGAAACGGACCTGCGTGACCTGCGCGTTCTGCTCATCAACACCATGAGCCTGATGAAGCGCGACCCTGGCGTGGAAGCGGCCGTTGACGATCTCTACGCAGCTGCCCGCGCGGTTATGAAGGATGCCGCAGTCGGTGTTCATCCGGTGCCCAGGAACGTACGCTGCATGCGCAGCGCGCTCACCCGGTTCACGGAACGGGTCCCTGTAGTGGCCGGCCTCTCGGAACCCGACGACAGCCTCCGCTTCAGGGGGCTGGAGGCAGCCTATGCCGTTCAACTGGAGCGGAGCAGCGCGCCTGAAGGCGATGACGAGCGAAAAGTCCAGTCTGCCGCCTAGTAGGCTTTAAGTCTTTTCGACGCAGGCCCGAGCTTGGTGATTATGAGGGTATTCTCCTAACGTAAGGCTGTGGTAGGAGAGCATCGCATTCGATGTTCTCTCCCGTCCTGCCTGAACTGTAGGATGAATTCCCAATCCGCCATGTCTTGGGCAGTCGGAAAGTAAAAGATGGCCGTTGTTACACTTCATAACAGCATGCCTGCTGGCCTTCGTCTGCAGGCTCTGTTTACGACCATCATCGGCAACAGCTTCAATATTACGAGTGTAGGCTCTCGCTGGAACGCCGACTTCCGGGTGACCGTCTATCAGTCGCCCGTCGATGTCCGTTACGAAGGGCAGGCCCTCTCCAACGCCTTCGGTCAGGTTTCCTATCTGCGCTTTGGACCGAACGCTTCGCCCTGGCTGACATATGGCGCTATCGGCGGGCCCGTTCTTTTCTCGTATACCGATCTTCTCTCCTTCCATAGGCGCGGCGGCGATGCCGCAGCAATTATCCTTGCGGGGAATGACGTCATCACCGGAACGTCACGTGGTGATTATCTGGAAGGTTATTCCGGCGACGACATTCTCGATGGAAGAGGGGGGAACGATACCCTCCAGGGTGGCTACGGAAACGACACCTATTATGTCGACAGCAAGGAAGACCGTGTCTTTGAAGCTGTTGGTGCCGGATATGACATTGTCGAGACGGGCGTATCCTATGCCCTGATGTCCGATGCGGAGGTCGAGGTTTTGAGGGCGGCCTCGCACGCGCGTTCTCTTCAGCTCACGGGCAACAGGTTCGCCAACCAGATCATCGGGACCGCAGGCAACGACTTCCTCGACGGCAAGGGAGGCGTCGATACGCTGATCGGTGGCGCTGGAAACGACACCTATCTCGTCGACAACGCGTTCGACGTCGTGATGGACACGAGCGGGCGCGATACGGTCATCGCAACGTCCTCGTATGAGCTGGGAAGCGGCATCGAAATCCTGAAAGCGTCTCCCGGAACATCGCGTCTCACGCTCATCGGCAACGAATTGTCGAATGAGATCTATGGGAGCTCCGGCATCGACATTCTCCATGGGCGCGACGGCAACGACAAGCTCTACGGCGATGGCGGCAACGACACGCTGACCGGCGGAAACGGCAACGACCTCCTCTATGGAGGGAAGGGCAACGACCGGCTCGACGGTGGGAACGGCAACGACAAGCTCTATGGAGATGTCGGAAACGACAATCTCTCTGGCGGTGCCGGAAACGACACTCTCTATGGCGGTCCCGGCAACGATCGCCTGGATGGAGGAGACAACAACGACATCCTCTACGGCGATGTGGGGAACGATACGATCTCGGGCGGCCACGGTAACGACAAGCTCTACGGCGGCCTGGGTAAGAACAACCTGTCGGGTGGGAACGGCAACGACACTCTTTACGGCGGAACCCAGAACGACACGCTTTCGGGCGGCGCGGGGAACGACAAGCTCTATGGCGATGCCGGAAACGATGTCCTCAACGGCGGTCTCGGGCTCAACACGCTCTCGGGCGGTTCTGGCAAGGACACGTTCGTCTTCAACACCGCGCTGAAGTCGAAGGTGAATGTCAGCACGATCACGGATTTCAATGTCGCCGACGATACGATCAAGCTGGAAAATTCTATCTTCAAGAAACTGGGCTCGGCCGGAAAGCTGAAGGCGGCCTATTTCGTCATCGGCAGCAAGGCGCTCGATAAGAACGATTACCTGATCTACAACAAGAAGAATGGCTATCTGTATTACGATGCGGATGGATCGGGGAAAAAGGTCGGCGCGGTTCTGTTCGCGAAGCTCAAGCCGGGCCTTGCTCTCACGAGCGACGACTTCATCGTCATCTAGAGCATCGAGCGCAAAAGTGGGCACCGGTTTTGTGTGACAAGATGCGCCAAAACAAAAGCCTAAAGCAGTGGACGTGAGTTCGATTCCACGTCCCCTGCTTTAGGCTGCGGCAAGCGATCCTGAGACATCCATAAAGAAAGCCCCCGCTATGCAGCGGGGGCTTTTTGCATCAGGAGCCTTAGTCAAGCCTCAGGCCGGGACCGACGCTGGTCCGGTGCGAGCCTTGATGATCTGAGACAGGGCCACAGGGCTTGCCAGCGCCAGACCGATCAAGGTGGTCTTAAAGTCGGGCGCGATGATCGGCAGAGAGGCGATGCCGATGAGCCAGCGCTCCCAGGCGCGCATCTCCGTCAGGGCATAGCCGGCGAAAGCTGCCGACAGGCACAGGATGCCGGCGATCGCGCCTCCGGTCACCAGGAGGAAGCTCGGCCAGGTGAAGTCGGGTGTCACGATCAGCATGGCGGGGCCGTAGACGAACACGAAGGGCACAAGTGCCTTGCCGAGGCCGAGGCGGAACGCTGTGTTGCCGGTCTTGAACGGATCGGCGCCCGCCATGCTCGCCCCCGCATAGGCCGCCAGGGCGACGGGCGGAGTGATATCCGCGAGCACGCCGTAATAGAACACGAAGAAGTGCGCTACGATCGGCTGCACGCCGAGCAGGATCAGGGCAGGGGCGGCGACGGTGACCATGATGATGTAGTTGGCCGTCGTCGGAACGCCGCAACCGAGGAGGATGCAGACGATTGCCGTCATTGCCAGGGTGAAGAGCAGGGTCAGCGCCTTCGCTTCCATCAATCCCGCAGGCAGGATATCGCCTACGGTCTGCGCCATTTGCGCGGCGAACGAGGTCACGATGAAGGAGATCTTGAAGCCCACACCGGTGAGCGTCACGATGCCGACGATGATGCCGACCGTCGCCGCCGCGGCGCCCACGCTGATGGCATATTTCGCGCCGACGACGAAGGCGTCGATGAGGTCGATCACCTTCGCCTTGCCTGCGTCGCTCTTCACATAGGCGTAGATCATCAAGCCCGTGACGAACAGAAGAGCCGGCAGCGAGAAGGCGAGCTGCGTGAGCATTCCGGTTGTGATGGCGATGGCAATGGCCGCCAGGAAGCCGAGCGTCACGACCGGATTGCGGCTGACGCCCACGACGATGCAGCCCGTGATGCCCCAGAAGGCGGCGAGATAGGGTGTGAAGCCGGAGAACAGCACCATCAGCAGCACGGCCAGGGGCATGATCGTCTGCCAGCCTTCACGGATCACCTTGCGGGCGTTCGGAAGCTCCTCGGCGGGCAATCCACGCAGGCCCGCGCGCTTTGCCTCCAGGTGAACCTGCATGAAGACGCCGAAGAAATGCATGAAAGCCGGAACGATGGCCGCGAGAATGACCGTCTGGTACGAAATGTTCAGGAACTCGACCATCAGGAAGGCCGCGGCGCCCATGATCGGCGGAGTGATCTGTCCGCCGGTGGAGGCCGCCGATTCAACGGCAGCCGCGAAATGGCGCTTGTAGCCGACGCGGATCATGGCCGGGATCGTTAGCGAGCCGACGGTCACCGTATTGGCGATGGACGAACCCGAGATCATGCCGAACAGGGCCGACCCGAAGATCGAAACCTTCGCGGGGCCGCCTGCATAGCGTCCGGCGAGACAGGTCGCGAGATCGATGAAGAGCTTGCCGAGGCCGACGCGGGTCGCAAGCACGCCGAAGAGCACGTAATGGAAGACATAAGTCGCCACGACGCCGAGCGCGATGCCGTAGATGCCCTGGCTCGTCAGATAGAGATGGTTGACGATGTTCGACCACGAGGCGCCGGGGTGCTGTAGAATGCCGGGCATCGACGGGCCGAAATAGGCATAAAGCATCATGCCGATGGCGATGACGGGAAGGGGCCAGCCGACAGAACGGCGTGTGGCTTCGAGCAGGAGAACGATCAGGGTCGTTCCCATTGCGACGTCCGTCAAAGTCGGATTGCCTACACGGAATGCCAGATCGGTGAAGATCCACGGCACGTACAGGCTCGCGATCGAAACAGCGATGGCAAAAAGCCAATCGATGATGGAGATGCCCCCCGGCCGCCACAGGCTGGAAGGGATGACCTTGTCCTGGTCGGTCTTGAAGGCGGTGAATACGAGGAAGATCAGGCCAAGGACGAAGGCCATGTGGATGCCGCGATGCGTTGCTTCGCGCAGCAATCCGAAACCCGCTGTGTAGTAATGAAAGAGCGAGAGCGCCAGCAGAAGGCCGGCCACGAGCCACGCCGTTCCTGGCAGCAGAGGGCGGAAGCGCATCTCGGGATCGAATTTTTCCTCGAGGCTGCGGTTCTCGATCAGGGCGGACGTGTCGACAGTAGACATGGCGGGTCTCATATGCAGGCAGCGCTTACGCATTCATGCGCCGCCGCTCTTCCAGGGTAGGCTTGGACGTTTGCTCGGCCTTGAATGAGGTGAGCAAACGCTTTCAAAACGACGCCTCCCGCGACTGACGACGCGGGAGGCCGTTTTAGGGTGACGGACGGAATCAGCCTTTGAGGAGGCCGGCTTCCTTGTAGAAGCGCTCAGCTCCGGCATGGATCGGAATGCCGGCACCGGCCAGAGCGTTCTCCTTGCGGATCAGCTTGCCCTTGGCGTGACCAGCATCGAGGGCGGCGCGGGTCTTGTCGCTCCAGAGGCCCTTCACGACTTCATAGACGACAGCGTCCGGCACCTTCGCGGACGTGACCCACTGCGCGCCGACTGCCAGCGTCTTCACGGCGCCGACATCCTTGTAGGTGCCTGCCGGAATCTCGTCCGCGGCGAAGAAGCTGTACTGCTTGCGGATGGCGTCCGCCTCGGGGCCGGACAGGGGCACGATGTCGATGCCGCCGCCGGTGGCAGCAAGCTCCGTGATCGCGCTCGTCGGATAGCCGCCGACGAAGAAGAAGGCGTCGAGGCCGCCGTCGCGCATGCGCTCGGCTGCCTGGTTCGGCTTCAGGAAATCCGCTTTCACGTCGCTTTCCTTGAGGCCCCAGCCGTTCAGGATGATGCGGGCATCGACGAGGGTTCCGGAGCCCGGCTCGTCAAGGGATACGCGCTTGCCCTTCAGGTCGTTTACGGACTTGATGTTCGCGGACTTGGCGGCGACCAGATGGATGCTCTCGGGATAAAGGTTCGCAACGAGGCGCAGATCCTCCATCTTGCCCTTGCCCTCGAAGAGGCCGGTGCCGGTATAGGCCCAGTAGGCCACGTCGGCCTGGGTGAAGCCGGACTCGAGAGCGCCGGAGACGATGGAGTTCACGTTCGCCACGGAGCCGTTGGAAGCCTGGGCCGTCAGAACGAGCTGCGGCGCATTCGAAACGGCATTTGCGATCAGGCCGCCGACCGGGTAGTAGGTTCCTGCGGTACCGCCAGTCCCGATGCGGAAGAAGGCCGGCGCTTGTGCAAAGGCATTGCGGCCCAGGGCGGCGGCAGCGCCAAAGCCAAGGCCGAGCTTGGCCAGATCGCGACGGGTCAGTTTCATGGACATCTTGTTTCCCTCATGAAGGCAAAACCGCTGCAACACGGTTCCCGTACACTCTAGCTTATATCCTTGCATAGTCTATGTGGCGGGCGCGCTAGGGTTTGGATAAGTGGCCGGAGAGGGGCCAAAGGGCGTCTTTATCAAGGAAGAATCCAGGCGGCGCCTTGCTCGGACAGGATCGGCAACTATAAAAGTTAAGCCAGCTCTTACCCGCTCTGACGAAGCCGTCCGTTTGGCTTCCCGGTAGGGCAGGCGACCGAACATCGTCCATCAATCCCAAGGGGCCTCAATGGCATTGGTCAAGACGTCCGAACTCCCGGGCAAGGGCAACCCTCGCTCGGGCGGTGATGAAGCGCCTGCTGCGAATGCATCCCCTTCCCCTGTGCGGGGCGGCGCGTCCCAGCGCCGGATCCTCGGGCGGGTCAGGGCCCGCAAGCAGCAGGCTGCGGAGCGCATCGGCGCGGCGACAGAGCAATTGGCGAGCGGAGTGGCGGAGGCGTCTGCCGCTGCGGAGGAACTCCGACGCTCCATGGAACAGATCGCCGCCGGAGCCGAGGAGGCTGCGGGCGCATCCCAGCAATCGCTTTCCGCCATCGTGAGCCTCGGCGCTTCTTTCTCGGGCGCGCGGCAGCATGCGGAAGAGGCGCGCACGAAGACCGCGAGCCTCCAGAGCCTCCTGATCGAGACTGCTGCTCAAATCGATACATCGGTGGCATCCGTCGAGGCGAACGCTACCCGTCAGAGAGCCATGGTCGAGATCATCTCGCTCTTGGAACAGCAGGCCACCACCATCGGCGAAATCACCAGCATGGTTGGAGACATCTCCGACCAGACCAACCTTCTGGCTCTCAACGCGGCAATCGAAGCCGCGCGGGCCGGCGAGAACGGTCGCGGGTTCGCGGTCGTGGCCGACGAGGTGCGGGCTCTGGCCGGAAGCTCGGAGAAAAGCGCGCAGGACATTCAAACCCTGGCAGAGGTGATCGCGGGCGAAGTGCGCTCCGTCGCCGAGAGGATCAGGGCTGCTGCGGAAACCGCTTCGGGCGAGGCGCAATCCGGGCGCGGCATCGTTGCCGCCCTGGACAAGATCCGCTCTGACATTACCCTCCTCGCGGAGGGCAGCCAGACAATCCTCGTTGCCGCCGTCGAGGCGGAAGCAGCTATCCGCGAGGCGCAGCGCGGGGCCGAGCAGGTCGCCAGCGCCGCAGAGGAGCAGGCCGCTGCGGCTGCGGAGGCTCAGCGGGCCGTCCAGCAGCAGAGCGTCGCGCTGGACCAGAGCCAGCAGACCGCACATGCCCTGGCGGTTCTGGCCGACAATCTGCAGTCCGACACGGCGGGTTCGGCGAGTTCCGAGCAGGTCGGTTCGGCGGCTGAGGAGCTTTCGGCGGCCATCCAGGAGCTTTCGGGCGCTGCGGGCGAGATCATGACGGCGGTCGATCAGATCAGCCGGGGAGCGCAGATGCAGGCTGCGGCGACCCAGCAGACCACTGCGGCCATGGAGCAGATCGAGCGGGCTACCAGCGCGTCGCGGGAGGTTGCCGAAACCGCAGTCCAGCGCATCGAAAGCCTTGCCGGCGCGTTCCAGGAAAACCGCTCCGCAACCATGCGCCTCGCAAGGGGCGTCGAGGGCGGGCTCAAGGAAACCCGTGCCGTAATCGACATGATGAGCGGGTTGGACGAGTCGGGGCGCCGCATCGAGAAGATCGTCGACAGCATCGCCCTCGTGGCGGTTCAGACCAACATGCTGGCCGTGAGCGGCTCCATCGAGGCGGCGCGGGTAGGCGAGGCGGGGCGCGGCTTCGCCATCGTCTCCAGTGATATCCGCAATCTGGCGCGCGATGCATCCGAGAATGCAGACCGGATCAAGGACGTCATTCGCCAGATCCGCGAGCAGATCATCATCGTCCGGCGCGACTTGGAGCAGAGCGCCGTCGTTGCGGAAGCCGAGGTGGCCAAGAATACCTTGACTGCCGAGAGGCTCAACGCGGTGGAGGCTGACGTCGAGGCGCTCCGTCGCGGCAACAGCGCGATTTTTGCCGGTTCGGACACCATTCTCACGTCCGTGCGCGAGGTTCGGCTCGGCACCCAACAGATCGCAGCCGTCGCCGAAGAGGCCGGAGCGGCCGCCGCACAAGCGGCAAGCGCGGCGCGTCAGCAGGCGCAAGGATCAGAGGACCTTGCCGCCGCGATTGAAGAGATCGCCTCCCTGGCGGATGAACTCCAGATCGTGGAGTCGTAATGTGATGGCCCAGGCGGCTCCTGCGTCCGTCGCGCGATCGTTCCTGACGGTTGAATTGGGGGGCGAACGTTTTGCCCTTCCCGCGTCCGATGTTGCCGAGGTGATCCGCCGTCCGGCTGTTACCCGAGTGCCGCTTGGTCCCTCCAGCCTGCTTGGCGTGGCCAATCTCAGGGGCGCGGTGATGCCTGTTGTGTCGCTGCACAAACTCCTGGGACGGGAGGGGCTTCCTTCTGGAAATGCCCGCGTCGTCGTGATCGACCGCGGTTCCCCTGTAGGCCTCGCGGTGGATAGGGTGGCATCGCTTGCATCGTCAGAGAACGATGACGTGCGGGCGCGGATGATTGATCTGGATGCGCTGCTCGCCAAGGATTTCGGCAGCTTCACGCGCCGGGCATCTGGCCGGTCAATCGCCGCTCCACGGGTGCACCATGAGCAGGCCGCGGACCCGGACAAGATCGCCCTGGTATGCTTTGCCGTGGGTGGACAGGATTTTGCCCTGCCATTGCCTTCCGTTCATGAGGTTGTCGCTCTCCCGGAGCATGTGACGGCGGTTCCGCAGACCGATGCTGTCATGCTCGGCGTGCTTCCCCTGCGCGGAAAGCTCGTGCCTCTAGTTTCCCTACGGGGGTTGCTTGGCCTTCGCGCGACTGGCGATGCCAGGAGAGCCCGGGTCGTCGTGATACGGATCGGTGAAGGGCTGGTGGGTCTTGCGACCGACGGCATGAAGGAAATCCTTCGGATATCTCCCGACATGATCGATCCCGTTCCGACGATCCTCACCCGGGGAGATGCGGAGGCACAGATCCAGGGAATCTGTCGGCTCGATGGGGGGCAGCGGCTGGTCTCGATCCTGTCGCCGGACCATCTGTTCCGCGATCAGGCCCTGCTCGAGCAGATTTCCTCTCAAACGGAAAAGAACCACGACATGGGTACAGCTGACGGGCCTTCGCACCGTGACGAGGAGCAGTTCATCGTCTTCCAGCTGGGTGGTGAAGAATACGGGTTACCCATCGGGGCGGTCGATGAGGTCGTGCGCGTGCCCGATGCGCTGACCCGGCTGCCCAAGGCTCCTGCCTTCATCGAAGGGGTGATGAACCTGCGCGGCCGTGTCGTTCCGGTCATCGATCAGCGGCGGCGATTCAAGCTCGACGCTCAGGGTGAGAGGCGACGGGAACGCATCGTGGTTGTCCGGATTGATGAGCTGCAAGCCGGCTTCGTCGTCGACACCGTGTCGGAGGTTCTCAAAATTTCTCAAGCGCAGCTTCGCCAGACCCCCGATCTCGCAGCGGACGGGAGCCAGGTCATCGATCGCATCGCCAATATCGAGGTCGAGGGACGCATGATCCTCCTGCTCGATCCGCGCGAGTTGTTGGATCGCGCCGAGAAGGATCTGCTTGCTGCCATGGACGAAGATCATCCGGAGCGCTCCGCTCCGTGATCCGGCTGCTCGTCGTAGACGACTCTCCATTGATGCGACGTCTGATCGGCAGTGTCTTCACCGCCGAGGGCGATTTCGAAATCGCTCTCGCTCGCAACGGCGTGGAGGCGCTGGAGCAGGTGCACGCCTTCAAGCCGGACGTGATCACTCTCGATGTGAACATGCCCGAGATGGATGGGCTCACCTGTCTCGACCGCATCATGCTGGAGCGCCCATGTCCAGTGGTGATGGTTTCATCCCTCACGGATGCGGGCGCACGCGTCACACTGGAAGCGCTGGAGCTTGGGGCTGTCGATTTCATCGCAAAGCCCGACCGCGCGATTTCGCTCGAAATGGAAACCCTTGGCCCCCAGTTGGTGGAGAAGGTCCGCGCCGCATCACGGGCGCGTCTGCCCCGCAGCCTGAGGCTGGCTGAGCGAGTGCGCCTGCGCAGCGGCTTGGGAAGAAATCCGGCGAGAGTTGTCGTGCCACGCCTGCCTGTGGCCGCTGTCCCGGTGCGGCGGCGGCGCAAAAATGCACCGGCCCATGGCATCGTGCTGATCGGCACATCGACGGGCGGACCGCCTGCCCTGGATGCGCTCCTGTCCCGGTTGCCTGAGGATTTTCCCTGGCCGATTGTTGTGGCCCAGCACATGCCCGGCTCGTTCACCGGTCCTCTGGCGCGCCGTCTCGATAAGCTGTGCGCTCTCACGGTAATGGAAGCCGTCCAACCGATGCCGCTCGAACCCGGCAATGTCTATATCGGCAAGGGCGATGCCGACGTCATCATCAGCACTCGGCCCGATGGTCCCGTCGTGATGGCCGCGCCATCTTTGCCTGAGCATCGTTGGCACCCGAGCGTCGACCGCCTGGTTGAGAGCGCCATGCAGCACTTCGCAGCGGAAAGTCTCATCGGCGTATTGATGACCGGGATGGGCAGCGACGGGGCCGAAACCATGGCGCGTTTGAAGCGCGAGGGCGGGCGGACCATTGCCGAAGCGGAGGAAACCGCCGTTGTTTGGGGCATGCCCGGTGAGTTGGTTCGACGCGGTGGGGCCGAGATTGTCGTGCCTCTTGAGCAAATCGCCGACCGGATCATGGATATGGTGCTGTCGCCATGAGCAGGCCGCGGAAGGAGCATGCGCTGACTGTCGATGAGATCCGCCAGCTTTGCGCATTTCTCTACCGCCATACGGGAATGATTTTCGGCGAGAGCAAGCGTTACTACATCGAGAGGCGGGTCGCCGACCGTATGGCGGCGACCGGAACGTATACGTTCCCTGCCTATTTCGCGCATATCGCGTCCAACGAGGGCGAAATCGAACACCTGATCAACCTCTTCACGGTCAATGAAACCTATTTCTACCGTGAGGAGCATCAGCTGCGCTGCCTCAGCCGTTCCCTTCTGCCGAGTATCGCGCAGAACAGGAAGCCGGGGGATCTCGTGCGGATCTGGTCGGTGCCGTGCTCCACGGGAGAAGAGCCTTACTCCATCGCCATCTGGCTTCTCGAGAATTGGCCCCTTGTCGATGCCTATCACATCGAGATTGTCGGCTCGGATATCGATACGCGCGTCCTGCTCGAAGCGCAGGACGGGAGGTATGGAGAACGTGCTCTTTCCCGTTTGCCTCAGGATGTGATCGACCGCTATTTCGAGCCGCTTCGGGACGGACGCCGCAGACTGATCCAGGATCTGCGGGAGTCGGTGAAGTTTACGGCAGCCAATCTCATCGATCCGGCATCCGTGGCGGCGCAGGGACGGTTCGACGTCATCTTCTGCCGCAACGTCCTGATCTATTTCGACGATCCCGCGCGTCTCGTGACCGTGAACAACCTTTACAAGGCCCTGAATCCGGAAGGATACATCTGTCTCGGCCACACCGAGTCGATGACGCGGATCTCGAAGCGCTTCGACTTGCGCCGTTTTGAGGATGCGATCGTCTATCAGCGCCCGGGGAACGACCGAGATGGATGATCTCCTTCAGCACTTCGTCGTCGAAGCCCGCGAGTTGATCCAGCAGGCCACGGATGACCTTTTGGCGCTTGAGCGCGATCCTGGCACCGCGGCGCAGATGGACAGCGCTTTTCGGGCCGTGCATACGCTCAAAGGCTCCGTCGGCCTCTTCGACTTCGCGCCCATGGGGCTTGCCCTTCACGCAGCCGAAGATCTGCTGGGCGCTCTCAAGGAGGGGCAGGCGAGGGCCGATGCCGAAGTGATCGACACGCTCCTGGAATGCATCGCACAAGCGGAGCGGTGGATCGGCGATATCGAACGAACGGGGCAATTGCCGGAAGGCGCGGCCGAGGAAGGCTACCGTCTCGCGCGAGGCTTGCGGTCACAGGTCGACCAAGGTTTGACACCTGCCGCTCCCGCCGCGCCGCTGGTCGACCTTGGCTGGGTTGAGGAGTTGATGGCTCTGAACCCGGATGCGGCGGCGCAGGCAAGCTCCCTCGTGACCATCTGCTACACACCACGGGCCGATTGCTTCTTTGCGGGCGACGATCCGGTTGCTCTCCTGCGCTCCGTTCCCGCTCTCGTCTCGGTCCGTTTCTCGAGCCGGGACCCTTGGCCGCCCAGCTCCGAGATTGATCCCTTCGCATGCAATCTCAGGATCGAGGCGCTTTCCGGCGCAGGGCTCGATGCAGTGAAAGCGGTCTTCCGTTTCGTGCCGGACCAAGTCACGATCCATGAGGTCGCCCATCGCAGGACGGACCGCAGCGAAGTGGGAGCCGGAAGCACTACAGTGGACGCGGCAGGGGGAACTCATGCCCGGTCGCTCCGCATCGATGCTACGCGCATCGACCATCTGGCGGATCTCGTCGGTGAGATGGTTATTGCGAAGAATGCTTTAGCGCATCTGGCGGGGCAGATCACGGACCGGCTGGATCAGAAGGAATTGTCGCAGGGACTTCTCGCGAGCCAGTTCGCCATCGACCGGATCGTGGCGGAGCTGCACAGGGCCGTCATGGATGTCCGCATGATGCCCATGCGGGACATCTTCCGGCGCATCCCCCGCGTCGTGCGCGAGATCGCGGGTTCGCTGGGAAAGGCGGTCGATTTTTCCATGGAGGGCGAAGATGTCGAGGCGGACAAGTCCGTCGTCGAAGGCTTGTTCGAACCTTTGCTTCACATCCTGCGCAATGCCATCGGCCATGGGGCCGAGCCGGAGGATGTTCGTCTGGAAAGCGGGAAGCCAGCAAGGACCAGGGTCGCGCTCCGGGCCCGTCGCGAGGGCGACCGGGTCCAGGTCGAGGTTCAGGATGACGGGCGCGGTATCGATCCCGCTGTCATCCGTCGTGTCGCCCGCGAGCGGAATGTCGCCCCGGCGGACGAAATCGAGCGGATGAGCGATTCCGAGATCATCAATCTGATCTTCGCGCCGGGATTCTCGACGGCTTCGGAGGTGACCGACCTGTCGGGCAGGGGGGTCGGTATGGATGCCGTACGCTCCGCTATTGAAAGATTAGGCGGGCAGGCCACCGTTCAAAGCGAGCAGGGCCACGGCACGACGATCCGGCTGACCCTGCCCCTGACCATCGTCATGGCAAGGATCATGGCTGTCAGGGTCGGACATGAAATCTATGGCATTCCTCTCGATGGAGTGATCGAGACGACCTTTGTGCCCGCCTCTCGCATCCTTCCGGTCCGCGAGGCCGAGGCCTTCGTCCTGCGCGACCGGACGATTCCTCTGGTCAGGCTCTCCGACCTTTTGGACATTCCGCGCCAGACGGAGCCGAATTCGGGCATGAAGGTTGTGGTGATGGCACTGGATGACGGGCCGGTTGGGATCGCCGTGGATGCATTCGCCGAGAGAATGGATGTGCTGATGCGCCCCATGTCAGGCATTCTTGCCGGCATGCCTGGCGTCATGGGAACGACCCTGCTCGGCGACGGCCGCGTTCTCATGATCCTCGATATTCCGGAGCTGATCGGATGAGCGTGCGTCTGGAGGGACAGGTCATCGTTCTTGAAGGGGTGTGCCGCGTCGAAGATGCGGAGCCCTTGCTTCGATGGCTTCAGGCCGATGCGAGCCGGCTCGTCGACCTGTCGGAAGCCGAACACCTTCATGCCGCCGTGCTTCAGATTCTGATGGCCTTCAAACCAGGTCTAAAAGGAGCCGCGGCGGACCCATTTTTACGAGCGTGGATTGCCCCGGTTCTGTCCGGCTAAGTGCCGGTGGCATGACAGCACAGGCAGGCTGAACAGTTGTCATTCTTCGGGCATACTCTAAAAGAGATTGATAGCGTTTCCTTTCATTCCGCTCCGGTCCTTCCGGGCAATTTATCCCTAGTGGAGTACCTGAGTGGCGATAACCGTTCTGATCGTCGACGACAGCAAGCTGGCACGCATCGTTGCAGGCAAGGCTCTGGCGGCCCTGCAGCCTGATTGGGAAAAAGTCGAGGCAGGCAACGCCCAGGAGGCGCTCGACGTTCTCGGTACTAGGAAGGTCGACGTGGCGATGATCGACTTCAACATGCCTGAGAAGGACGGCCTCGAGCTTGCAGGTGAAATACGCTCAAGCCATCCGGCGATGCCGATTGCCGTGATCACGGCCAATATCCAGGACGAGGTCATCGCCCGGGCGCGTGAGGTCAATGCCACCTTCGTCAGCAAGCCTCTGACCGAAGAGGGGTTGCGAGGTTTCATCTCGGGAGCGGCGCTGCGCCTGCGGACAGGCGGGATGTGATGTCCATGCCCCGAGAAATCGCTCTTTCCGAACTCGAACGCGACGCTCTGACGGAACTCGTCAATATCGGCGTCAGCCGGGCAGCTTCGAGCCTGCGCAAGATGATCGGGGAGGAAGTGCTTCTCTCCGTTCCATCCGTCGAGATCATGGCCCCGGAGGATGCGGTTCGACTGATCGGAGAACGTGAGACAGACGAGCTTGTCGCCATTCAGCAGCAGTTCGAAGGTGCATTTTCCGGTCAAGCTCTTCTGATCTTGCCTCAAGTCATAAGCCTGGACCTCGTCCGCGCCATCATTGGGGATGAGGTGCCCCCCGATCAGGTTGACGAGATGGAACAGGAGGCCCTGGCCGAAACGGGCAACGTGATACTGAACGGTTGTCTTGCCACGATGGCGAACATGTTGAAGCGTTCTCTCAACATCTCCCTGCCGGAAGTCGTTCGCGGCGACGGGGCTCAGTTGTTCAGGCTCATGCAGCCCCGCCCGGATGAGGGCTTGGTCCTTTTCCTGTATATCAACTTCTCCGTCCGCAACCGGAATATCCGGGGCTATATCGCCATGCTCATGGATCTGCCCTCGCTTGCGGCCCTGAAGGAACTCATTGCGGGCTTCATCCAGCGAGTTGTCGGAGACGAGGCCTAGGCTATGCCACTTGTCCGCATCGCCTCAACGAAGTCATTATCGGCATGACGGCCCGAAAGCTCCCATATGATACGCTTGATAAGAGTATTGGGGGCGCGCTTGAAGAGTTGCGCCGCATCGCAGGGCCGATCTTTTCGGCCCTGGAGCGCTCAGGCCTATCGATGCTGGCAACAAATCCGCGGCTGCCCGATAACCCGATCGTCTTCGTGAACGAGGCGTTCTGCCGGATGACGGGATACTCGGTCGAGGAGGCTGTCGGGCGTAATTGCGATTTCCTCCAGGCGCCGGAAACCGATCAGGAAGCCGTTCGGCGGTTGCACGAGTCAATTCGGGAGGGCAACGCCGTCTCGATTGAAATTCTGAACCAGCGCAAGGACGGAAGTCGCTTCTGGAACCATCTCTTCGTGACTCCCGTCAACGATGAGAACGGCGAGCCGCTTTTCCTTCTCTCAACCCAGGTCGATGTTACGCAATCGCATCAGGCCGAGGAGATGCGCGCCGCTCTGCAGACGAACCAGCAGGAGCTCGATCGGACCAATGAGCGGCTCCGCCAGACGCTGACCGTTGCCGGAACGGGCGGATCCTGGGATTGGGACATTCCTCGCGGATGCTTCACCGCCGATGCGCGGTTCGCAGCGCTCCACGGCCTTGATCCGGTCCGCGCCGGGAAAGGTCTGCCCGCCGACGATTTCTTCAAAGCCATCCATCCCGAAGACCGCTTGAGAATCCGCTTGGCCGTCGCAGGCATCCTCAACGGAGCGGAAATCTTTTCCAAGGAATACCGGCTTCTTTCCGCTGACGGCTCGGTGCGCTGGGTCCATGCGCGAGGGCGCAGCCATTTTGGCGATGGGGATCATCCCGTCCGTTTCACGGGCGTCGTCCTCGATGTAACTGAGCAGAAGCATATCGAGGAGCGGCTGCGGATTGCGCAGAGCGCCGGTGGCATCGGAACGTTCGAATATGTGGACGGCTTTGCGACCGTCAGCGTCTCGGAGGAATTTTGCAGGCTGGTTGGGCTTCACCCGACCAATGTCTTGCCCATCCGCACGATCAACAATCTCGTCATGCCGGGAGATCCCGTTCTCGTCGAGCAGGGTTCAGCTTCTGAAAGTGCGTCATACGCCGAATGCCGGATTCAGCGGGCGGACAACAAGAAACTTCGCTGGCTGGCTCGCCGGGGCGAGTATGTTCGTGATACCGAAACAGCGGGCCTGCGATTTATCGGCGTCATCTATGACATTACGGCGGTAAAGCAGTCGGAAGAGCGATTGCGGGAGCTCAACGAAAGGCTCGAAAGCCGTGTTGCTGAGCGCACGGCCGAACTCGCCGAGAGCGAACGCCGGTTCCGGGCGATCTTCAACACCACTTTCCAGCTGATGGCGCTTAGCGCGCTGGATGGCACCGTGGTGATCGTCAACAATGCGGCCTTGCAGGCCGCAGGAACTGCGCAGAGACAGGTTGCGGGGTTGAAGATTTGGGATGCTCCCTGGTGGGTGAATTCTCCCGACGAGGCCCAGCGGGCGCGCGAAAGTGTCGCGCGCGTCGCCGCCGGAGAGTTCGTGCGCTACGAGTCGGAACTCCTGCTGCCGGGCGGCAACCGCATTTTCGACTTTTCGATGAAACCCGTTCTGGATGAGACGGGCACGCCTATCTTCCTGGTGGCGGAAGGACACGACATCACGGAACTGAAGCGGACCGAAGAGGCGCTGCGGCAGGCCCAAAAGATGGAAGCCGTCGGCCAGCTGACGGGAGGCATTGCGCACGACTTCAATAATCTTCTGACGGGAATCGTCGGCTCGCTCGATCTTCTGAAGACCCGCATGGCGCAAGGCCGCCTCGATAATCTCGACCGGTACATTTCGGCTGCCACGTCCTCGGCCAATCGCGCTGCGGCCTTGACACATCGCCTTCTGGCGTTTGCGCGGCGCCAGCCTCTCGATCCGAAGCCCGTCAACGTCAATCGGCTCGTCATGTCCATGGAGGAGCTTCTCCGGCGGACCATTTCAGAATCCATTGAGCTCGGGTTCGCGATTTCTGAAGAACTGCCGCTGACCCTGTGCGATCCCAATCAGCTGGAAAGCGCCATCCTCAATCTCGCGATCAATGCGCGAGATGCCATGCCCGATGGCGGCGCGCTCATCGTTGAAACAGGCATTTCTCACCTGGACGATCTCTATGCGGCGGCTCAGCAGGCTATCGCGCCTGGCCGCTACGTTACGATCAGCGTCTCCGATACCGGAACCGGGATGCCTGCCGATGTTCTTTCGCAGGTCTTCGACCCCTTCTTCACGACCAAGCCGATCGGCGTAGGAACGGGCCTTGGCCTCTCCATGGTGTATGGCTTCACCAAGCAATCGGAGGGGCATGTTCGCATTCACAGCGAGGTCGGCAGGGGAACAGCCGTCAAGCTCTACCTGCCGGCTCATGAGGGCGAGGCTTCGGAACCTGTCGCCGTGACAGGCCTCGGCGAGATGCATCGGGCGGAGGCTGGTGAAACAGTTCTGGTCGTGGAGGACGAGCGCGTCGTCCGCTCCCTGATCATGGAAGTCCTGGCCGACCTTGGCTATCAAGCCATCGAAGCGGTGGATGGCCCATCAGGTCTCAAAATCCTGGAATCGAAGCAGCGGGTGGACCTGCTCGTGACTGATGTCGGTCTTCCGGGGCTGAATGGCCGGCAGCTTGCAGATTATGCACGCGTGATCAGGCCCAATCTCAAGGTCCTCTTCATCACCGGTTATGCCGAACAGGCCGCCATGGCCTCCGGCTTCCTCGATCCGGGCATGGAGATGATCACGAAGCCGTTCGGCATAGAGGACCTGGCCGTACGAATCCGTGAGATCATCGAAGGCGACTAGAGCATCGAACGCAAAAGTGGGCACCGGTTTTGCGTGACAAGATGCGCCAAAACAAAAGCTTAAAGCAGAGCTATCGAACACCGATCCTGAGCCCGAAGAGTTTCGGGAGTTGCGCAACGGCACTCGCGAGAGCAGGGGCCTGACGATTTTGCTCGTCGGCCTCTTCACAGGCCAGAATGGCGGAGCGGATGGCATTTGCGCCGGTAAAGCGGAAGGGCTCCGGCGGCAAGCGCGGCAAGGATCGTGTGCAGAACGGCAGGGTCGACCAGCGATCCTTTTCGTCGAGGACCAGCGAAGCGAGGCATTGGCCCGCGATATAGGTGGCGTTCACGCCGTGGCCTGAGAAGCCGCAGGCGTAATGGATGCGTGTGCCGGAGATCGTCTTGAAGAAAGGCAGCCGGTCGGCGGAAACATCAATCGCGCCGCCCCAGGCACCGGCGAGCGGGACATCACGCAATGCGGGAAGCAGCCGGCGAAGACCTGCTTCCGCCCGTCCGATGCTCGCCTTGTCATGTGTCAGATGCCGCGCCTGCGCGCCAGCGCCGTAGCCGACCGGGCCGGACCCCGAGCCCATCAGAACGCGATTGTCGTCCGTTTTACGGAAATAATGCAGGAACATGCGCAGATCGGCGAGGCCTTCATCGCCCGTCCACTTCATGGAGGCCAGTTGAGCCGGAGCAGGCTCGCTCATGACCGCATAGCTGGAAAAGATGCTGACATGCGGTCTGATCTCCCGCCGCTCGCTGAGTGCCGCATTGGTCGCAAGCACGACCTCGCGGGCGATGATCTGGCCGCGAGGCGTCTTGATGCGACATGATTGGCCTGGATCGACGCTCAACATGGGCGTGTTTTCGAAAAGCGCGACGCCCCGGTCGATCACGGCCTGCCGAAGAGCGCGGGCCAGGCGCGCGGGATGCACGGTTGCTGCATCGGGATAGAAAACACCCCGCCGGAACACCGGCGACGCACAGCGCGCCTGAACCTCTTTCTCGGACAAGACCGTGACATGATCTTCCGCGCCCAGTTCACGGGCTCGCTGCGCGATGTCTGCGATCTTCTCGTCCTGTTGAGCCGTGGTGGCAACGATGAGGTTTCCCCCGTCTCTCCACCAGATGTCGCGGCCGCACTCGGAGGCGAAGTTCCTGATGCCGTCCTGGGCCCAGTCGCCGGCCTTGGCGATGGCAAGCGCGCCGTCCCGGCCGAGAGCTTGAACAGTGTTGCCGAGGGAGGCCCAGTAGCCATGGGCCTTTCCGCCGTTCTTGCCGCTTGCGCCGGAGCCGCAGATCGATGCCTCTATCAGGGCGATGGAAAGATCAGGGCGGCGCTTCTTGAGAGTGAGCGCCGTCCAGAGCCCCGCAAAGCCGCCGCCGACAATGGCGATATCGACCGTAAATTCACCTTCGAGCGGCGCGGCGGAAGGCACATTGCCCTCATTCCTCAATGCCTCCTCAAGCCACCAGGAGCGGTCGGAAGGGGCGATGGAGGGCAGGGAGGTTTTCATGATGCCAGTGCCGTAAGAAGTGACGCGCCGAAATTCAAAGCTGCGCGCGGTGCTGTACGCGCGCAGCCGAAATGTTGAGTTCAGCCTTGCTGCTGCAACTTCGTGCGAAGCTCCTGCATCGAGCGGTGGACGTCTTCGATGTCCGCCACGTCGAAGCCTTCGGCGAGAGCGGGAGAGTGCTGGGCCAAGCGCTCGCGCAGAACGCCCGTGTAATGTGCCCGCCGATCCTCGCCGATAACGAGGCCGTTCTCTTCCTCGAAGCGTGCATTCCAGGCCACGGCTTCTTCCTGAGAGACTGACGGCGGCAGGTTCAGCGACAGAGCGCCATCGGCAAGCTGCACGGGATAGCCGCCCGGCAGGCCGTAAGGACCCGGAACATGGCCGGTCCATGTGCGCCCCTCTGCCAGGGCGAGGATCATCGGTACGCCGCTGGCTCCGGAGATGTCGATGACCGGTTCCGGCGTGAGCTTCACATCGCGGAACGCGCCGTACACGTCGGCGATCTCTTCATCGTCGATCCACACCCTCGGCGCCGATCCGGAGCGCGCTTCAGCCGGGCGGCGCCAGGCGCCGAGATGCTGATAATGAGCCAGAACCTTGATGCGGTTCCTGTCCATCAGGTTGTGGTCGGCGGCGAAGACATTGGACAGGATCGCCACGTTGCCCATGCCGCACATCACCTCATGCCCGAGCGCCTTAATCAATCCATTCACCACATCCGGGAAGCTGCAATTGATCAGAGGGGCGGTGCTTCCGAGGCGCGTCATGGCGGCTGCGACGCGGGAGCTGAGAAGCGTCTGGAAGACCGCGGTCGCGCTCAACCCGCCTTCCTGAACGAGCTTGCTCCAGGCGTCGCCCGGTCCGGCAATCACGGACGAGGTCTGCACGGAAGCGGCCTGCACAACCACATTCGGCTTCGTCGCTTCGAGCAGTTCGGTGGGAGCGCCCTCGGCGAGAAGATCCGCCTCACGCGCAACGACGGTCACGGGGGTGTTGAAGATTGCGGCTCGCGCGCCCGCTGCCACCTTCAGCCATTGCAGGCGCTCGCGGTTGCGGCCTGCGAGGACCACACGGGTGGGGGCTTTTGCCGTGGCTGCGATGTCGAACAGGATGCGGGCGGCGAAAGCGCCCGTTCCGGTCAGAAGAATGGTCGGTTCGGTGGTCATCTCAGATTCCTTTCGCGAGTCTGTCCCAGCAATCGTCGAGACGCTTGGAGAGTTTGTGCTTCATGATGCGTTGGCTCGGCGTGCGCTCGAAATCGTCGATGACGGCGATGTAACGAGGGTTCTGGTAGCTCGCGAGGCGGGTCGACAGCCACCCGGAGAGTTCCGATGGCTGAAGGCTGGTGCCTGCCTTCAGTTTGACGAAGAGCTTGATGTCCTGCTCGCCGATATCCGCCGCGACGCCGATCATTGCACAATCTTCGACGGACGGGTGGTCTGAGGCGACGCGCTCGACCTCCCAGGCAGAGACATTCTCACCCCGGCAGCGGACGCTATCGGTCATGCGGCCGTGGAAGGTCAGGTTGCCATTCGGGTCGTAAGTGCCGAGATCGCCCGTGTACAAAGCACCGTTGCGAAGGGCTTTCTCGGTCGCAGCCGGATTGTCGAAATAGCCCGGGAAGATCGCACCCGGAAGCGAGGTGCGCACCACGATCTCGCCGCGCTCGCCCTGAGGCATGGGCTTGCCCTCGGGGTCGAGCAGTTCCACCGTGAACCACGGAACGGGGTTTCCGACCGAGCCCACGATGCCCTTGCCATTGAAGGTCGTGATGCTGGAGGCCTCCGTCATGCCGTAGCATTCACGGATCTGAACGCCGAAGCGGTTCTGGAACGCCTCCCAGATATCGCCCGGGCAGCCTCCGCCCCAGGCGATCCGCACCGCATGGTCGCGATCCAGCGGGGATTCCGGCTGCTTGAGGAGAATTTGCAGGATGCCGCCGAGATAATGGATATGCGTCGCGCCGTATTCGCGCACCTGACCCCAGAAGCGGCTCGCGCTGAAGCGATCGACCATGGCCAGGACCACGCCGTGGGTCATGGGCAAGCCCAGAAGCTGGGCGCCGCCGATATGGTAGAGAGGCTCCCACACGAACATGACGTCGCCCGAGCGAGATGCGGCGACGAGGCTGACGCCTTCTCCCGCCAGACGGATCATCCGGTTGGAGACGATCACGCCTTTGGGCTGTCCGGTCGTGCCGGAGGTGTACATGATGGCGAAAGGCGCATCCAGGCCCGGCGCCGGTTCGGTGAATGGAGTGCCAGCACTCAGGACATCGGTCAGATGGGGATGGCCCTCAACATCTCCATGAACGAGGAAGCCTTCGCGGGGCTGGTTCGCCTCGCATTCGGCAATCGTTTCCAGAAGGTCCGCATCGGCGATCACGAGGGCCGGCTTAGAGTGGTTGATGATGTATTGCAGGCCCTGGCCGCGCTGCTGGGCGTTGAGGGGCACCCAGACCAGGCCGGCCTTGGCAAGACCGAAGACCACAGCAAGCGTCTGCACGCTGTTGCGCATCATGACGGCAACATGCTCGCCCGATTGTAGTCCTCGGGAGCGTGCCCATGCCGCCAGAGCGGAGGACTGGGAATCCAGCGTGGCGAAGGTGATGGGCTCGCCGTTGAACCGGGCGAAGATCCCATCCGGGTTCGTCTCGGCATGCTGACGCAGCAGACTGGCGAGACTGATATTATCGACTGACATCGAGTGTTCTCGGCTTTTATTTTTAGGTTGTGCGGCGGAAACGTTCCGCGAGAAGGAGGAGGACGGTCACGATCACGAAGACCACGACGGACACGGCAGCGAGGGTTGGGTTGAGCTGCAGGATCATGTCGTCCCACATCTGCTTGGGCAGCGTCGTCTTGATCCCGCCGCTGACGAAGATCGCAATCGTGAGCTCGTCGAAGGAGGTGATGAAGGCGAACAGGAAGGCCGCGACCAACCCGCCCTTGACGAGAGGAACCGTGACGAGGAGCAGGGTCTTGAACCGGTTGGCCCCAAGCACCGCTGCTGCCTGATCAAGACGCCAGTCGTAGTTCTTCAGGATCGCCGTGATGGTCACGAAGGCGAAGGGAAGGGCCAGGACAGTGTGACCGATGACCAGACCGAGATCCGTCGCGACGAGTCCGATCTGTGCGAAGAGATAGAACAGGCCGACCGCGATGATGATGCGCGGGACGATCAACGGTGCGAGGAACGTCGCGAAGACGAGCCCGCCCCAGCGAGTGTTGGAACGCGCCAGCGCCAGGGCCGCCAAGCCGCCGATGAGGGTCGCGCAAATTGCGGTTGCCGCGGCCACGCCGAAGGAGCGCAAGGTAGCGGAGAGCCACACGGGCGAGGAGAAATAGGTCTCGAACCATTGCAGGCTGTATCCCGGAGGCGGGAATTCCAGGAACTGCGAGCTCGTGAAGCCGATGGGGATCACCAGCAGCGTCGGCAGCACCAGGAAGGCGAGGGCGATCGCGCAGTAGATCGGCAGGAGCTTGGTCGTCCCGCGTGTTCCGATGATCCGGCGGACGGCATCGGCCAGCATGGCGCTCGCTTTGCCGATGACTTGCAGGATCGCGATTCCGAGCAGGCGCAGACGTCCCGGGCCTGCATCCTGTGCCGAGGTATCGCCGGATAGAGACGACAGGCCGAAGAGACGGTCGTAGATCCAGACCGTGACGAGCGCCGCTACCAGCATCATGGCCGCGAGCGCACCGGCGAAGGCCCAGTTGAGCAGCTCCTGCACCTGCGTAATGATCAGCTGCGCCAGCATCGTCTCGCGTCGTCCGCCCAGGAGAGCGGGCACGATGAAGAAGCCGAGAGACGAGATGAAGACAAGCAGACCGCCGGCCGTGACGCCCGGCAGGGAGAGCTTGAAGTAGACGAGCCAGAAGGATTGAGCAGGTGCTGCGCCCAACGCCTGCGCCGCCTGGATCAGGCGCCGGTCGATGCCGATCATGACGGGCAACATCGTGAGCACCGCGAGCGGAACCATGGCATGAATCATGCCTACCATCACGCCGAATTCGTTGTAGGCGAGGGGCAGAGGCTGGGAGGTGATGCCGCTTCCGGTCAGCATGCTGTTGATCACGCCGGTACGGCCGAGAACGACCATCCAGGCGAAGGTCTTCACGAGATAGCTGGTCCAGAACGGCACCATCACGAGAAGCACCATGCGTTCCCGCAATCCCTCCCTCAGTCCGGCCAGCCAATAGGCAAGCGGATAGCCGAGCAGGATCGAGAAGAGCGCTGTATTGGCCGCGATCTTGAACGTGATGCCCAGGACCTGGAGATACACGTCAGTGTTGGCGATACGGGCATAGGTGGCGATGCTGAGGTCGCCGCTGGCCGGATCCTGCACGCTCAGAGCCAGAAGACGCAGGACCGGATAGAGAAAGAAGATGGCCAGGAATGCGAGGCCCGGAGCGGCGAGCCAGAGTGCATTCGGGCGGAGAATTCGCTGTCGGAGCGGGACGGCGGGAGCGGTTATGGCTGTCATGCTTGCGGTTCCCTTACCGTTCATGGCACCAGAACCGCCGCATCCGGGTTCCAGCCCAGGGTGGCGCGTTCTCCATAGGCGGGTGCGGGATGGCCCGGCGGCAGGCGCACGATAACCGTTTCGCCCTCATCGAGATCGACGATGAGCCGCGTCTCGGATCCGGCGTAAACCGCGTCGGCGACACGGCCTACGACGGTGTTGCCGTGGTCACCCCCGAGGCTGATCTGCTCAGGGCGGACAACGATGGCCGCCTCCGCACCGGAATGCGAAGCGCCCGTTGGCAGACGGAAGCGCCCGTGCTTCGTAGCGAGGCGAGCCTCTCCATTGGCGCTGTCGACTTTACCGCGGAAGATGTTCGAGATGCCGATGAAGTCGGCGGCGAAGGCTGTCGCCGGATGCGCATAAATCTCATGGGGAGAGCCGAGCTGCTCAATCCGGGCATGATTCATCAGGCAGATCCGATCAGACATGGCGAGCGCCTCTTCCTGATCGTGCGTGACATAGATGATGGTTGCGCCTGTCTCGCGATGGAGCTGCTTGATCTCGATCTGCATGTGCTCGCGCAGCTTCTTGTCGAGTGCGCCCAGCGGCTCGTCCATGAGGATGATCGACGGCTGGTAGACGAAGGAGCGGGCGAGGGCGACGCGCTGCTGCTGGCCGCCGGACAACTCTCGGGGGAAGCGCGCGGCGAGATGATCGAGCTGGACCATCGCCAGCACGTCCTTGACCCGCTGCTTGAGTTCGGTCGCCGGCATGGCGCGCATGCGCAGCGGGAACTCGATGTTCTCGGCGACGGTCAGGTGCGGAAAAAGCGCGTAGTGCTGAAACACGAGACCGATATCGCGCTGGTGGACAGGCGTGTGAGTCTGGTCGCGGCCATCGATGAGAATGCGGCCCGAGGTCGGCTCGACGAGGCCGCAGACCATCTGCAGCAGCGTCGTTTTTCCCGATCCGGACGGTCCGAGCAGGGTGAGGAATTCCCCTGTCGGTACGGTGAGATGGGTCGGTTCCAGCGCTGTCACGGAGCCATATTGCTTTGACAGGCCTTCAATGATCAGCTTCGGCGCGGTTACGCCATTCTTCGCTACCGTGGTCATCGTAGCCCTTCCTTCCTTCAACTCGAAGCCGTGTGCGGGCGTGGCGGTGAATGGATCCGCGACATCCGCCCAGTCGAAAAATGCAATAAAAACAGACTCCGCGAAGCCTGAGTGCGATCACGAAGCATATGACTCCGCAGCCGAGCCGCCAGGCGTCAGCAAAGGCTCACGCGCAGCCGGACCGTGAAACACGACTCAGTCCTGTCGAAATGCGCCGCCGCCTCTCTCGCGCTTTATGGATCGAGGCGGCGGCGTCTGTGCTTAGCTCAGCAGCCAGCTGTTGAAGCGTTCGGTCACCGCAGCACGGTTCGCGCTCCACCAGTTCTCGTCGGCGACCCGCATCTTCTTGAGATTGTCGGGCGATGTCGGCAGGAACTTCGCGCGCTCAGCCGAGATGCTCTTGTAAGCATCGAGGTTGGTCGGGCCATAGGCCAGGGAATCCGTGAAGGCGGCCTGACGATCAGGAGCCGAGCAGAACTTGATGAACTGCTTCGCGGCGTCTGCGCGCGGGCAACCCTTCGGAATAGCCCAGCCCTCGATGGAGTAGAGGCCCTGATCCCAGATGATCGTGGCCGGCGTGCCGCCATCGATGGCCGATTGGAGGCGTGCGTTCCAGCCGGAAATGAGATCGACCTCACCGCTCTGCAGAAGCTGCGTCGACTGCGCGCCGCCTGTCCACCACACGGCAATGTGCTGCTTGATCTTGTCCAGGCTCTTGAAGGCGCGGTCGACGTCGAGCGGATAGAGCTGATCGAGCGGCACGCCGTCGGCCAACAAAGCCTGCTCGAGGGTATCGATGGGATTCTTGCGCAGGGAGCGGCGGCCAGGGAACTTTTCCACGTTCCAGAAATCGGCCCAGCTTTTCGGCGCATTGTCCTTGAAGTGGTCATTCCGGTAGGCGAAGACCGCGGAATACACGTCCGTGCCCATCCAGTAATCGGTAATGCCTTCAGGCATCAAACCAGGTGCAGCATCGCGTGTGAAGCCGATGGGCTCCAGAAGGTTCTGCTTCACCAGAATGTCGCGTGCCGAGAGTGTCAGCGTGCAGACGTCCCAGGTATAGGACTTCGTTTCGACGATTGCCTTGAACTGAGCCGTGGGCTCGGCTTCGCGGGCCACGTTGACGACCTTGATGCCGGTCGCCTTCTCGAACGGATCGTAGAAGGCTTTCCGGAATGCTTGGCCGAAGGGGCCGCCGGGATCGGCGACGGTGATCGTCGTTGCCGCCAGAGCCCGGCCGGCGAAGCCCGGCATTCCGAGAGCCAGCGCTGCTCCACCTGCCGTCTTGAACAGGTTTCGCCGATTGATGGTCAGATTGGTATCGCTCATGTTCGTCCTCCAGTTTCGCAGGTCGCTGACCTGCATTCCCTCGTGGTTATGGCAGGGGCTTTAGCCCTTCTTTGCCGCGGCCTTGCGAGCCAAAAACTCTTCCATCATCCGAGCCGGCTCGCCGGTTGCGTATGCTTCGCGCTGGATGCGAACGCCCGCCGCAAGGCAGTCGTGGAAACCTTCCGATGTCATCTCACGGAAGCGCTTGCGATTCAGGCGCATGGCGACGGGGGGCTTGCTCGCGAGGAGTTCTGCAAGTGCAAGCGACTCGCTCATCACCTTGTCCTGCGGTACCAGGCGGCTGATGACGCCGATGCGGTAACACTCATCGGCATCCATCATGCGTCCGGTGAGCGTGAGATCAATGGTTCTTGCAAGACCGATATGCTCGCGCATGATCCAGGGACCGGTGGAGCTGGCAATGCCGGAGTTGATCTCTGGCTGGCCCATCGTCACGCCGGGATGGCCGACGCGGATGTCGCAGAGAAGAGCCACCTGGAAGGCTGAGCCGGCAGCGACACCGTTCAGCGCGGCAATGATAGGCTTCGAGAGCGAACGGATGCGGTCATAGAGGCGCTCCCATTCGCCCATCCACAACTCGGCGCGATCCGGATCGAAGGTCTTCGTCTCATTGAGGTCTTGGCCAGCGCCGAAAGCGCGATCGCCTGCGCCGGTAAGAATGATGGCGCGAACCTCGGCTTCCTCTTCCATGGCCGTCAGGGTCGCACTCAGCTCCTCCCGCATGGCCGTGTTCCAGGCATTCAGAATCTGGGGACGGTTGAGGGTGATGATGCCGACAGCACCCTTCTTTTCACTCAAGATAAATTCAGCCACGCCTGGAACTCCTGATAGTTTATTGCAATGCAATAGTTCTTATTGTATGTTCCGCTTAACTTGCTCATGTTGTCAACTGCTATTGAGATTTTTATCGAGGCCGTTCACATGCGAGAGAATTCAAGAATGACGGTCAGCAAAATGAAGACGATTGAAGATGAAGAGCCGGCCAAGCGCGGCCGTGCCACAGATCCGCTGATGGTAATGTCAGTGGAAAAAGCCTTTCGTGTACTCTCGGCTTTCGATCACCAGAGCATGAACCTGAGCCTTTCTCAGATCGCTGCTGCAACAGATATGGATGTGAGCGCGGCACAACGCTTCACGCATACGCTGACGAAGTTGGGTTATTTGCGCAAAGATCCCGATACGAAGCGGTTCGAGCTAACCGCCAAGACGCTGCAACTTGGGTACTACTACCTGCGCAGCAATCGTCTCGTGGAACGGGCGATGCCTTATCTCCTGCAACTCTCGAAAGAGACAGAGGAGACGGTCAACCTGACCGTGCTCGATGACACGGAGATCATCTTCATCTCCCGCTTCATGAGCCGGCACATGCTTAACACGAACGTGATCATCGGCTCCCGCATGCCGGCCTATTGCACCGCTCCAGGCATGGCGATTCTATCGCGTCTGCCGGAAGACGAGGCCGTTTCGATTCTCGAACGCTCCGATCGAAAGGCGCACACGCCATTGACGACATGGAAGCTCGACGATCTCGTGAAGAAGCTCCGCGTTTCGCGCGAGCAGGGATATGCCACTGCCTTCGATGAATTCTATCGTGGGGACGCGTCAATCGCTGCGGCGGTTGTGGCGGCAAACAATCGCCCGGAAGGCGCAATCAACATCGCCGTCCCACTTTCGCGTTTCTCGCCAGAAGCAGTCATAGAGCGGTTCGCCATGCATATCATCTCGGGAGCACATTCCGTCTCGTCGACCTGAACGCACTCACTCCCGGCCAATATTTAAGCGTATTGCCCTAAAGATCGACGGGCTTTTTCTTGACAGGCGTTTTCCGTCAATCCTACCATTCCACAAAAGTTATTGCATCGCGATAAAAGTGTGTGCGTAGGATGACAGGCGGGCCGAGACATATGGCGCATAAAGGGCAATTCGTGAGGGCCGTTCCTCGGCAAGGCGCTACGTTGCGTCTGACGATCGATGGAACAGCGGTCGAGGCCATTGAAGGCGACAGTCTGCTTGCGGTGCTTCTGTTGAATGGAAGAGCTGTCCGGAGCCTCGAATTCGGTGGCGTGCCGCGCGCCGGGTTCTGCCTCATGGGAGCCTGTCAGGATTGCTGGGTCTCGCTCGGAGATGGCGAGCGCGTA
Source organism: Pseudomonadota bacterium (assembly GCA_023450615.1). Lineage (GTDB taxonomy): Bacteria > Pseudomonadota > Alphaproteobacteria > Rhizobiales > Beijerinckiaceae > Microvirga. The sequence continues at coordinate 31,277 of JAEXGT010000018.1, read as the reverse complement.
AGAGCCTGCACGACTCTCGCGGCCGATGGCATGACCATATCGACCGATCAGCAGAAGGCTCAGACCGATGCGTAACGTGGTGATCGTCGGTGGCGGCCCGGCTGGGATACGAGCGGCATCCGTTCTGGTCGAGGCTGGCCTGAAGCCCATTCTCGTGAACGAGACGCGGCAGGTGGGAGGTCAGGGCTATCGCGCACCGTCCAAAAACCTTGCATTGAACATCAAGTCGTTGATGGGATCGGAGGCAGGGAAATATCTGCGCCTGCATTCGCTCTTCGCCTCTATCCAGGAGCGGATTGATTATCGGCCCGGCACCCTTGTCTGGGGCGTCCATGACAAGGTTCTGCATTCCCTGTGTGACGGCGTGGCAGGCACGATCCCATATGACGCGCTGATCCTCGCAACTGGCGCCACGGACCGAACTATGCCGCTGCCGGGATGGACGCTGCCAGGGGTCTTCACTCTGGGCGGCGCGCAGGTGATCCTCAAAGATCAAGGATGCCTGATCGGCCGCCGCATCGTCTTCCTGGGAAGCTCTCCGCTGCTGTTCCTGGCCGCGCTGCAATACCACAAGTCCGGCGCTTCGATTGCGGCAGTCGTGGATACGACACCGCTTTCCGCGAAGCGGGCCGCCTTGCGCGATCTCGCGGCGAGCCCGCGTACCTTGGCGCGGGGCATCATGTACCGGGCGGCCCTTCATATGGCGGGCATCCCCATCATCGATGGTGCGACCCCACGTGGAATCGACGGTGAAAAGTATGTCGAGGGCGTTCGGGTCACCGATGGCAGAGGACGCGAAAGGCTCATCCCCTGCGATGCCGTCGCATACGGCTATGGCCTTAAGCCGGAGACGCAGCTGGCGGAGTTGGCCGGGGCGCGTTTCCAGTTCGATTCGAACTTCCGGCTTTGGTTGCCGGAAACGGACCTCGACGGACGGGCGGGAGGAGATCTGTATCTGGCGGGCGATGGCGCAGCCATCGGCGGTGCGGATGCGGCAGAAGCCAGTGGTGCGCTTGCTGCTCACGCGCTGCTTGCAGATATGGGGCGACCACGGCCCGAGGGCGAGATGACCCATTTGCGGAGGGAAGTCGAGCGGTTGCGGAAATTCCAGCGGGGGCTTGCCAAGGCTTTCGCATGGCCGGTCGCGCAGGCGGCAAATCTTGCGGATGAAACAATCGCTTGCCGGTGCGAGGCGGTGACGGTCGGAGAAATCCGAGCGGCGGTCCGTGCGCCCTTGGGGCCGCGGGAAGTCAATCGCGTCAAGGCGATCACGCGCTGCGGCATGGGCCGATGCCAGGGACGGTTCTGCGGCCCGGCCTTGCAGGAAATCGTGGCCGGGGTGTGCGATAGACCGATTGCGGAAGCCGGGCGGTTGCGCATGCAGGCGCCGGTGAAGCCTGTTCCTCTTCATGCCGCGGCGGAGATGGAGCCATGAAGACGAAGATGCGGGTCGTCGTTGTCGGCGGTGGGCTCATAGGCACCTGGACAACCTTGTTCCTGACCAAGCGCGGACTGGATGTCATCCTGATCGAGAAGGGCATCGTCGGCGCCCAATCGAGCGGAACGAATTTCGGCAACCTGCGCCTTCAGGGACGCCATCCGGGGCAATATCCATTGTCGCTCAGGTCTCAGGCGCTTTGGGAAGATATCGAACAGCTCATCGGCGACAGGTGCGAGTTCGAGAGGACGGGTCATCTCTATGTCGGGATGAACGACGCCGAGCAGGAAAAGCTGGAGCAGCACGCGCGTGTCGCCGAGAGCCACGGCCTCGTGATCGAACGCATCGGCCGTGACGAGCTTCGTCGCCGGTGGCCCTGGATCGGAGAGGGGCCGCAGACCGCGACCTATTCGGCTCGCGATGCCACGGCCAATCCTCGCCTCGTGTCGGTGGCTGTCGCAAGAGCCGCGCAACGCCTCGGCGCAGAAATCGCGGAGAATACGCGGGTCACGGAAGTGCAGCGCAACGGCGCGGGTTTCACGGTCAAGACCGATACCGGGCGTATGCTGGATTGCGATGCGGTGGTGAACTCCGCAGGCGCCTGGGCTTTGAACATTGCGGAAGCGTTTGGCGAGACTGCGCCAATGTTCGCAGCCGGTCCTCCCCAATTCGTGACAGAACCCGTTCCCTATCGGGTCACTCCCTCAGTTCAGGCCGTCGACGGCTCGGTCATCTTCCGACAGATCCCGCGCGGTAACGTGATCTTCGCAGGCTATCCTCGAACTGCCGCCGATCCCGTGCTCAACCGGGCTCCTGTGCCGCCGGTGAAGACACTCGCCGGCATGCGCAATCTCATGAACATCGCACCGTTCCTGAAATCGACGCAGGTCATTCGCGTGTGGTCGGGCATCGAGGGGTATCTGCCCGACATGCTGCCCGTCATAGGCAAGAGCGAGACGACGCCCGGCCTGTTTCATGCCTTCGGATTCTGCGGGCACGGTTTTCAGGTCGGCCCTGGAGTTGCCGCGGTGCTTGTCGATCTCATCGTGGACGGCAAGACCGACACGCCGATCGACATTTTCTCCATCGGCCGTTTCAAGAATACCGTGCAGGTTTCGGACAAGCTGGCGCGAGAATTCGATATGCCGGCAGCGTCCAGCAATAACAGGGCAGGGTGAGGACAATGAGCAAGCTGCTTTATCTTTCCAGTGAGGACATTGCGGCTTTGGACATAAAGCCTCGAGCCGTACGCGAAGCGCTTGCGCACGCTTTCCGCCTGCATGCCGAAGGAAGGACCCACGTTCAGCCGAAGCTCACGGTGGCCGTTGGACCGGGGCACTTCTTTCAATCGCTCTGCGCGGCCATGCCCGATCCTCCGTTCGCGACGACGAAATGGGTGGGCGTCGCTGCCGATAACAGCGAGCGCGGATTGCCGAACGTCAATGGCCTGATCGTAGTGAGCGACTTTACGACCGGCGTTCCGGTGGCCGTTCTCGACGGGACCAGCCTGACAGTGGTTCGCACCGCTGCCATGTCGGCTCTGGCGGCTTCCCATCTGGCCCGTCCCGATAGTTCCACCATCGGTTTCATCGGATGCGGCGCCCAGGCTTATGGGCATCTTGCCCATCTCCGGGATGTGCTTCCGGGGCTAAGCAAGGTTGTCTGCAACTCACGTGGCCGCTCCTCTGCGGAAAAGCTCGCCGCACATGCCCGGGACATCGGCCTTGATGCCGAGGTGGTGGATGCTCCGGACGAGGTGCTTGCCTGCGACGTGGTCGTCTCGACTGTTCCAGCGCAGCCCGGCCTTGAGCCTTTCATCGACGCCTCACTCCTGAGGCCCGGTTGCTTTGTGGCTGCAGTCGATCTTGGTCGACCCTGGCGCGGCGAGATGCTGCGCTCTCTCGATATATTGGCAACCGACGATCATGCTCAGGCGGCGGATCCGGCCAATCGGGCCAAGCTCCGCTATCCCGGTCCCTTCGATGCGGATCTGGCATCTCTCGTGAGCGGGACCGCTCCCGGCCGTACGCATGAGAAGCAGCGCGCCATGTTCCTTTTCCCGGGCTTCGCGCTCGGCGATCTCGCCATTGCGGCCGAGGTCATCGCGGAGGCCGGGCGAACCGGTCGTGGACTGCATCTTCCATTGTGAAGGAGAGAGCTTTGGCCAACATAGCCATCATCGGCGCGGGCGTCATCGGGGTGTCGTGCGCGGCCTTCCTTCAGCGCGATGGGCACTCGGTGACCATTTACGATCCCTTGCCTCCAGGCGAGGGATGCTCCTTCGGCAATGCCGGAAGCATCGGCCCCGGCTCCGTCGTGCCGCTTTCAACACCGGGCATCGTGCGGCAGGCCATGTCATGGATCACCGATCCGGACAGCCCCCTCTGGATCGATTGGCGCTACCTGCCCCGCGCCCTGCCATGGCTCGCCAAGTTCATTGCCGCAGGATCACGCCCGCGCATCGACGGCATCGCACAGGCGCTCCGCATGCTGCATGTCGACAGCTTCGATAATTACCGGACGCTGCTGGGCGTCGATGCCAAAAGCCTGCTTCACATCTCCGGTCAGCTCTATCTCTATGAGAACGATGCGGCTTTCGTTAAGGATACGCTCGGCCGGGAAATCAGGGATGCGCTCGGGATCCGTTCGGAGATTCTCAATTCCGACGAGATCCGTCAGTTGGAGCCTTCCCTGGAGCCGAGCTTCGCAAAGGCGGTCTATCTTCCCGACTTCGGTCATTGCAGCAATCCGTATCGTCTGGTGACGACGATCGCTGAGGACATCGCGCGAAATGGCGGACGTTTCGTGCGGGCGTCGGTCAAGGATTTCGAGCTCGATGGAGGACAGGTCCGCGCCATCGTGACGGATGCAGGCTCCATGCCGTGCGATATGGTGGTCATCGCAGCCGGCGCATGGTCTCAGCGGTTGGCCGGGCGGCTCGGCCTCAAGATCCCCCTCGAGAGCCTGCGGGGCTATCATGTGATGCTGCCGATGCCTGAGACGGCTCCGAAGCGCCCGCTCTATCCGCTCGCTACAAAGATCATGATGACGCCGATGGAGAACGGGCTGCGGGTCGCGGGAACCGCGGAGATCGCCGGTCTCGACGCCCCCATGAACGAGCGCCGTGCCGTCGCCCTCGGAAAGATTGCAAAGCGTTATTTCCCAGGCATGACGGGCGAGCCGGCATCGGTCTGGATGGGCCATCGCCCAGCAACCCCGGACTCCCTGCCGGTCATAGGGCCATCGCCACAGCACAAGAACGTCATGCTGGCTTTCGGACACGGCCAGACCGGCTTGATCGGCGGCTCGACGACAGGACTGCTGGTTTCCGATCTGGTTGCGGGCAGGACGCCGACGATCGATCCGCATCCGTATCGGGCAAATCGCTTCTGAAATCGGTGGCTTTCCAAATGAACATCCCCTGCGACAGATGCCGCAGGGGATGATGGTAGTTTCCCCGCGACGCCGGGGCGTCGCGGGGGAGTTGTTGCTTCGCCTGTTAGAGCACGAACCAGCTCTTCTGCAGGTCCATCGCGCCCTTGAGCCTAATCACGGCTTCGGCAGCCTTGTCGTTGTCAGTGTTGAGATAGACGTAGGTGTCCTTCCCATCCTTCTCGTAACGGACTTGGCCGGCCTTCGTGAAGTCGCCAGTGCCGATGAAAGAGAAGGCCTGGTTGCCCTTCTTCGAGACATTGGCGTCGATTGCGCTCAGGTCGATCTTGTCGCCGCCACGGCCGGAGAAGTCCGTGATGTAGTCGGCTGTCTTCTTGGAAGAGCCTGTGCTCTTGGGGCCGAAGACGAACACGTCCTTACCTGAGCCGCCGGTCAGCGTATCCTGGCCTGCACCGCCGATAAGGCGGTCGTTGCCAGAGCCGCCATTCAGCACGTCCTTGCCAGCTCCGCCATCAAGGATGTCGTTGCCCGAGCCGCCGGACATCTTGTCGTTACCCGAGCCGCCGACGACCTTGTCAGAGCCGGACGAGCCACTGATGTTCTCGACCCGAACGTCTCCGACGGAGAGAGTAACGGCCTCGTCGTAGGTAGCGCCATTTTTGTCGGTAACCCGAACGACGACTTGGTGGCTCGTAGCCTGTTCGTAGTCCAGCTTGAACGAGTCAGCCACCAGGATCTTGTCGCCGCTGATGGCGAAACGACCACCTGCGTTGTCAAGAAGCGCGAAGGTGAACGTTTCGCCCGCGTCCTGGTCTACTCCGGAGAGCGAGGCCACAAGCGTGCCGACAGCCGAGTTCTCGAGCACCGAGCCGCCGCTGACGGCGATGTCGGTCGGAGCTTCGTTCACATCCGTGATCTTCAGAGTGAAAGTCTCGGAAATATCGGAGCCGGCACCATTCTTATCGGTCGCCTTGACAGCAACCGCGTAGGAACTTTTGGCCTCGAAGTTGGCGTTACCTCTGAACCACAACTCAGTGCCGCGGATTTCGAAGGCGGCAGCGTCAGCGCCGACCAGCGACAGTTCGTTGATGCCGAGCGCATCATCTGTAACGTCGATGTCCGCTACTTTCTTGGCCGCGCCGTTCTCAGCGGCGGTAACCACCTGCTGAAGAAGCCTGACGGGAGTCGGGCCCTCATTCACGTCATCCACGTAGATCGACAGGCTCTGTACGAAGGAGGCCCCGGAAAGATCTGTCACCTTCACTTTCACTTCATGGCTATCGCCCTTCTCGTAGTCGAGAAGGGTGCCATTGGCCACGACGAGCTTGCCGTCCGATATGGCGAAGCGACCACCTGCGTTGTCAACGAGTTCATAGACGAAGCTGTCGTCTTCATTCTCGTCATCCGCAGAAAGCGTCCCAATGATGGTGCCATTGGCTGCATTCTCCGCAACATTCTGATCGCCAGACAGATAAACGGCAGTCGGGGTTTCATTGTTGAGGAGCGTGTCGTAGCTGATCTTTCCGTTGGCGAATTGGAAGGACTCGACGCCCGAGAGAATGTCGGTGCCGGTTCCGCCATTCTGACGGAGGTCGGTGATCGTCACTTTGTCGTTCTGACCGACCGATACGGAGTAGTCGGAACGATTGCCGCTGAACACCGCCGTGTCTTCGCCGTCGCCGCCATTGATCACGTCATTGCCGGCTCCGCCCACGAAGATGTCGGCTTCGTCGCTTCCATGGAACGTGTCCGCATAGGCTGTGCCCTGGATAGTATGCCCTGATCCGAGGCCATAGATGCTCACATCGCCTCCAGGAGCATTCGACAGGATCGTGTTGGCGCCAATGATCGTGCTGGCGTCAGCAGTACCCGCATAGATGCCCAGGCCGATATTCTCGAAGGCGTTTCCGAACAGGACGTTGCCGCTGACAGAGAGACCGTCCGGATCGTCGATGGAGATGCCGACGTTATTACCGATGAGGACGTTGCCCGTCACGGTGCCGGTGGCGCCGGGATTGAGGTACGCGCCCGTGGCCCAGCCCGCTATGGCGTTGTCGGAGATGACGAGGCCTTCAGCCGAAGCGTCCGTCACGATGCCACGGGCAGGTCCACCCGAGGATTGCCCCATGAGAATGCTGTTGCTGATGGTCGCATTAGCAGCTTGGATGAACACACCGGCAGCTTCGCCGCCCATGTCACCACCCATAATCGCAAGCCCGTCGAGCGTGACGCCGTCCTTAAGGATATGGATGCCGCCGTCGATATAGGTCTCCGGGTTCGAGCCGCCAGAGGTCACGCGCCCGTATCCTGCGACACCTGCATTGACGCCAAGAATGGTGACGTCCTTGTCGACGGTAACCATCTCGCTGTAGGAGCCGGCCGCGACCATGATGATGTCGCCGTCGCTGGCGAGATCAACGGCATCCTGGATCGAGTCGAGGGCTACGCCGTCATCGTCCACGAGGATGTAGGTCTGGCTCCCGATGGTGACACGCTCCACCCCGGTCAGGGTATCGACGATGCCGTCAGCCGTGGTAATCGTCCATACATCGTCCACGAACTCGATCGTGGCGCCTTCGCCGTAGATCACCGTGTCAATGCCGCCTCCGCCAATGATCTTATCGGCCGCGACCGTACCGACGATGGTTTCGCTGTCTGCGTCACCATAGATGAAGACCTGCTGCTTACCTGCAGGGGTGTGCTCGAAGCGGTTGCCCGCCACGATCTCGGACAGATCGAGAGTATTGCCGGGGACGCCGGCGCCGATCTGCTCGAGGAAGTTGCCGTCGAAAGTATTTCCGGTCACGGACAGATCGCTCGGATCGTCCATGGACAAGCCAACATCGTTCTGGGCGAAGGTGTTGCCGGTAACTGTGCCGGTCGCGCCGGGGTTGAGGTAGGCACCCGTGGCCCAGCCTTCCATGTGGTTGTTGGAGAGAGTGAGATCGTTGCCGGTCTCGACAGCCACGAGCACGCCGCGAGCTGAGGTAGCAATGCTATCGCCAGCGCCATAGAGCACGTTGTTCTGCAGGGTCACGCCATTGGCCTGGACGAGAATGCCGGCCGGGCCAGCGCCGAAGAAGGACGTGCCGCCCTCGATGGTCAGGCCATTGATAGTGACGCCATCCGCCTGAATGTGGATGCCGCCCTCGACAACGGTATTGGAAACCTCACCTTCAAGGCTTGTGATGGTCACAGCCTTGTTAACGATGAGCGTTTCCTCATACGTGCCGTCCGCAACCAGGATCGTGTCGCCGTCATGGGCGGCGTTCACGGCATCCTGGATCGAGGTGAAGCCTTCGCCATCGTCATCCACGAGGATGTAGGTCTGATCACCGATGGTGACGCGCTCCACACCGGTCAGGGTATCGACGATGCCGTCAGCGGTAGTGACCGTCCATACACCGTCCACGAACTCGATCGTGGCGCCTTCGCCGTAGATCACCGTGTCGATGCCGCCCGATCCCTTAATCACATCGGCAGCTTCCGAACCGATGATCGTCTGGTCGCCATTGGCACCCCAAACAACAACCTGATCGGTGGAACCGATGAATTCATTGTCGGCTACGATCTGCGACAGGTCGAGTTCCGCACCCGAAGCACCGACGCCCACCTGCTCGGTCTTGTTATTCTCAAAGGTGTTTCCGGTGACGGTGAGGCCTTCCGGATCGTCCATCGACACGCCGACATTGTTCTCGGTGAAGGTATTGCCTTCGACGGTGCCGGTGGCGCCGGGGTTAAGGTATACACCTGTGGCCCAACCTTCCATCGTGTTGTTGGAAATGGTGAGGCCGTCGGCAGAGCCGCCCGCCAGGACGCCGCGCTCATTCGTGGCGCTCTCGGGACCGGTCAGAATGCTGTTGACGATGGTGACATTGGCAGCGCTGACGTAAACGCCAGCCTTCTCGCCGAGGATAGTGCCGGCGCCCGAAATGTGAAGGCCGTCGATGGTGACGCCGTCCGCGTTGATGTGGATGCCGCCGGTGACAATCGTATTCTCGGCCTCGCCCTCAATGCCCTGGATGGTCACAGCTTTGTTGACGACAACCGTTCCTGCATAGGTGCCATCCGCAACCAGGATCGTATCGCCCGCATTGGTGGCGTTCACAGCATCCTGGATCGAGGTGAAGCCTTCGCCATCGTCATCCACGAGGATGTAGGTATGATCGCCGATGGTGACGCGCTCCACACCGGTCAGGGTGTCGACGATGCCGTCAGCGGTAGTGACCGTCCACACACCGTCCACGAACTCGATCATGGAATCTTCGCCGTAGATCACCGTATCGATGCCGCCTCCGCCAATGATCTTATCGGCCGCGACCGTACCGACGATGGTCTCGCTGTCTGCGTCACCATAGATGAAGACCTGCTGCTCACCTTCAGGGGTGTTCTTAAAGGTGTTGTCCGCCACGATCTCGGATAGATCGAGAGTATTGCCGGGGACGCCGGCACCGATTTGCTCGATGAAGTTGCCATCGAAAGTGTTGTCGGTGACAGAGATTCCGACAGGAGCGTCCATCGACACGCCTACGTCATTGCTCTTGAAGGTGTTGCCCTCGACGATTCCGGATGCGCCGGGGTTGAGATAAGCGCCTGTGGCCCAACCGATCACAGTGTTGTTGGAGATGATTAGGTCTTCACCGGTCTCGACAGCCACGAGGATTCCGCGCGCCGCATCGTTGATGCTGGTGGCGGAGCCATAAAGCGCGTTGTTCTGCAGGGTCACGCCATTGGCCTGGACGAGAATGCCGGCCGGGCCAGCGCCGAAGAAGGACGAGCCGCCTTCGATGGTCAGGCCGCTGATGGTGACGCCATCCGCCTGAATGTGGATGCCACCTTCGATGACGGTCGTAGCAACTTCGCCGTCAAGGCTTCGGATAGTGACGTCCTTGGTGATGGTGAGCGTTTCCTCATACGTGCCGGGCGCGACCATGATGATGTCGCCGTCGCTGGCTGTAGCAAGGGCCTCCGTCAGAGTGGAATGTGCATCGCCGCCAGCGAGCACATAGCCGACCGAGCCGATGACAATGCGCCCCGTGTTGGCGCCATCATACGACACGTCGCCGTTCAGGATCGTCCAAGAGTCCTTCTCGGAATCGTAAGATATTGAAAACGTCGCGAAATTTGGATGGCTTGCCATTCTGTCCCCCTCGGCCCTGAACTTGCGTCAGGCCCTGTTCCATGTGCCGGCATGCGCGATGCTGCGCCGTTGCCTCTGGCTTCTGCGAAGATGCCCTGCCGCTTCAAAACCACGCGGGAAGGGCTTGGTGCTTGTGGTTCGTGGCGGGAAGGAAGCATGGAAATTTCGGGGCATCACTGACCATTTGGGTAGTGACTGCCGCAAGGAGACCTACCCAAATGAGGAGCAATAAGAGGGGCCGGTATTAAGGCGTGCCCCAAAAGGGAGGGGAAAAAGTGGTGCGGCAAATTTACCTATGAAACCAAGTAACATAGTCCAATGATATTGAAGATGATATCCATAAGCGACAACAACATCAGTAAAAGTAAAGCTTATCATGCTCGCTACGGAAGCATTTTACGAAGCTGCTATTCTCCCTGAACTTTGGACGAATGCACTTAATATCGCGAGTTCTGCTTGGTCTGCAGACGGTGTCGTCATTTCAACCTATCCAGACTGTGTCGGGGGCGTTGTTGCGTCCGAAAGTCTCGGAGAGATGTGTGCGCGCTTTGTCCGTGAAGAGTGGTACAAGCGCGATATACGCGCAGCGCGCGGCGTCCCGGTGGTCCGCAAGGGCAAGGAAGTCGTAACGGATCAGGATCTCTTTACTCATGATGAGATCGGGCATCTTCCGCTCTATGCTGAGTTTCTGCGCCCGCTGGGGCTCGGCTGGTTTGCCGGCAGCATTCTAGGCGATGTCGGTGGGGGGCTGACGACGCTTTCCATTCACCGAAAGATCGATAAAGAGCCGTTCTCCGACGGCACGGCATTGAGGATCCAGCAGGACCTTGGAGATGTGCGGAGAGCAGCCCGCCTTGCGGTGAGCAGCCGCGCGGCCTTCGCCGAAGGGTTGATCGACAGCGTTGAGCGATTCGATTGCGGAGCCATGCTGCTCGATCGGCTCGGGCGCGTCACCCGGATGAATAAGAAGGCGGAGGAATTGCTTGGAGAAGATCTGCAAGTCATCTCATCCAAGCTCCGCTCTCAACAACGCGAGGCCAACAAGGCGCTTCAGGAACTCATCACAGCGAGCACCCACCCCGCCTACGACATTAAGTCGACCGCGCCGGCATCGATCTTGCTACACCGGATCAACAATATCCCGCTGATCGTGAGCACGTATCCGGTTGTTCGGCATGCGAATGATGTCTTTCAGGGCACGCGTGCAATCCTGTTGATCAGGGATCTCAGCGCGCACAGACCGGTTGCCCTGGATATTCTGCAGAAGGTTTTTGGGCTGACATCCGCTGAAGCGCGAGTGGCCGCAGCTCTTCTGAAGGGGGCTGATACGCAGCAGATCGCAGCCGAGAATCGGGTCAGTCCTGAAACGGTTCGCTATCACTTGAAGTCGATATTCGCGAAAACAGGCACAAGTCATCAGGCCCAGCTCACCAGCCTTTTGGCCCGCTTTCCGAAATCGGGCAAATGAGCCCCGATTTCGAGAGTAACGCGCTTTCGTATGTCGGAGCCGTAATACGAAAAGCCCTGGCCAGTCTTTGGACAGGGCTTGTGCAGTGTTCGATTGCCTAGGCCGCCGTTGCGGTCTCAGGAGGGCCTTGCCAAAGCGCAGCGGCATCCTGGTCGGAGAGAGGCGCCGGGCGCTCCAGCAGGGTCGTGATCGGCATCGCCTGTCCGGTGCCGGCGCCTTCCAGGATCCTGTGCATGACTTCAAGGACATGAAGCGCCAGCCGGCCTGTCGAACGGTGAGGCGTGCCGTTGAGGGCGGCGCTGGCAAGATCGGCAAGGCCGAGCGCGCGGTAATTGGCGCGTGATGGCATATCGGGCGCCCAATTCGGAGACCGCCAATTGGGAGCGCCGAGGGGCATCTCGCTCGAATCCTTCAACTGCCAATCCCCACCGCGTTCAGTCGTCTCGACCTGACCGCCAAAGAAGTTCGGATCGGGCACGCGCAGGGAGCCTTCAGTCCCATAGAGCTCAATTGCCGGGTGACCGTGCTTCCATACATCCCAGCTCATGCAGAAAGTGACTTGGGCTCCGGAGGCGAATTCCAGAAGGGCCATGACGCTTGTCGGCGTCTCCACCGTGATCCGCTGGCCCTTTTTGGGGGAATCTGCCGTCACGATGCGTTCGGGAAATCCGATATTCGCCATGGAGAACACGCGCTGCACGGGGCCGATGAGATTGACGAGCGTGCTGAGATAATAGGGCGCCATATCGAGGATGGGGCCGCCGCCCGGCTTGAAGAAGAACTCCGGGTCCGGGTGCCAGTGCTCCATGCCATGGGACATGAGGAATGCCGACCCCGAAAGGATCCGCCCGACGGCTCCATCGTCCACGAGTTGGCGGGCGAGGCGCCCACCGGCTCCGAGGAAGGTGTCCGGCGCGCAGCCCAGCAACAGCCCGCGTGCTTCGGCTTCATCCACCAGTTTGCGGCCTTGCTCGAAATCCACCGCGAGAGGCTTTTCCGAGAAGACGTGCTTGCCTGCGCTGAGTGCCGCGAGGGACACGCCGAAATGGGCGCTGGGAATCGTGAGATTCACAACGAGGTCGATGTCCTCGCGAGCCAGGAGCTGATCGACGGTGAGGGCTTCGATCCCATGGCGGCTGGCCTGGGCCTGCGCGATTTCCGGCCTCATATCGGCGCAGGCGCGCAGAGTCAGTCCCCGATAGGCCGGGATGTTCTGAAGGTAAATGCCCGAGATGTTGCCGCATCCGATGATGCCGACGTTCAGGGTTTCCATAACGATTATCCCTCGATCTTGCGGAGGAAGTCGAAGCTTGCGCGGGCTGTCTTGGCGGGATCCGTGGGCTTGTCGTGTTCCACGACCATCCATTTGGCGCCGGCGTCGCGGCAGATCTTCCACAAATCCTGCCAGTTGAGGCTGCCGGAGCCGACATCCGCCCAGCCATCTTGATCTTCGTTCTGTCCCGCAGGGGCGATGTCCTTGACATGGGCTGCGGTGATCTTGCTCCGGTAGCGGTTGATCCATGTCTTGGGGTCAGCATTGCCACGGACGAGCCATGCCACGTCGACCTCCCAGGCGAGGGGGCTTCCCTCCGCCTCCTCGAAAATGAGTTCGAGCGCGGTCTTGGCGCCGTCCTTCGGGATCATCTCCCAGTGGTGATTGTGATAGCCGAGCCGGATGCCGTCCTTCTGGAAGCGCTCAGCCATCCGGCCCAGTTCCTGGCCGAGGGATCGCCACCCATCCGCCGCCATGTCGCGCTGTTCGGGCGGGACGGCAGGCATGTAGATATCCGTGAGGCCGAGAACCCGGCAGGCCTCGATGACGGCGTCGGGCTTTTCCCGCAGCGCCGCCAGGCTGACATGGCTGGAGGAAGCCTTCAATCCGCGCGTATCCAGTTTGGAGCGCACGCCGCCGGCGTCGTCCAGATGGGAGCCGACCGTCTCCACATAACGGTAGCCGGCCTGAGCCACGGTATCGAGAATGCGGTCGAGGTCTTCCATCGAGCGCAGGGTGTAAAGCTGAATCGAAAGGCAGTCTGAAACGCTCATGAAGTCCTCAAGGTTTGAGAGGTGAGGGCGCTTGTCTGCGCGTCAGGCAAGCGCAAAGGCTCTGCGGCTAGAGACGCTGGCCGCCATCGGCCTCGAAGAGAGAGACCTGCGCGGCGTCGATGCCCAGATTGAGCCGCTCGCCCGCAGACAATCTGACATCCCCGCCGGTGCGGACCTGAAGCGCGCCGTCGCCATCCCTGCACCAGATCACGGTATCGGCTCCCATGGGCTCGACGATATCGACGCTGAATCCCGGCCAGGCGCCGAGTTCGACGATCTTCAGGTGCTCCGGCCGCACACCGAGCACCACATCACGGCCGGAAGGCGCGGAGCCCGCGAACGCGTAGCCGTGAAGCGGCAGGCGGCGATGGCCCGACACGAAGATCGGTCCGCTGCCGGTATCCTCGAGCCTGCCCTTGATGAAGTTCATCTGCGGCGAGCCGACGAACCCGGCCACGAACATGTTGGCGGGGCGGTGGTAGATTTCCGAAGGAGAGCCGACCTGCTGAATCTGCTGGTCCTTCATGACCACGATCCGGTCGGCCAATGTCATGGCCTCGATCTGATCGTGCGTCACGTAGATCATCGTCGTCTTGCCGAGACGGGCGTGCAGCCGCTTGATCTCGACACGCAATTCATTCCGAAGCTGCGCATCGAGATTGGAGAGCGGCTCGTCGAACAGGAAGACCGCCGCATCGCGCACGAGCGCTCGGCCGATCGCCACGCGCTGACGTTGCCCGCCCGACAACTGATCGGGACGGCGGTCGAGGAGATGGGTGATCTGCAGGAGTTCCGCAGCCTGCTTGACCCGCTTCTCGATCTCTGGCTTCGGGGTCTTCGCCATCCTGAGCCCGAAGGACATGTTCTCGCGCACGCTCATGCGCGGGTAGAGCGCGTAGGATTGGAAGACCATGGCGATGCCGCGATCCTTCGGCTCCTCCCAGGTGACGTTCTGCCCCCCGATCCAGATCTGTCCCTCTGAAATGTCGAGAAGACCGGCAATCGCATTGAGCAGCGTTGACTTGCCGCAACCCGAGGGACCGAGCAGGACGATGAACTCGCCGGCTTCGAAATCGAGGGAGAGGCCGTTGAAGACGCGGACCGCCTCGAAGGCTACGCTGATATCGCGAACGGAAACGGCGGACATGTTTACCCTTTCACTGCACCTGCGGCGATGCCGCGGACGAACCAGCGGCCCGAAACGAAATAGACGACGAGGGGAACGAGCGCCGCGAGCATGGTGGCGGCCATGTCGACGTTGTAGGCGCGCTCTCCCTGCGTCGAGTGAACGATGTTGTTGAGCTGCACCGTCATGGGCAGGTTCTCCCGCCCTGCGAAAGTCAGGCCGAAGATGAAGTCGTTCCAGATGCCAGTGACCTGAAGGATCGCGGCCACGACGATCATCGGAGTCGACATGGGCAGCATCACCCTGAAGAAGATGGTCCAGAAGCCTCCGCCATCGATGCGCGCCGCCTTGAACAGCTCGATGGGCAATCCGGCATAATAGTTGCGGAAGAGCAGCGTCATCGTGGGCAGGCCGAAGATCACGTGCACGATGATGATGCAGGGCAGCGAATTGTAGATCCCGGTCGTGGAGAAGATGCGTACGAGGGGATAGAGGAAGACCTGATAGGGGATGAACGCGCCGATAAGCAGGATGCCGAAGATCAGATTGGCTCCCTTCACCCTCCAGAAGGACAAGGCATAACCGTTGATGGCGCCTGCCGCGATGGACAGGATGACGGACGGGATCAGGATGCGGACCGAGTTCCAGAAACCGACACTGATGCCGTTGCATTCAAGCCCGGTACAGGCCGACGACCATGCCTTGATCCACGCGTCGAACGTGAGATTGGCAGGGAGCGCGAGGATGTTCCCGAGCCTTATCTCCTCCATCGGCTTGAGGGAGGTGACGATCATGATCCAGAGCGGCAACGTGAAGAACAGGGCGGCCGTGATCAGAAAGGCGTAGATGCCGACGCGTCCGATGGTGAGGCGCTTGGGGCGGCTGCCTTGCGGGATGACGCTGGTCATGCGGGCCTCCCTTGCTTCCGGACGTACTTGGCGTAGACCCATGGAGCGATGATCGCCACGACCGTGATCAGCATGACGGTGGCCGCCGCCGTTCCGAGGGCGATGTTGTTGCGCTCGAACAGGTGGTCCATCACGAATTTCGCAGGCACTTCCGTTGCAATGCCGGGGCCTCCGAGGGTCATCGCGACCACGAGGTCGTAAAGCTTCACGACGCCGACGGAGAGCAGCACGGTGGCGGTCACGACCATGGGCCGAAGCAGCGGCAGAACAATGGAGAGATAGACGCGCCAGACAGGGATTCCGTCAATGCGGGAGGCCTTCCAAAGCTCGGAGTCGATCCCGCGCAATCCCGCCAGGAGAATGGCCATGGTCAGCCCAGCTCCGTGCCACAACCCGGCAATGACGATGGTGTAGATCGCCATCTGCTGGTTCACGAGCCAGTCGAAGGTGAAGCTCTCGAAGCCTAGGTCCCGCACGAGCTTTTGGAGTCCGAGGCCCGGGTTGAGAAACCATTGCCAGGCGACCCCGGTCACCACGAACGACATCGAGTACGGATAAAGGAAGATCGTGCGAAAGACGCCTTCGGCGCGGATGTTCTGATCGATGAAGACCGCGAGCAGGAAGCCGAGGATGAGGCAGCCCGAGATGAAAAGAACGCCGAAGATCAGGATGTTTTCAGCGGAGACCAGGAAACGGTCGTTCATGAAAAGGCGGCTGTATTGCGCAAACCCGACCCAATCGAGCTTGGGAAGCAGCGTCGAGCTCGTGAACGAGAGCCGCACCGTCCAGAGCATGCAGCCGATATAGACGACGAGAACGATGAGCGCCGTGGGAAGCAGGGCAAGGGCCGCGGGCAGCCGGACTCTGTTGAGGCGGCGGCTTCTGACAGGGCGCTCCGGCTTAGCAACGGCAGTCGGAATCGTGACGATAGCCATCTGAAATATCCCTCAAAGTTTGCCGGTCCGGCGGGAGCAGTGCTCCGCCGGACCGCATTGGAATGAAGGTATCTCAGCTGGCACTTTGCATGGCGGCCACGACTTTTGCCACGAACTCATCGGTCGGCATGTTCGGGTTGTTCCAGAATTGCGTGACCGCATCCTGCATGGCGCCTGAGAAGTTCGGCGTGCTCAGAAGCTCCATGGCTTCGACCTGGTTTTCCGGGTTCTTCAGCACGGCGGCGGATTTCTGCGCGCAGACATCCATGGATGAGACATCCACATCCAGGCGGACCGGGATCGAGCCTTTCTTCTTGTTGAACTCGAGCTGCGTCGTCGGATCGAGGAGGACATCGGCCAGCTTCTCCTGTGCGGCCAGCTGGTCCTTGTCCTTGGTCGCAGGGAAGACGAACACGTCGCCGCCGATCACGATCCTCGGGTCCTTGCCGACGATGGTGCAGCCATATTCATTGCCTGCGGTCTGTCCTGCGGCGGTGAACTCGCCCTTGGCCCAATCGCCATTGAAGTGCATGGCTGCCTTGTTGGTGATGACCAATGCGGCGGCGTCATTCCAGTTGCGTCCGGGAGAGCCGGGATCGACGAGGGCTCGCATCTTCCCGAAGATTTCCGTCGCTTCCTTGAACTCCGGACTCTTGGCAGCGGCCTGATCCCGCGAGCCGTAGACCTTGCGGAAGAGATCCGCGCCGCCATTGCCGACGAGCACGGCACGGAAGAGGTTGTGTTCCCAGTTGGGCTGTCCGCCGAGGGCGAGCGGAATGACGCCGTTGGCCTTGAGCTTCTCACCGGCTGCGATCAGCTCGGGGAAGGTCTTCGGAGGCTCGACACCGGCGTCCTTGAAGAGCTTGGTATTATAGAAAAGCCAGTTCTGGCCGTGAATGTTGATCGGCACCGCGAAGAATTTGCCGTCGCGGACGGTGGCATCGACGATGGGCTTGGGCATGATGTCCCGCCACTTGCCGGCCTTCGCCTTGCTTTCCACGTCGCGCACGAGCTCGTTGGTGACGAGTTCGTCGAACTGCTTTCCGGTGTTGAACTGCATCATGGTCGGCGGGTTGCCGCCGACGATGCGGTTGAGGCCTGCTGCGCGGGCGTTCGGGCCACCGGCGATGGCGTTGTCGACCCATGTGCCGCCGGCTTTCGTATATTGATCGGCAAACACTTTCACGGAGGCGGACTCGCCGGCCGATGTCCACCAATGAAGGACTTCCGCCTTTTGAGCGAGAGCTCCCGTGCTCGAGACGATAGCAACAGCAAAGGTATACGCAGAAATGCGTGTCTTCAGGCGCATGGCTTCCTCCCAGAAGCGTTGTGAAGTTTTGGTGTAATCGATTACATCTTGTTTTATGTAGGTTGAAATCAGCTTCAAGGTAAGTCAAGACTAAAATTTACGTAGCGTCCCTTAGGGATGATTGGGCTGATATTCTGTTGTGCCTTCAAGAGTGTAGCGATGAGCCGTAGAAGCTGGAAAAGCGTAAAAGGGGTTCGCATTGCGGACGTAGCCCAGCTTGCTGGCGTTTCCACGGCTACCGTCAGCCGCGTTCTGGCGAACCCGGATCAGGTGCGGGCCAAGACCCATAAGGCGGTCATGGAGGCCGTGCGCCGCAGCGGCTACACGCCCAACAGCGTGGCCCGCAATCTCCGGACCCGGCGCACCATGGCCGTGCTGGTCGTCGCGCCGAGGCTCACGAATCCCGTCTTCGCGCAGGTGCTGCGGGGAGTGGACGACGAGCTCACGCAGAGCGGGTACGGCATCATTGTCGCCAACCTGGACAATCAGACCGAGCGCGAGGCGCGCTATGTCGACCTCGTGCTCTCCCGTCAGGTCGATGGGGTGCTCCTGATGAATGGGCGCATTCCTCAAGGAGGCAAGCGCAGCATGGGGGATGCGGGAATCCCCATCGTGGCCATGTGCTCCGCCATTCCGGGCAGCGGCATTCCCAACATCACCGTTCAGGACCATGAGGCCTCCCGCAAGGCGGCGGAATATCTGGCGCAGCTCGGTCATCGCAGCTTCGGCTACATTTCGGGGCTTCCGGGCACATACATTGAAACGGAGCGCTGCAAGGGCTTTCAGGAGGGCGTCACCGCCGCCGGTTTCAGCGAGAAGGTCGTGCGTTGGGAGGGGCCTTTCACGTTCTCGACCGGCGTCGCCGCGGCGGAGTCGTTCCTGCGTATGAAGAAGCGTCCGACGGGCATCTTCGCGGCCTGCGACGAGAGCGCGATCGGCTTCGTCAAGACCGTTCAGGCGGCAGGAGTGCGCGTGCCCGAGGATGTGTCCGTGATCGGCTTCGACGGCATCGAGTTCGCCGATTTCGCAGAGCCGACACTCACCACATTCCGGCAGCCTTTGCGCGAGATCGGGCGCACCGGCGCGCAGGCTCTATTGAAGATGATTCAGGGAGAGGCAGGGCAGGCGGACTGGAATGTGCGCTTGCCGCTGGAGTTGCTGGAACGAGGCACAACCGGCCCAGCGCCGGAGGAGATGCGCGGATGATGCCGCTTCCACACATCGGACACTCATAACATCAGGAAGCGCTCATGGCCGTCATTCGAAATCCTGTCCTGCGCGGATTCAATCCCGATCCTGCCTTCTGTCGGGTCGGAGACGATTACTACATCGCGACCTCGACCTTCGAGTGGTATCCCGGCGTGCAGATCCATCATTCGCGCGATCTCGTGAACTGGCGTCTGATCTGCCGCCCGCTCGACCGGGCGTCGCAGCTCGACATGCGCGGCAATCCCGACAGTTGCGGCGTGTGGGCGCCCGCCCTGACCTACGCGGACGGCCTCTTCTGGCTGATCTATACGGACGTGAAGCGGCGGCTCGGCAACTTCAAGGATACGCACAACTATCTCGTGACGGCGCCTTCCATCGAAGGTCCCTGGTCCGATCCCGTCTACATGAACTCGTCGGGGTTCGATCCTTCATTGTTCCACGATGAGGACGGGCGGAAGTGGTTCGTCAACATGGTCTGGGATCATCGCCGCCGCCGCAGCTCCTTCGACGGCATCCTGCTTCAGGAATACTCGCCGCAGGAGAAGCGCCTCGTCGGCCCGATCAAGAACATCTTCAAGGGCAGCCCTCTCGGTTTGGTCGAGGGCCCTCATTTGTGGAAGCGCAACGGCTGGTACTATCTCACGGTGGCCGAGGGCGGCACATCCTACAATCATGCGGTGACGATGGCGCGTTCCAGGGCCATCGACGGGCCGTATGAGTTCCATCCGAATGTCCATCTCCTGACGAGCAAGGATGCGCCGGATGCTCCGCTTCAGCGGGCGGGGCACGGCTTTTACGTGGAGACGCCCACCGGCGAGGTCTTTCACACGCATCTCTGCAGCCGCCCTCTGCCTGGAACGAGGCGTTCGCCGCTGGGCCGGGAGACCGCGATCCAGAGAGTGGTCTGGGGTGACGACGGCTGGCTCCATCTTGCCCATGGCGGGCAGGTGCCCGCGGTCGAGGTGCAGGGGCCCGAACTCCCGCTCCACCCTTTTCCGCCCGAGCCGGAGCGTCATGATTTCAACGAGGAGGCGCTGCCCGCAGAGTTTCAGTGGCTGCGCTCGCCCGATTGGCAACGCCTCTTCTCACTGAGTGCGAGGCCGGGCCATCTCCGGCTTTACGGGCGTGAATCCATCGGAAGCTGGTTCGAGCAGGCTCTCGTCGCGCGGCGGCAGACGGAGTGGAGCTATACGGCCGAGACCGTGGTGGATTTCAAGCCGGAAACCTATCAGCAGCTTGCCGGTCTGATCTGCTACTACGACCGCGCGCGCTTCCACTATCTCGCCGTATCGGCGGATGACGAGGGCAGGCGGGTGCTGCAGGTCATCTCGTGTCTCGGCGATACACCGGATGCCCTGATGACCTACATGCTCGACGAGGATCTGCCGTTGCCGGCGGATGGGCCGATCCATCTCGGTGTCGATGTTCGTCTGTCGCATCTCCAGTTCAGGTGGTCGAAGGACGGCGCGAATTGGAATCCCGTCGGCCCCGGCCTTGATGCGAGCATCCTATCGGACGAGGCCGGGCCGGGAGCGCATGGCTCGTTCACGGGCGCGTTCGTTGGAATGGCCGCGCACGACCTGACGGGGCGCGCCCTGCCGGCGGATTTCGATTTCTTCATCTATCGGAACGCGGATGGCAGCGATTAGCTGCGCCTCTCATCAACACACACTCTCTCGGGAGATAAACATGAAGCCGGTTCGCTGGGGTGTCTTGAGCACCGCTAAGATCGGAAGGACCAAGGTCATCCCGGGAATGATGAAAAGCCCGCTTTGCGACATAGTCGCCGTCGCATCCCGGAATGAAGCCTCGGCCCAGGCCATGGCGCGGGAGCTAAGCATCCCGAAAGCCTACGGGTCCTACGAGGCGCTGCTTGCGGATCCGGATATCGAGGCCGTTTACAACCCGCTTCCCAATCATCTGCACGTTCCGCTGACGCTCATGGCGGCAGCGGCAGGCAAGCATGTGTTGTGCGAGAAGCCGATTGCGATCACCGCTCAGGAGGCGGAGCAGCTCAAGGAAGCCTCATCCATAGTCTCCATCGCCGAGGCTTTCATGGTCCGTCACCATCCGCAATGGCAGCATGCCAGAAGCCTCATTCAGGAAGGCTCTATCGGAGAGGTGAAAGCGGTCCAGGTCTTCTTCTCCTATTTCAACGCCGATCCATCCAATATCCGCAACATGGCGGGCATCGGGGGCGGGGGATTGCTGGATATCGGCTGCTATGCGGTGGTGGCCGGGCGCTATTTCTTCGACGCCGAACCCATCCGCGTCGTCGCTCTCGAAGAGCTCGATCCCGCATTCGGGGTCGACCGGATGACCAGCGCGCTCATGGATTTCGGAGCGGGCCGGCACGCGACCTTCACGGTCTCGACCCAACTCGTGCCTCACCAGCGGATACAGGTCTTCGGGACAAGGGGGCGGATCGAAATCGAGATCCCCTTCAACGCTCCCCCGGATAAGCCGAGCCGGATATTCGTCGACGATGGCTCCATCCATGGCGGCCAATCGGCCCGGGTGGTCGAGCTTCCTGTCGTGGACCAGTATCAGCTTCAGGGGGAAGCGTTCAGCCGGGTCGTCCGGGGAGCGGAGCCTCTCCGATATGATCTCGACGACGCGCTCAAGAACATGCGCATTCTCGATGCGCTGCGTCGTTCGTCGGGATCGTCGGCCTGGGAGGCCGTTTAGCCGCGCTTTCGAGCTGTCAGCGATGCCGCCAAGCGCGCCGCCAGCGCGGCATTGTTCTTGACCAGAGCAATGTTCGTGGCGAGGCTGCGCCCGCCTGTGCTCTCGAACAGGAACGAGAGGAGGAAAGGCGTCACGGCCTTGCCCGTAATGCCACGGCGGCGGGCCTCGGAGACGGCCTGATCGATGAAGCCCTTCATGTCGGCGGCGGGGATTTCGGCAGCCTCCGGCACCGGGTTCGCGACGAGAACGCCGCCGTCCAGGCCAAGCGCCTCCTTGGTGAGAACCAGATCGGCCAGGCCATCGGGATCGTCGAGCCGGATCGGGACGGGAAGCTCGCTCGTCCGGCTCCAGAAGGCTGGGAACCTGTCCGTTCCATAGCCCACCACGGGTACGCCGCGGGTTTCGAGATATTCGAGGGTTCGCGGCAGATCGAGGATGGCCTTCGCACCGGCGCACACGACCGCGACGGGGGTCCGGGCCAGTTCGTCCAGATCGGCGGAGATATCCATCGTGGCCTCGACGCCCTGATGGACGCCGCCGATCCCGCCGGTGGCGAATACGCGGATGCCTGCCAGATGGGCGCAGATCATGGTCGCCGCCACCGTCGTCGCGCCATGGCGCTTTGCCGCGACGGCATAGGGCAGGTCCGCGCGGCTGAGCTTCATCACGTCCTTCGCGGTGCCAAGCCAGTCGAGCTCCTCGTCCGTCAGGCCAATCTTGATCCGTCCGGCGATGATCGCAATCGTTGCAGGCACCGCTCCGTTTTCCCGTACGACGGCTTCGACCTCGCGGGCCGTCGCCACGTTCTGCGGGTGGGGCATGCCATGGGTGATGATGGTGGATTCGAGCGCCACGACAGCTCCGCCCTGGCTCAGGGTCGATCTCACCTCGGGAGAAAAGTCGAGAAATCGGCTATCCATGGCGTGGCTCATCGGGTTTCCTCTTCCAGCTTCAGGCCGGTATTCTGTGATATGCCGGATTCCAGCAGTGCCATGGAAAGATCCGGCCGCACGCTGGCCGGGCATTCCAGGGTCAATGCCGCCGCCACCGTACCCATTTGCACGGCGTCCGCCAAGGAGCGGCCCCGCATCAGGGCGACGAGCGTCGCCGCAATGAGCGCATCGCCAGCCCCCGTGGCATCGACGACCTGAACCGGAATGGCCCCCATCCTTGTCCATCTGGAGCGGTCCGCTGCGATCGACCCGGACGCGCCGAGGGTCAGGACCACCCGCGCCGCCCCGCGTTCGAGCAAAGCCGCCGCGACTTTTTGCGGCGAGGGATCGGACCAGCCCAGGAGAGCCTGCGCCTCGTCCAGGTTGAGGAAGAGCAGCCCGACGCCCGTCAGGTCATGCGGCAGGCGCGTGACCTTCAGCATCGAAACGGCGTCAACGGCCAGCATGGATGAGTGCTGACGCGCCCGGCCCACGAGTTCATGCAAGGTGGAGGAGGGCAGGTTGCAATCGGCAAAGACCCAGGAGGTCGAGATGTCAGGCCAGCATCGCTCCAGCAAGGATGGTGTCAGGGCATCGAAGATCGCCATGTCGGCCAATCCGAGGGCAAGGTCGCCATTGGGCTCGAGAACGGCCACGTATTCCGCGGTTGCGTGCTCGCTGGAGACAGTGACATGCCGTGTGTCGATGCCAAGCTCCGTGAGCCTTGCCTGAATGGCGGTGCCGTTTTCGTCGCGTCCTATCATGGAGACGAGGGAGGATCGCGCGCCGAGGCGCACGATGTTCTCCGCTACGTTCCGGGCCACTCCGCCGAATGACCGCTCGGACATCACGGGGTTGGAGGTCCTCAGACGGACCGGCTCAGTCGCGCGATATTTCCTGTCGACGGCTGCTCCGCCGATGCAGACGATCCGCTCGCGTTCTGGATGCATGCGTACAGGCCTTTCGCATTCCCTCGCTCCTTCTTAGGGAAAATGGCAGGCCGAGTCATGGGGCGGCAGCGGCTCCCGGCGAGGCGGGTGCCGCATCCTGGAGTTTTGCTGCCCTCGGGGCGCAAGCTGCCTTCAACGAGCCGCGAAGACTTTCGTGATCGTTTCGGCCAGGATTTGAGCGCGCTGGCAGAGGGTATGCAGCTCGATATATTCCGCGGCGGTATGGGCATTGCCGCCGACCGGTCCCACGCCGCAAATCGTTGGGGCGCCAGCGCTTGCCGTGAACCCGGAATCGGCGCAGCCGCCCGTGAATTCTCCTTCCAGAACCGCGCCGAAATTCCGGGCCGACTGGCGATAGAGATCCGCGAGCCTTTCGCTTTCGGGCGTTGGATCGAGCGGCAGGAAACCGGCGAGGCGGGTCAGTTTCGATGCCGTGCCGGGAACTGTTGTGGAGGCCATGATCGCATCGATGGCCTGGGTGACAGCTTCGCGCTGCTCGTTCGTGACGAAGCGCACCTCGAACCCGGCGCTGGCATGGGGCGCGGTCGTGTTCACCGATTGGCCGCCCGACACCAGGCCGACATTGACCGTGATGCCGTCTTCGACCCGGGTCAGAGCGTGCAGGGCGACGATCTTGTGTCCAAGCTCGCCGATGGCGCTGGCTCCTTCGGTGAAGTTCACGCCGGAATGGGCCGCTTTGCCGGTAATGTCGAGGCGATAGCCGAAGCTCCCTTTGCGCCCGGTCACGAAATTGCCGGAGGCTCGTCCCGGCTCCGCATTGAGAACGGCAAGGGCGCTCCTGGCTTCCTGCATGATCTGATCGCGCGATGTGCCGGAGCCGATCTCCTCATCGCCGGTCATCATCATCACGAGAGGCAGTTGAGGCGCGAAGCGCTTGAACGCCGCCATGATGAAGGCGTTCATGACAAGGCCCGCCTTCATGTCGGCGACGCCCGGACCATAGGCACGGCCATTCTCGATCTTGAAGGGCCTCCTTGTGGCTTCTCCATCGGGAAAAACCGTATCCCGATGGCCCAGCAGCAGGATGTTGTGCCGCTCCCCGCCGCGTTGAACATCGCCCGTATCCGCGCGGAGAATGTCGCCGAACTCGGCGTGGGGTGTCACCGATACCGCGATGCCGTGGCTCGCCAAGAACTGGGTGAGCCGCGTTCCAACCGCATCGACGCCAGCCTTGTTGTAGGAGCCGGAATCGATATTCACCAGTTCGGAAAGCAGCTGAACCATCGCCTCCTGCTGCTCGCCCAGCCATTGCGTGATTGCTTGCTCAACTTGTTCCTGCGCGAGAGCCATCGTCATTCCTTCTCAAGCGATGTCGGGGTTGTGTCAGCGGGCTTTTACCAGCTTGTCATCCGGCTCTTGAGCGCTGCTCGCGAAGCGACGGGCGAGGACGGCGCAGGCCATGAGCTGAATCTGGTGAAAGAGCATCAGGGGAAGAACGATCAGACTGATATTCTGCCCCGCGAAGATCACGCTTGCCATCGGCGCGCCGGAAGCGAGGCTCTTCTTGGAGCCGCAGAACGTAATGGTGATCCGATCCTCACGGCTGAACTTGAGCCAACCGCTGACGAAATACGTGAAGAGCAGAACGGCGGCGAGAAGCACGATGTCGATGGCCACGATGGCGCTGATGTCGCCGATGGAAAGCGTGTGCCACAGGCCGTTGATGGTGGCTTCGCTGAAGGCCGCATACACGACCATGAGGATCGAGCCCCGATCCACGGTCTGCGTCAGGATCTTGTGCCGCCCGAGCCATTTGCCGATCACCGGCTGGACGAGCTGTCCGAGAACGAAGGGAGCCAGAAGCTGGAGGAGAATGCTCTCGATGGCATCCAGCGAAATGCCGTTGCCGCCTTGCGTATGAAACAGCAATCCAACCAGAAGCGGGGTCAGGAACATCCCCAGAATGTTCGATGCGGAAGCCGAGCATATGGCAGCCGGGACATTGCCGCCTGCGATGGAGGTGAAGGCAATCGACGATTGAACGGTCGAAGGCAGGACGCACAGGAACAGGATGCCGGTGCCGATCGCCGAGGATGCCAGACCGGGCAGGGCAATGACGATCAATCCGAGAATGGGGAAAACGACGAAGGTGGTGGCAAGCACGAATAGGTGCAGCCGCCAATGGATCACGCCGGCCAGAACGACGTCTCGGGACAGGCGCGCCCCGTGCAAAAAGAAGAGCAGGGTGACGGCTGCTTTCGTCGCGATGGAAAAAGCATGGGCAGGCTCGCCGCTGATCGGCAGGAACCATGCGATCACGACCATGCCGAAGATGGCGATCGTGTACCATTCCCGTTTAAGGAGTGAGGTCATGAAAAGCTCTTGCGGCCGCAATCTTAGGCGTGGCCGGAAATGTGCAGTCTCATAGCAATGGGGCGGATGCCGTATGTCCGGCACCCGCCCTGCAATATTTAGGCTTTAGCGAGCGACGGGATGTCTCCCGTGCCCAGATCCCAATAGAGCCCCGCCATCATGCCGAGAGCCTCGCGGGCGATGGCGACCGGCATGTGCTCGTTGGGAGCGTGCTGGGAGCAGCCCGGGTAGGAATGCGGCACCCAAATGGTCCGCAGCTCCAGGATCTCCGAGAAGATGTCGTTGGGCAGGGAGCCGCCGAGGTTCGGCAGGATGGCCGGCTTCTTGCCGGTCGTCTTGGCGAGCGAGTTGACAGCCCAATGCACCCAGGGATCTTCCGGATCGAGGCGGGTCGCATGGAAGATCTCATCGCGGCTCTTGGCGACCTCGACCATGGTGAACCCGTGCCGGTCGAGGTGGCGGCGCAGCGCCGGAAGAACCTCATTGGGGTCGATGCCGACGACGAAGCGCAGCTGGCAGCGGGCCCAGGCACTCGGCGGAACGGCGTTCACCGGGGTTTCGGGGTTGCCGGCCTTCATGGCCAGCACATCGAACGAGCACCAGCCGAAAACCTGCTCGGCGGGCGTAAGGCCGGGCTCGCCCCAATCCGGATCGATCGTGGGGCCGTCCGGCCCGCCGTCGACCTCGCAATCGGCCAGCACGCGGCGGACCGATGCCGGAAGCTCTTTGGGCACCCATTCATGAATACGGATCTGGCCTGTCGGAGAGGCAATCGTTGCAATCGCATGGGCGAGCTGGATCGCCGGATCGGACAGAATGCCGCCCCAGTTGCCGGAATGGTGGCCGCCGTCACGGGCTTTGATCGACAGATCGAAGGTCACGCCGCCGCGCGAGCCGAGGAAGACCGTCGGACGCTCCGCGTTGAGGCGAGGGCCGTCGGAGCCGATGAGCACATCCGACTTGAACAGCTCCTTCTGCTCCTCGCACAGCTCGCGCAGGCCGGGAGAGCCCATCTCTTCGCCCATCTCGATGAGATATTTGGCGTTGAAACCGAGCTTGCCGCGGGTCTCGAGCACAGCCTTCAGGCCGGCGATGTTGATGACGTGCTGGCCCTTGTTGTCCACGACGCCGCGGCCATACCAGCGGTCGCCGACTTCCGTGAGCGTCCAGGGAGAAAGGCCCTCGCTCCAATCCTTGTCCAGGCCGCGAATGACGTCGCCGTGACCATAGCCGAAGATGGTCGGCAGAGACGGGTCTTCGATCCGCTCCGCGTAAAGGAACGGCCCCTTGGCCTTGGGATGGTGCAAGGTCTTGCACGTGAAGCTCAGGCCCTCCAGGAGCGGACGCATCTCGCTCTCGATATAGGCCGTGAGCACGTCGGCGCGCTCCGGGTTCTGGCTTTCCGTCGGCATCGCGACCAGACGCGCGAGGTCGGTCTTGAGGGCGCCGGAATCGAAATAAGCTTCAGCCTTTGCAATGGCCGCTTCGCGAGACATCTAGAAACTTTCCTTTTGCTTGAGGGGATCGGAAGCCCTGACTTCGGGGTCGTGAAGATGGCAGGCCACCGCATCGCGGCCATGCTGCGTGAATCGGGGCGTCATCGTGCTGCACACGGCCAGCCGCTCGGGGCAGCGCGGATGGAACGGGCATCCGGGCGGCGGATTGAGCGGGTCCGGGAAGGCCAGGCCCAACCCGGTCTCGGGAATTCCGGCGCCGGGTTCGGGCGTCAGGACCGATGTCAGCAGAGCCTTGGTGTAGGGATGCCGGGGCGCCTTGAAGAGCGCCTCCGTTTCGGCAAGCTCCACCACGCGGCCGAGATACATCACGGCCACGCGGGTCGCGATATGCTCGACCACGGCAAGGTTGTGGCTGATGAACACATAGGTGAGGCCAAGCTCCCGCCGCAGGTCCATCAGCAGGTTCAGGATCTGCGATTGCACCGAGACATCGAGCGCGGAGGTCGGCTCGTCGCAGACCACGAGTTCCGGGTTCATCACGAGCGCGCGGGCGATCGCCACACGCTGACGCTGGCCGCCGGACAGCTCGCGGGGATACCGGTCGGCAAAGCGCTGCGGCAGTCCGACCTTGTCGAGAATGTCCAGGGTCTTCTTGCGCCGCTCGGCGGCACTGCCGATGCCATGCACCTCAAGGGGAAGAGACACGATGGACGCGATCGTGCGGCGAGGGTTGAGCGATGAATACGGGTCCTGAAAGACGGGCTGCACGCGCCGCGCCATGCCCTTGCGGCCCAGTTCGTGGATGTCCGTGCCGTCGAGGCTGATCCGGCCCGCGGTCGGCGGAAGAAGGCCGAGGAGCATGCGGGCGAGGGTGGATTTCCCGCAGCCGGATTCACCGACGATGCCGAGCACTTCGCCCTTGCGGATATCCAGGTTGATCCCGTTGACGGCATGCAGGGTGCGCCGCGCCTTGAACATGCCCTGGCTGACGCTGAAGGAGCGGGTGAGGCCTTGAGCTTCGAGAAGTGCGGTCATGCTGCGTTCTCCAGAATGCAACGCCACCGTTGCCCGTCCTGTGCCTCATGGACGGGAGGCGCCTGGGTGCAGATAGGCTGAGTGCGGCTGCAGCGGTCGCGGAAGCTGCAGCCTCGAATGTCGCCGACGAGCGAGGGCACGACGCCGGGAATGACGCCGAGGCGCCCACCGGGAACCGTACGTCCCGGCACCGGAATGCAGTCGATCAGTCCCTGCGTGTAGGGGTGCTTCGGGCTGTTGAACAGCGATGCGGTCGGCCCTTCCTCGACGATCTGGCCCGCATACATGACGGCGACGCGGTCCGCGATGCGGGCCACGATGCCGAGATCGTGCGTGATCAGCAGCATCGCAATGCCGAGCTCACGCTGCAGATCCGCCAGAAGGCGCAGGATCTGCGCCTGGATCGTCACATCGAGAGCTGTGGTCGGCTCGTCCGCGATCAGGAGCTCCGGCCCGCACATCAGCGCCATGGCGATCATGACGCGCTGGCGCAGGCCGCCTGACAGCTGATGCGGAAACTGACCAAGCCGTTCAGCCGCCGATGCGATGCCGACCTTGCCGAGCAGGAAGATCGCACGCTCGCGTGCTTCCGCCTCGCTGGCATTCTTGTGCTGGCGATAGACCTCCACGAGCTGGTTGCCGATGGTGTAGGCGGGGTTCAACGCCGTCATCGGCTCCTGGAAGATCATGGCCATGCGGTTGCCGCGCAGCGCATTGACCTGCCGCTTGGACGCCTTTGAAAGATCCTGGCCCGCGAAGGCGAGACGGCGTGCGTTGCGCTTGGCGGCCTTGGGCAGGAGATCCATGATCGCGAGAGACGTCATGGATTTTCCGCAGCCGGATTCTCCCACGAGGCACAGTGTTTCGCCGCGCTTGACGGAGAAGGAGATGTCCCGAACCGCGTGCAGGGTGCCGCGAGGAGTGGAGATGTCGACGTTCAGGCCGTCGACCTCGAGGATCGTATCGCTCATGGCTCAGGCCCGTCCTTCCGGTGAGATCACGTCGCGCAGGCCGTCGCCCGCGAGATTGATGGCAAAGATCAGCAATGCGAGGGCCGATCCGGGAATGGCGATGAGCCAGAACGAGAAGAACATGTACGCTTTCGCTTCGGAGATCATGAGGCCCCACGAGGGCAGGGGCGGCTGAACGCCGAGGCCCAGGAAGGAGAGCGCCGCCTCGAGGAGAATGGCGCTCGCGGCCTCGAGGGTCGCGACGACGATCAGGTGCGGGACGATGTTGGGCAGAACCTCGCGTGCGATGATGCGCGTGGTCGATGCTCCGGCAGCTTCCGCCGCCGCCACGTAATCAAGTGAGCGCACTTGCTGCGTGGCGCTTCGCATCACCACGGCGAAGCGGTCCCATTTGAGAAAGCCCAGCACGAGGATGACGACCCACAGCGAGCCGCCGACCATGGCCACCACGGCAAGAGCCACCAGAATGACCGGCATGGACAACCGTGTCGTGACCAGGAACGTTACCGCCATATCGACCTTGCCGCCGAAATAGCCAGCGAGAAGGCCCATGGTCGTGCCGATGATGCCCGAGATCAGCACCACGCTCACGCCGATCAGAAGCGAGATGCGGGCGCCGTAAAGAACGCGGGACAGGTAATCCCGGCCCAGCTGGTCGGTGCCGAGAGGGTGCAGCCAGGACCCTTTCTGATACCAGACCGGCGGCACGTTCCGCAGAGCGAGGTTTTGCGTATAAGGATCGTGCGGCGCCAGCAATGGAGCCAGAAGAGCCAGCGCGACGATCACCGCGAGGATGCCCGCGCCGATGACGAAGGCCTTTTGACCCAGAAACCGGCGGACGAGCCGCATGGCGGGAGAAGCCTCTGGAACGGTAGGAACGGAGAGAGCGGTATCGGTCATTTCAAGCCACCCGGATGCGCGGGTCGAGCCACGCGTTTGCAATGTCCGATGCAAGCGTCAGAAGCACGTAGACGACTGACAGGAGCAGAACGATGATCTGCATCACGGGAAAATCCTTGTAGGTGATGCTCTGGTAGGCGAGGTAGCCGAGGCCATCGAGGGCGAAGATCGTTTCGATGACGACGGAGCCGCCGAGAAGGAAGCCGAGCTGCACGGCCGTCAGCGCCACGACAGGCACCACGGCGTTGCGCAGCGCATGCTTGAAGACGATCTTTCTGGAAGGCAGGCCCTTTGCGCGTGCGGTGCGGATGTAATCCGCCGAGAGCACCTCGATCATGCCTGCGCGGATCAAACGCATGAACGCTGGAGCCACGTAGTATCCGAGGGCTATGGTCGGCATGACGAAATGCAGCCACGTGGCGGAGCCGGAAACCGGAAGCCACCGCAGCGAGATCGAGAAGATCATCA
Organism: Pseudomonadota bacterium; assembly: GCA_023450615.1. Classification (GTDB taxonomy): domain Bacteria; phylum Pseudomonadota; class Alphaproteobacteria; order Rhizobiales; family Beijerinckiaceae; genus Microvirga. The sequence goes on along the minus strand of JAEXGT010000018.1, from coordinate 570 downwards.
CCAGGATCAGGGCGAAGAAGAAGTTGGGCAGCGCCTGCCCGACGACGGCGATGGCGAGAGCCAGCCGGTCGATCCAGGTATTCGTATAGACTGCGGCCAAAACGCCGAGCGGGATCGAAATCAGCAGGGCAAAGCCAAGCGAGAGGAACCCGAGGAGAATTGTGGTCGGCAGCTTATCGAGAACGAGTTTGCTGACTTCGGTCTTGAAGTAGATCGACGTGCCGAAGTTGCCCTTGAGCGTCTGCCACAGCCAATCGGCGTATTGGACGATCAGAGGGCGGTCGAGACCATAGGTCTTGCGGATAATCGCAAGATCTTCTTCCTGTGCACCTTCACCCGCGATTGCCATGGCGATGTCGCCGGAAAGGCGCAGGAGGAAAAACGCAATTGCAGAGACGGCAAGCGCTACGAGAAGCGCCAGCCCTAAACGTTTGAGAATATAGCCGATCACGGCAATGCTCCGTGTTGCCCGATAAAACGGACGCTCGCCTGTTCAGGCTGCAAAACGGCGGCCTGAACCTTGGAATGACTTCGCGTTTGCTGCGGCAAAGATGCTGCAACACCGCATGT
>JAEXGT010000005.1 GCA_023450615.1 Pseudomonadota bacterium | reverse complement strand
GGCAAGCGCTCGGATCTTGGCGGCACGTTCTTCGAGCCGACCGTGATGACGGGAGTGACGCAGGCGATGAAGGTGACGAAGGAAGAAACCTTCGCGCCGCTGGCTCCGATCATCACGTTCAAGGACGAAGAGGATGTGATTGCCATGGCGAACGACACGGAGTTCGGTCTGGCGTCGTACTTCTATGCCAAGGATATGGCTCGCGTGTGGCGCGTGGCGGAGGCCTTGGAGAGCGGCATGGTGGGCGTGAACACGCCAGCGCTGGCCAATGAGATGGCGCCCTTCGGCGGCATCAAGCAGTCGGGCTTGGGCCGTGAGGGCTCGAAGTACGGCATCGAGGGCTTCCTCGAAATCAAATACGTCGCTCTCGCGGGCATGTGATGAAGAAAGCCGGGCTCTAAGGCCCGGCTTTTTCTTTTAAGGACGGAGCGTAATCGCAACCGGCTGATGATCGGATGCGGTGGTTTCCACATCGACGCGCAGGTCTGCGACCCGATCCGCCAGATTTTCCGTCACGAAGATATAATCGCGGCAATGGGGCCCTTGCGGCCATTGCTTGAAATCGGCCACGCCGGTCGTGGGCGCGTGGGGCGCATCGCCATGCTTGACCGTCCAGGCATCGACGAATGCCGGAATGTCTGAGGCGAAGGGCTTGCGCATTTCGGCGTGAAGCGGATCGTCGGGGCCGAGGTTGAAGTCGCCGCAGACGATAGCGCCGACAGGGGCGGGAAGAGAGCGATAGGGCCCTTCCGACATATCGCGATGCTTGAGCCTGCTCCGATTCTCGTTGTTCTCGTGAACAGCTCGGATGTGCTCCACCTGCGCCTGCCGATGTTCGAAGGAGTGATACTCGAGATGGCAGGTGGTGACGCGCACGGGACCGAAGCTCGTTGCAACGATTGCTTCGAGAGCCTGACGCTGCATGCTCCGGCATTCGGCCGCGGGCCATGGCAGCATATGGCTCGTGATCTCCAGCACCGGCAGGCGCGAGAGGATCATGTTGCCGAAAACCTGTAGGCGGCCCTTCTCGTCGCGCCGCTCGACGGCGGGGCGGAAGATGGGCGTGTAGCCGGGCAGGAGGCTGCTGAGGAGCGCAGGCTGATCCTCGCCGCCGTCATGCGGCGCAAAGCCGTGCGAGATTTCCTGAAAGCAGAACACATCCGCATCGCTCAGCGCCTTTGCCGTCTCGACGATGCGCGCGAGATCGACCTTGCCGTCGCAGCCCAATCCCCATTGAATGTTCCAGGTGACGAGCTTCATCAGCGGATGCCTGCGCGCATGAAGGATTGAACGAACTGCTTCTGGAACAGCAGGAAGGCGAGCAGCAGCGGCGCCATGGTCATGACGGTCGCCGCCGTGATCACCGACCAGTCGACGCCGGTTTCAGGCGCGCCGAACACGGCGAGGCCCACCGTGAGCGGGCGGCTCTCCACCGAGTTGGTGACGATGAGCGGCCAGAGGAAGTTGTTCCAGTGATAGCTCACGGAGACGAGGCCGAAGGCGATGTAGGTGGTTTTGCCGAGCGGCACGAATACACGCCACAACACGCCGAAGGACGATGCGCCTTCCACGCGCGCGGCGTCCACGAGCTCGTTGGGAACGCCCTTGAAGGTCTGGCGCAGCAGGAAGATGCCGAACGCCGAGGCGATGTAGGGAAGCCCGATGGCGGGGATCGTGTCGAGCAGGTTGAGCGAGCTGATGACGCGGTAATTCTCCACGATCAGCACGTCAGGCATGATCATGAGCTGCACTAGAACCAGCGCGAACAGAACATCGCGCCCGAAGAACTTGAAGCGCGCGAAGGCATAGGCCGCGAGCGTAGCGATCACAAGCTGGCAGGCCAGCACCATGGTCACCAGCAGCAGGGTGTTCAGGTAATAGCGCGCGAACGGCGCCTGGTTCCAGGCCTTGACGAAGTTGTCGAGGGTCAGCGGAGCCGTCAGGTCGAAGCGCGTCGCATATTCGGACGGATGGAACGCGCTCCACAGGCTGTAGGCCAGCGGCAGCAGCCACAGCAGGGCGAGAATCCAGGCGGCGATGGTTTCGACCGAATGATCTTTCTTTCTCATTGGTAGTGAATCCTGCGGTCGAGATAGACGAACTTGGTGAGCGCGACGCCGGCCAGGATCACGATCAGCGTCACCGTCAGGGTGGCGGCGAAAGCGGTGTCCTGGAAGGTGAAGGCAACTTCGTAGATGTAGTAGAGCAGAAGCGAGCTTGCGTTGTTCGGGCCGCCCTTGGTCATGATGACGAGCTGATCGACGAGCTTGAAGGAGTTGATGAGCGCGTTGATCGAGATGAACAGGGTGGTGGGCATGAGGAGCGGCAGCGTCACGCGGCGGAAAAAGTACCACCGGCTCGCGCCTTCGACTTCCGCGGCCTCCTTCAGCTCAGGCGGGATGGTCTGCAGAGCCGCGAGGTAGAAGATCATGAAGAAGCCCGCTTCCTTCCACACCACCATGACCGCAAGGCAGCTCATGACAGTGGAGGGATCGCCGAGCCAGTTATGGCCGGAGAAGCCGAGGCTCTTCACGAACTGGTCGAGCAGGCCGTAACCCGGCGTGTAGAAGAACAGCCAGATATTGGCGACCGCGATCATCGGCAGAACGGTCGGCGTGAAGAAGGCGAGGCGCAGGAAGGAGCGCCCGGCAATCTTCTTGTCCACCCACACGGCCATCAAGAGGGCGAGCGCAATGCTGGTCGGGACGGTGGCGAATGCGAAGACGATGTTGTTGCGCAGAACCTGCCAGAAGACGTCGTCTTCCAGCATGTAGGTGTAGTTCTCCAGCCCGATGAATTCGGCTTCGCCACCCCGGCTCAGCGAGAAGAAGCTGTGATAGAGCGTGGCCAGGATCGGATAATGGGTAAAGGTCGCCAGGAGAACGACGGCAGGCAGCAGGAGCAGCCAGGCATTGACGTTCGTCATCCAGTTCCTGCGCCGGAGGGCTTTCGGCTCGGCGGCGCTCATGACGGCGGATACCATCGTATTCTCCTGCGGGATCGAACGGTACGCTGCGGCGGGAGATTCCGCCGCAGCGCAGGAAGACATTACTTGTAGCGGCTGAGGATGCGCTCGGACTGCTTCTGGGCGCTGTCGAGAGCTTCCTGCGGCGTCTGCGAGCCGGTGACGGCTGCCTGCACCGCGTCGTTCATGATCTTGTAGATGCGGCCGTTCTCATGCACCGACAGTTCGGCGACGGCGTGCTCCAGCTGATCGCGGGCGACGAGGGCCTGCGGGAAGTCCTTGACGTAGGCCTTCATGACGCCCGTTTCATAGGCGGCGGGCGTCACGGCCACGTAGCCGGTCTTGATGCTCCAGTCGGCGGCGCGCTCAGGAGCGGTCATCCACTTGATGAACTTCACCGCAGCCTGCTGCTGCTCGGGAGAAGCGCTCTTGAACACATAGAAGTTTCCGCCGCCCGTCGGCGAACCGCGACGCTCCTTGGCCGGCAGCATGGCGACGCCGAAGTTGAACTTCGCGCCTTCCTTCACTGCGGTCAGGTTGCCCGTAGTGTGCCACATCATGGCAGTCTTGCCTTCCAGGAAGTCCGTGCGCAGGGTGCCCCATTCCACGGCGCCCTTCGGCATTACGCCGTCCTTGGCCGCGAGATCGACCCAATATTGCAGGGCCTCGACGGTCTTCGGCGCATTGAAGGAGACCTGGTTGCCAGCCTCGTTCATGAGCTTCTGGCCGTTCTCGATGGCGAGCGCCTGAAGCATCCAATAGCCGTAACCGGTGGAGGGGATTTCCACGCCCCAGCGGGTCACGTTGCCGGAAGCATCCTTCTTCACGAGCTTCTTCGACATTTCGGCCATCTCGGCCCAGGTTGTCGGCGGCTTCTCGGGATCAAGGCCCGCTTCCTTGAAAGCGTCCTTGTTGTAATAGAGCACGATGGTGGAACGCTGGAACGGGATGCTCCAGGTCTTGCCATCGACGCGGCCGTTTTCCATGAAGGCCGGGTAGAAGCTGTTCAGCCATTCCTTGTCGGCGCCGGCGATCTCGTCGATCGGCACGATGGCCTTCTCGTCCATGAGGGTGAAGAGATCCGTCGAGAACAGCACCGACATCTGCGGAGGCTGGCCGCCCTTCATGGCGGTCATGGCCTTGGTCATCGTGTCGGTGTAATTGCCCGAATAGACGGACTCGACCTTGATGTCCGGGTTCTCTTTGTGGAACTGCTGGACCATGTCGTCGATGATCTTCGTGACAGGTCCGCCGACCGCGACCGGATAATACATGGTCAGGTTGACCGCATGGGCCATGCTGGCGCTCAGGCTGGCCACCGTCATGAGGCCTGCCGTGAGTAGGGCTTTGGTTCTGAACTTCATCTTCCTCCCCCTTCGGGTTTTTTAGAAGCCACACGCCTGCGGATCTGCGCCGCCTGCGTTCTCTCAGAGGATAAGCATCACTGGGTCAGAGCACTACCCGAGCGACGCTTTCCGCTGTCCCTGTCAAACAGATGTATGTGACGGTTTTGCCATCCGAGACCGACTTGTGCACCGGCAGGCAGCGAGCAATAGCCGGTCTGGCGGACGGAAACGGTCTCGCCCTTCACGTCACAGAGGATGATGCTGTCGGCGCCCAGATATTCCACGGCCCGGACGGTCGCGGGAACGCCGTTGCTTTCCACGAGAGAAATGTGCTCGGGACGTACGCCGAGAATGGAACCATCCTGCCAGGAGATGAGGTTCATGGGCGGCGTACCGATGAAGCGCGCCGTAAAGTCGCTTGCCGGCTCATTATAGAGCTCATGCGGCGCGCCGTTCTGCTCGATGTTTCCATCGCGCATCAGGATCACCCGGTCCGCCATGGTCATGGCTTCGGTCTGGTCGTGCGTGACATAGACCATCGTCATGCCGAGACGCTGCTGCAGGCTGCGGATCTCGGTGCGCATCTCATGACGCAGCTTGGCGTCAAGGTTCGACAGCGGCTCGTCCATGAGGCAGACGGGCGCTTCCGCGATGATGGCGCGGCCCAGCGCAACGCGCTGGCGCTGTCCGCCGGAAAGCTGGGACGGCTTGCGCTCGAGCAGATGGCTCAGGCCCACGATGTCCGCCACTTTCTTCAGGCGCTCGTCGCGCTCGCCACGGCCGACGCCGCGAACTTTCAGGCCGAAGACGATGTTTTCCGCGACGTTCAGGTGCGGGAACAGCGCATAGGACTGGAACACCATCGAGATCTTGCGCTGGGCCGGCGAAAGATGCGTCACGTCCCGGCCGCCGATGGTGATAGTGCCGGAATCGACTTCTTCCAGGCCCGCGATCAGGCGCAGCGTCGTGGATTTGCCGCAGCCCGAGGGGCCGAGCAGAACCAGCAGCGTCCCCGCATCGGCCTTGAAGCTGATGCGGTTGACGCCGCCAACACCGCTCCATGTTTTCGATACTGCGTTGACGACAATCTCGGACATAGGCTCGACCCTTGGGACCTGAAAAATTAGGATTGGCGCTTGGCCGCCAGGAGAAGCTCGGCGAGCTCGACGAAGCCGTCTCCTGAATGGCCTTTGGCGATATAGGCCGGCTTGTTCTTCAGCCGGTGCTCGAAGGCGTGAATGTTGGCGACCCCGACACTGAGCGGGAAGGCCGCGAACATGGGCTCGTCGTTGGGAGAGTCACCCGCATAGATCACGGATTGCTTGGCCTGCTCCCAGTCCATGCCGAACACGTCGGACAGGATGGTCTTGGCCATGCTGAGCTTGTTGTAGTCGCCGAACCAGCCGTTCACGTGAATGGAGCTGACCTTGGCCTGCGCGCCATGGCGCTCGAAGATTGCGACGATCCGGTCGACTTCGGATTCAGGGAGAGCCGGAACATCTTCGCAGAAGTCGATGGCAAGATCGGCCAGACGATAAGCCTGGTCGCTGGCGAGCGCGGAGCCGGGCACGGAGGAAAGAACCTCCTTCTCGATGGCATCGAGTTTGGCGCGGTTCTGCTTCAGCTCCTCGGGGCTTGCCCAGAAGTGCTGGTCCATCTTCTTGCCGGTGCGGTCGTAGCGGAAATAGAAGGCGCCGTTCTCTCCGACGATGCCGTCCACCGGCCACATGCGGGCGATGTGATCGCACCAGCCGGCAGGGCGGCCCGTGACGGGAATCACGAGGAAGCCGGCGCGCTGCAGATTTTCCAGCGCCGCATAGGCGGAGGCCGTCAGCATGCCCTCCGTCGTAACGGTGTCGTCGATATCGGTGAGGATGACGCGCACGGAACGCGCCTTTTCCAGCGAGAGCTGAGAAAGAGGGATCATGCTGCCGCTCCCATCAGGGGAGAGCTGCAGGAATGCAAAACGGTCTCATGCATAAGCCGGCGTTTCCTTCGGAGCACTCATCGGTGCCTTGTGTGAAGCCTAGATGACAGAATTTGGGGGTTCAATCATACTTCTGTGGGATGTTCCAACTTTTTTGAGCGAGCTACGCTATTCTTGGTTGTGTATGGAGGCTTGAAGCGTGTCCCTCCCCGAAGGCAAGAAGGCGGTGCGGCAGCGGCTGATCGTGGCGGAGCTGGGTTTGAGCCCTGCGGTCCGGACCTCGGACCTCGCCCGCAGGCTCGGCGTGTCCGCCGAGACGGTCCGGCGCGATATCGAGGAACTGACGCAGCGCGGTCTGGTCAGCCGGACCTATGGCGGCGCGGCCGGGCGGCAGCTCGGCCTCCAGCCGGAATTTCAGGACAGAAACACCCTGGCCGTCGAAGAGCGTGAGGCCATTGCCCGCGCCGCCGCCAAGCTGGTGCAGCCGGGGGACGTGATCATGATCGATTCGGGGTCGACCACGGCCCGGTTCGCGCATGTGCTTGCGGAAATGGCCGAGAAGATCACGGTGATCACCAATTGCTTTGCGGTCGCCAATGCGCTGGTGCAGCAGGCAAGCGTGCGGGTGCTGTTCTGCCCGGGCGACTTCACGGCCCGCGAGAGGGGCGTCTATGGATCGGAGACCTGCTCCTTCCTCCAGCGATTCAACGCGGATATAGCCTTCATCGGCGCCAGCGGCCTCACCTTCGAGGGGCCGAACGACGTGGAAACGCAGGCCTGCTGGGTCAAACGCACCATGATCGACCGGGCGGAGCGCAGCGTTCTCCTGCTCGACGGAGCCAAGTTCAACCGGCGGCATCTCGAACTTGTCTGCCCCATGGAGAGGCTCTCCGACATCATCACCGACCGCGCACCGGATGCGGCCCTTGCGGAGAAGATCGCGGCCGACAACGTGGCCCTGCATCTGGCCGGGCAGGGCAGGCTCGTCGCCGCTGAGGTCTGACGCTATCGGATTTTCCTTCAAGGCCTCCGCAAGGCCTTCACGCAGGGCCTTCACGAACGTGATTTCTGTCGTAAGCTCGCCGCATGACAGATGATGCCTCAATCCTGCGCGCCTTGTTCGATGCTGCCCTGAAGGCGGCGCTCCCTGATGGACAGTTCGAGGGGCGCTTGCCGCGCCCGCCACGGGGCCGGACCATCGTTCTGGGCGCCGGCAAGGCCTCCGCACGCATGGCGGCGGCTTTCGAGGAGGCTTGGGCGAAGACGGGCGGAGTCTGCGAGGGTCTGGTCGTCACGCGCTATGGCCATGGGGTTCCCACGCGCTCCATCGAGATCGTCGAAGCGGCGCACCCCGTTCCCGACGAGGCCGGCCTGAATGCCGCGAGACGCATTCTTACCCTGGCTCGGGAAGCAGGCCCCGACGATCTCGTCGTCTGCCTGATCTCGGGCGGGGCGTCTGCCTTGCTTTCGCTTCCTGTGGAAGGAATTTCCTTCGAGGACAAACAGGCCCTGAATCGCGCGCTCCTCAAATCGGGCGCGCCGATCGGCGAGATGAACATCGTGCGCAAGTCTCTCTCCGCGATCAAGGGTGGCAGGCTCGCGGCGGCGGTTCATCCGGCGCAACTCGTCACTTATCTCATCTCTGATGTTCCGGGCGACGATCCGGCGAGCATCGGCTCGGGACCGACTATTCCGGAGAAGGTCGATCCTGATCTGGTCATGTCCATCCTCGGCAAGTATGGCATCGACGTGCCTGCGCACATGATGCGGGCCATGAGGGCGAATGCTGTCGAAGGGGCGGATGGGGGAGGTGTGGTGCATATGATCGCCACTCCCAAGATGGCGCTCGACGCAGCAGCCGCCAAGGCGCGTGAACTGGGGATCGAGCCGCTGATCCTCGGCGATGCCATCGAAGGAGAGACCCGTGAGGTCGGGCGTGTCATGGCGGGCATCGCCCGCTCGGTTCGCTTGCATGGAGAGCCTGCCGCAGTGCCTTGCGTGCTCCTTTCGGGAGGTGAAACCACCGTCACGGTACGCGGTACGGGGCGAGGCGGGCGCAACGCGGAATTTCTGTTGTCGCTTGCGCTGGCGCTGCGAGGCGAAGCAGGCATATCCGCCATTGCCTGCGATACCGACGGCATCGATGGTTCCGAGGACAATGCAGGGGCGTGGTTCGATCAGGCTTTGTTCGATGACGCGCGGCAGAAGGGCGTGAACCTTGCCTCATATCTGGCCGACAACGATGCCTATTCCGCTTTCGCAAAACTCGACAGGCTTATCGTTACCGGACCGACATTGACCAACGTGAACGATTTTCGCGCCATCCTGGTCCGCTAGAGCACGCCTACCGCTCCCGGCGCGTTTGTTTCCGGAACCGTCATGGTGACGGTCGTCCCGTGCCCTTCCTTGCTGACAATGTGCAGGCTTCCGCCATGAAGCGTGATGATGTGCCATGCAAGGCTGAGTCCAAGACCCGTGCCGGGAATGTTCTTTGCATTGTGGCCACGGAAGAACGGCTGCATCAGGAACGGCAGGTCGCGTTCGGAGACGCCTATCCCCTCGTCCGTCACGACGATCACGATACCTTCCTTCGAGGGGCGGACTTTGACGCTGATGGGAGTGTTGGACGCCGAATACTTGATGGCGTTGGACAGCACGATCACAAGCGCCTGTTCCAGCAGGATGGGATCTCCGACAATGATCTCGGGGAGCTTTTGAATGTCGATGGAGAAAGGCCGCTGGGGATCGTGGTTGTTCTGCTCCTGGCAGGCACGCCGGATCAAGGCCTCAGGGTTGAATTCGGTAGGGTTGAGAAGCATGCCGCCGGCGCTCGCCCGCGTATAGGACATGATCATCTCGATCAGTTCATCCAGGCGTAAGCTCGCACGCCAGATCTTTTCGGCACGGTTCCGGACATCCTTGGTGCTCATGCGCTCCGACCGGCGCATCAAGCCTTGAGCGAGCGCATTGATGGCCGAGAGGGGAGTCCGGAGCTGGTGCGCAAGAAGCGCAATCCGGTCCAGGGGCTGAGCCGTCTTCCTGGCGCCGCGACGCGCTGAGGTTGGATGAGCAGCCTTCGTGGGCTTTCTAGGAGGCCTTTGAGCAGAGGGCACGAGAACTCACAGTCGACAAGTATATAACGTTAGATGGACCTCGAATTAGAGCGCCATGCTGCCTTGTCCATGCGTGAAAAGAGATAAACGAGTAAATAAAGTAAATAAGCGGCTATATGAGTAAGATTAAGAATATCTACCAGAGTATCTTATTTATTATTGGAGTTGATGCAATAAATCTTAATAAGGCAATCAAGTATCTTTGTTGTCCTATTGTGATGTCAGATTGTCGCAGGATTTGTCTGGTGTGGAGTCATTACTTTTGGTCTGGCTTGCAACCAACTTCGTAGGATGGGCGTTTCTCTCCCGCATATAGGAATAGAGGAGACTGACGATGGATCGTGATCGCACCGAAGGCAGCATGAAGAACATCAAGGGACGCGTGAAGGAGGGTCTCGGCAAGGCTCTTGGCGACTCGAAGATGGAAACCGAAGGTAAGATGGATAAGGCCGAGGGCCGGGTCCAGAATACCATCGGAGGCATGAAGGACAGCCTGCGGAAAAGCACCTGATTCAGGTAAGTTCCCATAAATCGGCCCGGCATCAGCCGGGCCTTTTTCATGTTGGATGATCTGCCTTGGCGATCAGAAAACTGATGCTCTTCCCTTCCTGACGCTGCTCCATGAGAGTGTCTCCGAGTTCGCGGATGAGATTGGGCACATCGATCCCTGCAAGCGGGTCCGTGCAGATCACTCGCAATTGATCTCCAGGGCTCATGGCGAGCAGCGCCTTACGGGTTCGCAGTACTGGAAGCGGACATTTCAAACCGGACAGGTCCAGTTCAAGCATCGCGTTCTCCTGCCTTGATGTCAGCTTCATCCATTGATGCCCATTGCTCGTTGATGATCTGCGCGGCGATCAAATCGTCAGGGGTATTGATATTGAAGAAAGGATCGAAGGGTTCAGTCGGCCAGAACGCCGCCGCCAGCCCATGGAGGTTCATCCAGTCTTCCACGCGACGCATCCCCCCTGTGAGCGCGCGGCGCATGTCGTGGCGCAGATCGACCGGCCAGAGGCCCGTCGTGTAGTGCCGATGAACACCCGATCCGGCGCAGGCGAGAGGCGTCGAGGCTGTTTCGCGCGCTTCGTGAAGCCGCAATGCGAGATCATGCGGGACGAAAGGCGTATCGCCCGGAACAGTCATAACCCACGCGACGGAAGGCTTGTACAGGGCGGCCCAGTCGAGCGCAGCAAGGATGCCTGCCAAAGGGCCAGGATTGTCCGGGATGGAATCCTGAACCACGGGCAGCGCTGGCATATCGAAGCGCGTGAGATCGCCGTTCGCGTTAAGGATTATGCCTGCGCATTGCGGTGCCAGACGCTGCGTCACGTGAGCAAGAAGAGTTTGATCCCCGAGCTTCAGAAGAGGCTTGTCGCCTCCGCCCATGCGGCGCGCCAATCCTCCGGCGAGTATAGCGCCCAACGTTGCCGGATAAGGCGTCATTCTGGGCTTACTCGATCACGATGCGCGGTGCCGGGCGCGTTGCTTCGCCTCCGGACAACGCCGTCCAGACCCGTTGCGCCATGTCCTTGTAAATCGCGGCATGCGGCCCGTCCGGATCCGTCGCCACGATGGGGCGTCCCGCATCCGACAATTCGCGAATGGTCATGTTGAGCGGGACTTCACCGAGGAAGGGCACTCCCAGGCGCTCGGCCTCCGAGCGCGCGCCGCCATGGCCGAAGATATGCGAACTCTGCCCGCAATGAGGGCAGATGAAAGTCGCCATGTTTTCGATGATGCCGAGGATCGGAATTTCCACGCGCTTGAACATCGACACGCCGCGGCGCGCATCGATGAGAGCCAGATCCTGCGGCGTGGAGACGATCACCGCGCCTGCGAGCGGCGTTGCCTGCGCCATGGTGAGCTGCGCATCGCCCGTGCCGGGCGGCATGTCCACGACGAGCACGTCGAGATCGCCCCAGGCAACCTCGCGCAGCATCTGCGTGATGGCCGACATGACCATAGGCCCGCGCCAGATCATGGCCGCTTCCTCCTCGACCAAGAAGCCGATGGACATGACCTTCAGACCATAGGCCTCCATGGGTTCGAGGATGCGGTTCTCGAGCAGCCTCGGCTTGCCGTGAATGCCGAAGAGCTTGGGCATGGAAGGCCCATAGATATCGGCATCGAGAACGCCGACCTTCAGGCCCAGAGCCTGGAGTCCCAAGGCAAGATTGCACGCGGTGGTCGATTTGCCGACGCCGCCTTTGCCGGAGGCCACCGCAATCACGTGCTTCACGCCCGGAATGCGCTGGTTCTTGGGCTGGGCTGCGGCTCGTGGGCGCTGCGTCTGCGGAGAGGGGGGAGGCGGGGTCGAGCCCGCGGCTCGGTCCGCGGTGAGGCTTGCGAACACACCTTTCACGCCGGGCAGTCCCTGAACGGCCGTGGCTGCGGCCTGACGGACCTGTTCCATGGCCTGTGCCTCGGACGGGTCGATCGCAATCGAGAACATCACCCGGCCCGCATCGTCGATATGAACGTCGGATAGGCGCCCTGAAGCCGCAAGGCCGGTTCCATTGGCATCGACCGGCACGGTCGAGAGCGCCTGCAGCACATGTTCACGGGTAATCGCCACGATGGAGGCTCCTGAGCTTCTGTCGAATGATCGCTAGACCCTCATGTATAGGCTATGCGTCCATCCGTTAAGGCGTTGTCTGGGTGTCATAGGCGATATCCGAACCAAAACCCACCTTGTCCGTTGTTCAACCGATCCCTCGGGGGGCGTCCGGTCAACCGGAGCACCGCGCTTGCGCGTCGCCGCCCCGAGAAACGTGATGAAGCCAGGAGAGGATGATGCACCAGCACGGCCATAACGATCCGAATGCCAAGAAGCTCTATGAGCTGATCAAGGATGTGAAGATCGCCATGATGACGACTGTCGATACGGATGGCACGCTGCACAGCCGCCCCATGTATAGCCAGGACACTGACGAGCATGGCGATCTCTGGTTCTTCACGCAGGTTCAATCGCCGAAGGTAACCGAAGTCTCCCGCGATAATGAAGTGAACCTTGCCTTCAGCGATCCCGGCAGCCAGACCTATGTGTCTGTCGCCGGCAAGGCCGAGATCGTGCGGGACAAGGCCACGATTGAGGAAAAGTGGTCGGAACCTTTGCTGGCCTGGTTCCCGAAAGGCATGGACGATCCTCAGATCGCATTGATCCGCGTTCATCCCTCCAAAGGCGAGTATTGGGATAGCCCGTCCTCGACCGTTGTGCATCTCTATGGATATGCGAAGGCTGTCCTGACCGGCCAGCAGCCCGATGCGGGCGATCAGGCAAAGGTCAATCTGACCTGACACTTTTCAGAAACAGACAAGCAAATCAGGGCCGCTCTGCGGCCCTTTTTCATGATACCTATTTGTTTCTTTCGCTCTTCAAGTAGCTTGAGTATAATCGCGGACAATAAAACAAAGTAACCTGCGCTCGTTCGCAGAGCAACAAAACAGGGGGCATTCCCAGGGAGGGAAGGATGAAGTTCATCTGGCTTGCCGCCGTCTCCACTGTAGCGTTCGCGTCTTCCGCTCTTGCTCAGCCCAGCAATCAGCCGAGCAGCAATCTCGAGAAGCTCCAAACATTTCAGAATACGGGCACCGTCGAGCCCAAGCAGATTTCGCAGGAGGGCCGCCGCGCCGACGCCATTCGCAGAAATCTTGAAAAGATCAAGCTGCCTGCCGGATTCAAGATCGATCTCTATGCCATCGTTCCCGACGCACGCCATATGGCGGTGGGGCCCAATGCCGGTGTCGTTTTCGTCGGAACGCGCAAGAACAATGTTTACGTGATCACGGACCGCGACAAGGATCGCGTGGCGGACGAGGTGAAGCAGTTTGCGCCATCCGTCGAGTTCAAGATTCCCAACGGGGTCTGCTTCTCCCGGGACGGCATGCTTTATGTCGCGGAGCAGAACCGGGTGCTGCAATTTCCGGCGGCGGAGTTCTTCTATGAAGGCCCCGATGTGGCGGCCGGCGTTGTCGTGAAACAGGGTGATCTGATTCCGCCAACGGAGGAGAGCTTCAATCACACTGCGCGCGTTTGCCGAGTCGGGCCTGACAACAAGCTCTATATTGCCTTGGGGCAGCCGTTCAACGTGCCGCCGAAGGACAAGATGGAGCTTTACCGAAAGACCGGCATCGGCGGCATCATCCGCATGGACCAGGACGGCAAGAACCGAGAGGTTTATGCGACCGGAATCCGTAACTCAGTGGGCATCGACTTCAACCCGGCCGATAAAACCCTGTGGTTCACGGACAATCAGGTGGACGGCATGGGCGACGATCAGCCTCCGGGCGAACTCAACCGCGCCGCTCAGATGGGCCAGAACTTCGGCTTCCCTTATTACGGCGGCGGCACGGTCCGCACTGTTGAATACAAGGACGATCAGGTTCCAGCAGGAACGGTTGAGCCTCAATCCGAGATGGCGCCTCATGCCGCGGATCTCGGGCTTACGTTTTACATGGGCAAGATGTTCCCATCGGCCTATCAGGGCGGCATCTTCTCGGCGCAGCATGGCTCCTGGAACCGCACCACGCCCGTAGGCGCACGGGTGATGTTCACGCCGCTCAAGCCCGATGGAACGGCGGATAAGCCGCAGGTCTTCGCCGAAGGCTGGCTCAACGAGAATGGCGAGTATCTGGGTCGCCCGGTGGATGTGGCCGTGCTGCTCGACGGGTCGCTCCTTGTTTCGGACGATACGGCGGGGGCGATCTACCGCATCTCCTACGAAGATCAATAAGCCCGCTCTGACAGGCGCGCCCGTCAGCGGCGTGCCTGTTCTCCCGAAAAAAGGCGAAGCCATGAAGAAGTTTGATGCCCTGGTGTTGCTGGGGGCTTTTCTGAGCTTTCTGGTGTCCGTCTCCGCCCATGCAGCCGATGCCAGGGCAGGGCGTCAGAAGATCACGACCTGTCAGGCCTGCCATGGGCTGGATGGCCTCTCGAAGAACCCGGAAGCCCCGAATCTTGCCGGTCAGGTCGAAGGCTACCTCGTCAAGGCCTTGGCTGATTACAAATCGGGTGCCCGCCAGAACGAGAGCATGAACATTGTCGCAAAAGAGCTCTCGGAGCAGGATATGGCCGACATCGCGGCCTATTATTCCTCCATCGAGGTCGATGTGCTGCCCCCTTGAGGGCTGGAAAGGGAGGTATGAGCCATCGGCTCTTTCGCCGGCTTGCGGCCTTCGCTATTGTCCTGCCTCCTTAAACGGCTAGGAGCAGGCGATGGTGGACATCGCGACCAGGGTCTACAACCACACCTGGAAAATCGATCCGATCGTGCGGTCGGTCCTGGACACGGACTTTTACAAGCTCCTGATGGCGCAAACGATCTTTCGTCGCCACCGGGACGTCCAGGTTACCTTCGGTATTCATAACCGCACCACGCGGATTCGCTTGGCCGACATCATCGATGCGGGCGAATTGCGCGAACAGCTCGACCATGTGCGCAGCCTGTCCTTGACGCGCGGCGAATCCACATGGCTTCGCGGCAACACGTTCTACGGCAAGCGGCAGATGTTCTCGCCGGAATTCATGGACTGGCTCGAAACTTTCCGTTTTCCGGAATACCTTCTTGAGAAGGAGGACGGTCAGTACATGTTGACCTTCCACGGCCCCTGGATCGAGACCACCATGTGGGAGATCCCGGCGCTCGCGATCCTCAACGAGCTGCGCTCGCGCGGTGTTCTGAGGGGCATGGGCAAGTTCGAGCTGCAGGTGCTCTATGCCCGCGCCATGACGCGGGTTTGGGAAAAGATTGCGCGTCTGAAGACGATGCCGGATCTCTCCATTTCGGATTTCGGCACGCGCCGCCGCCACGGCTTCCTGTGGCAGGATTGGTGCGTGCAGGCGATGATCGAAGGGCTTGGCCCGTCTTTCCTCGGCACGTCCAACTGTCTCATCGCCATGCGGCGCGAGGTGGAGGCTGTCGGCACCAATGCCCATGAGCTTCCCATGGTCTATGCCGCACTGACCGAGAGCGATGAGGAGCTTGCGAAATCTCCCTATCGCGTGCTGGCCGATTGGCAGGAGGATTACGAAGGCAATCTGCGCATCATCCTGCCCGATACCTACGGAACGACGAATTTCCTGCAGAATGCTCCCGATTGGGTTGCATCCTGGACGGGCATCCGCATCGACTCCAAGGACCCCATCGAAGGGGGCGAGGAGGCGATTGCGTGGTGGCGGCAGCGGGGACAAAACCCGAGCGAGAAACTTGCGATCTTCTCCGATGGCCTCGATGTCGATGTGATCGAGCGCATTCACAATCATTTCCGAGGGCGCATGCGCATCGGTTACGGTTGGGGCACGTTGCTGACGAACGATTTTCGAGGGCTTGTCGCCGATGGCGGGCTCGATCCCATCTCCATCGTCTGCAAGGTGATCTCGGCCGACGGGCATCCGACTGTGAAGCTCTCCGACAATCCGACGAAGGCACTGGGGCCGGACGATCAGATTGAACGTTACAAGCGCGTGTTTCATGTGGGCACGCAGACAGCGCAACCGGTTCTGGTGTGAGGATCATGAAAGTCGATCTCAACTGCGATATGGGCGAGGGCTACGGCCCGTGGCGCATGGGCGATGACGAGGCGATGCTCGACATCGTCTCTTCAGCCAATGTGGCTTGCGGCTTCCATGCGGGCGATCCGTCGATCATGTTCAGGACGGCGGAGATCGCCAAGCGCAAGGGCGTAGCCGTTGGCGCGCATCCCGGCTTCAACGACCTGCACGGTTTCGGGCGACGCATGATCCATGGTGACTCCCCGGCCGAGATCGAGCGCATGGTGGCCTACCAGATCGGCGCCATGCAGGCGGTCGCGGCGCTCGCTGGTCACAAGGTCACGTATGTGAAGGCGCATGGGGCGCTCAACAACATGGCGAACGAGGATGAAAGCCTCGCGCTTGCCATTGCCCGCGCCGTCAAGGGTGTTGATCCAAGCCTCGTCAATGTATGCATGCCTGGGCTTCAGATGGAAAAGGCATCCGAGAAGATCGGGCTTCGGGTGGCGCGCGAGTTCTTTGCCGACCGCACTTATGATGATGACGGAACGCTCACGTCGCGCAAGAAGCCGGGTTCCGTCCTGCATGACGCGGATGCTGCTGCCGAGCGTGTCCTGCGCACCCTGCAGGATAAATCCGTCATCACCACATCCGGAAAGCGCATTCCCGTCGAGATCGACACGATCTGTGTGCACGGTGATGAGCCGAGCGCCGTCGTCATGGCGCGAACGATCCGGGCGAAGCTCGAAGAGAACGGCATTGCGATTGCTCCGTTCTCTGGGGCGTAAAGGTGTCCTTCAAGGATCATTTCTCAGCAAAGTCGGGCGATTACGCCTCTTATCGCCCGACTTATCCGCGCGCACTCATCGATTATCTCGCCAGTGTCTGCGGTCAGGCGGAACTGGCCCTCGATGCAGGCTGCGGCACGGGGCAACTCTCGGTACTTTTGGCTGAACGCTTCAGTCGTGTGATTGCCGTCGATGCAAGTGCGCAGCAGATCGAAAAAGCGCAGGCTCATGAGCGAGTGGAATACCGCGTCGCGCCTGCGGAGAAGAGCGGACTTGCCGATGCTTCCGTCGATCTGATCACGGCAGCCCAGGCCGCACACTGGTTCAATCTCGATGCGTTCTACGCGGAGGTGCGCCGTATAGGAAAACCGAATGCAGTTCTGGCGCTTATTACCTATGGCGTCATCGAGGCCGATTCCGACATTCATCCGCTCATCCAACGCTTCTACAAGGATGTGGTGAGGCCTTACTGGCCGCCGGAGCGCCGCCATGTGGAGGATGGCTATCGCTCCTTCGCCTTTCCTTTCGAGGAATGGGCGGCACCGCCTCTCGCCATCGAAGTGCAATGGCAAGCATCCGATCTCATCGGCTATGTCGATACATGGTCAGCCGTGCGCGGTCTCGAAAAAGCGGAAGGGCGCCAGCCCCTGGAGCAGTTCCAGCGCGATTTGCTCCCCCTGTGGGGCGAGCCGCAGCGTCGGCGCGCCATTCGGTTCCCGTTGTCGCTGCGGATTGGGCGGCTTTAAACAGCCTTGAAGGCTCTCGCGAGGAACGGCTCGAGAGCGGCGAGCGTCTCGTCAGGCGCTTCCTCGGCAAGGTAGTGGCCGCAATCGATTCCCTGGCCTTCGACGTGATCCGCCCACTCGCGCCAGACCGCCAGAACGTCATACCAGCGCTCCAGGCCGTTCTTTAGACCCCAAAGCGCCTGCACCGGGCACGCGATGCGGCGTCCCGCCCTTTTGTCGGCTTCATCCAGATGCATGTCGATGGTCGCGCCCGCCCGGTAATCCTCGCACATGGCGGCGATGGTCGCGGGATCGGTGTAGCACCGCCGATACTCCGCCAAAGCCTGCGGATCGAACATCGTTCGCCCGCGCCGCAGATAGAAGGTATCGGGATCGGAAGAAATCAGGGTTTCCGGTATGGGGTGCGGCTGCGCAAGGAAGAACCAGTGCCAATAACCCATGGCGAAAGCCATGTCGGTGCGGGCGAAATGCTCGTAGGTCGGTAGGATGTCGAGCACGGAAAGCGCCAGGATGCGATCCGGATGATCGAGCGCCATGCGGTAGGCGCAGCGCCCGCCGCGATCATGCCCCACGACGGCAAAGCGGTCGAAGCCGAGAGCCTTCATAACTTCGATCATGTCCCGCGCCATGGCGCGCTTCGAATAGGGCTCGTGATCGGAAGTCGTCGGCGGTTTGGAGCTGTCGCCATAGCCGCGCAGGTCGGCGCACACGATTGTATAGCTCTCCGCAAGACGGGGAGCCACGCGATGCCACATGGCGTGAGTTTGCGGATGCCCGTGCAGCAGCAGGACGGGCGGGCCGCTGCCGCCGTGACGGAGGTTGATGCTGGCCTCCGAGGTTTCGACAAGTCGTTGTGTGAAGTGCTCGAACATGGGCCGATTGTCTTATACTTCGGCCAGTGTCTCCAGCCCTACGAAAGCAGACGAGAGCAGCCTGTAAAGCATGGTTGCATTACGCACCGTCTCGCCTGCTTGAGGAATTGGTCACCAGGACCGGCGTTGGCCGTTATCGATATGGATGATGCCGTTTCGATAGATCTTGAGCCCACCGACTTCAGAACGCCCCCGAAGATAAGCCATGACGCCGCGGACGCGGGTTCTGACTCTGAAATCGATGGCGCGGCAGGACAGGTGCAGGGAATGGCGAGCGCCGCCCGCGCGCCAGTTGCGGCTCTTGCTCCTGTGCGTGGACTCGACGCTGACGGAGCCGAATTTGCTGGCGACGTCGGCGACGACTTCACGCAGGTCGCCCGGCAGGCAGTTCGTCGGTGCGCTTGCGCGCAACGTGATGGCTCCTTTCGCAACGAGGGAGGCAAAGCCCGAGAGGGTTCTTGTTCCGAGGGTACCGGCATCGGGCAGGCTTCCGGTCGCGGCTGGGTCGGTGACCCGGTCGTTCGTGGGCAGGCTGCTATACTCGATCTTGGGAACAGCTTTCGATTGAGCTCTGGGAAGAGCCTTGGCTTTGGCGCGGGCTCTCGGCAGAGGGGCGATAGGGGGCGTGGCGCTCGTATTGGTAATCGGGATTGGGATCACGATGCCCATGGGCTCGGGATTCAGGCTTTGTGCGCCGACCGGATGGATCGATAGGCCCGCAAAGCAAGTACTGGTCACGAAGGCGAGCCAAGCTATGCGACGAACAGTCAATTCGGTGCTCATCGGGTACTCCCCGTTCTGAGCCCCCACAAGCGACGCCGTGTGGATGGTCCTCCCGACGGCAATGATGTTATTGGCCAGTAATCCGGCAGGCGCGTTTCTCGCTTAGGCGCAATTAGCTAAGCTAGGCCTTAATAGAGGCAAGAGTGATGCAGGGGGAGAACGCTAATTCAAAAGGGTTAAAAGATCGGGAAGCCTTATTTTGCAAGACTTCTAGCCTGAGAAAATTTTTATACTTGAATGTTATATGTAACAATTCTTCGGATCTTGCAGCCTTGGGCAGCGGCCCACATATCATGTTGTGAGCCGTAACATCGGCCCCTGGAGACTGGAATGCCCGCTGTCCGTAGTGATCTGTTCGAAGCCATCAAGGCTGCCGGCCCGAGCCGGGAGGATTCGCTTGCGCGGATCACGCTCCTGGCGAGGCTGCTGGACAGCGCGTTCATCATTCCGGGCCTGAACCGTCGCGTCGGCTTCGATGCCCTCCTGGGCTTGGTGCCGGGCGTTGGCGATGTCCTGTCGGCGGCTCTTGCCAGCTACATCATCTGGGAGGCGCGTCAGCTCGGACTTCCCCGCTGGAAGATTGCTCGCATGGTGGGGAATGTGGCCATGGATACAGCCATCGGCGCCATTCCGCTGGCCGGTGACGTGTTCGACGTGTTCTTCAAGGCCAACGAGCGCAACCTGCGCATCATCCACGATCATCTGGGTATGCCCAAACGGGGGCCGAGGGAAATCGACGGAACCGCCGTGCGAGTCAAGGAGCGCCGCGGATGAGGCGCTTGCTCTGGGTTCTCGCTTGGATCGGAGTTGCGCTCTGGTCCCTGTTCGCATGGGGCGCATACGGCCTTCTCGATGTCTTCGGCGACGTCGCTGTCCGCAATGCGGATATCGTGAGCGACCATCCCGAAACCGTCGAGTGGCTCTCCTGGGGATTTTCGGTGCTGAGAAGCCTGGGGCTCGGCGCCATCGTCTTCGTCTGGGGCGCGGTGTCCCTGCTGATCCTCGCCATTCCGGCCGTGATCGGGCTCATCCTTCCCACGCGTCCGGCAGACCGGGATATTGCGTGGCAGGATCCTTCCAGAAGAGGAGGGGAATACCCGCCTCGTTCCGGAGAGCCACCACGCCGGATCGAACGGCGCTGATAACTCCATAAAAAAAGCGCGGTCTGATCCGCGCTTTTTCTTTACCGATGGCTTGAGATGAATTGCTTGAAGCGCTCGGATTTCGGGGCGCCGAATACCTCAGCCGGAGACCCTTCCTCTTCCACCACGCCTTTGTGCAGAAAGACGACGCGGTTCGATACGTCGCGGGCAAAGCCCATCTCGTGGGTGACCACCAGCATGGTGCGTCCCTCCTCGGCGAGCGAACGCATGACGCGCAGCACCTCGCCGACGAGTTCGGGATCGAGCGCGGAGGTCGGCTCGTCGAAGAGCATCACGTCCGGGCGCATGGCGAGAGCGCGTGCAATCGCGGCGCGCTGCTGCTGGCCGCCGGAGAGGTGAGAGGGATATTGGTTGCGCTTGTCGGCAATGCCGACTTTCGCGAGAAGCTCCTCAGCTTCCGCAATGCATTCCGCCTTCGAGCGCTTCTGCACATGCACGGGCGCTTCGATCACGTTCTCCAGGATCGTCATGTGGGACCAGAGATTGAAGCTCTGGAACACCATGGCGACGCGCGAGCGGATGCGATCCACCTGGCGCTGGTCCGCCGGCAGCATGCCCTTGCGGCTCGCCTTGAGCTTTATCGTCTCGCCACCGATGGTGACATCGCCGCCATCGGGCACTTCGAGCATGTTGATGCAGCGAAGCATCGTCGACTTGCCGGAGCCTGAAGCGCCGAGGATCGAGATCACATCGCCCTCGTTGGCTTTCAGGGAGACGCCTTTGAGCACTTCGAGCGGGCCGAAGCTCTTGCGCAGATTCGTGATCGAAACTGCAGGAACAGTCTGGGAAGACAAGGATGCAACTCCGTTAGACATGCGCGGCCTCCAGGCGCGGCTCGATAGCCGGCGGGCGACGCAGATGGGGCGAGAGCCACCATTCGATGGCCATGATGATGCGTGTGATGACGAAGTTCAGGACGAGGTAAATCGCGCCGGCCACGACGAACACTTCGACGGCGCGGAAGGTCTGCGAGATCATCTTGGCAGCAAGGCCGGTGACTTCCATCATCGTGATCACGGAGGCGAGCGACGTAGCCTTTACCATGAGGATGACTTCGCTGCCGTAAGCCGGAAGGGCCTGACGCACAGCGATCGGGAAGATGATGCGGCGGAAGAGCAGGAAACCCGACATGCCGCAGGCACGCGCGGCCTCCACCTGATTGTGAGGAACGGATTGCAGGCCGCCGCGAATGATCTCGCTGCCATAGGCCGCCGTGTTCATGGTCAGCGCAAGAACCGCGCACCAGTAGGGTTCGCGGAAGAAGCCCCACAATCCCATGGCATCCAGAGTCGGACGAAACTGACCGAGGCCGTAATAGATCAGGAAGATTTGCACGAGCAGGGGCGTGCCGCGAAACACGAACACATAGGCCTGCGCCGGCCAGTCGAGCACCTTGAGGTTCGACATGCGCATGAGCGCCAGAAGCATCGCGAAGATCGCGCCGAATGCAATCGACGTGAAGGCGAGATTGAGCGTGAGCGGGACGCCGGTGATGAGACGCAGGAAGGCTTCCTGCATGAACTCGAAATCCATCAGGAAGCCCTCCGCATGCCGCGCATCGAGTGCGTCTCCGCGCGCTGGAACAGGTAGGTCGAAACCCAGGTGATCAGGAGATAGAGGATCGCTGCCGTGATGTAGAAATCGAACGGACGCCGCGTGGAGCCCGCAGCCACCTGGGCCTGACGCAGAAGCTCGACGAGGCCCGTCACCGAGATCAGCGCGGATTCCTTCAGCACCAGCTGCCAGGTGTTGCCGAGGCCGGGAATGGCATAGCGCAGTACCTGCGGTGCGATGATGCGGCGGAACATGAGCCAGCGATGCATGCCGACCGAACGCGCGGCCTCAAGCTCACCGCGGCTGACCACTTGGTATGCGCCACGGAACACCTCGGCCTGATAGGCGCCGGAGACGATGCCGATGGCCATGGCGCCCGTGACGAAAGCCGGAACGCCAATGAAGCCGTCAGCCCCGAACAGGCTGCCGATGGCGCCGAGTGCGGCGCTGCCGCCGAAATAGAACAGATAGATCACCAGAAGGTCGGGGATGCCACGCAGGACGGTCGTGTACCCGTCTGCGAGCCAGCGAACCGGCGCATTGCCGCCGATCTTGCCCCAGGCTACGAAAGTTCCGACGACGGATCCTGCGAGGAAACCGCAAGAGGCGACGGCAATCGTCATGCCCGTTGCCGTCAGAAGAGCCCATCCCCATCCATTGGGGCCGAACCCGATGAGTTCGAAATAGCTCAGTTGCTGCACGCGTTTCTACTTTCCTGAATGTACTCCGCCCCGCGTCGGGCGCGGGGCGGGGCGTGATATGTCACATCCGGTGCGAAAATTCGCCGGCTTTGCTGACCCTCATCAGGTCTGAGGAGCCATGTCGATCTTGAACCACTTCTCCGTGAGCTTCTTCACGGTGCCATCGTCGATGGCCGCCTGGATGGCCTTATCGAACATGCCCTTCAGCTCGGCGTCGTCCTTGCGCAGGCCGACCGCCACGCCGCGTCCGAGCACATCGCCGTCCACCGCGCCGCCGACGATCTGCATATCCTTGAATTCCGGCTTCTCGGTCGAGGCCTTCAGCGAGGAATGGGCTGCGAAGATCGCATCGATGCGGCCTGCCGCGAGATCGAGGTCGTGCTGCTCCGTGGTCTTGTATTCACGGATGGTGATGGTGTCCTTCAGGTACTTCTCGAGGAAGGCGCCGTTCACGGTCGAGCTTTGCGTGCCGACGGTCTTGCCCTTCAGAAGCGGCTTCCACTCCTCGATCATCGCCTTGGCGGCTTCAGGGTCCTTGTCGAGGTTGATGCGCTTGCCCTGGCCAGCGAGCTTGGCCAGAGGCGAATCCTTCAGAACGCCCCACCCGTGAGAGCCGGTGGCGTAGGGGCGAGAGAAGTTGATCGCCTCGAGGCGCTTCGGCGTGATGTTCATGCCGGCCATGATGGCATCGTACTTCTTGGCGTTGAGCGCCGGGATGATACCGTCCCAGTCCTGAGCCACGATCTCGCACTTGACCTTCATGCGGGCGCACAGGTCGTTGGCGAGGTCGATCTCAAAACCCTCCAGCTTGCCGCCGGCGCCGGTGAAGTTCCACGGGGCGTAAGCGCCTTCCGTCGCGATCTTGACGGTCTTTTCCTGGGCCGAAGCCGCACCCATCGCGAGCGCGGAGGCCACTAGGCCGAATCCGAGTGTTTTCAACAGCTTCATCGTCGTTCCCTTGATCAGCTTCAGCTGAATCTTATCCGGGCGGTGGCTTCCGCCCGTCGGATCAAAGCTAACATTCAAAAGCCGAGCCAGTGCAAGCCCATTTCATTGCAAACACAGAGCTCAAAATGATGCTTTGCGTCGCATTTTGCCTGTTTTCATACAAAAAGGCGCGGCTGATGCCGCGCCTTGAACGTATGAAGCCAAAGATCAGCCCTTCGGGGAGATGTCGATCTTGAACCACTTCTCCGAAAGCTTCTTCACGGTGCCGTCCTTTACGGCAGCCTGAATTGCTTCGTTGAAGGCCTTCTTCAGCTCGGTATCGTCCTTGCGCAGGCCGACGCCGACGCCTTGGCCGAGGAGACCGCCGGTGATGGACGGGCCGACGAGGACGTAATCCTTGAATTCGGGCTTCTCGAGGGTGCCGATGATGGCCGTGGAATCGGCCAGCACGATGTCGATGCGGCCAGCGGCGAGGTCGAGATCGTGAGCCTCCGTGGTCTTGTACTCGCGGATTTCGGAGTTGCCCTTATAGTACTTGTCGGCGAAGTTCGCGTGGATGGTCGAGCCCTGAACGCCGATGGTCTTGCCCTTCAGGAGCGGCTTCACGGCTTCGATGGCCTTCTCGGCATCGGCCTGCTGCGTGCTGAGGTTATAGGCCTGACCCGTGCCCGGCATCTTGGCCAGCGGCGAGTTCTTCTCCACGAGGAAGCCATTCGGGCCAGCCGCATAGGGGCCTGCGAAGTCGATGGCCTTCTTGCGCTCGTCGGTGATGCTCATGCCGGCCATGATGGCATCGTACTTCTTGGCATTGAGCGCCGGGATGATACCGTCCCAGTCCTGGGCCACGATCTCGCACTTGACCTTCATGCGGGCGCACAGGTCATTGGCGAGGTCGATCTCAAAACCCTCCAGCTTGCCGCCGGCGCCGGTGAAGTTCCACGGGGCATAGGCGCCTTCCGTGGCGATCTTGACGGTCTTTTCCTGGGCCGAGGCCGCGCCCATCGCAAGGGTGGTGCCGAGGATGGCGAGGCTGACAGTCTTTGCGAATTTCATATTCGTTCCCTTAACTTAGCGGCTCAGCTGCACTTCGAGCCTATCTTGCTCGCGGCCTTCCGGCCGCGCCGTGACGCAGTAACGGCCAATCTCCCAAAAAAGGCAAGTGGCCGGTAAGGTCCCTTAAACAACCCTCAATTTGATCTCGCCCAGGCCCTCGATGGCTCCCACCATGGTCTGCCCTTGGGTAACTGCTCCGACGCCCTCCGGCGTTCCGGCAAAGATCACGTCGCCGGGCGCAAGCTCGAAATAGGAGGAGAGATAGGCGATCTGTTCGGCGACGGACCAGATCATGTCCGAGAGATCCGCCTTCTGCTTCACCGCACCATCCACAGACAATGTAATGGAGCCCTTGGCTGGATGCCCGACCTTCGAGGCCGGATGGATCGGACCGACCGGGCCGGAAAGATCCGCAGCCTTGCCGAGCTCCCACGAGCGGCGCAGCTGCTTGGCCTCGTCCTGCAGGTCGCGGCGGGTCATATCGAGGCCGATGGCATAGCCGAACACATGGTCGAGCGCCTCGGAGATCGGGATGTCCTTACCGCCCTTGGCGAGCGCGACCACCAGCTCGAGTTCGAAATGGTAGTTCTGAGTCTTGGGAGGGTAGGGATGATCGACAACCTCGCCGTCCGGGACGATCTGGAGGGCATCCGCCGGCTTCATGAAGAAGAACGGCGGCTCCCGGGTCGGGTCTCCACCCATTTCCCGTGCATGTGCAGCGTAGTTACGGCCGACGCAATAGACGCGCCGCACAGGAAAAAGATCGCCGGTTCCGGCAATCGGAAGGGCGTGGACCGGAGGAGTGGGGATGACATAGGCCATGATGGTTCGCGTGAGCCTTCTGATGAAAGGGCAGAGTCGTCTTCTCCCTTCCTACACCTTGCGGTTCTCACCACAAGACGTCATGAACGAGAGCTCCACACGAGGAATGACGATGACGGCATCCGGCACCATTGGCACGGCTCTCATTGACACCCTGAAGGCGAGGCTCGGCGCAGCCTATGTGCTGACGGCGGCGAGCGACATCGATGGCCATCTCACCGAGGCGCGAGGGCTTTACAGAGGCGAAGCTCTAGCGGTCGTGCGACCGAAAGATCGTGATGAAGTTGCATTCGTCCTGCAGGAATGCGCAAAGGCCGAGGTGGCGGTGGTGCCGCAGGGCGGCAATACGGGCCTCGTCGGCGGCGGCGTGCCTTACGGCGGAGTGGTGCTGTCGCTCGCGCGTCTCGACAAAATCCGCGAGATCGATCCCGTGAATGCCACGATCACCGTCGAGGCCGGCTGCATTCTGAAGACGGTCCAGGATGCGGCAGGCGACGCCGGATACTTCTTTCCTCTCTCCCTCGCTTCGGAAGGTTCGTGCCGCATCGGCGGCAATCTTGCCACCAATGCGGGCGGCACCGCTGTCCTGCGTTACGGCAATATGCGGGATCTCACGCTCGGCCTCGAAGTCGTGCTCGCGGACGGGCGCATCTGGAACGGTTTGAAGGGCCTGCGCAAGGACAACACGGGCTATGATCTGAAGGATCTTTTCATCGGTTCCGAAGGCACGCTCGGCGTCATCACGGCGGCGGTGCTGAAGCTCTTTCCCAAACCCTCTTCACGCGTCACGGCTTTCATCGGCTGCACGTCGCCCTACG
>JAEXGT010000088.1 GCA_023450615.1 Pseudomonadota bacterium | reverse complement strand
TAAGGACTGCCGCCCTTGTCGGTCTGCCCGGCATGTGCCTCCGCAGCGATAGCAATGGCGCGTTCTAATGTGCTCACTCAGTTCATCTCGTCTTGTTATATCGGATTGTATTCAGAATGCCCGATTGCGTACCGGATTGCCAGACCGGGAGCGTGCCTCGCAGAGGGTAAGAGGAGGGAGTAAGGGCAGTGCAAAAAAAAGCGCTCCTGAGAAGGAGCGCTCCAAGGTCCGGCCCGTAGGGGCAAATGAGAGCCGTGAATTCGCAGCTTATGTCGAATGGCTTGTTTCGTCAGTCGGATTTCCGACAATGTTGGATGATTTTCAATAAGAAATGAATGAATGATTGCTAAGGTTTGCGATGAGAAATATTGTTTCAATTATGGTGAATTGAGATTGTGCTAAAATTCATGATTTGTTTGTAATATGCATGATCTTTGTAGTTTGGGCGTATTATTTAAAGATAGGGCATGATTGAGCCTGGATATTGCCGCAATGAGCGCAATTTTCGAGCGCACGAGTGCTCATTGGGCTTTTATACTTATAGTGAAGTTGGATTTGCCCCGGTATATGAACGTCTACCCGTAGGGGCAACTATGGGTCTTGGGACGCGCACATGGCCGCAAATGGCTGGGCGCGTCCCACTCCTGGCTTGTTGAGAAAACGCCACGACGCATCCCGCAGTTCTGCGCATACACGACTTACCGGTGCAGACGTGGCTTTCCGCCTGTCATCGCAAGATGAAGCAAACCCACCAAGAGGAGATGCGAGTGCCCCGCTACTACTTTGACGTCTACAACAAGGGGCTGACCGCGCGCGATGACGAGGGCGAGGAGTTCGATGGCCCGAACGAGGCCATGAGAGCGGCGGCGCGCTCGGCGGCTGAGATCGGCACGAACGAAGTCGTGAACAGCGACCCTGACGGCGTCGTTGTCGTCGTCGAAGTTCGGGACGAGCAGAGCCAGCGAGTATGCTCCATTACGGCGGCGATGACGATCGATTGGGATGCTTCCCGCCCCTGAGCGCACTCGCCGTTGCTAGTTGGCTCCGAGCCTCCGGAAAGCGACGTCCACATGATCGCAAGGCGTCAGGAGCGGCGCCGAATTGGCGCTGCCTGCAACGGCAGCGCCCTGTCGTTCTGTGCAGTTTCTATGCTGGCAGGACGATCACTTTCGTCTTGACCGGCGTGCGGTCGTACAGGTGCATCATGTCCTGCGTGAGAAGACCGACACAGCCGCTGGTAATGCCGTTGCCGATCGATTCCGCATCGAGGCTCGCATAGATCGTATAGAGCGTGTAGGCGCCGTTCTGATAGAGATAGAGCGTGCGCGCGCCGAGCGGATTGTCGAGGCCTCCCGGCATGCCGCGGGCCCATTTGGCAGCCTCGGGCTGGCGCTTGATCATCTCCCTGGGCGGTGTCCAGGTCGCCCATTCGCCCTTGCGCCCCACATAGGCGTCGCCGCTCCACCGGAATCCGTCACGGCCGACATTGGCGCCGTAGCGCGTGGCGTTCCCGTCTTCTTCGACGCGATAGACGTAGTAATTGCTGGGGTCGACGATGATCGTGCCGGGCGCTTCCTTGGTCTCGTAGCGCACCGTGCGGCGATAATATTTCGGATTGACCTTGCTGACGTCGATCGCCGGGACCGGGAATTTTTCATTGGGCACCGGCCCGTAGACCCGCGCCGCCTCGGCGGCGCTCATGCCGTCGGATGTCATGCAGCCGGCGAGTCCCAGCGTGCCGAGACCGGCAGCGGATCCGACCAGAAACGATCTACGGCTGAGACCTCCCGCCTGACCCCTGAGCAAAGTCCCGTCGTCGATCCCGCCGGGACCGGCATTCCCACCGTCCATGATCTGACCTTTCCCCGTGTCCCTGCCGCTCGGTGAGACACTGCTTCGGCATACACCCGCTGAATGCCTTATCCTGCGAAGATTGCCGCCGCATGCTTCGCTTGGCAAGCGCGGGGCTGGGATGTGGGGATTTTCAGCTAAGGGCTGATGTAAGAGCTGGCTGGGGGACCTGGATTCGAACCAAGACTAACGGAGTCAGAGTCCGCTGTTCTACCATTAAACTATCCCCCACCGAAGCTATTGAAAACCTTGTTCTTTTTGCCAAGGACGACGCCTTGGCCGAGAAGGTTTTTCAATCCCGCATCGGGGACGGCGTGGAGATAGGACCCTTTTGCCGTGGCGTCAAGCCATGAAATTGAAAAGGCCGGTCACTGGGAAAACTTTGAGTTCCGGCAATGGAGAGTTTCGTTCGCCGGCAGTGCATCGGCGGGGGCCTCGGGCGCTGTGAGCGAGCCTGAATCGCCTCACGATCTCCGAAGGGACAGGTGTGCAAGCGCACAGATTGACGTAAGGGAAGAATTTAGTCGCAATCAAGCTTAGCTGAGATGCCAGGGCATTGCTCCTGAGTTCTTCGCTCTCAGCGTTAAGCGGACCAGAAGGCCGATATTCCGACAGGGAGTTTCATAATGGCAGTTGTTCGCGTCAAGCCTGATGGCATTGCTGTCGGCACGAAAGGCAACGACAAGGTCTATGGCAACAACGGCATTAATTTCTTGTTCGGCGGCAAGGGCAACGACACCTTGTGGGGCCGGGGCGGTTCGGACCTGGTCAGCGGCGGCGACGGGAAAGATGTTCTCTACGGGGAAGCCGGAAACGATGTCCTGAGCGGCGATGCGGGGAACGACACCCTTTATGGCGGCAAGGGCAATGATCTTCTAAGCGGAGGCCGGGGGCAGGATACTCTCGTCGGGGGAGCGGCAAGGACGTGTTCGTGTTCGAAACGAAGCTGAGCGCGAACGAGGTCGACACCATCACCGATTACAAGGTGAAGGATGACTCGATCCTGCTGGACCTGTCCATCTTCAAGAAGGTCGGCAAGGCCAACACGGTCCTGAAGGCCGGCGCATTCACCACCGGAAAAGCCGCGAGGGATTCAAGCGACCGGATCATCTACGACAAGGAAACGGGCGCGCTCTATTACGATCCCGACGGCACGGGCTCGAAGGCCGCGGTGCAGTTCGCCAAGGTCGCGGCAGGCCTTGCCATGACGCACAAGGAATTCCTGATCCTCTGAAAGGCTCGAGTTCGAATGTGAGCCTTACTCGTCATCCAATGAGCCGCCTTCGGGCGGCTTATCCATGTCGAGGCTTCTTCTATAGGCGGCTTCGTCCTCGGCCTCTTCCGCATCGGCCGCGATCCGCTCGTAGCGGTCGAGCGCGCCTTGCAGGATATAGGCGGCTGCCATCTTGTCCACGGCATCGGCACGCTTGGAGCGGGAGGTATCCGCGTCGAGCAGGGTGCGGGTGACGACCATGGTGGACATGCGCTCGTCCCAGAACAGGACGGGCAGGGGCAGGAGAGGCTTGAGGTTGCGCACGAAGGCGCGGGTCGCCTGGGAGCGGGGGCCCTCGGTGCCGTCCATATTGAGGGGCAGGCCGAAGACCAGCCCGCCGACCTCGTAGCGTTCCACCAAAGCCTTGATCTGCTGCACGTCGGGCGTGAACTTGACGCGCTTGATGGTTTCGAGCGGCGTCGCGATCCGCTTCTCCACGTCCGAGAGCGAGAGGCCGATGGTCTTGGTGCCGAGATCGACGCCGATGAGGCGCGCCCGAGGCGGCAGACCTTCGATGAAGGCAATCAGCTCGTCATCTTTCGATAGCATCGGCGGCCTCCTCACGTGGCTGTCTCGAAGACTGCCAGTATAGGGGAAGTCGCCTCGCGTCGAGATGGGTGAGAGGAGGTGCGTCGGATCAGGTGAGCATAATGGCTGCTCATTGCCATGGCCGGGCTTGGCCCGATCCAAGCTCAAGCTGCTCTGCTGTTCACATCGGGAGACGGCGGTGCAGGTGTTCTGCTCTCCGAGAGGAAGGGAAGGGCTTCGCCCGATTCTCTGAACAGGTGACAGGATTCAGCCGGTAGTGAGAGGGTGACCTGCTGCCCGGCTTCGTGGCGCGCATCGCCCGGCTCGCGGATCGTCAGGCGCTGCCCCTGACCCACATCCACATAGAACAGGTGGTTCTCTCCCAGCTCCTCCATCAACTCGATGCATCCTGTCAGGGTGCCTTGCGGCGAGAGCTTCACGTGGTCGGGGCGGATGCCGAGGGTCATGGATTCGCCTGAGCGCACGCTCTCGGCTGAAACGGGAACCGTGATCGCGCCCGCATTGGGGATCTGCACCTGAACCCCATCCGCTCCAACATGGGAGACCGTGCAGGCGATGAAGTTCATTTGCGGCGAACCGAGGAAGCCCGCCACGAAGAGATTGGCGGGGCGGTGATAGAGTTCGAGCGGCGTACCGACCTGCTCGATGCGTCCACCGTTGAGCACCACGATCCGGTCGGCGAGCGTCATCGCCTCCACCTGGTCGTGGGTCACGTAGATCATGGTGGCGCGGGTATCGTTATGGAGCTTGGCGATCTCGATGCGGGTCTGCACGCGAAGCGCGGCATCGAGGTTTGAGAGCGGCTCGTCGAACAGGAACACTTTCGGATCGCGCACGATGGCACGGCCGATGGCGACGCGCTGGCGCTGGCCGCCGGAGAGCTGGCGCGGCTTGCGGTCGAGAAGGTTCTCGATCTGCAGCATGCGCGCGGCCTCGCGCACCTTGGCGTCGATATCGGCTTTCGATGACTTCGCCAGCTCCAGGCCGAAGGCCATGTTGTCGTAGACGCTCATATGCGGATAGAGCGCATAGGACTGGAACACCATGGCGATGCCGCGCTTGGCGGGCGCGAGATCGTTGACGCGCTGGCCGCCGATGAAGAGATCGCCGGACGTGATGTCCTCCAGCCCCGCGATGAGGCGAAGCAGGGTGGACTTTCCGCAGCCGGACGGCCCGACAAAGACGATGAACTCACCGTCCTTGATGTCGAGATCGACGCCGTGGATCACATGGGCTCGGCCGAAGGATTTGCGGATGTTCTTGAGAACGACATCAGCCATTTGAAACTCCTTGGACTATCCCTTGACCGCGCCCGCTGTGAGGCCCGCCACGATCTTGCGCTGGAAGATCAGCACCATGGCGATGATCGGCAGCGTCACGATGACGGAGGCGGCCATGATCGTGCCCCAGGGCAATTCGTAAGCCGTCGAGCCGCTCATGAGCGCAATGGCGGGCGGCACGGTGCGCTGCTCATTGGTCAGGGTGAAGGTGAGGGCGAAGAGGAACTCGTTCCACGAGACGATGAAGGCGAGAAGGCCGGTGGTGACGGCAGCGGGCATCATCAGCGGCAGGAAGACGCGCCGCACCACGATCCAGGGCGTCGCCCCGTCCACGAAGGCCGCTTCCTCGATCTCCTTCGGCAATTCGCGCATGAAGGTGGTGAGCACCCACACGGTGAAGGGCAGGGTGAGCATGAGGTTGGCGAGGATCAGGCCGGGCAGGGTGTTGTAGAGCCCGAAGGAGCGGATCAGTTCGAACATGCCCGAGAGCACCGCCACCTGCGGGAACATGGAGACCGCGAGGATCGTCATGAGCAGCAGCGAGCGGCCTCTGAAGCGGATACGCCCGAAAGCGTAGGCCGCCGTGATGCCAAGCGCCAGCGAGAGCGCCACGACGGACGCCGCCACAACAATCGAGTTGAAGATGTTGGTGCCGAAAGGCTGGCGCTCGAACACGGCGACGTAATTGGAGAAATCAAACCGCTCGGGCCAGTAGGAGACCTTGAAGAGATCACTCCCTGACCGGAAGGACGAGATCACCGCGTAGTAGAACGGGAAGATCGAGAACAGGCCGATGGCGGCAACCAGTAGCCAGAAGCCGATGCGGGTGAGGACTTTCATCGAGGATCTCCGCTCAAGCGAACGCGTCCCGCCGCCATGGTGATGACGATGAGAAGGGCGATGATGAGGAAGATGAGGGTGGAGGCGGCAGACCCGAGGCCCACCTCCTGGAAGTCCACGAGCTGCTGGCGGGCAAAGACCGACATGGAGGCCGTGTCCCGCGAATTGGCGGTGAGCACGTAGATCAGGTCGAAGACGCGCAGCGCGTCGAGCGCGCGGAAGATGACGGCGACGATGAGCGCGGGCTTGATGAGCGGCAGGGTCACGCGGAAGAAGACCTTCACGGGATGCACCCCGTCCACCTTCGCGGCCTCGTAGATGTCGCCGGGGAGCATTTGAAGGGCCGCGAGGATGAGGAGCGCCATGAAGGGCGTCGTCTTCCACACGTCCACCATCACCACGGTCCAGAGCGCCGTGTCGGGATTGGCGGTCCAGGTGATGGGCGCGGCGATGAGGCCGAGACGCAGGAGCATGTCGTTGATCACGCCGAACTGGTCGTGCAGCATCCAGTTCCACATCTTCGCGGAAACCACGGTCGGGATCGCCCAGGGAATGAGGATCACGGCGCGCATGAGTCCGCGTCCGGGGAAGGATGCGTTGAGGATCAGCGCGACGATGGTGCCGAGCACGGTCTCGATGGAGACGGAGACGGCGGTGAACCACACCGTATTCCACACCGAGCGCCACCAATCGGGATCGGTGAGCAGGCCCAGCCACTCGCCGTCGTAATTGGCGAGGTAGTTCTCGAATCCGATGAAGCTGTAATCGGTGAGATTGTCGAGGCTGGCATCGGTGAAGCTGAACCAGATGGTCCGCGCGAGAGGCCAGCCCGCGATCATCGCCAGGACAATCAGCGTCGGGGCGATGAAGATCCATGCCGCTCTGATGCGGGATCGGGTGAGGGAGGAGCGGCCTCCCTGCGCGGTTTCCCGTGCGTGGACAGCCGCTGGAGCAGCGGCGCTCGACATGATCATTGCCAGCCGTTGCGCTTGATCCGCTTCAGGTCGCGATCGAGGCGGTTGAGCGCCTGCTCGGGCTGCGAGCGCTTCGAGAGCACCTGATGCACCGTGTTGAAGAACTCGCTCGAGACCTTGTTGTAGTTCTGCCCCGTCGCGGTGGCGGGCCGCGCGACGGCGTTGGAGAACACATCCGCCAGGTCGCCGATGAACGGATTGGCCTTGGCGATGTCCGCATCGCTGTAGAGAGAGACGATCGTGGGGTTGAACGATCCTTCGACGGCGCGGCGCTTCTGCTCGGCCTCACCGGTCAGGTACATCACGAGATCGGCCGCGGCATCCGGGTTCTTCGAATATTTCGAGACGGCGAGAAGCTGGCCGCCCAACGTGCCCGCATGGCGTCCGTCCGGGCCGCCTTTCGGCAGGGGCGCGATGCCGACCTTGCCCTTGATGGTGCTGTCCGCGCCCTGCGCCAGCGCCCAGGCATAGGGCCAGTTGCGCATGAAGAGGGCGTTGCCCGCCTGAAAGACGCCGCGCGCTTCCTCTTCGGTGTAGTTGAGCACGCCTTCGGGCGTGATGGTGCCGACCCATCCGGCTGCGGTCTTCAGCGCCTCGGCTGCCTTCGGATTCTCGACGGTGATCTCGCCCTTCTCGTCGATGATGGTGCCGCCGTCATAGGACGCGATCCATTCGAGGCCGTTGGTGGTCAGGCCCTCATAGGCGCGGCCCTGCCATACATAGCCCCAGAAATCTCCCTTGCCTTCCTTTCGCTCGCCTTCCTGAACGATCCGAGCGGTTTCCGTGACTTCGTCCCAGGTCTGCGGCACGGGGCGCTTGTATTTGTCGAGCAGGTCCTGGCGGTAATAGAGCAGGCCCGCATCGGCGAACCAGGGCATCGCCATGAGCTTGCCGTTGACGCGGCTTGTCTCGGCCATGGCGGGCAGGTGCCCGCCGATCTCGCCCTGGCCCTTCGCGGTCAGGTCCTGCAGGTGTTGGCTGAGAATGCCGGTCCACACCACGTCGATCTGGAACACGTCGATATCGCCCGCGCCTGCGGCGAGAAGCTGCTGATAGAGGGCCAGCCGCTCGGTGGCGGAGTTCGGCGTCGAGACGATCTTGACCGTGTTGCCCGTTTTCTGTGCCCAGGCATCGACGCCCTGCTTGCAGATCTCATATTCCTTGCCGAGCGCGCTGCACGAAATCGAAATCTCGACGGCGGATGCGCTCGCCGATGCGAGAAGACCGGCGGCGAAAGTCAAAGAGGTGAGCAGGCGTGACATGGCTATCCTCCAGCGGCATTAAGAATTATTGCTTAGCTTCATAAACCGTGAGGATGTGATTTGTTCCTTTGGAACATGGCCGTATGCCAGCCGCGCCCCATCTCCATGCTCCTGAAATCGAAGGTGCTCCCATGAAAATTACCTGGTTCGGACATTCCGCCTTCCGGCTCGACTTCGCCGACAAGGCCGTGCTCATCGACCCGTTCTTCACCGGCAACCCGGCCTTCGAGGGTGACAAGGCGAAGATCATCGAGGGCGTCAGCCATATCCTGCTCACCCATGGTCACGGCGACCATGTGGGCGACACGGTGGAGATCGCGAAGGCGACGGGCGCGAAGGTCGTCACGAATTTCGAGCTCTGCATGTATCTCGCCAAGCAGGGCGTCGAGAATCTCGATTCCATGAACACAGGCGGCACCACGGATCAGGACGGCTTCAGCGTCACCCTCGTTCGGGCGGACCATTCCTCAGGACTCGTGGAGATGGACGTGAACTTCCCGCTAGGTTCGGCCAACGGCATCATCGTGAAGGCGCCGGGCGAGCCGACCGTCTATCACATGGGCGATACGGATATTTTCGGCGACATGGCGCTCATCGCCGAAATCCATCAGCCTGAGATCGCCATGGTTCCCATCGGCGACCGCTTTACGATGGGGCCGGAAGTCGCCGCGCTGGCCGTCCAACGCTATTTCAGCAATCTGAAGGCGGTCATCCCTTGCCATTACGCGACATTCCCGCTGCTCGTTCCCGACGCGGACAGGTTCGTGGCCGCCATGGAGGGCAAGGGCGTTCAGGTGGTCGTGCCGCACAAGACTGTGGGGGTGAGGATCTGAGAATCCTCCAGGGCAGCTCCAGGCGAGTGGAGGGGCGCCGTCTGGTGGTGGCCCCCTTCGCGGCGATCCGGCAGGAAATGACATCCCCAGCCGACATGACTCAGCAACGGTAAAGTTCTCACGGCAAAGCCTGAACTTGGCGGTTTCAAAGCCGTTGAGTGTAGATGCTTTGCTTGGAGTGATCCGTGGGACAACTGACTTTCGACGGCCGCGGGCCTTATGACCTGCCTGACGCAACCCATGCCGAAGTCCATAGGCACGGCGATGGGTTCATGTTCTCGTTCCGGCTCTGGAAATCGGAGCATGAATGGACCCTGGTCCGCATCAAGGTCAGCGATGAACAGGCCTACAAGGTCAGGCGCCAGATCGGCGACGAGCGCATAAGGTCCGACGGCAACGTCATCATCTAGCCCCCGGAGGGGGCGGAAGTCCCCAATCTCACATCCGCCGTTGCCCCCTGAGCCGAGCGGGTGCTATAGCCCGGCCAGCAGATTTCCAAGGGGTATGACCATTCATGTCGGTCGATGAGAAAACGGTCCGCCGTATCGCCCATCTGGCGCGCATTGCCGTGACGGATCAGGAGGTGCCTCACCTCCAGGGTGAGCTCAACGCGATTCTCGCCTTCGTCGAGCAGCTCAACGAGGTGAACGTGGAGGGCGTCGAGCCCATGACCTCCGTGACGCCCATGACCATGAAGAAGCGCCAGGACGGCGTGACCGATGGCGGCTATCCGGAGAAGATCGTCCAAAACGCCCCCGCCACGGAGGATAACTTCTTCCTGGTGCCGAAAGTCGTTGAATAGCAGCATCATCCCGGCCGTGGCGTGACCTTGAGGGCCGGGACCGCGCAATCCAGTTTCTTCTTCCAGACGATCCCGGGTTCTGCTCCACAGCCCCGGGATGACAGGATGTGATCCAGTGACCGAACTGACCCATCTCACCATTGCCGAGGCCCGCGACGGCCTGAAGGCCAAGACCTTCTCCGCCACCGAGCTGACGCAGGCCCATATCGCCGCCGTCGAGAAGGCGAGGGCGCTGA
The DNA here is from genome assembly GCA_023450615.1 of Pseudomonadota bacterium. GTDB lineage: Bacteria > Pseudomonadota > Alphaproteobacteria > Rhizobiales > Beijerinckiaceae > Microvirga. The sequence continues at coordinate 39,604 of JAEXGT010000088.1, read as the reverse complement.
ACGCCTATGTGCTGGAGACGCCCGAGAAGGCCCTGGCCCAGGCGAAAGCCTCCGACGAGAAGATCGCCAAGGGCGAGGCCCGCCCGATGGAAGGCATTCCGCTCGGCATCAAGGATCTGTTCTGCACGGAAGGCGTGGTTTCCACCGCCGGCTCCAAGATCCTCGGCAACTTCAATCCGCCCTACGAATCCACCGTCACACAGAACCTCTGGAACGACGGTGCCGTGATGCTCGGCAAGCTCAATATGGACGAGTTCGCCATGGGCTCCTCCAACGAGACCAGCGCCTTCGGTCCCGTCGTGTCGCCCTGGAAGCAGGGTGACAGGAAGCTCGTGCCCGGCGGCTCCTCCGGCGGCTCGGCTGCCGCTGTGGCCGCTCACCTGTGCCTGGGCGCGACCGCGACCGATACGGGCGGCTCCATCCGCCAGCCTGCGGCCTTCACGGGCACGGTCGGTATCAAGCCGACCTATGGCCGCGTCTCCCGCTGGGGCACGGTGGCCTTCGCCTCCTCGCTTGACCAGGCGGGCCCCATCACCCGCACGGTGCGCGATGCCGCGATCATGCTGCGCTCCATGGCGAGCACCGACGCCAAGGACACCACTTGCGTCGATATGCCGGTTCCGGATTACGAAGCCGCCGTCACGCGTGGCGTGAAGGGCCTGAAGATCGGCATTCCGAAGGAATACCGCGTCGACGGCATGTCGCCCGAGATCGAGAAGCTCTGGCAGCAGGGCATCGAATGGCTGCGCGCCGCAGGCGCCGAGATCGTCGATGTCTCCCTGCCGCACACCAAATATGCGCTGCCCGCCTATTACATCGTGGCGCCCGCCGAGGCTTCCTCGAACCTCGCCCGTTATGACGGCGTGCGCTACGGCCTGCGCGAGAACGGCAAGGACATCGTGGAACTCTACGAGAAGACCCGCGCCGCCGGTTTCGGCCGCGAGGTCAAGCGCCGCATCATGATCGGCACCTATGTGCTCTCGGCGGGCTATTACGACGCCTATTACGTGCGCGCCCAGAAGATCCGCACGCTCATCAAGCAGGATTTTGAGAAGGTCTATGCCGAAGGCGTCCACGCCATCCTGACGCCCGCCACGCCGACCGCCGCCTTCGGCATCGGCGAGAAGGGCTCCGGCGATCCGGTCGAGATGTATCTCAACGACATCTTCACGGTGACCGTGAACATGGCCGGCCTGCCGGGCCTCGCGGTTCCCGCCGGTCTCGATGCTCAGGGCCTGCCGCTCGGCCTCCAGCTCATTGGCCGCGCCTTCGACGAGGAGACCCTCTTCGCCGTCGGTCAGGCAATCGAGGACGCTGCCGGACGCATCAAGCTGCCGGCCGCTTGGTGGTGAGCGGCGTGGGACCGACCGTTCCCGTCATTCATCTCTGGGATTGGCTGCCTGCAGCCTTCGATCCGGTGTTGATCCTGATTGCCGTGCTGCTCGGCTGGAAGGCCGATCAGTTCGGCAAGGTGCTGATTGCCGCGATCGCGGCTTTGGTCGTGTCCGTGCTGGTATCCTGGCTCATCGCGAGCCTCGGCCTTCCCTGGATCGCGCCTGTTCGTGCCGATGGGCTGACGCTGTTCCCCGTGCGCGTCATCGCGGCGCTCCTCTGGGCCAGCGCGGCCTATGCGGTAAGGCGCGTGGCGAAGCGCTAAAGGACTTTCACGAACAGCACTTCCCCTGTCATTCCGGGGCGAGCATTAGCGAGAGCCCGGAACCCATAAACACGACGTTTCAGAGTGAAGCGAAAAGCTCTCCCCATTCTTCTGCCGTGGCGGTTATGGGTTCCGGGCTCGCCTCCGGCGCCCCGGAATGACAGGGGACATCGAAACGAGCTCTGAGGATCACTCGAGCTCGATGCCGAACGTCGCTTTCAAGCCCTCGCGTCCTGCCGCCGTGATCGACAGGGCGCGGCTGTCCTTGATCCGCTCTACCCAAGCCAAATCGAACATCCGCGTGCAAAGCGCCGCTCCCAGGCGTCCGGCGAGGTGAGGGCGGCGCTCGCTCCAGTCGAGGCAGGTCTTGCAGATCGCGCGCTTGCTCTTCTCTTCCTCCAGTTCGATTCCGAAGGTGCAGAGGAAACGCTGGCCTTTGTCCGTCAAAGCGCCAGCGCTCTCGGAGACAACGAGATGGTCCTGCGAGGTGAGCGCGTCGGCGATCGCGATGCCGAGCCGTCCCGCCAGATGGTCGTAACAGGTGCGGGCCTTGCGCAAAGCCTCGTCCTTCGGGCCCACAGGGCGATGGCGTTTAGGACCGAAGGAGGCCAGCGCCATCATGGCCTCGATGGCCTGCGCCACTTCCGGAGAGGCGAGTCTGTAATAGCGGTGGCGGCCCTGTTTCGTCAGCGAGATCAGATTCGCTTCGCTGAGCTTGGCGAGGTGGCCGCTGGTGGTCTGTGCGCTGACGCCGCTGTGCCAGGCGAGTTCGCTCGCCGTCAGCGCCCTGCCGTCCATGAGGGAGGAGAGGATGTTGGCGCGCGCCACATCGCCCATGAGAGAGGCGACTTCCGCAAGAGTGATGCCTGAAACCATCGGTGTCATGAGGTCATCTTAGAGGATGCGCTCACGCCGGTCAGCAAGGAACAGTTCGGCCAGGACCGAACTGTTGCCGGGCGACAGGGGGCATGTCGCATGCCAGTTTCGCGCGGCTTCGAAACAACGGAAAACGGATGCGATGACCATGGCAACGAGCCACCAGAAAACCAATTACGCTCTTGAGCTTTCGCTTCTGGCGATGCTCGCGACCCTGTGGGCTGCGGCCTATACCTTCATCAAGATCGGGGTCGAGACCATCCCGCCCGTGACGCTGATCGCGGCGCGTACCCTGATCGCCGGAAGCCTCCTCGTCCTGCTCATGCGGCTGCGCGGCGTGAGTCTTCCCCGCGACAGGACGAGCTGGCGAAACTTCACGATCCAGGCCTGCCTCAACAGCGCCGTGCCCTTCACGCTCATCGCCTGGGCGGAGACATCCATCGATGCGGGGCTGGCGGCGATCCTGAACTCGATGACGCCGGTCTTCACCTTCCTCATCACCCTGTTCTGGTCACGTCATGAGACAACGGGTCTGCGCAAGTTCGCGGGCGTCGTGATCGGGCTTACGGGAACCTGCGTGATCGTCGGCAATCAGGCGCTGACGCAGGTAGGGCAGGAGCTTTATGCGCAGCTCGCGGTCGTTCTGGCGGCCCTGTGCTATGCGGGAGCGGCGATCTTCGGGCGAAATTTCAGGACGCTCGATCCCATGGCTCCCGCCGCCGGATCCCTCCTGTCGGGCGCGATGATCCTGATCCCGTTGAGCCTCATCGTCGACAAGCCGTGGACCCTGGCTCCTTCGGGTGCGTCGATCATGGCGCTGATCGGGCTCGCGGTATTCTCCACCGCGATGGCCTTCGTGATCTATTTCCGGCTTCTCCACACGCTGGGTTCCGTGGGCACGACGGCGCAGGCTTATCTGAGGGTGCCGCTCGGCGTGATGATCGGCATGTATTTCCTGGGCGAAAGCCCCGACGCGACGGCCTTGATCGGGCTCGCCTGCATTCTCATCGGGGTCGCCTTCATGACCCTGCCCGGACGGCGGCGCGCGGCGGTCGCGGCGGCCTGATGCCAAAGGAAAAGGGCCTGACCGAAGTCAGGCCCTTGGGGCAGTTTACGCAAGACGCTAGGTTACTGCTGGGGAGAAGCCGGAGCCGACGGGGAAGCCGGGGCCGACGGAGCGGCGGGAGCAGCCGGAGAGGTCGGGGTGGCGGGAGCCGTGGACGAGCCGCCTACGGCGCCGCTGCCGGTTGCCGGCGACGAGCTTTCGGTCTGCGTACCGGTGCTGCCGGTCGTGCTCGGCTCGTTGCCGCCATCGTAGAAAAGGAAGGCCAGCAAGCCGAGAGCGATAACAAGACCGCCGATCACGTAAGCAAGAGTGTTGGAACCGCGTGCACTGTTATCGTAGACATTCGTCTCACGATTGTAGACATTCGGTTCGCGATCCATGGGATCCATAGCCATTGTAAGCTCCTTGACCGTTTTACCTCCCGTTCAACGCCCAATGTTGGATGCGGTTTCATCGCAGCGTGGCAATTATCTTAAATCCCTGTGCATAAAACGGAATTAATCTTGGCCATGTTACGCCTAATCTGAACGCCTGTTCATCTTGAAAGGGGTTGACCGGCTCTCAGGACGCTCTTACTCCGGGCGGGAAAGACCAGAAATTTAAAGGCGCACAGCTCATGAACGCTCCGGTGAACCCCAAGAAGCTCATCAAAGGCGCGACAGGCGATTGGGAAATCGTCATCGGCATGGAAATCCACGCCCAGGTGACGAGCCAGGCCAAGCTGTTCTCCGGCGCCTCGACGGCTTTCGGCAACGACCCCAACAGCAACGTTTCCCTCGTGGATGCAGCCATGCCCGGCATGCTGCCCGTCATCAACGAGGAATGCGTGCGTCAGGCGATCCGCACGGGCCTCGGGCTCAAGGCCGAGATCAACCTGAAGAGCACCTTCGACCGGAAGAACTATTTCTACCCGGACCTGCCCCAGGGCTATCAGATCAGCCAGTACAAGAGCCCCATCGTGGGCGAGGGCGAGGTCATTGTCGACGTGCCGGAGACCGGCGAGACGATCACGGTGCGTATCGAGCGCCTGCATCTCGAGCAGGACGCGGGCAAGTCGATTCACGACCTGCACCCGACTATGAGCTTCGTGGACCTGAACCGCTCGGGCGTTGCGCTCATGGAAATCGTGTCGAAGCCGGATCTGCGCTCGGCTGACGAGGCGCGCGCCTATGTCACCAAGCTGCGCACGATCCTGCGCTATCTCGGCACCTGCGACGGCGACATGGACAAGGGCAATCTCCGCGCCGACGTGAACGTGTCCGTGCGCCGTCCGGGCGAGGAACTCGGCACCCGCTGCGAGATCAAGAACGTCAATTCCATCCGCTTCATCGGTCAGGCCATCGAAGTCGAGGCGCGCCGCCAGATCGCGATCATCGAGGATGGCGGCACCATCGACCAGGAAACCCGCCTCTACGATCCGGGCAAGGGCGAGACCCGCTCCATGCGCTCGAAGGAAGAGGCGCACGATTACCGCTACTTCCCCGACCCGGACCTGCTGCCGCTCGAATTCGACCAGGCTTACGTGGACGACCTCGCGCAGCACCTGCCGGAACTGCCGGACGAGAAGAAGGCCCGCTTCATGGCCGATTACGGCCTGTCGCCGTATGACGCGAGCGTTCTCGTGGCCGAGCGCGCCTCCGCCGACTTCTTCGAGGAAGTGGCGAAGGGCCGTGACGGCAAGGCCGCTGCGAACTGGATCATCAACGAGCTGTTCGGCCGCCTCAACAAGGAAGGCAAGGACATCTCGGAATCGCCGGTTTCCGCGAGCCAGCTCGGCGGCATCATCGAGCTGATCGGCGAGAACGTGATCTCCGGCAAGATCGCCAAGGACCTGTTCGAGATCGTCTTCACCGAAGGCGGCGACCCGCGCGAGATCGTCGAGACGCGCGGCATGAAGCAGGTGACCGATACGGGCGCCATCGAGAAGGCCGTGGACGAGATCATCGCCGCCAATCCCGACAAGGTGGAGCAGGCGAAGGCGAAGCCCACGCTGCTCGGCTGGTTCGTCGGCCAGGTGATGAAGCAGACCGGCGGCAAGGCCAACCCGCAGGCCGTGAACGAGATCCTGAAGGCGAAGCTCGGAATCGAGTAAAGCACCCTTTGGCAACGCAACCGAACGTCTTCGCTCCCCATTGGCTGATCCGTGACATCGTGATCAGCGCCCATCGCTCCGCGGTCGGGCCGGGCGGGCTTCTGTTCGTCGGGGATTCCATTGTCGAGGGATTTTACTGGAACCGCCTTGGCCCGCTTTCCGTGCTGAATGCCGGCTATTCCGGCATTTGGACGGCGGCGCTCGAGCCGAGGATTCCGCTTCTCCTCAAATCGGCCCAACCTTCACTTGCGGTGCTTCTCGTGGGCACCAACGACGCGAAGAAGGATGGCGGCGCCAGCGCTCTCGATGGAGCCGTGAGGAATCTCGATCAGATCGTCGCTCATTTCGAGGCGGCGGGCGTGCCCCTGATCGTCATGACGCCGCCGCCCATCGAGAAGGCCAAGCGCCTCAGCCGTTTCTATTCCGTGGATGCCATGGCGTCGGTGAGCCGCAGCATCGTTGAGACCTGCAAAGGCCGCGCCGCCGCCATCGTCGATCTGCAAGCCGCCTTATCCGACGGCGCGGGCGCTGCGCGCACCGGAATGACCGTTGACGGCATCCATCTCTCGCCCGAGGGCTACCGCCTGATGCACGGCCTTCTGACGGAGGCGGTAACCGCCGTGACGGCCAGGAGGGCGAAGTGACCGATGCGCTGAAGATCGTTTCCGAAGAGCCGCTCCTCCGTTCCGCCGTCGATAAGGACGCGCAGGATCTCTTCGGCCTGCTGTCGCTCTGCTTCGCGGATTTTCCCGGCTGCTTCGTCGATCCTCACGATGACCTCAAGGACCTGCGCACCCCAGGCGCCGCACGCAGGAACGACGGCATCCTCTGGGTGAGCGAGGATGAGAACGGCCGCGTCTGCGCCTGTGCCTGCGTCGATTTTCCCGAAGCGGGCACGGCGGAGCTGCACCGGCTTTACGTCCGCCCGGACCGGCAGGGGCGGGGCCTCGGCTCATCGCTAGTGCGCGCGGTCGAGCGCCATGCCCGCGAGAAGGGCGCAACGCGCATGATCCTCTGGTCCGACACGCGCTTCACCGACGCGCACCGGCTTTACAAGAAGCTGGGCTACACGCAGACGGACCGGATGCGCGATCTCGGCGACATCTCGAACTCGTCGGAATACTTTTTCGAAAAGACGCTCTGAGAGTTTGGCTTCTCGGCACCTCATGGCCGGGCATGTCCGGCCATCCCCGTGGTATCGCGATAGCCCTCCTTCGAGACGGCCTTTCAGGTTTCCTCAAGATGAGGTTTGTGAAGTGGAAGCGAAGGTGTGGCTCCCTGGAACAGGTTCGGGGCCGCAGAATGCAATCACGGAATTTCGTAAACCGAGAATTCGCTGCTGATCCCGCGCAAAGCCGTCTTCTGCAGGGTCGGGCGGATGCCCTGCGTTTCGATGATCTCCTGCGCTTTGGGGTTCTCCACCACGGAGCCGGTCGCGAAGATCGAGCGCGACATCGCAAGGTTCTGCACCCGTGAGGCGATGTTCACGGTCTGCCCGAAATAGTCCTGCCGCTCATTGAGCATGACCGCGAGGCATGGCCCCTCGTGAATGCCGATTTTAAGCAGCAGGTCTTCCTGGCCGCGCTGCTCGTTGAGGGCGCGCATGGCGTCGCGCATGCGGAGCGCCGCCGAAACGGCATGGTCCGGTGTGGGGAAGGTAGCCATCACTGCGTCTCCGATGGTCTTCACCACGGCTCCGGCCTCCGATGCGACGATCTCGTTGAGCGCACGGAAATGCTCTCGCACCAGATCATAGGCCACGAGGTCGCCGACGCGCTCGTAAAGTTCCGTCGAACCCTTGAGATCCGTGAACAGGAAAGTGAGGCTCGTGATCTTCAGGCGCTGGTCGATGTCGAGGGTTTCGGTGCGATAGATATCTCGGAAGGTCTGGTTCGTCAGAAGGCGCTTGGCAGTCAGGAACGGGCGGCGGTGCTCCATCAGGCCGTGCAGCTTGTGGTCGGCGACCCACACGGCGGGAAGCGTGCGGCGATGGGTGTGGTTCTCGAGCTGAAGGCGGATCGGCCCCGGCTGGAGATTCAAGGTCGGGTTTTCCGCATGGTGCTCGTTGAGGATGAGCGAAAGGCTCTGGCGCTCACGCGTGGGTTCGCCATTCACTTCGATATATTGGACGCCATGCGTCACCGGATCGAACACGATCACGAAACCGGACGGAAGTTGCAGGGAGAGAATGACCCGCTCGCCGGGAGGCAGCTCGACCGCGTCGAGGACGATCTCATCGAGCTGACTCTCGAAATCGTCGGGCAGATCGATGCCGGAACTCCAGAAGACCTGACGCAGATATTCATGCATCGGAAGCGCGCCGGGTTCGTGAGCGGCGATCCTGCGCACCCGTGGGCTCACCGTGAACGTCACCTCGACCATTTCGTCGAGCGTCGGCTCGTAGCCGGCGGCGCAGAGCGCGCAGCTGTATTCCCGCTGGTTCACGGATTTGAGGCTGGTGCCCTCATCCAGAACGCCTCCGCATCCCGGGCACAGAACGTTCCAGGACATCTCAAACAGGCCGGTTCTCGCGGCATGCAGAAAGGCCGCGATGCTGGCCTCCTCATCGAGGCCGCGCTTTGCCGCGAAGGCGAGAACATTGATGCGGTTCAGCTCATGATCGGGAGCGTCCTGAATCAGGCGTTCGATATGATCGACGATTGTGCGATCAGCCGATTGCCGCAGGACCGCGAGGAGCTTCTGGGCTTCACTCATGCTCCGACCTCCTTCAGGGAAGGTTCGCCGTGAGGCTCAAGCGCCATCATTCAGCATGCCTATGGAACATGCGCGCATGATGCCGGATCAATAAGAATTGGGCCTGGATTCAGGCAACTGCAAGGGAAACCGGCCTTAAGCCACCCCGAATTCTTCGGCATAGCGGTTCGCAACCCGCGTCTGCCACAGGCAGAGGAAGGGCGTCACGGCCAGCTCTATCGCCAAGCCGCCTACCATGAAGAACGAGGGCAGGCCGGTCAGCGCCAGGCCGATCAGCCGTCCCAGGCCACCCATGACCACCAGGAGCGTCAGCAGCCGGAAGCGGCCGGTATGCTCCTCGATGCGGGGCAGGGTGCTCCAGAAGCAGAGGCCGATGCCGAGGAGAAGGCCGGACAGGAAGCGGAAATGGCTCTCGGCCGAAATGCTCACCGCATCGCCCGTCAGCGCCTGTCCGAAGAGCACGCCATAAAGGCCCACTGCTACGGGAATGGTGGCGACAATGGCGACAACCTGCTGCAACAGTTTCCGCTCGCGAGCCATGCTGGGCATAATGATCCTCCGGCCTCATCCTGCGCCTTCCTCTGAGAGAAGCAATCCTCTAGCTTGGCGTAAAGCAATTTGCTCACAGGAGCCCTCGGTGCCCGCGCGTTTTGAACTTCATGGAATTGCCCTCTCGGGTCCCACCTACAAGGCCGCCCTGATGCTGGCCCTGAGCGGCGAGGCCTTCGACTATGTGCATGTGCCTTTGCGCGAGGGCGCGCACAAGCAACCCGCCTATCTCGCCAAGCAGCGCTACGGTCAGGTTCCGCTCCTGATCGACAGGAACAACGGGCGGCATCTCTGCCAGTCGGCGGCCATTCTGGAATATCTTTCCGACACGCTGGGCAAGTTCGGCGGATCGACCCTGGAAGAGCGGCTCCAGGCGCGCGAATGGCTCTATTGGGATTTCGACCGTCTTGCGCCGTCGGTCTATCGGACCCGGGCCGCCAAGCGCGGCATCCGCCAGTTCGCGCCTGAGGTGCTGGAGATGTATGCGGCTGAAGCCGCTGCCGCCCTCAAGGTTCTGGACGGGCATCTGGCAGGCCGCAGCTGGATCGTCGGGGAAAGCCTCACGATTGCCGATATCGATATCTTCGGCGTGCTGGCTTTCGCGGGCGAGGCGGAAATCGACCTCTCGCCCTATCCGCATGTGAGCGCCTGGCTGGCGCGTATGGAGGCGCTGCCGGGCGTGAAGCTGCCGCAGAATTTCCTGCCGATGGAATCGAAGGTCGCCGCATGAGCAATCTGGATATTCGCGAGGCGAGGGCGGAAGACCTGGAGGCGATCATCCGCCTTCACGAGGAGGATGAGCTCGGCTCCCACGGAGACGCATGGACGCCGGAGACGAAGCCCGTTTACGAGGCGGCTTTCGCGGCCATCGCACGCAGCTCCGAGAATGTGCTGTTCGTGGCCGTGGAGGGCGGCGAAGTGGTCGGCACGTTCCAGCTCACCTTCATCCCCAATCTCACTGGACGCGGGACAATGCGTGTGAAGGTGGAGAGCGTGAAGGTGAAAGCCGCCCGCCGCTCCGGCGGCATCGGCGCGAAGATGATGACCTTCGCGGAAGACTACGCCCGCTCGCGCGGCGCGGCGATGCTCGAACTGACCTCCAACAAAACCCGCACGGACGCGCATCGCTTCTATGAGCGGCTTGGATTTTCGCGCTCGCACGAGGGCTTCAAGAAGAAGCTGTGAGGAACACGCAGGTTTCTGCTGAACCTCCATCGTCATGGCCGCACTTGTTGCGGCCATCCACGTCTTGGAAAGTGCAGTACCAGAAGGCGTGGATGCCCGGGACAAGCCCGGGCATGACGGAAATCAGGTCTTAGTTCAAGCCTTCGTGCCGCCCTTGAGGCGCGTGTTGCAGGCGCTCCAGTATTTCGGCCACTTCATGCCGGGCTCGATCTTCTTGGCGGCCTTGGCTTCCTTCCACTCGGCGCTGCATGTCTTCATGCGCTCGCGGGCGGCGAGCTGGGCTGCGGTCGGCTCTTTCTTCGGCTTCGTCTCGGCCATGGCCGGGGCGGCGAAAGACAGGGCGAGAGAGGCGGCAAGAGCCGTGCTGAGAATGCGGTTCATCGTAAAATCCCCCATAGGCGCTTCGAAGGCGCTCCGGCGCATCTCATGATGAAACATTGAAACATGCAAGGTCCCGAAAGCGGCCATGGGCTCTATCCACCGCAAACCTTCGGCCTTGAGGATGCAGGATCGGGCGGGATACCCTACTTTCCCAGTAGATCCGCATCGTCATCCAAGGAGAGGCCTGCCATGGCGGCGTCCGCCCAACAACCGATCGATCTTTATTACTGGCCGACCCCGAACGGATGGAAGATCACCATCATGCTCGAGGAATGCGGGCTGCCTTATGCGATCCATCCGGTGAATATCGGCAAGGGCGACCAGTTCAAGCCCGAGTTCCTGGACATCTCGCCCAACAACAAGATGCCTGCCATCGTCGATCATGAGGGACCGGACGGGCAGCCGATCTCCGTGTTCGAGTCCGGCGCGATCCTGCAATATCTCGGCCGCAAGACCGGAAGGTTCTATCCGCAGGACGAGCGCGGCCGCGTCGAGGTCGATCAATGGCTGTTCTGGCAGATGGGCGGCTTCGGCCCCATGCTCGGCCAGACGCACCATTTCCGCATCTACGCGCCGGAGCAGGTGCCCTACGCCATAGAGCGCTACACCAACGAGACCAATCGTCTCTACGGCGTACTGAACAAGCGCCTCGCGGACCGGGAATTCGTGGCGGGCGAATACTCCATCGCCGACATGGCCATCGCCCCCTGGGCGAAGCTCTGGGAGCGCCAGGGCCAGAACATCGAGGATTTCCCGCACGTGAAGCGCTGGCTCGGTGCCGTGCTGGAACGTCCGGCGGTGCGGCGGGCGATCGAGGTTGGGGCCGAGGACCGGGGCTCCTACGACATGAAGGACCCCGCCGTGCAGGCGGTCCTCTTCGGGCAGAAGGCACGGTAGCCTGCGTTATCCGGGATGGTTTCTAGAATGAAACGCCCGGACTACCACCGTTATCCCCGCCTGCTCGGGGATGACGGCGAGGAGGTTTTCGCGTCTGTCCGGAGGGCGATCTCGGCGCGGCAGCGCCGTCTGGATGATGCCACAGTAGGCTTAATTCACCTTCACCCAGGTCTGCGACCGGCAGATCAAGCCGCCCATGACGCAGCCGGAGAGCTGCATGGCCTTGCCCGCGAAGGTCATCTTGCCCGTATAGGTCTTGCCGTCCTTGTAGTTGTAGAGCTGGCCGGTGAAGCCGTCGCCGGAAGGCTGGAGGTTGGAAATCATCTGGATGCCGACGAGATTGCGGCCCTTCAGATTGGGATCGGGGTTGTAGACGTCCTTGGCCTCACCCTTCACGGAGAGGATGGCGCCGCAATAGGCCTGCCCGCACCGGGCGATCCGTACCTGGGTTTCGCCGGTCTCGCTGAGATAGGTTCCGCTCGGGTCCTGAGCCTGGGCCACCCCTGTCAGGAGGAAAAGACCAAGCGTGGCAAGGGGTAGAGACTTCATGTTGTTCCTCCTGGCTGGTCTTGGCCGGACCGGTCGGGGAGACGACTAGAGGACAAGACCGGGCTTTCCAATCGGGGTTGCTCTTTACGATAACCCTCGCAATCTCGAAAAGGCGCTTGAGAGGGAGGGGGCTCGCCGCTATAAGCGCCGGACTTTCCGAATTTTTCACTTAAAAAGGGTGACCTTCCATGGCCATCGAGCGTACTTTCTCCATCATCAAGCCCGACGCGACCGAGCGTAACCTGACTGGCGCCGTCAACGCCGTCATCGAAAAGGCCGGTCTGCGCATCGTCGCCCAGAAGCGCATTCTCATGTCCCGCCGCGAGGCCGAGACCTTCTACGCCGTCCACAAGGAGCGCCCCTTCTTCGGTGAGCTCGTGGACTTCATGGTCTCCGGCCCGGTCGTCGTGCAGGTTCTCGAAGGCGAGAACGCCGTTCTCCGCTACCGCGAGATCATGGGCGCTACCAACCCGGAGAGCGCTGCCGAGGGCACCATCCGCAAGCTCTACGCCAAGTCCATCGGCGAGAACTCGGTCCACGGCTCCGACAGCGTCGACAACGCCAAGATCGAGATCGCCCAGTTCTTCTCGGGCAACGAGATCGTCGGCTAAGCCTCATCCGGCTTTCCGAATGGAATGATCAGGCCGCCTTCAGGGCGGCCTTTTCTATTGGCGACTGATGTCGGTGCTTTTCCCTCTCCCTTATGTGGGGCGGGTAAGTGCCTCATAAGTCCGGCGCTTCTCACCTCTCCCTGAGGGAGAGGTCGGACCTTAAGGTCCGGGTGAAGCGCGCCGGCCGATTTTGCAGAGCGCGCCACTTGAATTTGCACCATAATAATAGCCCTCTCAGAAGGCTCTGAGAGGGCTTTAAGACCGAAGCGGTCAGAACAGGGGGCGGGCTTCGCCATCCAGTTCCTTGGCCGGCTTTTTGGGCTGAGCGGCGGGCTTTGGCAGCTTCGTGCCCTTGGCTGCCAGGATCTCGCGGTTGATGGCCGAGGCCCTGGTCTTTGCGGCGGGGACTTTGTCCGGCGGAAGCCGGCCGCAATCGAGGTCCATATTGCCTCTGTCGCTGCTGTCGACCTTTGGGGAGCCTGACAAGACGATCACCATCCGCCAGGCGCAGGCGTGAACCCGATCCGTCGGCACGGCATCACCGAGCTTGTTGCCAAGCATGTAGGCGACGTTCCGTTGAGCCGTGTAGTCCTGCCGGATGGCCTTCTCATAAGTCTCGATAAAGCGAGCCCGGCCCTGGAGGCAGGCCTCTCGACCGTCAGCCGGGATGCATAAGGAGGTATATCGCTCGGCCTCGGATGCGCCGGCGGCGACCGAAGTCGACAAGGTGGCGAGAAGGGCTAGGGCGAGATGGGTACGCATAGGATGATCCTTAATAACTGCCACGAAACCTAGTTTCGAAGGCACCCGGCCCGCAAGGTCAAAAAGCAACATGGTTGCTGACAATGATCTCGCCGGCCCTCACCGGGTGAGGGGTTACAGGTCTATCCGGAGAGGTCTCACCCCCTCACCCTCGCTGCGCTCGACCTCTCCCCGCCGGGGAGAGGTGGCCGCTGGCAGCGCCGCTCATGCTCACTGGACCGCTCGAAGCGCTTTGACTTTGCTGTCCCACCCTCGATCCCTCCCCGCAGGAGAGAGGAAACAGCAGCCTTTTCTTTGGCCGCCGGCTCCGTCATGATGCGCCCGCCATGAACCAAGCTCCCCGCATCGACCGCCGCGCTTCCGTCTGTCCGCATGATTGCCCGTCCGTCTGTTCCCTCGACGTGGAGGTGATCGACGGAAAGAGCATTGGGCGGGTGCATGGGGCGAGGACCAACACCTACACGGCGGGCGTGATCTGCGCGAAGGTGGCGCGCTATGCGGAGCGCATCCACCATCCGGATCGGCTGCTCCACCCCATGAAGCGGGTGGGCCCGAAAGGCTCGGGCCAGTTCGAGCGGATCTCCTGGGACGAGGCGCTCGATATCGTGGCGCGTGAGTTCCTCAAGGCCGAGAAGGAATTCGGCACCGAGTCCGTCTGGCCCTATTACTACGCGGGCACCATGGGCCTCGTGATGCGCGACGGCATCAACCGCCTGCGCCACGTGAAGAAATATTCCGGCCAGTATTCGACCATCTGCACGCCCATGGGCTGGACCGGCTATGTGGCGGGAACCGGCAAGCTCGCGGGCTCCGATCCGCGCGAGATGGCGGTTTCCGATTGCGTGGTGATCTGGGGCACGAACCCGGTTCACACGCAGGTCAACGTGATGACTCACGCCATGCGCGCCCGGAAGGAGCGCGGCGCGAAGATCGTCGCCGTCGACATCTACATGAACGCAACCATGAAGCAGGCCGACATGGCGCTGCTGGTGAAGCCGGGCACCGACGGCGCGCTCGCCTGTGCGGTGATGCATGTGCTGTTCCGCGACGGGTATGCAGACTGGAATTACCTCGAACGCTACACCGATCATCCGCGCGAGCTGGAAGCGCATCTCAAGACCCGCGATCCCGCTTGGGCTTCCGCCATCACCGGTTTGTCGGTGGAGGAGATCGAGGCGTTTGCCAAACTCGTCGGCACCACCAAGCGCACCTTCTTCCGTCTCGGCTACGGCTTCGGCCGCCAGCGCAACGGCGCGGTGAACATGCACGCGGCGGCCTGCATTCCTGCGGTGACGGGCGCATGGCAGCATGAGGGCGGCGGCGCGTTCCATTCCAACAGCGGCATCTTCAAGTGGAATAAGGCGTTGATCGAAGGGCATGACGCCATCGATCACTCCATCCGGAAACTCGACCAGTCGCAGATCGGGCGTGTGCTTACCGGCGATGCCGAGGCTCTCTATAACGGCCCGCCGGTCAAGGCGCTGCTGATCCAGAACACCAATCCCGTTTCCGTCGCGCCTGAGCAGGCACTGGTGAAGCAGGGCTTCGCCCGCGAGGACCTGTTCGTCTGCGTGCACGAGCAGTTTATGACCGAGACGGCGATGATGGCCGATATCGTTTTGCCCGCGACCATGTTCATGGAGCACGACGATCTCTATTCCGGCGGCGGGCATCAGCACTTTCAGATCGGGCCGAAGCTCATCGACCCTCCCGGCGAATGCCTGTCGAACCACGAAGTCACGCGTGCGCTCGCCAAGCGCATCGGCGCCGAGCATCGCGCCTTCGACATGGAACCGCGCGAGATCATCGACTGGACCTTGCGCAATTCCGGCTGGGGCAGCATCGAGGATCTGGAGGCTGCCGTGCATAAGGATGTGCAGCCGCCCTTCGAGGAAGCGCATTATCTGAAAGGCTTCGGCTATCCGGACGGCAAGTTCCGCTTCAAGCCGGACTGGACCTCAGTGCCGTCCTACAACAACGGCCCGATGGGGCCTCATGCCAGCATGCCGGAATTTCCGGATCACTGGGGCGTCATTGAATCGGCGACGGAGGAATATCCCTTCCGCCTGGCGACCAGCCCGGCGCGCAGCTTCCTGAACTCCTCCTTCACTGAAACGCCCGGCTCCATCGCCAAGGAGGGCAGGCCCGAGGTGATGATCCATCCCTTCGATGCAGAGAAGCAAGACATCGCCGATGGCGATTGGGTGAAGCTGAAGAACCATCGCGGCGAGGTGTACCTCCGCGCGCGTCTGTTCGAAGGCGTGCGGCGCGGCGTGCTGATCGCGGAAGGCATCTGGCCCAACAAGGCGCATCCGATGGGGCGCGGCATCAACACGCTGACCGGCGGCGATCAGGTCGCGCCCTATGGCGGCGCAGCCTTCCACGACAACCGCGTGGCGCTGGAGAAGGTGAGCGGTGATCTCGCAGTCGAGACGCCTGTCGTCAGCGTTCGCGAGCGGCTTGAGCCAATTCCCGGCTGACAACGAATATAACCTCATTCTGAGGAGCAGACGTAAGTCTGCGTCTCGAACGAGATTCCAGTGCTCTCTGGAACCTCCTTCAAGACGGCGCTTGCGCGCCTCCTCAGGATGAGGGCCGCGTTCAATTGGTCAGACCTTCTTAATCCTGTTTTCGCGTAGCGCTTGATCCGGTGGCCCCGAGCCTATTCTTAAGCTCCCAAGTGAATATTGTTCCTGTGGAGCCTTCCATGATCTCGACCTTTCGCGCGCTGTTGACGGCGGCGTTCATTGCCGGAGGCGCAGTTGCCGCTTTCGCAGCCTCGTCCAGCATGCCCACGCAGTACGAGCCGGACCCGGCGCTGAAGACCGCCAGCATGGCCGATCTGCGCGCGCGCGTGAGCCAGGCCTGCGCCATCGTCCAGGCCAAGCAGCAGAATGCCAGCGAAGCTTCCTTCACGTCGAAATGCGGCTGCTATGCAGGCCGCACGATGCGCGCCTTGAGCGCCGAAGAAGTGCAGGCCTATCGCAATACGGGCGTGTTCAACGACAGCGCCCGTGAGAAGGCGCTCGCCGCCCTCGACGCCTGCAAGCTGCCGCGCCCGCGGATGTAATCAAGCGCGTCATCCCGGGCGGAGCACGGCGAAGATCCGGGATGATGTTTTATGAGGGCGAGCGCAACGCGCCTTCGCCGCTCCAGCCTTTCGAGAAGACCACGCGCCCGTTCTCAAGTCGTGCGCTGCCGTCGCTGATCATGCGCAGAGCCTGCGGATAGAGCAGGTGCTCCTGCACCAGGATGCGCGCGGCGAGGCTCTCTTCCGTATCGTTGGGCACCACCGGCACGGCGGCCTGGGCGATGATGGGGCCCGCGTCGAGTTCCGGCACCACGAAATGCACCGTGCAGCCGTGGACGAGCACGCCTTCCTCCAGCGCCCGGCGATGCGTGTGCACGCCTCGGAAGAGGGGAAGAAGCGAAGGATGGATATTGATCATCCTGCCCGCCCAGCGCCCCACGAACCAATCGGTGAGCACGCGCATGAAACCGGCCAGACAAATGAACTCGATGCCGTGCCGTTGAAGCACCGCATCCATCGCCTGCTCGAAATCCTCGCGGGTCGAATGATCCTTGTGGTCGATGATGGCCGTCGCGATACCCGCGTTCTTGGCGCGCTCGAGACCTGCCGCATCGGGGCGGTTGGAGAGCACCAGCGCGATCTCCGCGGGAAAACCGGGCGCGGCGGCGGCCTCGATCAGCGAGACCATGTTGGACCCGCGTCCGGAAATCAGAACGGCGACGCGGCGGGGCATCAGAGCTTGAGCGACCCTGCGGTCTGCACGGGCTCAGTCCCGGTATGCGCGATGGTCTCGCCGATGCGCACGGGAGCCTCGCCCGCCTGACGCAGGCGTTCGATCACCGCATCCGCCTTATCGGCGCTTGCGACCACGATCATGCCGATGCCGCAATTGAAGGTGCGCAGCATCTCCGCTTCCGCCACGCCGCCAGTCTTGGCAAGCCAGCCGAAGACAGGCGGAACGTCGATGGCGTTCAGGTCGAGCCGCACGCCGACGCCAGCGGGCAGGACGCGTGGAATGTTGTCGGGGAATCCGCCGCCGGTGATGTGGCACAGCGCGTTGATGCCGTCGCCGCCCTTCAGAGCCTGGAGCAGGGTCTTCACGTAGATGCGGGTCGGCTCCAGCAGGGCCTGAGCCAGCGTCTTGCCCGGCGCGAAGGGCGCGGGCGCGTCCCAAGCGAGGCCGGAATGCTCGACGATGCGGCGCACCAGCGAGAAGCCGTTGGAATGGACGCCGGAGGAGGGTAGGCCGATCAGCACGTCGCCCGCCTTCACGTCCTTCGGCAGAAGCGTGCCGCGCTCGGCCGCGCCCACGGCGAAGCCCGCGAGGTCATAGTCGCCCTTGGCGTAGAGGCCCGGCATTTCCGCCGTCTCGCCGCCGATGAGGGCGCAGCCCGCCTGGAGGCAGCCCTCGGCGATGCCCTTCACGATATGGACGCCCACCTCGGGGGAGAGCTTTCCGGTGGCGAAATAATCGAGGAAGAAGAGGGGCTCGGCGCCCTGCACGATGATGTCGTTCACGCACATGGCCACGAGGTCGATGCCGATCGTGTCGTGAATGCCCGTATCGATGGCGATCTTCACCTTGGTGCCCACGCCGTCATTGGCGGCCACCAGGATCGGGTCCTTGAAGCCTGCGGCCTTGAGGTCGAACAGGCCGCCGAAGCCGCCGATCTCCGCATCCGCGCCGGGGCGGCGGGTAGACCGCACCAGAGGCTTGATCTGGTCGACCATGGCATTGCCCGCATCGATATCGACGCCCGCTTGGGCATAGGTCAGGCCGTTCGTCTGCTTCTCGGTCATGGGACACCCCCGTGTTGGCTCAGGGCAGTAAGGCGAGAGGGGCCAAGAGGCAAGGGGGGCGTGCGATTTTGGGGCGGATGCCCCCTTGTCATCCCCGCCGATGGGGAGACAAAGTAACATGTCATAACGCTGCTGGAGGGAAGGGGAGCGAATGTCAACTTATCGGATCGGGGCTGCCGCAATCATGTTCTGCATAATTGCCGGGGCTGCCAATGCTGCTCCTGAACATCGGGTCGGGGTGCGCTCCATGACGGCAACCGTGCCTGCCCGCAGCCAGGCGATAGGGCTTACTGTTTGGTATCCGACAGCTGCGCTGGAGACACCCAAGACTATTGGCGAGAACAAGGTTTTTAAGGGAGTGGCCGCGTTACGCGATGCGCCGATGGCCGAGGGCCGCTATCCCGTCATCGTGATGGCGCATGGCGGCTTCCGGGCTGCGCCATTTCATGCGGGATGGATAGCAGCCTCTCTCGCAGCGCGCGGATATATTGTGGGCGTTCCGCAGCCGCCAACTCTTGGGCCGCGTGATGCACAGGCCGCCATTCAGGAGATATGGCTGCGTCCTGCCGATCTCTCCTCTGCGCTGACTGCCATCAACGGCGACCCGGGATTCTCCTCACGGATCGAGCCCGGGAATGTTGCTGCCGTCGGTTTCTTCCTTGGCGGGACATCCGCATTGGCGCTCGTTGGAGGACGTCTTGATGCCCAAAGTTATGCGCGCTCATGTGACGGCCCTAAAGCCGGGATCGATTGTGCTTGGTTTTCTCAGAGCGGCGTTGATCTGGGAAAAATCAATGCCTCACACCTCACGGCCTCCCGCCATGATCAACGGATCAAGGCTGCGGTTGCCGTCGACCCGGAGTTGAGCAGCAGCTTTGCTCCCGGGAGCCTGACAGAGATCAAGGTTCCTGTCGCGATTATCAACCTTGGGCCGTAAGGTAAAATAGCTCCGGCCCTCGATGCCTCCAGCTTGGGGAAAGACATTCCGAATGCCCATTACGATACGGTGCCTGACGCCGTTCGCTTCAGTGCTTTCAGCATCTGCACGCCAAAAGGGCCTGCCCTTCTGCGAGAAGAAGGGGAGGAGGATGCGATATGCGTTGATGGCGGCAAGCGATCACGCGAAGAAATTCATGGTGAGATAGCGGGTAAGATCGAGGCTGCGCTTAAACGGGGGCTCTCAAAAGAACCGTAATCCGAACCTGGGATTGGAGCCGCCGCCCCGTTGGTTCTGGCCGTAAGACGAGAGAACTCCTGGAGCAAGGGAGAAAGGCGCCCTTGAGGGAAGGCTTTGTCCGCCGTCCTCATCGCTCGCCCGAAAAGAAACAGGAGCCGGTGAGTTCCGGCTCCTGCATGTCGCGCTTCCAAGGCTTATTTGGGCTCGCAGAAGTAGATCTTGCGATGCCCGCCCTTCAGGTCCTGACTGTCGAGGATCTTGAACCGGGCATTCAGCTCCCGCTCGAAAACATCCTTGTTGTAGTCAGGATATTTCTCTTTCTTGTTCAGGAGCAGCTTCTGCACCATCTCGTCCGGCCGGTCGACGAACTCGATCACGAGCTTGGCGTTCAGCGAGCGCAGCCATTCCAGGAAGAGCGGGATCGGCACATTGGCCGAGAGGCTGATGTGGTGGATCAGCGCGAGGCAGACCACGAAATCGGGGCTGTTGCGGTCGGTAAAGCCGAGGCGCTCCGTGCCGGCCCATCCCTGGTTGGGGGAGGGGTTGGCAAGGTTCATGTAGAGCGGCAGGATCTTGCCGGCATCATTGCCCTTCTCGGAGAGATAGAGCTTCTCCACCGCGTCGTGGTCGCCGTCGACGGTGATCACCCGGTCGGAATATTCCGCGCAGATCTTCGAGAAGGTGCCGGTATTGCCGCCGATGTCCCAGGCAACGCCCCAATGTCCGGTCTTCGCGGCATTGCGGACGAAGGCGAGCTTCGCCTCGAAGGCCTGCTGCTCATAGGAATGGGTGTTGGCGTATTCCGACCATTCCGTATGGCGGATGGGCGATTCCAGGGACTGCACGAGCCTTTTCATGCTCTGCACGAGGCCCAGCACCATGGCGTCGGACTGCTTGAGGCTGTCGCGCTTCTTGGCGGGAGCGCGGTCCTTCTCGCTGTTCTCGACGCGGCCCTCGATCATGGCCGGAATGGAGATGTGGCTGGTCACGCCCTTCTTGAACCGCTTCAGGCCCTTGAAGTAGCGCGCGGCCTCGCCGGGGGAGATGCCGTCGAGGTTCGAGCGCAGGACGGGCTGGAAGTCGAGGCCGAGATGGGCCTTGAGCATCAGCGGGTAGAGGAAGAGCATGCAGAACTGCCGATAGGCGGCCCAATGCTCGCCCTGCTCGCGGGGCTCGAAGGACGGGATGTCGATGAAGACCGGCTTCGCGCCGACGAAC
Source organism: Pseudomonadota bacterium (assembly GCA_023450615.1). Classification (GTDB taxonomy): domain Bacteria; phylum Pseudomonadota; class Alphaproteobacteria; order Rhizobiales; family Beijerinckiaceae; genus Microvirga. The sequence continues at coordinate 19,038 of JAEXGT010000088.1, read as the reverse complement.
TGGATGTTGAACGGAGTCGAATCCTTGATCGTCCAGCCTTCCTTGAGGCCGCTCTCCAGAAGGTCGAGCTGCAGCAGGGCAGCATCCTTCAGCATGGAGAAGGTCCACTCGTAGGGATAGGAGATCAGGGGCACGCGCTCATGCGCGAGAACGCCCGCCCAGCCCTGGGCGAGAATGCCCTTTGCCGCTTCGTCGCCTAAGTCCGCCAGAGTGGTCCTGACGATGAGACCGCGCGCCACGTAATCCTTGAAGAAGCTCGATTGTTCGAGTGCCTTGAAGTTCTCGAGCGCAGCGCTCGTTACGCCGCGAAGGATGCGCCCTTCATGCTCGTAAACGCGGTTGGCGGGATCGCGGAACGATCCGTTGATCGGGAGCGCAACGTGCTTCATTGAGTGTCACCGGCCTTCTTGTCTTTCTTGAAGAAGCCCTTGACCTTAGCCATGTACATGCGGGCCGTATAGCCGACCGCCGCGAAGGCCCCCAGGATGGCGGTGACGATGATGCTGGCCGAGCCGGGATCGACATAAGCCTGCGCCGTCTGCGCCTGAGAGATCAGGAAGATGCCGGCCAGAATGGCCATATGGCGTTGCGTTTTATTCATAGACATAGTCCTCAAACCTCTCGTTCGGGATTTGGCGTATGGCGCCGAAGTCGACTTGATTGATGAATGGGCTTTCGCCGCCCGCCAGGCACTGGACGAGGCCTGCGACGATTTTGGCGTTGGTTTGGAAGCGCTCGCCGTTCGGCGGAGTCAGATACGGCGTGCAGGTCTCAGCATTGATGAGGGCGCCCAGCGTGCCGTGGCGATCCTGAACAAAGAACGCCTTGTCCTCTGCGAACTTCTTGCTCCGCGATACGATTGTGCCGTGGTCGCCGTAGAGGAAGATGATCGCGGTTGGATCGGATGCGCGGATCTCGCTGAGCATCCTGTCCATCGCTTCGGCTGCGATTGTCGAGCGTTCCTCGAAATAGCTCTTGTAGGCCTTCTGATGCCGCGGAGCCCCCGCAACGAACGAACGCATCGTGTGGCTCGGATAAAGAATGTGCTGCATGTAGAAATGCGGGCCGGAATTCTTGTCCTTCGCGATGCGCCCGATCAGGCCATAGGTGTAATCGAGAAAGGCGGGGCTCCGGGGATTGTCGCCCGTCGGGTTTAGGCCAGCGACGTCTCTGAGCGGGCAATAGCCGTAGAAGCCAAAGCGGCGGGCATCCCCCGTGAGGTAGCGACAGGCCGAATAAGGCTCATGGACATTATACCTGTTCAGGTACTTTCCCTTGGACGGCCCGAAGAACCCGCTCTCGAACGTAAAATGAGTCGTATAGCCATTGGCTGTAAGAATATGCCGAAGCGGGCTTGGAACCGAGCCGTTTACGACCTTGATGGCCTCTGCCTCGACAAGAACCGCAGGGCCCATGTTCAAGATATTCGCGAGGGAAACCTTGGTCGGAAGGGCGTCTGCGAAGTTATTCTTTATGAGACGCGCATTATGCTTTCTCAAAACGTCGATGTAAGGCGGGGTAGGGACGTCGAGGAGCTTGCCGGACAAGCTCTCCGGAATCATCGCGTCGAATGACAGGAAATAGATATTGGGCTTGCTCTTGAACTCGACGGTTTTGATATTCGCCGGCGTCGCAGCCTCAGCCTCTCCCCCTTCCTTGCCGGTGAGCAAGAACAGGAACGAGGCGCCGACGAATACGATTACCAGGACAGGGGCGCCGAGAACCAGCCTAGACCTCATGGGACCGGCGCGAAGGACGATATCGAGGATGACCCAGTAAAGGGCCATGATCGCGGCGCAGATGCCCACCTGCACCCATACGTTCATCGTCACGATATCTTCACTGAGGACGATATATAGAAAATAGGTGTTGGCCAGGGCAAAAGCTGGAAAGAGTATCCGGGCAACGCCCTTGGCGAAGATGAGAAGCACCGCCTGAGCGGCAAGCACGACGGTCGTCAGGCCGAGGACGAGAGAAATATCGGAGGGCGACATCTCATCCCAAGTGTTCAGGATGGTGTTGAACAGCCAAAAATATGAAATCGACGCAAGCAGGATGGGTGAGATCAAGCTGTGTTTCATAGCTTGATTTCTAAGCATTCGCTTGAACATACGGTGGCCCCCAAATTGGCGCGCATCTTGCTGATGGCATTTGAAGTGTCAAGAAAAAGGCCAATGTTATTGCGTGAGCCGTGGAGAACCGAGTGTCTTCAAGGCTTTGCCGTCATCGGCTTGTGCTTTGCCGGCTAGGCGCGGACAAGGTAAAAAAGGGTTCCTTCTCAGCGCCTTATGGTGCCGCAGCCGCGGGCCGGAGTTCTTGATGCGTCTTAGCGCCCGCCTGACTCAGGCGATCTCATCATTTCGTTGAAGGAGCAGTCTGAAGACTGCCGCGAGGTGACGCTCCGCATGCCATAGAATCGGTCGCGGAGCGCGGCGTCTTCACCGAATGTCGCCGACATTCTTGTCTTTCTTGAAGAAGCCCTTGACCTTGGCCATGTACATGCGGGCCGTATAGCCGACCGCCGCGAAGGCCCCCAGGATCGCGGTGACGATGATGCTGGCCGAGCCGGGATCGACATAAGCCTGCGCCGTCTGCGCCTGGGAGATCAGGAAGATGCCGGCCAGAGCGGCTATCTGGTGATGGGGCTTATTCATAAATGTAATCCTCGTATTTCTCGTTAGGGTCGATCTGGTGCAGCACACTGAAATCGACATTTTTGATGAAGGGGCTTTCCCCACCGGCGAGACATTGGACCAAGCCTGTCACCACGCGCGCCGTCGTCTGGAAGTGTTCTCCTTCCGGGGGCGTAAGGTACGGCTCGCAGCTCTCTGCGTTGATAAGAGCTCCCAGGATGCCGTGGCGGTCCTGCACGAAGAACTTCTTGTTCTGCGCGAACTTCACAGGGCGAGACGTCAATGTTCCGTGGTCGCCGTAGAGGAAAATGATCGCCGTCGGATCGGATGTCCGGATCTCGGTCAGCATTCTGTCCATGACTTCAGCAGCGATTCCGGAGCGGCGCTGGAAAGACCCTCTGTAGGCGTCCAGTTCTTGGGCCGTTCCCGCGAAGTGGTTGGAAGCATGAGCGGGATAGAGCACGTGCTGCATGTAGAAATGCGGCCCTGAATTCTTATTCCGCGCGATCGACTGGATCAGTCCCTGGGCATAGTCGATAAAGCCCTCTCTATCGTGTCCCCCCTGCTTGCTGCCGCCTAAATTGATGTACGGTTTGATGAAGTTGGAGGTGATGAGCGGGCAATAGCCGAAGAAGCCATAGGTCTTCGCGTGCCCACTCAGCAAAGTGCAGGCCGAGTAGGGGCTGTAGACATGGTAGTTCTTGAGGTACGGCCCCTTCGCGGGACCGAAATATCCGGTGCTGAACGTGAAGTGGTTCGTGTAGCCGTTCGCCGTAAGAATGTGTGAGAGTGCATTGGGCCTTTTGCCCAGCACGATGCTGTCGAAATAGCCCGTTCCGCCGCGCGGGATCGTCTCGCGGTGCTTGATCGGGTCAAGCGCCAGAACGCTGGAGAGCGCAAACTTCGTCGGCACGAAGTCCGAAAACATATTCGGTATGAAGTGGGCTCCGTGCTTCTTCAGGACGTCCACATAGGGCGGTGGGGCGACGTTCAGGATCTTACGAGCCAGGCTCTCCGGAATCATCGCGTCGAAAGACAGGAAGTAGATATTGGGCTTGGACTTGAATTCGACCGTCCTGATGTTGTCCGGCGCGGCGCTGTTCGGCACGCTGTCCTTCGTAAAAGCCGACCAAGTGGATAATCCGACGAACAGGGCAACCGCAACAGGCGCGCCAACCAGGATCCAGCGCTGCAAGCGGCCTGCGCGCAGCACGATATCGAGCACGACCCAATACAGAACCGCAATGGCAACGCAGATGCCTGCCTGATATCTCAGGCGCATAAGCCCGATATCCGAGCTGAAGATCATGTAGAGAAGATATGTGTTGACCAGGCCGAGGACCGGCAGGACCACGCGAACCGCGGGCTTGGCCAGAAAAAGAAGACCCGCCTGAAAGATCAGGACAATCGTCGTCAGGGCGGTCGCGAAGTAAATGTCCGACTTCGCGACGTCCCCCAGGGTGCCGATAAGGGCGTTGAAAAGCCAGAAATAAGAAAGGGAGGCCAACAGAACGAATGCGACAAAGGCCTCGTTCATGCTCTGGGGCCGGCTGTTCTCTTTCTGCATTCCAAGCGCCTTATGGTAAAATTTGCGGCATCATGCTCATGGCTAAGGGCCTGTCAAGAATTCTGCTAATGTTATTCCATGAAGGGCAGGAAATCGTGTATTTTCAGGACCTTGCCCGCGAGGCGTGGTGGTTGTCCGGTTAAGTGAAACACGTATCTAAAAGCCTGAATTATCAATGCCCTATGCCACCGAGCTGGTGCGTTGAATTAAGCTGTGTGCGACATGAAGTCTGGAAACGCTTTCCCGGCTTGCGATCAGGCCGCATCGGCGGAGCGGCTCAGGATTCCGAACGATCGAGCCGCCTCTCTGGCAAAACTCCTGATTCTCACTTGGATAGCTTGGCCGTTTCAGTCACAAGTCTCCCGCTCGCTTCCTGCCCATATTGCAGCCCAGGCCCCATCCCGGCATGATCGGCCCATGACCATCCCTAACCTGATCACCATTGCCCGGCTCATCATGGTCCCCATCGTGATCGTCATGATCATGCAGCAGCGATGGGCGGCGGCCTTTATTCTCTTTGTGGCGGCCGGGATCTCGGATGGGGTCGACGGGTTCATCGCCCGGCATTTCAATATGAAAAGCGAGTTCGGGGCCTATATCGACCCCATCGCCGACAAGGCTTTGCTGGTCTCGATCTATGTGGCGCTTGCCGTGGTCGGGGCGATCCCGAGTTGGCTGGCCATCATCGTAGTGTCGCGGGATGCGATGATCGTCGCCGCCGTGATCCTGTCCTGGGTCATGAGCCGCCCGGTCGAGATCAGGCCGATCCTGGTGAGCAAGCTGAACACGGCGGCTCAGATAGGCTTTGCGGCCTTCGCCCTGGCCGCCAATGCCTATGGGGCGGAGCTCGGAGGGTTCGAGGATGTGGCGATGCTGGCCGTGGCCACCTTGACCGTGGCTTCCGCAGGTGCCTATCTCGGAGGCTGGCTGCGGCACATGGCGGCCTGAGAAGCGTTCTAGAGTATGGAGTACCGATGACGATCCAACGGCAGATTGGGTTCTGGATCGCCGCGCTGGTTGCGGGAGGGCTCCTGCTGTTCGTTTTTCGCGGCATCCTCCTGCCGTTCGTGGCGGGCTTCGCGCTCGCCTATCTCCTCGATCCCCTGGCCGACCGGATGCAGAAGATCGGCATCGGGCGTCTCGGCGCCAGCCTGCTGATCCTGGTGATCTTCGTTCTCATCTTCATCATCACGCTCATGATCCTGGTGCCCTTCGCGGCCCAGCAGGTCGGGGCTTTCGTCGAGCGCGTGCCGAGCTACGTGGCGCGGCTTCAGGAACTGGCGAACGAGCAGCTCCGGCCGCTTCTGGACCGGCTCGGCGCCAACGGCGCCCTGCCGGAGATGCAGACATCGGTCGGCAACTTGATCAGCCAGGGCATGGCGTGGATCGCCACCTTCAGCCAGGGGCTCTGGTCCGGCGGACAGGCGCTCATCAGCATCTTCTCCCTGCTGGTGGTGACGCCGGTGGTGGCCTTCTACATGCTGGTGGACTGGGACCGCATGGTCAGGACGGTCGATTCCTGGATGCCCATCCATCAACGGGATACGATCCGCCTCATCGCCCGCGACATCGACCGGGCCATCGCGGGCTTCGTGCGCGGGCAGGCCCTGGTCTGCATCATCCTCGGCACGTTCTATGCGGTGGCTCTTACGATGATCGGCCTGAATTTCGGCGCTCTCATCGGCATGACGGCAGGGCTCTTGAGCTTCATTCCCTATGTGGGCTCGCTCACCGGGCTGATCCTGTCCATCGGCGTCGCCATCGTGCAGTTCTGGCCCGACTGGACCATGATCCTGGCCACGCTCGGCATTTTCGTGTTCGGCCAGTTCGTGGAGGGCAATATTCTCTCGCCCAAGCTGGTGGGGGAATCCGTGGGCCTTCATCCGGTCTGGCTCATGTTCGCGCTCGTGGCCTTCGGCTCGCTCTTCGGTTTCGTGGGCCTGCTGCTCGCCGTGCCGCTCGCGGCCGCCATCGGCGTGGTGGCGCGGTTTGCGCTTGGCCAGTATCTGGCGAGCCCCTTCTATCGAGGGACAGGTCCCGCGATCATCCATCCGAGGGTCGAGAACAAGGCCGATTTCGATGCGTGATGCGCCCAAGCAGCTGGCCTTCGACCTGCCCCTCGATCCGCGCTTCGGGGCGGAGGACTTTCTGGTCAGCCCCTCCAACGAGCTGGCCTATGGGCACATCGAGAGCTGGCCGGACTGGCCGGACACGATCCTCCTGCTGATCGGCCCGCGCGGCAGCGGCAAGAGCCATCTCGCCTCGATCTGGGCGACGAACGCCCATGCCTGGACGGTGGATGCCCGCGAGATCAGCCAGGACAAGGTTCCGCATCTCGTCTCCAACGGCACCCTCGCCATCGAGGATATGGACCGGGGAGAGCGGGACGAGGCCGCCCTGTTCCATCTGCTCAATCTGGCGCGGGAGAAGCAGACCTTCCTGCTGATCACCAGCGAGACGCCGCCGGACCGCTGGGGCCTCAAGACCCCGGACCTGCTCTCGCGCCTGCGCCTAGCCCCGAGCGTGACCCTCGACGCGCCGGACGATGCCTTGCTCAAGGCGGTTCTGGTGAAGCTGTTCGTGGACAGGCAACTCGTGGTCGACACTTCCGTTGTCGACTATATCTCTCTCCGGATCGAGCGGTCGCTCGCCAAGGCTTCGGAACTGGTGGCGCTTCTGGACAAGGAGGCGCTCAGCCGGGGGCGGCGGGTGTCGCGGGCGATTGCCGCCGAGATCCTCGGAGCCTCGCAGGAAACGGATGATATCGAGTGAAGGCTGATCCTACCGCATTGTCTCCGAAACGTCGTGAAACCGTCGCAAAGCCCAGAGCAAAACGGGCGCCGAAGAAGGAAGCTTCGGCGGAGATCGACATGCGCGACACGATGGCCTTGAGGAACGTGGAGATCGTCAGCGAGGCTCCGCTGCCCAAGGCCCCGCCGGATATCGAGCTCGATGGCGCGGTGCTGCGCCAGTTCCCCCAGCGCTTCATCAATCGCGAATTGTCCTGGCTTCAGTTCAATCGCCGGGTGCTGGAGGAAGCCTCGAACCGCAACCACCCGCTCCTGGAGGAGCTGCGGTTCCTCTCCATCTCCGCAGATAATCTCGACGAGTTCTTCATGGTCCGCGTGGCGGGCCTTCGCGGGCAGGTGCGCTCGGGCGTCGCCACGCTCTCGCAGGATGGGCTTTCTCCTCAAGAGCAGCTTGCGAAGATCTCCGTCGAGGTTTCCAATCTCGCCTCCGATCAGCAGCGGCGCTGGCGGGAGCTGCGCGAGACGCTGCAGGGGGAGGGCATCGTTCTTGTCGAGGGCGCCGGACTGACGAAGCCCGAGGCGTCCTGGCTGGAGGATTACTTCCTCAACCACATCTTCCCCGTGCTGACGCCGCTCGCCATCGATCCGGCGCATCCGTTTCCGTTCATTCCGAACCTCGGCTCCTCCATTGCCCTGAAGCTCGTGCGCCAGAGCGACGGCAAGGTTTTGAACGCGCTGATCCGCCTGCCGTCGAGGGCTGAGCGCTTCATCCGCCTGCCGGATTTCGCGGAGACGGGCTCCGCCCGCTTCATCGCGCTGGAGCAGATGATCGTGCTCTACACGAGCCGCCTGTTCCCAGGCTACGAGGTGCAGGGGCAGGGCGCTTTCCGCGTGATCCGCGACAGCGATATCGAAGTGGAGGAAGAGGCCGAGGATCTGGTGCGCCTGTTCGAGAGCGCGCTCAAGCAGCGCCGGCGCGGCAGCGTGATCCGCCTGGAGGTCGAGGCCGCCATGCCGGAGGATCTGCGTCTCTTCGTGGCCGAGGAGATGGAGGTGTCCAGCGACGAGGTCTTCGTCGTCGAAGGCATGATGGGCCTGCGAGATCTCTCGCAGCTCGTCGCGCTGGAGCGTCCCGACCTCAAGTTCAAACCCTACAATCCGCGCTTTCCGGAGCGCATCCGCGAGCATAGCGGCGATTGCTTCGCCGCCATCCGCGAGAAGGACATCATCGTCCATCACCCCTACGAGTCCTTCGATGCGGTGGTGCAGTTCCTGCGTCAGGCCGCGGGCGATCCGAACGTGGTGGCGATCAAGCAGACGCTCTACCGCACGTCGTCGGATTCACCCATCGTCGCGGCGCTCGCCGAAGCGGCGGAAGCGGGCAAGTCCGTCACCGCCCTCGTGGAGCTGAAGGCGCGCTTCGACGAGGAGGCGAATATCCGCTGGGCACGCGATCTGGAGCGCGCGGGCGCGCAGGTCGTGTTCGGCTTCATCGAGCTGAAGACCCACGCCAAGCTCTCCATGGTGGTGCGCCGCGAAGGCAGCCAGCTCATCACCTATTGCCATGTGGGCACGGGCAACTACCACCCCATCACGGCACGCATCTACACCGATCTCTCCTATTTCACCGCCGATCCGGTGATCGGGCGCGACGTGTCGCGCATCTTCAATTTCGTGACGGGCTATGCGGAGCCGGCGGAGCTGGAGCGCATGGCGGTGTCGCCGCTCACGCTGCGAAAGCGCCTGCTCCAGCACATCGAGGAGGAGACCGCTCACGCGAAGGCCGGACGGCCCGGCGCGATCTGGGGCAAGTGCAACTCTCTCGTCGATCCCGGCATCATCGACGCGCTCTACGATGCGAGCGCCGCCGGCGTGCAGATCGATCTCATCGTGCGCGGCATCTGCTGTTTGAGGCCGGGCATTCCGGGCCTGTCCGAGAACATCCGCGTCAAGTCCATCGTCGGGCGCTTCCTGGAGCACACGCGCATTTACGCCTTCGGCAACGGACAGGGGCTGCCCAACCCGAAGGCGCACGTATACATCTCCTCCGCCGACCTGATGACGCGCAATCTCGACCGGCGCGTCGAGGCGCTTCTGCCCATCGTCAATCCCACGGTCCATCAGCAGGTGCTGGATCAGATCATGCTCGCCAACCTGCTCGACAACGAGCAGAGCTGGTCCGTTCTGCCCGATGGCACCAGCCAGCGCATGGCGCCCGCCAGGGAGGAGGAGGCGTTCAACGCCCACAAGTATTTCATGACCAATCCAAGTCTCTCCGGCCGCGGCAAATCCCTCAAGACATCGAGCCCCAGGGCGCTTCCGAAGCGAGGACAGCGCTGACATGCCCGCCATCAGCAGCGACGCTCAGGGGCGTCTCAGGATCGGGCGTCCGGTCGCCATCATCGATATCGGCTCCAACTCCGTGCGCCTCGTGGCCTATGAGGGCATGGCCCGGGCCCTGACGCCGATCTACAACGAGAAGGTTCTCTGCGGCCTCGGCCGTCACGTGGCGACCACGGGCCGTCTCGACGACGAGGCCGTGGACAGAGCCCTGCGCGCGCTCGCCCGTTTCCGGGTGCTGTGCGACACGATGCAGGTCTCCGACGTGTTCGTGCTGGCCACCGCCGCCGCGCGCGATGCCTCCAACGGTCCCGCCTTCGTGGAGGCGGCGGAGAAGGCCTGCGGCCGTCCGATCAAGCTTCTTTCGGGCGCTGAGGAAGCGCGCTTCTCCGCGCTCGGCGTCATCGCAGGTTTCCACGCTCCTGACGGCATCGTCGGCGATATGGGCGGCGGCAGCCTCGAACTGGTGGACGTGAACGGCGCGAATGTGGGGCAGGGCACCACCATGCCCCTCGGCGGCCTCGCCCTGCAGGATGTCAGCGGCGGCTCCCTCAAGAAGGCGCAGAAGATCGTGCGCGCGGCCCTCGAACGCGCTCCGGAATATCTGGAGAACCTCCATGGACGCACCTTCTATGCGGTCGGCGGCACGTGGCGCGCGTTGGCGCGGCTGCATCAGGCGGCAACAAATTATCCGCTCCATATCATGCACAGCTACATCCTCGACCCGAAATCGGGGCTGGACTTCCTGCAGCTGGTGGAAGGGGCGGACACGAAGACCCTGAAGGATATCGAAAGCGTCTCCGAGGCCCGGCGTCCGCTGCTGGCCTACGGCTCCATCGTGCTGGAAGAGATCATCCGCCTCGGTGAGCCGAAGGAGGTGGCGATCTCCGCCTTTGGTGTCCGCGAGGGCGTGCTGTTCGACAAGCTCGATTCCGAGACACAGATGCGCGATCCGCTTCTCGCCGCCGCCAGCGATCTCAACCTGTTGCGCTCCCGTTCGCCGCGCCACGGCGAGGAGCTGTGCCAGTGGACCGAGGCCTTCATGGAGAGCTTCGGCATCTCCGAAACGGAAAACGAAACCCGCCTGCGCCGCGCCGCCTGCCTGCTCGCGGATATCGGCTGGCGCGCACACCCGGATTATCGCGGCGAGCAGAGCCTCAACCTCATCGCCTATGGCGCGTTCGCGGGCCTCGACCATCCGGGCCGCGCCTATCTCGCGCTCTCCATCTTCTTCCGGCACGAGGGCCTTTCGCCCGACAAGGTGGGATCGCGCATCAAGTCGCTCGCCGGCGCACGCTATCTCGAACGCGCGCGCCTGCTCGCCGCGCTCATGCGCGTGGCCTATCCGGTTTCCGTGTCGATGGAAGGCGTTCTTCCGCAGGTTCCGCTGCGGGTGCGGGGCAAGCAGGTGGTCCTGCAATTGCCGTCGTCGATGCGCGACCTCGCCAATGGGCGTCTCGCCGGCCGCATGAAGGCGCTGGGCAAGCTGCTCAACATGAATCCGGTGGTGGAGATCACGGGCTGAGGGTACCCCGGAAGGGGTATAGATTTTCTCCGAGGTCCGTGCACCCTCAACCAGCTCAATGCGAGCCCCCCTCGACATGAAGCGAGGGGAGAAAGCCGGAATGCGCCATGAGCCTCATCAACCTATCCGCCGTCCAGAATGCCCAGCACTCTCGCGAGCCTTACGATCATCTCCTCACATCGAGCTTTCTGAAGGAGGACGCCGTCGAGGATATCCGGCGCGACTTTCCCCAGATCGACAAGCCCGGCTATCTGACCGTCGACGAGGTCAATCTCCATGGGCGCTTCAAGCAGCTCATCGAGGAACTCGAAGGCCCCGAGCTGACGGAGGCCTTGTCCAAGAAATTCGGGATCGACCTGCATCCCTTTCCGCGCCTCACCACGATCATGAAGCGCTCCCAGCCGAAATACGGGTCGATCCACACGGACGGCCCGTCGAAGGTCATGACCATGCTCGTCTACATGAACGACGCGTGGGAGCAGGACGAGGGCGGCCGCCTGCGCGTGCTCTATGACGGCAAGAATTTCGAGCCCTACAAGCTCGAAGTGCCCCCGACCATGGGCACCATGTTCGCATTCCTGCGCTCGGATAATTCCTGGCACGGCCATCTGCCGTTCTCAGGCGAGCGCCGCGTCGTCCAGATCGCCTGGGTGAAGAGCCAGGCGGACGTGGACCGCAAGAAGAAGAACAACAAGGTCGCCCAGTTCTTCAAGGGCATTTTCGGACGGTGAGGCGTATCGTAAATAGCTGAGAATTATCTTTCGTCATGGCCGGGCTTGTCCCGGCCATCCACGTCTTAAGAACCGTCGTGTTTCAAAGACGTAGATACCCGGCACGAGGCCGGGTATGACGCGATGGTAAGGGGCGGGCTGGGATATTCTTAAGCGCCCTGAATGGCTCTCAGCCTCACCCGTCCGCGCTCCAGCACGAGGCCGAGCTGACCGTTCTTCAGCGCGAGGGCTTTCTCCCCGAAGAGGGCGCGGCGCCAGCCGTGAAGGGACGGCACGTCCGCATTGTCGTTCTCGGCGATGGCCTCGAGCTCCTCGACGGTGGCGACGATCTTCGGGGCGACGCCCTCCTGCTCGGCCACGGCCTTGAGCAGAACCTTCAGGAGATCGACGACCGCGCCCGTGTTGCCGCGTCCGCGGCTGCGTTCGGGCATGGGGATGCTGGCCGGATCGCGGGCCAAGCCGCGTTCGACGGCCTCCAGAATGTCGCCACCCGTGCGGGAGCGTTCGAAGCCGTTGGGAATGGTGCGCAGGCGGCCCAGGGCCTCCACGGAGCGGGGCGCGGAGGTGGCGACGTCGATGAGGGCGTCATCCTTGAGGATGCGGCCCCGGGGAACGTCGCGGCTCTGGGCTTCGCGCTCGCGCCAGGCGGCAACCTCCATGAGCACCGCGACCTCCTTCGCCTTGCGCAGCCGGCCGGCGAGGCGGCGCCAGGCATTGTCCGGATCGGCCTGATAGGTTTCGGGCGAGGTGAGAACGGACATTTCCTCACCCAGCCAGGCGAGGCGGCCGTTCTTTTCGAGTTGGGCCATCAGCGCCTCGTAGACCTTCACCAGATGGGTGACGTCCGAGAGGGCATAGGTGAGCTGGGCATCGGTGAGGGGACGGCGCGACCAGTCGGTGAAGCGGGAGGACTTGTCCACCTTCGCCTTGGCGAGGTCGTTCACCAGCTGCTCGTAGGACACCGAATCGCCGTAGCCGCAGACCATGGCGGCCACCTGGGTGTCGAAGAGCGGCTCAGGCACGATGCCGCCGAGATTCCAGACGATTTCCAGGTCTTGCCGGGCCGAGTGAAAGACCTTCACCACGGCCTTGTCGGACATGAGCGCCATGAAGGGCTCGAGGCTGATCCCCTCGGCCAGCGGATCGATGAGATAGGCATCCGCCGGGTCCGGCCCTGCCATCTGGATCAGGCAGAGCTTGGGATAATACGTGGTCTCGCGCAGGAACTCCGTGTCGACGGTGACGAACGGATGCTGGCTCAGGCGGGAGCAGGCGGCGGAAAGCGCCTCGGTGGTCGTGATCAAATCCATGGACATGTGTTTTAGCGGAAGGGAGCGTTGCAGGCGACTCCCTCTTAAGCCCTGCGAAGGGCTTTCCTCCGCTCTTTTGACTGCCGCTCGGCCCGCTTCATGAGCCAGTCGAGGATATTGCGGTCCACCACGAGCCCGGTCTCGGCGTCCTCCAGCCGCTCGATCCGGTCCACCCGGAAGCCGCGATAGCCGTCATCGGCCATGTCGATGCCGCCCAACAGCATCTTGCCGGGCCCCACCTTCAGCTCACGCGCAATCACCCAGCGCCGGGTGGGATTTCCGGCCTGGTCCACATAGTCGATCTCAAGGGCTCCATCGAAGGGATAGACATACCAATTCCCCTCGATCCGCTCCTCGTTCGGGGCGTTCGAGCCATGCTTGAGCAGAGTTGTCACAGGGTTCTGGATCATAGGAAGGATATGGGTATTCTCGCTTTGTTCCACAAGGGCAAAAGCCTTTTAAATGAAGGGTTTGAGGGTGAAAAAGGGGTAGTCGGGGAGGGGTTCTCACGGTGAGCGCCGCACGTCGCGGGGACCGTTCCGGGGGCGCGGAAGAGAGCCGAAATCGCTCGACGTGTAAGGCGCAGCCCGTGCCTCGGCGTTGCGCTCGCTCTGCCTCTCCGGGTCATCCCGCTTCGCCCACACACCGCCCTCATCCTGAGGAGGTCGCGTCAGCGACCGTCTCGAAGGAGGATCCCGTGCCCTCTGGAGGCCTCCTTCGAGACGCAGCTGCGCTGCTCCTCAGGATGAGGGCGGAGAGGTTCGGATCGGTAGGGCCGGACCAGCCCTGACGCGTGGAGGCGTAGGGCATAGCAGTGTTATGTTCTTACTTTGTTCTTGACAATTGTCCTAAGCTGCGCCATATCTCAGCCGTCCGCCTCTCCTGAGGGACGCGCCCGAGGCGTCGGTCGTGGAGAGCGGATGCGGTTCTGAGGAACCGGCGGTCTCGCACCCGTCGGCCTCAGGGTGCCGAGCGGGGAGGAAGAGGTGCTGAGCCTGATCGGGCAGGCTGCGCCAACGCTCCCCCAGCCTCGCCGGTCCTGGAGCATGCTCTGCCAGGGCCGCACGCCAGCCGTGCCGTACAGCGTCTCTGAGGGTTCGTCCCTGATGGCGCCGGAGCGACGAGGCCGGGATCTCAAAAAGCCGCGCGCGGGACGCCTTGTGCTTCCCAAGCCCGGGCGGGTTCCCCGCCCCGAACCCTCTTCGCGCGCTCCGCCGGGGCCTGCGAAGCCGAAGACGTCCCGCGCTTCCCTCGTCCTCACTGGACAAAGCCAGGACAAGCCGACAGCCGCCTGCCCGAAACCGGGCGGGAGCGCACGATCATGCCCCTCATTCATCCTTCGTCCTTGACTTCCCGGGCCTCCCATGGATGTTGCGCGTAACACAGAACCAGCAGGCTTTTCCAATGTCCGCCTTCATGCACCGTTACCGTTCCCACACCTGCGGCGCGCTCCGCGAATCCGATGTCGGCCAAGTGGCCCGCCTGTCCGGCTGGTGCCACCGCATCCGCGACCATGGCGGCGTGCTGTTCATCGACCTGCGCGATCATTACGGCATGACGCAATGCGTGATCGACCCGGATTCCCCGGCCTTCAAGCTGGCCGAGACGGCCCGGTCCGAGTGGGTGGTCCGCGTGGACGGCAAGGTGCGCAAGCGCCCCGGCGGCACCGAGAACCCCGAGCTGCCCACTGGCATGATCGAGGTCTACATCACCGACATGGAAGTGCTCGGCCCGGCTGACGAGCTGCCGATGCCGGTCTTCGGCGACCAGGAATATCCGGAAGAGACGCGCCTCAAGTACCGCTATCTGGATCTCCGCCGCGAGAAGCTGCACAACAACATCATGAAGCGCGGCGCCATCGTCGACAGCCTGCGCACCCGCATGAAGACCAGCGGCTTCTTCGAGTTCACGACGCCGATTCTGACGGCTTCGTCGCCCGAAGGCGCGCGCGACTTCCTCGTGCCCTCGCGCATTCATCCCGGCAAGTTCTATGCGCTGCCGCAGGCTCCGCAGCAGTTCAAGCAGCTGATCATGATGTCCGGCTTCGACCGGTACTTCCAGATCGCGCCCTGCTTCCGCGACGAGGACCCGCGCGCCGACCGCCTGCCTGGCGAGTTCTATCAGCTCGACGTGGAGATGAGCTTCGTCACGCAGGAAGACATCTTCCAGACCATGGAACCCGTGATCCGCGACACCTTCAAGGAATTCGCGGACGGCAAGCCGGTGACGGACGTGTTCCCGCGCATCCCGTATTTCGAGGCCATGCTGAAATACGGCTCCGACAAGCCGGACCTGCGCAACCCGCTCATCATCGCCGACGTGTCGGAGGTGTTCGAACGTGAGGACGTGACCTTCAACGCGTTCAAGAACGTGGTGAAGGGCGGCGGCGTCGTGCGCGCCATTCCGGCGACCGGCGCGGCCTCGCAGCCGCGCTCGTTCTTCGACAAGCTCAACGACTGGGCCCGTTCGGAAGGCGCACCCGGCCTCGGCTATATCGTCTACGAGGAAGAGGGCGGCCAGATCGTCGCCAAGGGCCCCATCGCCAAGTTCATTCCCGAAGCCGCCCAGGCCGTCATCCGCGAGAAGGCGGGCATCAAGGCGGGCGACGCGGTGTTCTTCTCCGCAGGCAACGAGGACAAGGCTGCCTCGCTCGCGGGCAAGGCGCGCGTGCGCATCGGCGACGAGCTGGGTCTCGGCAACAAGGACCAGTTCGCCTTCTGCTGGATCGTCGACTTCCCGCAATACGAGTGGAACGAGGACGAGAAGAAGATCGACTTCTCCCACAACCCGTTCTCTATGGGCAACATGGACCACGACGAGTTCATGGCTCTCGATGCGTCGGATAAGGACAAGATCCTCAAGATCACGGCCTTCCAGTACGACATGGTCTGCAACGGCTACGAGATGGCCTCCGGCTCGATCCGTAACCATCGCCCCGACCGGATGGTGAAGGCCTTCGAGATCGCGGGCTACGGCGAGCAGGAAGTCATGGACCGCTTCGGCGGCATGTACCGCGCATTCCAGTACGGCGCGCCTCCGCATGGCGGCATGGCCGCTGGTGTGGACCGCATCGTGATGCTGCTCTGCGGCGCGCAGAACCTGCGCGAAATCACGCTCTTCCCCATGAACCAGAAGGCGGAAGACCTGCTGCTCGGCGCGCCCTCCGAGGCAACCCCCAAGCAGCTGCGCGAGCTGCACATCCGCACGAACCTGCCGGAGAAATAAGCCTGGCAGCTTCGCGATCATCCTTGTTTCGGCAGCGCTCATGCGCTGCCGAAGCGTTTCAGACCCGAGGCTCACGTCACCGCTGGAGAAGAATGTTGACGGCGGAGGGCAGGGCGCTCACAAGGTCTTTAGTAACACGGTTGGTGTAAGGAGCGTTGGAGATGGGAGACAACATCTCGCAGGATCTCAAATCGGGAGCGATGTTCTACCATCAGCATCCGCGCCCCGGTAAGCTCGAGATCCAGCCCACCAAGCCCCTCGGCAACCAGCGCGACCTGGCGCTCGCCTATTCGCCCGGCGTGGCCGCCCCTTGCGAGGCGATTGCCGCCGATCCTGATGAGGCCGCCAATCTCACCTCCCGCCAGAACCTCGTGGCGGTGATCTCCAACGGTACCGCGGTATTGGGATTGGGCGATATCGGCCCGCTTGCCTCCAAGCCCGTCATGGAGGGCAAGGCAGTCCTCTTCAAGAAGTTCTCCGGCATCGACGTGTTCGATATCGAGGTGGACGAGAAGAACGTGGACAAGCTCGTGGAGGTGATCGCGGCGCTCGAGCCTACTTTCGGCGGCATCAACCTCGAAGACATTAAGGCTCCCGAATGCTTCGAGGTGGAGGAGCGGCTGAAAGCCCGCATGGGAATCCCGGTCTTCCACGACGACCAGCACGGCACCGCCATCATCGTGGGCGCTGCCGTCACCAACGCGCTTGAGCTTGCCGGCAAGAACATCGCCGACGTGAAGATCGTCACGTCGGGAGCCGGTGCCGCCGCGCTCGCATGCCTCAACCTGCTCGTGTCGCTTGGCGCCAAGCGCGAAAACATCTGGGTCACCGACATCGAAGGTGTGGTGCATGACGGCCGCAACGAGCTCATGGACCGCTGGAAATCGGTCTATGCGCAGAAGACCGATGCGCGCACGCTCTCCGATGTGATCGTCGATGCCGACGTGTTCCTGGGCCTGTCCGCAGGCGGCATCCTGAAACCCGAGATGCTCGCCAAGATGGCGCCGCGCCCGCTGATCATGGCGCTCGCCAATCCCTATCCGGAAATCATGCCGGAGGAGGCGGAGGCCGCGCGTCCCGACGCCATGATCTGCACCGGGCGCTCTGATTACCCGAACCAGGTCAACAACGTCCTGTGCTTCCCCTATATCTTCCGCGGCGCGCTCGATGTGGGTGCGACGACGATCAACGAGGAGATGAAGGCCGCCGCCGTGAAGGCGATTGCGGGACTCGCCCGCGAGGCTCCGTCCGAGGTCGTGGCGCGCGCCTATGGCGGCGAGGCGCATCCCTTCGGACGCAAGTCACTGATCCCCAGCCCGTTCGATCCGCGCCTGATCCTGCGCATTGCGCCTGCCGTCGCGAAGGCGGCCATGGATACGGGCGTCGCCAAGCGTCCGCTGGAGGATCTGGACGCCTACACCGAGTCGTTGGGACGTTTCGTGTTCCGCTCCGGCTTCATCATGAAGCCGCTGTTCTCTAAGGCGAAGTCCAATCCGAAGCGCGTGATCTATGCTGAGGGTGAAGACGAGCGCGTGCTGCGCGCGGCGCAGGTCATCGCGGAAGAGCGGCTTGCACGGCCCATTCTCATCGGCCGTCCGAGCGTCGTCGAGGCGCGCATCAAGCGTTTCGGCCTGTCCATGAGCATCGGCCGCGAGTTCGATCTGGTGAATCCGGAAGATGATCCGCGCTATCGCGATTACGTCGCGACCTATGTGGAGGCCGCGGGCCGCAAGGGCATCACACCGGATGCGGCGAAGACGCTGGTGCGAACCAACAACACCGTCATCGGTGCGCTGGCCGTGCGCCGTGGCGATGCGGATGCGCTGATCTGCGGTCTCGAAGGGCGTTTCCAATCCCGCTTGAAGCACATCAAGGACATCATCGGCCTCACCCCCGGCGTGCACGAGATGGCGGCGCTTTCCCTCGTCATCACGTCGAAGGGCGCGTATTTCCTCGCCGATACGCATGTGCAGTTCAATCCGAACGCGGAGGAAATCGCCGACATGACGATTGCCTGCGCCAGCCATGTGCGCCGCTTTGGCATAGAGCCGAAAATCGCGCTGCTCTCTCATTCCGATTTCGGTGCATCCGACAGCCCCTCGGCGGTGAAGATGCGTCAGGCGCTCGCCTGCATCAACGAACGTGCGCCCGATCTGGAAGTGGACGGGGAGATGCAGGCGGATGCCGCGCTCTCTGAGATGATCCGCGAGCGGGTGAATCCGGGCTCGCGACTGACGGGCGAGGCAAACGTGCTGATCATGCCGAACCTGGATGCGGCCAACATCGCCTTCCAGTTCACGAAGATGCTTGCGGACGCGCTTCCTGTCGGCCCGATCCTCATCGGCCCCGCGAAGCCCGCGCATATCCTCACGCCGTCCGTCACGGCACGCGGCATTGTGAATCTCACCGCCATCGCCGTGGTGGAAGCGCAGGCCGCTGAGCAGGATCAGCCGCAGCTGATCTGATTGGCGCTCACGAAGTTGATCGTTCGTCATGGCCGGGCTTGTCCCGGCCATTTCAATTCATAACCGCACGGCGCTCCAAATAATTGAGGATATCGGCACGAGCCCGATGATCCGAGAGCGCGTCATCCCGGATTCTGCTCCGCAGCCCGGGATGCCGAGGAACTCATCTCGCCGAAATGCCTGCGCTTACTCCGCCTTCGCGGTGATCTTGAGCTTGTCGAGCGCTGCCTTCGGATTGGAAGCAAGCATGTAATCCATGATCCCGAAGCCGGAAGCGCTCTTCGTTTGAGCTTCAATGGTGAGGCTGCCGGGCTTTTCGATGAAGCGGGCGACGGCTTTACCGAGAGTTTGAGCGTTTTCCGAATTGCCGAGCATGCTCGATATCACGAGTGGCGTGGCGCCGGCATAGAGGGCTTTCAAGGCATCGGGCGAAGCGCCCTGTTCCTTGGCGGCGACATCGAGATAGCGTTCGAAGAGGCCGCGGTTTTCGAC
>JAEXGT010000077.1 GCA_023450615.1 Pseudomonadota bacterium | reverse complement strand
GAGTGACATTGCGGGCTTCTTCAGCGCGCTCGATTTCGAGAATTTCGAACTGTTGACGCAGGATGATCTCTATTTCCGCGCAACGCTCTCATCCGTGCGGATCGCAGGCATCTCGACCCTGCTTCTGCTGCTGGTCGGTTTTCCCATCGCCTATGGCATGGCGCGTGCGCCTGAGAAGCATCGCCCCCTGCTGGTGGCGCTCGTCATCCTGCCGTTCTGGACGAGCTTCCTCATCCGCATTTATGCCTGGATCGCGATCCTGAAGCCTGAAGGGCTGCTCACGCAGGCGCTCATGGGCATCGGCCTCATCTCCGAGCCTATCGAGATCCTCAATACGGAATGGGCGGTCTATATCGGCATCGTCTATGCCTACCTGCCGTTCATGGTGCTTCCGCTCTACGCGACGCTCGAGAAGATGGACGACACGCTTCTGGAAGCGGCCCTCGATCTCGGCTCGACGCCCTGGCGCTCGTTCTGGACGATCACGGTACCGCTCGCCATGCCCGGCATCATCGCGGGTTCGCTGCTCTGCTTCATTCCGGCGGTGGGCGAGTTCGTGATCCCGGATCTCCTCGGCGGGTCGGAAACGCTCATGATCGGGCGTCAGCTCTGGAGCGAGTTCTTCTCGAACCGCGACTGGCCGCTGGCATCCTCCGTCGCCATCCTTCTGCTCATCGTTCTCGTCCTGCCTATCGTGATCTATCGCGATGTGGAGGCACGACGCCTGGAGACGCGGCCATGACAAGGCGTCTGAGCGTTTTCAACGTCACGTCCCTGGTGCTGGGATTTGCGTTTCTTTACCTGCCGATCCTCCTGCTCGTCGTCTATTCCTTCAACGCGTCGCGCCTCGTGACCGTCTGGGGCGGGTTCTCGACGCAATGGTACGGCGCGCTCTTCCGCAATCAGGCGCTCATGGAGGCGGCCTGGGTGACGTTGCGCATCGCGCTCCTGTCGGCCAGCATCGCGACGGTGCTCGGCACACTCGCGGCGCTCGCTCTCACCCGCTACGGGCGCTTTACGGGGCGTACTCTTTTCACCGGCATGATCTATGCGCCCATGGTCATGCCGGAGGTCATCACAGGCCTGTCGCTGCTGCTGTTCTTCGTCGCCATCGATCTCGATCGCGGGTTCTGGACGGTCACGCTTGCGCATACGACGCTTACCATGTGCTTCGTTACGGTGGTGGTGCAGTCGCGGCTCATGACCTTCGACCGCTCGCTGGAAGAGGCGGCCATGGATCTCGGCGCGCCGCCCCTGCGCACGTTCTTCGCCGTGACGCTGCCGCTGATCGCGCCGTCCATCGTGGCGGGGTTCCTGCTCGCCTTCACCCTGTCCCTGGACGATCTCGTGATTGCGAGCTTCAACACGGGGCCGGGCGCGACGACGCTGCCGATCAAGATCTACAGTCAGGTCCGTCTCGGCCTGTCCCCAGAGATAAACGCGGCCTCGACCATCCTGATCGGTCTCGTGACGCTCGGCGTGATTTCAGCGACCCTGCTCAGCAAGCGCTCAGCGATGCGCTCCCGGCGGAACGCTCACTGAGCGATCGCCTGAGGCATCTGCTCGTTCGGGGATACACGATCGGCGGGGAGGAGGGGCTTGGCCGCTCCTGACCGTTCGATAAGCGAGCGGGCCTTCGGCGACACGCTTACATTGTCCCAGTCGCCGCCGATATCGAAGGCGATGGCGGGCAAGGCCTGGGAGGCGGCGGGGGAGATTTCCGCCTTCAGGTTCAGGGTGCGCTCGACCATGAGCACCTGGCCCTTCATCTCGGCCACGACGTCCTCGGATACGAGCCTGCCTTCCGTGATCTCACCAATCCCGTTCTGAACGACGATCTCGGCCTGAGCCTCCTGGAAGGGCGTGCGTCCTCCCTTCCAATTGAGGGATGCGAGGAGCGGATGCTTCTCGACGCGCTTCAGCGCATCGCCCAGGGCGATGCCCACGAGTTCGCCCTTGCGGACGGTGATCGAGCTGCGTCCCTGTGCCTTCTGAATCACCTCGACCGGGTTGCGTCCCTTGCCCTCGAAGGAGAACTGCCCCTGCGCGTGGCCCGTGATCCAGCGAGGCTCGCCGATGCTGTGCAGGAAAGGCGCGATCTCGACATTCGAGAAGGTGCCCTGGCTCTTGAGCTCGGTTTTACCGTCGGATGATGTGAGAGAAAGGCGGCCCTTCAGGCTGCCGTCATGAAAGCCGGCGCGGCCGATGGAGGCTTCGATCTCGCCGGGGCGCACGAGGACGCTGGCGGCCATGTCCTCGACGCGCAGCTTGCCCAGACGTGCCGAGGCTGCGGAAAGGCGCAGGTCGAGATCGCTGCCGGTCACGTGAGCCAAGTCGAGAGCTTCCTCGCTCCAGGCTCCGGATGAAGTGCGGGCCTGCGTGAAAGGCGCGAAGAGATCCGCGAGGTTCAGGCCGTCCGCCGCAAGCGTGCCCGTAATCAGGGGGCGCTCGGTGTCCAGGCGAACCGCCAGCGTACCCTCGAGCTTGTCGTTGCCCAGCTTGACGGCGACGGAGGGCCAGGCCAGGCGGCGGTGGTCCATGACGAAGTCACCCTTCACCGAAAGGGCCTGAACCAGGGAGCCGAAAGGCAGCTTCATGCCGCTCCAGCGGGTGAAATTCCTTACCGAAGCAGTCTCGATGGCGCCGTGGCCGGACATGCTGGGATTGGGGGCCAGCTGCGCCTCTCCCTCCACCTTCAAGCGCAATGTGGGTGCAGCGACGTTCAGCTCGATGGGGCTGACGCGGCCCGTGGCGATCCGGTCCGGATGAAGGGAGGCTTCCTCGACGACGATCCGCTCGCCCCGCCAGATGGCCGTGCCATAGGCCGTGAGAGGCTCGTTCTCGCCGACCCAGCGGATGACGAATTCCGAGACGTCCAGATCCGCATTCTTCAGATCGGTCCAGCGGATAGTGCTGCGGTTGAGGATCAGGCGGCGGGCATGAAGGGCGCTGGAGCGGTCCTCGAACACCTCGTCCCATTTCACGTTCCGGATCGCCTCGGCAGAGGCTGTGATCCTGCTGTCGCTCAGGTCGAAATCGGACAGTTCGACCCGCCCGAACAGCAGGGGAAGCACCCGGATTTCGCCGCGAAGCGTCCCGCCTTCGGCCTTGAGGGTCTGATCGGGGAGGCGGATGGTGACATTCTCGAACTTGACCCGGGGGATCGGCAGCACGGCAAAGGTGGAGCGGCCCTCGACCGCCAGGTCCAGTCCGTAACGTTCCTTCATATGGTCGGAAAGAGCAGACGAAAGGCCGTTCTCCCTGAGGGTCCAGGGAGCGGCGGCCGCTGCGAGAGCGGCAAACGCAATCAACGCGGTGAAAAAGATGACGCGGCGGGACATGAGCTTAAATGTTTAAACCTTGTGCCCCACCTCGCAAGTGACCGTAAGTCAACACTCTGCGGCCTGGGGCTGAATTATCATTTGTTCCCATATCTCCATAGGAAGTGATTGTCTAAATTGAGGCCAAGTTGCAGGGTGCGACCCAATTGCATTTCAAGGACTTGACGGCAGGTGGGCCCTAGGAGGAATCGTTGATGAATAAGGTTTACAGCGACGCGCAATCTGCGCTGGCTGGTCTCGTGAAGGACGGGATGACGATCATGGCCGGAGGCTTCGGCCTTTGCGGCATTCCTGAGACCTTGATCGAGGCGATCCGTGATTCGGGGGCAAAGGATCTCACCTTCATTTCAAACAATGCGGGCGTCGACGGAGTAGGGCTTGGCCGCCTTCTGGAGACCCGTCAGATCCGCAAGATGATCAGCTCCTATGTGGGCGAGAACAAGCTCTTCGCTCAGCAATACCTGTCCGGCGAGCTGGAACTCGAATTCACTCCCCAAGGGACGCTGGCTGAGCGCATCCGAGCGGGCGGCGCGGGCATCCCCGCCTTTTACACCAAGACCGGCGTCGGCACCTTGATTGCCGAGGGCAAGGAAGTGCGCGAGTTCAATGGCGAGAAATACGTCATGGAAACCGGCCTCTTCGCCGACATTTCCCTGGTTCACGCCTGGAAGGGCGATACCGAGGGCAACCTCGTCTACCGCAAGACCGCCCGCAACTTTAACCCGATGATGGCGACCGCATCGCGCCTGACCATCGCCGAAGTCGAGCATCTGGTGCCCGCCGGCGAGATCGACCCGGATTGCATCCACACGCCGGGCATTTTCGTAAAGCGCATGGTGCATGTGGCGAACCCGGTCAAACACATCGAGCAGCGCACCACCCGCAAGCGCGAGGAGACAGTCTGATGGCATGGACCCGTGAACAATTGGCGGCCCGCGCCGCCAAGGAGCTGCGCGACGGCTACTACGTGAATCTCGGTATCGGCATTCCGACGCTCGTGTCGAACTACATTCCAGCCGGCATGCACGTGCAGCTTCAGTCGGAGAACGGCATGCTCGGCATGGGACCTTTCCCCTTCGAGGGCGAGGAGGATGCGGATCTCATCAATGCCGGCAAGCAGACGATCACCGAACTGCCGACCACGAGCTATTTCTCGAGCTCCGATTCCTTCGGCATGATCCGCGGCGGTCATATCGACCTGTCGATCCTCGGCGCGATGCAGGTGGCCCAGAACGGCGATCTCGCCAACTGGATGATCCCCGGCAAGATGGTGAAGGGCATGGGCGGCGCCATGGACCTCGTGGCGGGCGTGAAGCGCGTGGTCGTTGTCATGGAGCATGTGGCCAAGGCCAAGGACGGCTCGGAGGAACCGAAGCTCCTGAAGGCCTGCACCCTGCCGCTGACCGGCACGGGGGTGGTCGATGTCGTGATCACCGACCTCGGCGTGTTCAGCATCGACAAGAAGGGCGGCACCGGTATGACCCTGATCGAGCTGGCCGACGGCGTGACGGTTGATGAGATCAAGGCCAAAACGGAAGCCGAGTTCAAGGTCGATCTGAACGGCAAGCAGTCAAACGCTGCCTGAGCCGAAGGTTCAGAACACGTCCGATACTTTCAGCAGGCCTCGGGTTTTCCGCGGCCTGTTTACCATTAGGGGGAACCGGAGCAAGGCCGGCCCGTTTGCCACACATCGTTACCTTCGATCTGCGGACATGACGCCTCTCGGCCCCAATACGCTCCATCTGTGCATCGATATGCAGCGCCTGTTTTCATCCGACGGGCCATGGCCGACGCCGTGGATGGAGCGCGTCCTGCCAACTGTCGTGCAGATCGCGGAGCGGGCGCCGGAGCGCACGGTCTTCACCCGGTTCATCCCTCCCTACCGGCCCGAGGACATGCCGGGCGCGTGGCGCATCTATTACGAGCGCTGGCGCGAGGTCACCCGCGAACATCTCGATCCGGGGCTTCTGGAGCTGATGCCGCCGCTGCAGCGGCTCGTGCCGCCTGCGATCATGCTGGATAAGCCGGTTTACTCGGCTTTCGCCGGGCACAAGCTGCGCGATCTCGTCAGCGAGCGCGGGATCGATGCCCTGCTGATCACGGGCTCCGAAACCGACATGTGCGTGCTCGCGACCGTCCTCGGCGCGGTCGATCTGGGGCTGAGGGTCGTTATCGTCAGCGATGGCGTCTGCAGCTCCTCAGACGAGGGGCATGATTCACTTTTGACGCTCTACACCAAACGCTACAGCCATCAGGTCGAGACGGTCGACAGCGAGACATTGCTGGCGCAGTGGGCGCCGTGAGAACGATGCTCGGTGCCGGAACCCAGCCCGATCATCAGGAGCTTCGCTTGGTCGCTGGCGTGTCTGGGGCTTCCGATCCCTTCAGGCGCGTCTCGGCGCTGCGCACGAGCTGAATGACCGGGAGCAGGCCGATGAGGACGATGACGAGGGCGGCCAGCGAGCCGTCCTCGAACCGCCCGCGCGAGGCGTAAGTGTAGACCTGGGTGGCGAGCGTTTCCGTGTTGAGAGGGCGCAGCAGCAGCGTTGCCGGCAATTCCTTGATGCAATCTACGAAGATCAGCAGGGCGGCACTCGCGAGTGCCGGACGCATGAGGGGGATCTGAATGCGCCAGACCATTTCCTTGCGGGATGAGCCCAATGTGCGCGCCGCATCCTCAAGGCTCGGCGAGACCCGGTCGAGACCTGCGGAGAGCGAGCCGGTGGCAATCGGCAGGAAGCGCAGGACATAAGCGATGACGATGGCAGCAGACGTGCCCATGAGAAGCAGGCCGAGGCGCTCGCCGGTGAGATGGCGCCAGATCGTGCCGATGATCCCGTCAATGGCGACCAGCGGCGTCATGAGTCCGAGAGCGAGCACGGTGCCGGGGATCGCATAGCCGAGGCCCGACACGAACAGGGTGCTTCTCGTGAGCGGTGACTTGGCGATGCGTGCGGTGGAGACGAGCAGGGCGGCAAGCGCCAGGACGACGAGCGTGGCCGTCATGGAGAGGCCCAGCGTGATCAGGAGGTGATCAAGAAACTCCGCATCCAGTTGCGTGAGGAGGTTCCCGCGCAGGATCTCTCTCCCCAGAAAGGCGACGGGCAGGATGAAGCCGAGGAAAACGGGCAGGGCGCAGAGCATTGTGGCAAGCCATGCACGAGCGCCCGAGAGCGGCGTGGGGTGCACGACGCCCGAGCGCTTGGCCGATGTGGCATAACGACGGTCCTTGCGGCCGTATCGCTCGATCAGGATCAGCGCGACGACGAAAGCGAGCATCACGCAGGCGATCTGCGCCGCGCCCGGCAGGCTGCCGCGATTGAGCCACGTATTGTAGACGGCGACGGTGAGCGTACGCACGCCGAGATACTCGCTCGCGCCGATATCGTTCAACGCTTCGAGCAAGGCGAGCGACAGGCCGACCGCCAGGGCCGGGCGGGCGAGGGGAAGCGCGATGACGCCGAAGAGCTTCATGCGGCTCGCGCCGAGAACTCGGGCTACCTCCAGCATGCTGGCGCTCTGCGTCAGGAACATCGCACGCGCCGCGATATAGACGTAGGGGTAGAGCACGGCGGACATCACGAGGATGCAGCCGTAAAGAGAGCGCACCTCCGGAAACCAGTAATCGCCGCGCGACGTCCAGCCCATGGCATCGCGCAGGGCCATCTGAACGAGGCCAGCGGAGTCGAAAATCTCTACGTAGATGTAAGCCGTGATGTAGGTGGGAACGGCTAAAGGCAGGGGCAGAAGCCACACGAGGAGAGCCCGTCCCGGAAAACGATGCGCTGTGACGAGCCAGGCGGACGTGACGCCCATGGAGCCCGCGAGGACGGCGATGCCTGCAAGAAGCGCCAGAGTATCCACGATGCTCGACGGCAGGACGTTCCGGATCAAGTGCGGCCAGATTTCCGCATCGCCTTCCGCTGCGATGCCGATCAGTGCGGCGACGGGCAGAAGCACGAGCAATCCCACCGCAGCCACGGCGGCGGAAAGCCACCAGGGGATGCGCTTGGTCGCCTGCCGCGGGGCGAGGCCGAACAGGAAGCGGGATTCTGCGGTCGCTTTCAATGTGAAACGGCGCTGCCGGCAAGGGCAGCGCCTCCTTTAGATTGCAGCTTCAAGACACTGCATATGGCTTACTGGTCGAAACCGACCTTGTCGACCAGCTCGCTGGCTTTCTTGCGCAGCTTGGCGATCTCGGCGATTGCCACGTTGTCTGCCTTCAGCTCGCCGAAGGAGGCGATGGTCGGGTGGATCTTGATGCCTGCCTTGATCGGGTATTCGGAATTAGCCTCGGCGTGGATGCGCTGGGAGTCGTCGGAAACCATGAACTCCATGAACTTCACGGCATTCGCCTTGTTGGGCGCGTTCTTGGCGAGCGCAAGGCCGGAGACGTTCACATGCGTGCCGCCGCCCTGGAAGGTCGGGAGGATCACGTTGATCGCCTCGCCCCACTTCTTCTGCTCTTCGTCCTTGCCGTTCCGCATAAGCGAAACGTAGTAGGTGTTGCCGACAGCGATGTCGCAGACGCCGGCCAGGATGTCCTTGGCCTGCTCGCGGTCGCCGCCCGAGGGCTTCTTGGCGAGGTTCGCCTTCACGCCCTTCAGCCATTCCTCGGCCTTGGCCTCGCCCATATGGGCGATGGCGGCGGCGATGAGGCTGACATTGTAGAGATGCTGGCCTGAGCGGATGCAGATCTTGCCCTTCCATTTGGGATCGGCGAGCTCTTCATAGGTGATGGCAGTCTGCTTCACGCGCTCCTTGGAGGCGTAGACCACGCGGCCACGCAGGGCGATGCCGAACCAGTGACCTTCCGGATCGCGATAGGCGGCGGGAATCACCTTCTCCAACGCCTCGGACTTCACGGGCTGCGTGACGCCGTAATCCTTGGCAGCCTGAAGGCGGCCGATATCGACTGTGAGGATGATGTCGGCAGGGCTGTTCGCGCCCTCGGTGCGCACGCGCTCCTCGAGGCCGTTATTGATGAAGATCGTGTTGACCTTGATGCCCGTCTCTTTGGTGAATTCGTCGAGAACCGGCTTGATGAGACCCGGCTCGCGGGTGGTGTAGATGTTGAGTTCCTGGGCAGCGGCCGCCGTACCGGCCAGCCCGCCGAAAGCCACAGCGCCAGCCAGGAGGCTGCGCACGAAATTCACTTTTGCCATTCGTTGGTTCCTTCACAGACGTGAGGGCGTTCGAACCGCCCCCGGCATAGCCGCAAGAACCATGAGAAATGACAGGCGTCAAATAAAAATCAAGTGGTATATCAATAACTTATACGAATTCTAAACTGCGGTTGATTAGAAGTTTTCTAGGCTGATATCGCCTTCTGACCGGTGGGGGCATCAGATCCAGCCCGGAGCCTTTCGATCTCCCGCTCCATCCGCTGCATGTTCTTGAACATGCGCTCGCTGGTGAGCCTGAGAAAGTAGAAGCCGAATTCGGGGTTCTGGAAATAGAGCTGGCGCACCTCGTCGTAGGAGATGTTGAGCACCTCGCCGCTCTCCAGGCATTCGAGGGTCTGGGTGCGTTTGTTGTCGGGAGACATGAAGCCCATTTCACCGACAACCTGCCCCTGCATCAGCTCGATATCCAGTTCCTTCAGGCGGTAACGGCCGGAGAGGGTGTAGTACATGCAGTTGGCGTTATCGCCCCGCGCGAACAGGATATCGCCGGCCTTCACCTTGTGTCGCGTCATGAAGGGCTTGAGCCATTCCATCGAGAGGTCGCTCTTCGAAGCCTGTCTCACCTGACGGATCAGGCGCAACATCTGATAGAGACGCACCGCGTTGAGAGGCAGGAGGATCAGGTTGACCGTGATGCTGGGGTAAAGCCCCATGATCGAAGCATAGGCAAGCGAGACCGCATTCGTTGCGATGCCGATACAGCGCAGAGGAATGATCGTGCGCATCGCGCTGCCGGTAATGGCAAGCACCGCCGCCAGCCAAGCCAGTCCATCGATCCAGGTCAGTGAATAGAGCCAGGCCATGAAGCTCTTCCCCCAAGTTGCTCTGCTACGTCATATACATACAATTATGCCGAGCAAAGATCAGACCTTTGCTTTGGCGCACCCCACCACATTCACCGCCTCGCCCAGGATGGGAAAAGGCCCCAATAGGGGCCTTCAAGAATTGGTGCGGGATGGGCCGCGCCTTCAAGTGCGTGGGGCGGGGCGGGGAGGCACCAAGCGATCGGGGACGCTCAGTCCGCGACGCTGCGGCTGCGCGCTGGTCGATGAGGTGGTGGCGCGGTCCCGCATGCTGCGGCCGACGGAAGGCGGCGGCGGGAGATCAGTTCGCGGCAGCACCCCTTCAGGAGTAGGCGATGTCGAGCATCCGGCCAGGGCCAGACCTGCCAGTCCGAGAAGGGAAACGATCATAGTCCGATGCATACCATTACTCTCCGTTTTTCCCGGTAAAGCTAGGCCATGGACCCATGAAGTCGAGTCGCTATGGCCTGAAAATTCCTAAAGCCGGGGCTCCTCCAGTGCGGTCCGAGACCTACCTTAATCAAGAGCGTGCATGCTTGCAGCCTATGAGGAGAGTGTTGTTGTGCCTGACCGCGTGAGAAAGAGTGCCTGGGCGTTCAGCAAAGGACTTCATCGGCTCGCCATCATAGGGTTGGTCATAATAGCGACTGGCGGCATGGCCCAAGCGAAGTGTCAGGATGCGCCTGGGCCTGGAGTCGATTGGGCTGGCTGCTCCAAGGCGCGGATCATGCTGACCGGCGACGATCTAGCCGGCGCGAATTTCCAGCGCTCTCTTCTGACATTGAGTGATTTCAATGGCTCCAAGATGATGGGCGCCAATCTCAGCGAGACCGAAATCAGCAGGACGCGCTTCGAGAGAGCCGATCTGACGAAAGCGAATTTTACCAAGGCCCTCGGATGGCGGGCGAACTTCTCCGAGGCCGTGCTGGCCGAAGCCAATTTCACATCCTCCGACATGAACCGATCGAACTTCGCGAAGGCTCGAGCCGTTGGAGCCGATTTTCAAAAGGCGGAACTGAACCGGTCGGATTTCAGCGGTGCAAATCTGGAGCGCGCGAACATGGCGAAAGCCGAATTGGCGCGTGTCATCTTTCAGCAGACGAAGCTCACCGGCGTCGATTTCAACCATTCCAATCTCTCCCGCGCGCAGCTTCAGGGGGCTGACATGCGGGACGTGAACATGGAGGGGGCCTATCTCTACCTGACACAGTTGAGCGGAGCCGATTTGACCGCTGCGAAGGGGCTTACGCAAACACAGATCGACATGGCCTGCGGCGATGCGCAAACCAAGCTCCCGTCAGGCCTGACGGCTCCCAATACATGGCCTTGCAGCAGCGAAGGAGATTGAGCGCCTGCAGGTTGAAACAAAAGCGCCAGCTTAACCGTTGAATTCGTTGAGACGCGACGGCCCGAACAACCAGATTCTGGGGAGTAGGCGCAAAGTGACGACGCTCAGGGAATTTGAGGACGCTCTTCGAGAACAGGGCATGCATATGGCTCTCGCGATCCTGCAGAGGCTGCGCGAGAAGGACAAGGACAAGCGTTCAGTTGCCCCGGCGCGACGCATCACAGGACGCAAGATGACGCCGGAGCTTGCTCGGCGCATTCTCGAACTTCACGCGACGACGGAGATGACCCAGCAGGAGATCGCCTTCGAGCTCGGCGTCAATCAGGGGCGCGTCAACGAGGTCATCAAACGCGGCAAGTGGCTGGATGACGATCCCGCTTCGCCGGAGGCTATCGCGAGGGACAAGGCGAAGGCGCGGATGAACGCCGCTGCGGGCCGTAAGCGTCCTGCCCGAAGCGGAAGTGCCCCCGCGCAGAAGCATCAAGCCCGTAAGCCGAGCATTCAAGCGCAATTGAGCCTTGGTGATTTGTAGCGAGGGCAGGGCAGCCGTCCGGCCAGAAAAAACCCTGCCCGGGGGCAGGGTGATTAGTTGTCTCCTCGCCTTCGGTTGCTACCCGAAAACAAGATCATTACGGCATGCAAAATAGGTAAAGTCAAATTAAGCTGTTGCAACAATCTTTATTGTTTTGAATATATACCTGTATAGATCTTGCTCATACAAAAGTAGTACCACTTTAGATTCTTTGCAGGATGAGCACTTGCAACTGACTGTTGCTTGTTTGCAATAGATTTTTCTTGCTGAAAGAGCGAAGTTTTTGCCGTGGATCCTCACAATAGGGGTTACGGTTATGAAAAAGTGCGTACTCAGTCTTCTCGCAGGGGTTGCTAGTGTTGCTCTCGTGGCGACCACTGCGTCAGCAGCGGACCTTCCGGCCCGCGAAGCGCCTCCCGCTCCCATTATCGCAGCAGCTCCGATCTTCACTTGGACGGGCTTCTACGTCGGTGGCAACCTCGGTTGGGGCTGGCGTGATTCTAACAGCGAAGACGTGTTTCTCACGGGTCCGGGCGTTCCGACGGGCCTCGTAGGAGGACGGCTCGACTTCAACGACGGTGACGACGGCGGTTTCGTCGGCGGCGCCCAGATCGGCTACAACTATCAGATCGGCTCCTTCGTGATCGGTGCCGAAGCTGATATCCAGTACGCCGATACTGACGACAAGGATGCGGTGTTCATCCCGGGCCCGGGCTTCACAGGCATTTTCGTGCCTGGCGAGTTCTCGGGGCGTGAGGATTGGTTCGGCACCGTGCGCCTGCGGGCTGGTGTCGCCATCGACCGCGTCCTGATCTACGCCACAGGTGGTCTTGCCTATACGGACAACAACAGCGGCTGGACAGCCGGTGGTGGTGTCGAATGGGCCCTGCCTGTGAACTGGTTCGGCTCCTCTGCGGTGACGTTCGGCATCGAAGGCCTTTGGGTCAACATTGATGAGGACGACAATGACAGCCGCCTGGGAACCTTCACCCCGGTTGGCGGGCCGCCTGTCGATGTCTTCCTGCCTCGGGATAGTGACGATCAGGACTTCTTCGTGGCCCGTGCCAAGTTGAACTTCAAGTTCGGCACGTACTAAGCGTCGAGAACCTCCCAATGGAAACTGGGCCCGGGAGCGATCCTGGGCCCTTTTTCCTGAGAGATTGATGGTTTGAGTTGTTCGGGACCGATTAAGGAGCGCGCTCTGGTTCCGAACTGTCCGACCAGGATTGATCAGGGCGAAGCGCAAAAAAAATTCAAAAAAATTTGGAACTATTCCAGAGAAAGCGCGTTGACTGTCATCTCCGGTCCTTTTTGCCCCTACGGCCGGACACCTCAGAGCACCCTCATCGGGTGCTCTTTTTCTTTGCGGGTCGTTGTTTTTTCAGAGAAAATCCAGCTGAGCCAACAGCCGCTCAGCTATAGCTGCGCTCGTCGGAAATGACTTTGCCGTCATTGGGCAGCGTTCCCGGTGCGACGAGTGAAACGGTGCCTTTGAGCTTGGTGACCGATTGCAGCGTGGCAGCGATGGCTTCGGAAAGGCCTTCCGATCCCTGATCGCATTCAGCCATGAGGGTCATCGTGTCGGTTTCGTTGTCCCGTCCGACGCTCAGACGCAGGCGTCCGAGTTCCGGATGGCGGCGGCCTATCTCGGCGACCTGTTCAGGGCGCGCGAACATGCCCTTCACCTTTGTGGCCTGGTCGGCGCGGCCCATCCAGCCCTTGATGCGCATGTTGGTGCGCCCGCATGGGCTTGCTCCCGGTAGCACGGCAGTGAGGTCGCCGAGCGCCAGGCGAATGAACGGATGCTGCGGGTCGAGCGTGGTGACCACGATCTCCCCGACCTCGCCCTCGCCGACAGGATCGCCCGTTCCGGGCCGCACGATTTCCACGATGATGTCCTCGTTGACCACGAGGCCCCCGCGGGCAGAGGTTTCATAGGCGATGAAGCCGAGATCCGCTGTCGCATAAGCCTGATACGCCTCGATGCCGCGTGCGGAGAATTCTTCCTGGAGGGATTTCGGAAAGGCCGCGCCCGAGACGAGCGCGCGCTTGATGGAGGAGGCGTCCTTCCCGGCGGTGGCCGCGCTGTCGAGCAGGATCTTCAGGAAATCCGGCGTGCCGCAATAAGCATTCGGGCGATAGGCTTCGATCACTTCGAGTTGCTGCTCGGTGTTGCCAGGACCGGCGGGAAGGACGGCGCAGCCCAAGGCGCGCGCCCCGGAATCCATGATGAAGCCGCCCGGTGTCAGATGATAGCCGAAGGTATTGAGCACGATATCTCCCCGGCGAAAGCCCGCCGCGAAGAGGCCGCGCGCCGAGCGCCAGGGATCGTTCGAAGCGGGCTCCGCTTCGAAGATCGGCCCGGGAGAGGTGAACAGGCGTCCGAACGAGCCCGGCGCATCGGCGATGAAGCCGCCGAAGGGCAGGGCGGTTTTCTGCAACGCCGAGAGTTCGCTCTTGCGCAGCACGGGGAGAGAGGCCAGCGCCTCACGGTTGGTGACGGAGGCCGGATCGATGCCCTTCAGCCGCTCCGCATAGGCTGGAGCAGCCATGGCGCGCTTGAGCATTTCGGGCAGACGCGCAAAGAGGTCGCTCTCGCGGTCGGAGGAGCTGCGGGTTTCAAGGGCGTCGAGGTTCTCTGTCAAGGCGCGTCTCTTTTTGTCGATTGGATCAAGCGAGCCAGCGCTTGCGGCGCTTGTAGCTTTTGACGGCCCGGAAGGACTTGCGGTCGCCTTCCGAGACGCCGAGGTAGAATTCCTTCACATCCTCGTTCTCGCGAAGCGCCTGGGCGGGGCCGTCCATCACCACGCGGCCCGTCTCCAGAATGTAGCCATAGGTGGCGTATTTGAGTGCCATGTTGGTGTTCTGCTCCGCGAGCAGGAAGGACACGCCCTCCGACGTGTTGAGAATGCGCACGATCTCAAAGATCTCTTCCACGATTTGCGGCGCGAGGCCCATGGAAGGCTCGTCGAGAAGGATCATGGACGGCTTGGACATCATGGCCCGGCCGATGGCGCACATCTGCTGCTCACCGCCGGAGGTATAGCCCGCCATGGACATGCGCCGCTGCTTCAGGCGCGGGAAGTATTCGTAGATCGCTTCCAGGTCGCGCTTGATGGCGGCATTGCCGTCCTTGCGCGTGAACGCGCCGGTGAGCAGGTTCTCCTCGATGGTGAGGTGGCCAAAGCAATGGCGGCCTTCGAGAACCTGGATGCAGCCGCGCCGCACCAGTTCGTTGGGAGAAAGTTTGTCGACACGCTCGCCGTTGAATTCGATGGAGCCTTTCGTCACCTCGCCGCGCTCCGCATGGAGCAGGTTGGAGATGGCTTTCAGCGTCGTCGTCTTGCCTGCGCCGTTCGCGCCGAGAAGCGCCACGATGCCCCCTTTCGGCACGGTGAGCGACACGCCCTTGAGCACGAGGATCACATGGTCGTAGACCACCTCGATGTTGTTGACGGTCAGAACGGTTTCGGCAGATGCGGGCTGCATCTGAACGGCGCTGCTCATGAACAATCCTTTCGGGCAATCCCCTGAAGCAAAGGCGCATGCGGGATGTCTCCCGCATGCTGTCTGTCAAAGCGCTCTTAGCTCGGATTGTCGCAGGCTTCCGTGCGCTTGGGCCAGCCGGCGTTCTTCTCGGCATAGTCCTTCGCGGCGGCCTCGAGCTGGGCCTTGGTGCGGTCGGTCATGGGCTCGATGGGATCGGATATCTTCGCCCATTTCGCGCCATCCCATTCCTGCATGAAGGCGGGGCGGTGGCCGTTGTGATCGTTGCAGGTCAGGGTGAGGGTTTCGGTGAAACCTTCGAGACCGAGCTCCTTCAGGCGGGCCGGATCGAGCTTGATGTTCTCCAGGCCGCGTCGCACGTCCTCACCGGTCACGACCTTCTTGCCGGTGACCTTCTGGGCCATGGCGATGCCTTCCGCGATCAGCAGGGAGTTGTAGACGCCGCGATTGTAGAGAAGCTCGCCGACCTTGTCCTTCTGAGCCTTGGACATTCCCTTTTCGACCACGTGCTTCTGGATGTCCTGGAGCGCCGGGAAGTTGGTGCCGACCGCATGCCAGTTAAGCATCTTGAAGCCCTTCGAGCCGGCGCCACCGGCCTTGGCGTCATCCTCGCTCGGCCACCAAACGGAATAGAACTTGTCCATCGGGTAGCCGGAACGCACCGCTTCTTTCACGGCTGCGCCGTTCATGGTGCCCCAGCCCCACATGATCATGTAATCGGGCCGGTCGCGGCGGGCCGAGAGCCATTGCGAGGACTGGTTCTGCATATCCTGGGCGGCGACGGGATAGAGCGCGACCTCGAAGCCCATCTCCTTCGACAATTCCTGAAGCAGCGGGATCGGCTCCTTGCCGAAGGCGGCATCGAGATGGATGAAGCCGATCTTCTTGCCCTTCAGCTTGTCGAGCCCGCCTTCCTTTTCGCCGATATATTTGATGATCATCGACAAGCCGTCCCAGTAGGTGGCGGGCGGATTGAAGACCCAGGGGAAAATATCGCCACGCG
Source organism: Pseudomonadota bacterium (assembly GCA_023450615.1). GTDB lineage: Bacteria > Pseudomonadota > Alphaproteobacteria > Rhizobiales > Beijerinckiaceae > Microvirga. The sequence continues at coordinate 9,361 of JAEXGT010000077.1, read as the reverse complement.
CCGAGGCCGAGAGACCGTAGGCCATGGAGAGGATCGGAATCTTGTCGACGGAAGCGCGCGGGATCAGCGGCAGCGTGATGCCGGTCGACCAAGGATTGACGACGACCGGGTTCTTGCCCTTCACCGCCTCATAGCATTCGACACCCTTCTTGGTGTCATAGCCGGTCTCGCATTCTTCGATGACGAGCTTTACGCCGCCGATGCCGCCATCGCGCTGGTTGAGCATCTGAAGGTAATCGTGCATGCCGTCGGCGATATAGGTGCCGGAGCCTGCGAAGGGGCCGGTACGGTAGGTGAAGAGGGGGACGTAGATCGAATCCTGCGCGAAGGCAGGCAGCGCCGAGCCGGCGAGAAGAGTCGCCGCGACCAGCTTGAGGCTCATTTTACGAAACGACATGGTGCGTTTCCTCCCGTTGTTGCCCGGCATGGAGCCGGCTTTTTTAAGTTCCCGTCTCCTTTGCGAGCCAGCCGTCAGTAGGGGAACGGCCAGACGAGGAGCTTCTGCTTGCCGATCTGCCAGAGCCGCGCGAGGCCGTGCGGTTCCACGATCAGGAAAAAGATGATGAGCGCGCCAACGATCATGAAGCGCAGGTGCTCGATGGTGTCCGACCCTACGGAAATTCCGAAGGGCGAGAGCACGGCTGGCAGAACGATGCCGAGAACGATCGGCAGGATGAAGATCAGTGCTGCGCCGAAGAACGAGCCGATGAGGCTGCCCAGCCCGCCGATGATCACCATGAACAGGATGAAGAAGGACTGGTTGATGTTGAACACGTCGTATTCCGCGCCGCCGTACCAAAGGAATACGAGGAGCGCGCCCGCGACGCCGCAATAATAGGACGAGACGGCGAACGCCAGCAGCTTGGTCTGGAGCGGGCGGATGCCCATGAGCTCTGCCGCGAGGTCCATGTCACGGATGGCAATCCACATGCGCCCGATCCGGCCGTGGACGAGGTTCGAGGCGAGCCACGTGAGGACGATCACGATGGTGAGCACCAGAAGGTAGCGCGTCTGCGGCGTTGCGTTCGGCCCCATGATCGGAATGCCGAAAAGGGTGCGCAACGGGGCATCGAGAGCGCCCGAGACGTTGTAGTTCACGAGCCACGGAATACGGATGAAGCACCATTGCAGGAAGAACTGCGCGGCGAGCGTCGCCACGGCAAGGTAGAACCCCTTGATGCGCAGCGACGGCAGGCCGAACATCGCGCCGATGGCGGCGGAGAAGAAGCCGGAGACGAAGATCCAGACGATCACGTTCACGTCCGGAAAGGCCGTCATCAGCTTGTAGCAGGCATAGGCCCCAACGCCCATGAACGCGCCGGTGCCGAGCGAAAGAAGGCCCGTATAGCCGGTGAGGATGTTGAGCCCGATGGAGGCAAGCGAGAACACCAGGAAGGGGATCATCACCGCCTGGAGTAGAAAGCTGTTGCCTACGAAGGCGAGCGCATAAGCCGCAAGGATGATGAGGCCGAGGCCGATCCTGTCCTCTCGCAGGGGGAAGATGGCGGAGTCGCTGACGTAGTTCGTCTTGAATTGACCGGCTTCGCGGTAAAGCACGTCAGAACTCCCTTAAATCCGTTCGATGATCTTCTCGCCGAACAGGCCCTGCGGCCTGTAGAGCAGGAAGAGGAGGGCGATGACGTAGGCAAGCCATGTCTCGATGCCGCCGCCGACAAGCGGCCCCCAATAGAACTCGCCGAGCTTCTCGCCCACGCCGATGATGAGCCCGCCGATGATCGCCCCTGGAATGGAGGTGAAGCCGCCGAGGATGAGGACCGGCAGGGCCTTCAGGGCGATGATCTGGAGCGAGAAGGAGACACCCGAGCGCGCGCCCCACATGATGCCCGCGACCAGCGCCACGAGGCCTGCGGCGAACCACACGATCACCCAGATCTGGTTGAGCGAAATACCGACCGAGAGCGCTGCCTTGTGGCTGTCCGCCACCGCGCGAAGAGCGCGCCCGATGCGGGTTTTCGAGAAGAACACCGCGAGCAGGCCGATCATGATCGAGGCAATAATGGCGGCGGCAATGTCGAGATGCTGCAGGCGGATGGAGCCGCCGAACGCGTCGATTTCTGTCGTGCCCTGGGGCAGGAAAAGGGCTTCCGTGATCATCTCTCGCGGGTTGCCGCCGAAGATCAGCTCGCCGAACCCGATGAGGAGATAGGTCAGGCCGAAGGTGGCCATGAAGAGGATGATGTCCGGCTGGTTCACGAGGGGCCGCAACACCACGCGCTCCACCACGATGGCGAGCACCAGCATGGCCAAAGCGGCGAGGATCAGCGCCAGGAAAGCGGGAACGCCTTTCTCGTAAAGGCCGACCAGGATCAAGGCCGCGAAGACGACCATGATGCCCTGCGCGAAATTGAACACGCCCGAGGCCTTGAAGATCAGCACGAAGCCGAGCGCGATCAGCGCATAGAGAACGCCGGAGACGAGGCCCTCCCAGAGCGTCTGGATCAGGAGATCGGGCGCTTCGCCCATGAAGAGGAAGGGTTCGACGAAGACCTTGTAGAGAATGTCCATCAAGCGCCCCTCAATGCGCCACGCCGAGATAGGCGTCGATCACGCGCTGATCGCGCTTGACCTCGCCCGGCGTGCCGTCGGCGATCTTGCGGCCGTATTCCAGCACCACGACGCGGTCGGAGAGATCCATCACCACGCCCATGTCGTGCTCGATCAGCGCGATGGTGGTGCCGTATTGCTGGTTCACCTCCAGGATGAAGCGGGACATGTCCTCCTTCTCCTCGAGATTCATGCCGGCCATCGGCTCATCGAGCAGCAGCAGGTCCGGTTCCATGGCAAGCGCCCTGCCGAGTTCCACGCGCTTTTGCAGGCCATAGGGCAGGCGGCCCACGGGCGTCTTGCGGATGTGCTGGATCTCGAGGAAGTCGATGATCTCCTCCACGAATTTCCGGTGCTCGACCTCCTCCTTCATGGCCGGGCCGTGGCGGAAGAGTTGCCAGAAGAAATTGGACTTCATCCTGATGGAGCGCCCTGCCATGATGTTGTCCAGCGTGGACATGCTTTTGAAGAGCGCCACGTTCTGGAAGGTGCGGGCGATGCCGCCGCGCGCGGCCTCGTAGGGGCGCATCTTGGGGCGCTTCACGCCCTTGAAGGTGATGCGGCCCTCGGTCGGATAATAAAAGCCGTTGATGCAGTTGAGCATCGAGGTCTTGCCTGCGCCGTTCGGGCCGATGATGGCGCGGATCTCGCTCTTGCGGATGTCGAAGGACACGTCGGTCAGCGCCTTCACGCCGCCGAAGCCGAGCGACACGTTCTCAACGGCGAGCAGCACATCGCCCTTGCTCATCACAGGGTTGTCGGGCGCTCTCATTCGGCAGCCTCCTGGATGAGATTGGTTTTTTCAACGGGATAGAGCTTCATGTCCCTGATCTTCACCCGTGCGGCGATCACGCCCTTGCGGCCATCCTCGAAGGTGACTTCCGTGGAAATGTCGGCCTCGGGCGAGCCGTCATAAAGCGCCTCGATCAGCGGGCCGTAACGCTCGGCGATGAAGCCGCGGCGCACTTTCTGGGTACGCGTCAGCTCGCCGTCATCGGCATCGAGTTCCTTGTGCAGAATGAGGAAGCGCTTGATCTGCGCTCCGCCCATGCGCGGCTCGGAGGCGAGCGAGCGGTTCACCTCGTCCACGTGCTGCTCGATCATCTCATAGACCCGGCGGTGGCCCGCCAATTCCTGGTAGGACGCATAGGTGACGCCATTTCTCTCGGCCCAATTGCTCACCGCCACGAGGTCGATATTGACGAAGGCCGAGACGTAATCCTTGCCGTCGCCGAAGCAGACCGCTTCCTTGATGTTGGGGTAGAATTTCAGCTTGTTCTCGACATATTTCGGCGGGAAGAGGGAGCCGTCGCGCATCTTGCCCACGTCCTTGGCCCGGTCGATGATCTTGAGATGCCCATTGGCATCGAAGAAGCCCGCGTCGCCCGAATGCACGAAGCCGTCCGGCGTCTTGGTCTCGGCTGTCTTCTCGTCGTCCTTGTAATAGCCGATGAAGATTCCGGGCGAGCGGTAGAGCACCTCGCCGTTCTCGGCGATGCGGATTTCCACCTCGGGAGCAGGGCGGCCCACCGTGTCCGCGCGGATCTCGCCGTCCGGCTGCATGGTGATGTAGACGGATGCTTCCGTCTGTCCGTAAAGCTGCTTCAGGTTCACGCCGATGGAGCGATAGAAGCGGAAGATCTCGGGGCCGATGGCCTCGCCCGCCGTATAGCCCACCTTCACCCGCGTCATGCCGAAGCGGTTGCGCAGAGGCGCATAGACCAGCACGTTGCCGATCTGCCAGAGCAGGCGGTCCCACGCGCTGACGCCGGGCTCCCTGTTGAGAATCTTCTCGCCCACCTTGTTGGCGTGCTTGATGAAAAAATGGAACATGCGCCGCTTCAGCGCGCTCGCATCCTCGATGCGCACCATGGTGAGCGTGAGAATGCTTTCGAACACACGCGGCGGGGCGAAGACGTAGGTCGCGCCGACCTCGCGGCGGTCCTCCGCCACGGTCTCGGGACTTTCGGGACAGTTTACGCAAAGCCCCGCAAGGAAGGCCTGCGCATACGAGAAGATATGGTCGCCCACCCATGCGATGGGCAGATAAGCCATGATTTCGTCCGTCTCGTTGAGATTGTCGAAATCGCAGCCGATCCGCGCCGCGGCGATCACTGCGTCGGACGTAAGCATCACGCCTTTCGGGCGCCCTGTCGTGCCCGAAGTGTAGAGAATGATGGCGAGATCCGCGCCCTTGCCGTCCCGCAATTCGCCGTCGATCTTTGCTGCCTCTCCTGCATCCGCCAATCGCGCGCGCCCTTCCTCGATCACGGAGGTGATCGAGTGCAGCTGGCTATGGTCGTAGTCGCGAAGGCCCTTCTCTTCGTCGTAGAGCACATGCTCCATGCGCGGTAATTGGTCGGAGACGGAGAGAATTTTGTCGACCTGCTCCTGGTCCTGCACCGCCGCGTGGGTCACTTCGGCGTGGGCCAGCACATAGGCCATCTCTTCGGCCACGGAATCCGCATAGACCGGGATCGGGATCGCGCCGAGCCATTGGGCGGCGGTGATGGTCCAGTAAAGGTAAGGGCGGTTATAACCGATGACGGCGATCTTGCTGCCGCGCTTGAGCCCGAGCGCCTGAAGGCCGGCCGCATAGGCGCGGACGATGTCGTGGACCTCGTCCCAAGTCCAGGATTGCCAGATGCCGAGATCCTTATGGCGGAACGCGGTTCGGCGAGGTCGAATGCGCGCATTCCGCGCGAGCAGTTTGGGGAACGTATCTTCGCGCGAGTCCGCAGCCGCCGTCACCGACGTCTCCTCCCTGGACACCGCATGTTTCACGCATGCGGGTTGGCCTCGTTTCCTCTGGCGCGGCTGTTTGAAGCGCCGCGATGTTCTTGCCGGTCTATCGCCGGATGCCTTTGATAGGCTTTACGAGAGATATTCTGTCGTGCCCCTTCCGCATCGGCAAGGGCGGTTCACCCATACCATGGGCTAATATCCCGCCGCCTGCTTTCGGGGCAGGGCGGCTAGGCCGATTCAAAGACTATGGAACCGCTGTGAGAGCCGCAGGCTCGATCTCATCGCCTTTCACCAGCCGCTCGAGGCCGACCATGCTTTTGATCCGGTAGAGCCGCTCGCCTCCCTCCTGTGCGATAAGGCAAACGACGCAGTACGTCCGGTGATCTGAATAACCAGCTGACGGGTGGGCGATCCGGACAAGTTGGCCGATGTGAAAGGTATTCTGCATCAGTGCCTCCACGATCCTTCGCGATGCATCAGCACGAGGCGGCCGCATGGCCTTCCGCCTCGTCCGTGGCGGATCAAGAATCATGGCTGCGGCGAAACAATGACGATGGATGCCGCTTTGATCAGGTAACCCGTCAAGAGAACGTGACTTGGAACGGGCACAATCGAACAGGGATGTGACGCAAGGGAATTTACCTTCAGCCAAGCTGTGATAGAGAGAGGGCAATCCTCCAGAAGCGGGGAATGGACGGGGCAGCGGAATGCGCTTTTTCTTGATACTTGCAGGCTTGATCGGTTGTTCTCTCACATCAGCCGATGCGCAGACACGGGCTCCCCGCAACGAATGCCCGCCCAACACGCGCCCCAGCGGCGCCTTCTGCGTGATCAACATCCCCGACTCCCTGCGGAACAGGGGTGTGTGTCCTGAAGATTATGTCAGCACCGCGGATGGCAATTATTGCGTCCTGGCACCGAGGAAGGACTGGGTCCGGGCCAGGATATCCTGCCCGTCCGGCTTTCATCTGAGCCCCGGCGGCGAGTTCTGTACCGAGAACTGAAAAAGGCTTCGCTTATCGCAGGCGCGCGCAGTCGCTCATGGGGAGCGTCGCATGGCTCTTGTGGTTGTAGTAGGTCCGCTCGACCCGGCTGTAGCTCCAGGGCTCGTCGCGGCAATTGCGGCCGAAGGCTCCGAGATCATTCTCGTAGATGACCCACTTGAGTTCCGAGTTGGGGCATTGCCCCTCGTATTGTGACGAGACGGTTCCCATCCGCGGATAGCATTGATTGCTCTGCGCCAGCGCCCCGGCGGCAGATGTCAGGATCAGAAGCGAAGCAACCAAGAACCGCAGCATGTCGAACCCGTGCGAGTATTCAGCAAGAGCCAAATCCCTCGGCGCCAAAGCCGAGTGAAGTGCCACGCTCCATTAACATCGATCCATATTACGGCATAGCTGTTCGAAGAACTAAATCATCCTCATTTAATATAATATCATTTCTTGGTGCGGGTTCGTCTTGGCGCTGCTTGTAGAGCAGGGGTGAGGATTGAAGGGGATAATCTATAGATCGGTTTCGGACAGCTTCACCTGATCATGCTCCAGGCAGAAGAATTGCCACGAGGAGCAGAATGACCCCGAGCAGCGAAACGAGCCAGATCAGGGAGCGGATATACGGAATGCCGAGGGCATAGAGCGGCACATAAACGATGCGGGCCCAGAAATAGAGGGTCGCGCCCCACCATGTGAGAGCGCCGTTGCGGCCAGCCACGTGAGCAATCAGGACCGCGGCCGCGAAGATCGGGAGGGTTTCGAAGAGGTTGCGCTGGGCCCTCATCATGCGGCCCGTGAGCTTGCCGACAGGAGGGCCTTCTTCATCCCTGGCGCTGGCATTGTACTCCACACCGGTTTCGCCGGTGCGCAGCATCGCCGGCAGAAGGATCTGGACGAGAGCGAGCACGAGAGTCCAGCCAAGGAGAGTCAGTTCGGTTGTCATGGGAAATGCCGGGTCAGTTCGTCAGGGAAACGCGATATGGCGCGCATTACTAGCTCGGCAATCGACAGAGGGGAGGCGGCCCAAAGAAAAAGCGCCATGGGCGCTTGAGGTGTGCGACCGTAGGGGCAAAACCGACCGCGCCTCGATAAGGGCACATGATCTGCGTCGAAGCTATAGGATCTTGTATTTACCACTTCAGGAGTACGACTGTCCTATTGAAGTAATCCGGGCAAATCAGATACGGCTTAGCTTGCCGTAGGGGCTGTACGGTGCAAGGGCCGCTGACCGGAACCATCAAAGAGTTCAGGCGCGGCCCTTTGATTTTCGCATCCACCGAATTGGGCTCCACACGATCCCATCATGAAGTACGCGAATGGTAGCGGCTTCATCCCTGTCGCAGATTCAGTGGGTCATTACGGTGCTCTAAAACCAGGGTGTTGCGCGGTCGTTGTCCTCACTGGGCAGCGTACGGGCCCCCGGCTTTGCAGTCGCATCCTCGACTCTCCATTAAGAGGAGAAGGGGGCACAGGCCGCCGCCTTCATGGACCAGCCTTTCGCGAGAGCGTTCCGAGATGCTCCCTCAGGTTTCGTCGCGGTGCGTGCCCTAGAGGAAAGGTGCGTGAGGGGTGACAGGTGGATGGTAGTGCTGGCCTCGGGTCGTGAATTCCTCCCTTGGCTTCCCTAGCGGACCAGGGGCATCGCGAGGGCAAAGGCTCTTAATCTTTCGTCAATCTTGTTAACATTAGTGTCTGCAAAGACCCATTTTGTTGCACAAAAGCTACAGACTCTGCCGCCGATACTGGTAGAAGTAAGGCTCCTGCTCATTGGGGGTACTTAGAAATGAAGAAGCTGCTTCTCTCCGCAACCGCCCTGGTTGCGCTCACTGCCGTTGCATCCGCTGCGGATCTTCCGTCTCGCTCTGCTCCGGTTCTGGCCGCTGCGGTCCCGGTGTTCACCTGGACGGGCGCCTATGTTGGCGTGAATGCCGGCTATGCCTGGGGTGATAGCGAAGTCTCGCTGACCTCTTCCAATCCGGACTTTTTCGGTGCGCTCGATGTCGCCGGCTTCGGCCGCAGCTCGCACGAGGGCAGCTTCACTGGGGGCGCTCAGCTCGGCTACAACTATCAGATGGGCTCTGCCGTGATCGGTCTTGAGACCGACATCAACTACCTGAACCTCAATGACCATTATCTGGTCGCCGTCGATGGGGACACGCTGAGCGCAGGTCACAAGGTTCAGTGGTTCGGCACGCTGCGCGCCCGCCTCGGCTTCACGCCGGCTGAGCGCCTGCTCGTGTATGCTACCGGCGGCCTTGCCTACGGCTCGGTGAAGACCCACACCTCGGTCACCGCCGATATCGCCGGCCAGGGCTTGGTCAGCGTCAGTGGCTCGAACTCCGATACCCGTTGGGGATGGGCGGTTGGTGCCGGCGCTGAATACGCCTTCACCAACAACCTGTCGCTGAAGGGTGAGTATCTGTACGTGAACCTGGACTCCAAGCACTATGGTGTGACCGCCGCAGGTTTCCCGGATGTCGCCTACCGTGCCAAGGATGAAAGCGCCTTCCACGTTCTTCGCGCTGGTCTGAACTACCGGTTCGGCACCTACTAAGATCGCCTGTAACGGCAATCGAAAAAGGCCCGGGGAAACCCGGGCCTTTTTCATATGTGTTGAGGTCGGGGCCGGAGGCTGCGCCCGTCATTTTCTGTCTTGGAATAGGCGCTCCCTCAGGAGCGTCGCACGAAGATCAGGCCAGCGGCTCCATCAACGCCGCCGTGGCCTACCTGTAGCGCTCAAGCCGCTCCAGATCTCGCTCGCTGGGCGACTGGAGGCGTGTCAGATCCATGTTGTCCTTGAGGTCCGCCAGTTTCACCACGCGTGCAATCGGGTCTCGGCCGCACCTTTCAACGAATGTCATGTAGTCTTCGGATGGACGGCGTGTCAGGCAGTCGAGAGCAGCCATGACGGCAGGACCAAATCCTTCCGCCGCGAGCCTTTCCGCAGGCCAATCGGGGCAGTCCTCCATCACATCGTGAAGAACGCCCACGATCGCGGCCGGATCACCGCCGCCATCCCGTGATGTCATCATGACCCGAAGGGGATGAAGGATATAAGG
>JAEXGT010000042.1 GCA_023450615.1 Pseudomonadota bacterium | reverse complement strand
ACTCGTGAATGAATTTGCCTATGGGACTTCCCATGCACGAGTTCTATCGCTCGGCCTTCAATATGCCGGGGTTGCACTCTTAGTCGTTGTGCTCAAGTTCCTCCTCCAGTTCCACGGGGCGCTCCTTGGTGAGGATCTCGTACGCCAAATTCGCGGAAGGATCGTGCGTAAATATACCCGCGATCGTGGCAGGAGCGATCTGCCACCTGGAACCGTTGTGAGTATGCTAACCGCTGAGGCAGAAGGCGTCGGCCAATTTGCCGGTGAGGCATTTGCAACGCCTCTGGTGGAAATTGGAACCCTCCTTAGCGTGGTCCTCTACATTGGTGTGAGCGAGCCCCTTTTAGGGCTGGTGTTAGTTGCGACGGTGGCTCCTCAAATTATTATTTTGGGAATATCTCAGAGACGCGTGAACATCCTCATTCGGGAGCGCCTCACGTTGCTTCGAGCAGCGTCAGATCAGACAGTCGATGGCGTACGAACCTGGCCAGTCGAGCAGATTTTAGCGGGCTTCGACAAGGTTTATGACACACGTCGGCAAATCTATATATTCAAACTCTCAGCGAAGTCGCTTCTCAATATGCTCACCTCGCTCGGCACGGTTGGGACATTGGTTCTGGGCGCGTGGCTTGTGCTTAAAGGACAGACTAACATAGGAGTGGTCGTCGCAGCGGTCGGAGGACTGGCACAACTTGCCCGTCCGTGGAGCGCGCTTGTGACCTACTATCGCACGCTCAGTTCAGTCAGAGTCAGGTATGAACTTTTAGCGGAGACGATCCACTAATTCACTGTGTTGCAAGATGAATCAACCTCATGTCAGCACAGTGTAAGGGCATATTGGTCGGCCCCCATAAGGTGGTCCGGGATCAATGTTAGTGCCTGATTGTCTGGACCTGCCCCGATTTGTGATCCACGGCTTATGCAACTTTCCGGGCGAGTGACTGCATCCCCGAAGGTGGACCGGATCATGTGAGAATCTCCGGTCCTGGGTCAGCCTCAGGCATGCCTAAGGCCTGGTGAAGCAAGGCCATCGGTGGCCTATCACCGCTTGCGCCATGCGGTCTCACTTCGTTGTACTCAATGCGCCCCCTCCACCTTTCGGCATGCGTCGTCCAGATCCATGAACCAGTTCTGGTTCAGGCATTCCGCACGGACTCGTGCATTGAAAGACTCGATAGAAGCATTGTCGGTGGGCTTGCCGGGCCGGATGAAGTCTAGCGTCACCCCATGAGAATATGCCCACAGGTCAGCTCCCGCGAGGTGAACTGGCAGCCCTGGGTTCTTCCTAATGTCTGGCTTCCTCGTGGATTTGAAGGTTGCCATGGCTTACCCGGCGTTGGAGACTAGCCTAGAGGAGATCACCTGCGAATGTTATGGCAGGATCCGTCAGACCCTCGCACGCTCGCCACCATGCGAGAGATCCGGATGCGGGCCAAGCCGTTCAGCCAGAAAACCGACGAACGTCCGAACCTTTGCAGCGATGTGCCGATTGGCAGGATAGACTGCATGAATCGGGATGGTTGCCACCTCCCAGTCCTCCAGCAACACGGCCAGATCTCCGCCACGCACCGCCGGCCCCACGACGAATTGCGGCAGAAGCGTAATGCCCGCTCCGGCAACAGCCGCTGCCAGGAGGCTTCGCCCGTCGTTGCACTCGAAGCGCGGTACGATCGGCACTCGTAGCTTCTCCTCACCCCGCGAGAAGTACCACACCCTGCCCCACCTCAGCTTGGTAAAGTGGAGACAGGAATGCTCGGCGAGATCCTCCGGCCGCATGGGCCGGCCGTAGCGGCGTACGTATTCTGGGGAGGCACAGATGAGGATCGGCGAGGAGCCGATCTGCCGGGTGATCACGTTCGGCTCGACGGAGATCGTTCCGCGGATGGCCAGATCGAACTTCTCCTCGACGAGGTTCACCGCCTCAAGGGAGAGGTCAAGGTCGATCGAAATGCCGGGGTTCATCTTCAGGAACTCCGACGCCAAAGGCACGATATGATCGGCTCCCAGGTCGGGCGGGGCTGAAACGCGGATGCGGCCGACTGCTTCCTGCTGAAACGACGCCGCCGCACGCTCGGCCTCTCTGATCTGCGGGATAACACCCGACAGCGCCTGATAGTAGGCTTCGCCCGCTTCAGTGAGCGTCACTGACCGCGTTGTCCGCTGTAACAAGCGGACACCCAGGCGCCGTTCGAGGTCCTGGACCTGCGAACTCACCGTTGGCCGGGCCATCGCGAGCCGTTCGGCGGCACGCGAAAAGCTCAATGTCTCGGCGACGGCTAGGAAAGCGGCGATACCCGTCAGAGGGTCCAAAGTCTTCATGGGCAGATATCCGACCAGTGATGTCAGATCATCTGTCTTATCAGATTGCTCGCCGATCGCTACAAAGGACGTATCCGATGGCGGCCGGCGTCTCGGAACCCGAGGCACCCATCGCGTCGAGAGCGCATCGAGGATCCCATGACTGACAATGACCGCTGGTTTATGAACGCTTACCTCAAGATCCTGCTGCCGAAGGCTGAGAGCGCCGCCGGCGTCTCCCTGATTGAGCACACGATGTCGGAAGGCTTCGCCGTTCCCCTGCATGTCCATAACGAGGAGGACGAGACTTTTTACATCCTGGAGGGAAAAGTTCGTTTCAAGGTCGGCGAACGGACCCTTGAGGCCAGCCCGGGCAAGTCCCTGCACGTCCCTGGCGGCACAGTCCATGCCTTCCGCATCGTGTCGCCGATCGCCCGCTTCCTGACGCTCTCCAACGGTGCGTTCGAAGACATGGTGCGTGAGGCCTCGGTCCAGGCAGAAGAACTGGCGCTTCCGCCGGCGGCTCCGTTCACGGAGGCCGATCAGCAGATGCTGGCAGCAATCTGCAACAGGAACGGGATCGAATTCGTTGGACCGCCGATCAATTAAAGGCGGATCCCTCGCAAACGGCCTGCTTCAACCCTTCAGCGCCTGCTCCTTTGGCTTGGAAGTGTTGAGCACTGGCAGCCCCTGGGAGTTAGAGCATGCGCGAGGTCCAGGCTAAGAGCAGAAATCGAAGGTTCCGGTCTTTGCTCAACGGATGTGTGTGCAGGACGGTTCGATGCATTGGGAAAGGCGAAACGCGGGATGGGCTTCTGGTGCGCCATTACTTCCCGGAGGTGCCGCCACGGGTTGAGTATGAATTGACGGAAATGGGCGCGAGCATGTTGCCTGCCCTCGAGGGCTTCACATCATGGATCAGGGATCACTGGCCTCGGATCGAGGAATCCCGCCGCGTCTTTGACGAAGCCAAAAAGTAAATGGCGTCCTGCATCAGCGACGGACAACCTTGGGCGACCTGTCGGGCAGATCTCCGTCCAGTCGCATGAAGTCTATGAAGGCCCGAAGTGCCCCTGAGAGATGTCTCCGGCTCGGATAATAGAGTAAGAAGCCTGGAGAGGGCGGACACCAGTTCTCCAGCACTCGCATCAGCCGTCCATCGGACAGTTCCTGGATAATGTTGTCCTCAAGCGTGCAGGCCAATTCCATTCCGGATAGGGCTGCCTTCACCATTAGACCGGCATCGTTCAGCGTCAGGGAGCCGGTCACCTCGACTTCCATCCTCTTATTTCCCTTGCTGAAGGGCCAGCGGTAGAGCGCTCCCGTTTCTGCGAAGCGGTAGTTGATACAGGCGTGCTCCGCGAGATCGGCCGGCACCTTCGGCTTCGAATGCTTCTCGAAATACGCCGGCGATCCGACAACGGCTGTGCGAACATCCGGCGTCATCCGGACGGCTATCATGTCTTGCTGGAGCAGCTCGCCTGGACGCACTCCCGCGTCGCAGCCGCTGCCGACGATGTCGGCCAAGCGGTCTTCTATAATCATGTCGATGTGAATATCGGGGTAGAGAGCCGCGAACTCGGGAAGCTTCGACGTCAGCAGGAACTCGGCCGCCACGCGGGGCAGGTTCAGGCGAACCGTTCCGGCAGGCCGTTCGCGGTAGTCGCTGAGGCTCTCCACGGCGTCTTTGATCTCAGTGAATGCCGAAGGCAACCGCCCGTCAGGGAGCCTTCGTGGCCTTGGCGGGCAGGCGCGAGGCTGAACTGAGGGCAGTCGCCGACGAGATCGCGCACATCGGCAAGACTACGCCAGAGCACGCACATTCGTCTGCTTAGACCTTGCTCTCGGTAGGGACGCTTAGGCCTCTCATGAATCGATGAAACAGGACGCGGGTGCTCCAGACACGCCTGAAACATCACGCCCAATCGCCTGTATCCGGACTTTCCCGGATACAGGCTTAGATCAACCGATCTTGTTTTCCGGCCACGCCGCTTTCAAGACGGCTGCGTCAGCGAGGGAGAACGTGCGGTCAATGGTGCCCAGATCGCAATTCAAGGAGGGAAAGGATCAGGAGCGCGAATGCGCACCCGATCCTAATCACGTGTCGTGCGGCCAGCATGTCCGGATTTGGACGATCCACCTCAGCTCGCGCTATTGGCCGGCCCTGTTGCGATACTCAAGCGGATGCCAGGAGAATGCTCCTCCGGCTTCCGCCCGAATACGCCCAATGCCAGGGAACTGCAGATGTGGCGCGGCAACGAGTTCACGGCGCCGGGCGAAATCAGCAAAGGCCTTCTTGCGGGCTAAGGCAGCGTCTTCGGGCCTGACGTCATAGACGATCGTCACGTTCGGGTCCGGGAATTGAACCGCCGCGATATGGATCACGTCTCCGATGAAGGTAATGGATTGATCCTTGCTCGTGGCAGTGAAGAATGCGCTTCCCGGAGTGTGGCCAGGATGGAGCGAGGTCTCAACCCCCGGAAGGATAGTCTCGCCGTCATCGAAGGTCTTCACCTTGCCGAGTTTCTCGTAGACCCCGATCGTCTTGATGGCCTCGTCGAAGTATCGATCCGCATACCCCATCTTTGGCCCATTCGACGGGTCGAGAAAGAACGCCAGATCGGGGGCTCCGACGTGTATCGTCGCTTGCGGGAAAGATGGCTTGCCGTCACGGACCAAACCGCCCGTATGGTCCGTGTGGATGTGCGTGATGAGGATATCGGTGACATCATCGGCCTTCACCCCGACACTGGCGAGACTGTCGATCAGTTTGCCGCCATTGCCAGGGCCGAACAGGTCACCTGAACCAGTGTCAACGAGAATAGTTCGAACACCGTCCTGGATGAGGAAGGCGTTAATTGAGGCTTCGACAGGGTTCGCCAGGAAGGCCTTGGCGAGCAACTCGTCGGTATGGGAATGGGATGTCCCCGTCAGAAGGCTGTGAAGGTCCTGGGGGACCGTGCCGTCTGAAAGCGCGGTGATCTTGAGATCGCCGAGGGGGAAGGAATAGCTGTCAGGAACCTGCTGGTAGCTTGCCGCAGCGGGTGTGCCGGTGTCGGCGAAGGCCGGCGTTGACAGGGCCGCCATAAGGGCGAATGCCGTTGAAAGTAGGATTTTCGTTGTTCTCATGTCGATTAGTCTTGCTTTCCAAGCGATGAAGTTCGTTGCCGAACCGGTCGTCGGCATAGGGGGTTGCTCTTGCCAGGGGTGCTGAACGAGCAGCGCGTTATCATTTGGCGTCTGGCTGGCCGGACGACCAATCGACTTGGACAATGCGACCTATCACTCTGACCGATGGCTCAAGTCCTCATGCGAGCCGAGGGCGGCTTCCACCACCATGGAACGCAGCCATTGATGAGCCGGGTCGGCTGCCATTCTGGAGTGCCAGAAGAGCTTCAGCGCGAACTTTCCAAGTTCGAGCGGTGGCTCGAAGAGATCCAGGCTGTGGGTGAAGCGTTCAAGGAAGCGCCGAGGCAGCGTACACAGACAGTCGGTCGAGGCGAGCACGAGCGGAGCCAGTGCGTAGCTTTGAACGGAGACCGATACCCTGCGGTTCCGGCCATGTTCCGCCAACGCTCCGTCGATGATCCCGGAGAACAAGCCGCCACTCGATGAAATCAGCAAATGGTCGAGAGAACAGAATTCGTCGAGGGACAATGCTCCGGTTCCGCGAGGATGGCCAATGCGCTGGGCAGTGACGAACTCGTCATCGAACAATGTGCGGCCAATCAGATCCTGTGGCACATCATCCGTCGCTCCTATGAAGAGGTCGACGTCTCCGCGCTCCAGATGAGCGCCTATTCTTGCCATGTCTGGAAAGGTGAGAGCGATCCTCACGCCAGGCGCTCGCGAATGGATGAGAGGAAGCAGGCCGGGAGCGATGATGGCTGCCGGATTGTCGGTTGCTGCGATCCTGAACGTCCGTTCGCTGGAGGCAGGGTCGAACACCTGGGACTTTTGCGCGAACTCACGCAAGCGCTCAAGGATCTGATCGAGCTCGTGCTTCAGCGCCAGGGCATGCGGCGTCGGCGTCACGCCCCGCCCGGATGATGACGGCATGAAGAGGGGATCGTTGAGAACCTGTCGGAGCCTATTCAGGCGCCCGGACAAGGCAGACTGGGTGATACCTAGCCTTTCCGCTGCCCGGGTCACGTTCTCGTCCCGCAGCAGGGCATCCAGAGTGAGCAGAAGGTTGATTTCCAGATCGTCGACACGCTGAACCACGTCAATTTCCATTCTTGAGTTATCTGGAATCTAGAACGCTAGGAACAGATGCAGCAGCGCCACGTGTCAACCCAATCCGACCCACTGCCCCCCAAGGCAGCAGAACGACACGTCCGAGAATGGAGTTGTTCTCCGCATAAGCATGTGCAAGGGCCGCCTCCGCAAGCGGGAATGTGCGGTCGATCGTGACCTCGAGCTCGTTCCGGGCCGCTCTCTCCAGCATTTGGGAGACCGACCGATAAACCTCCGGCTTCTCGAGCTGAGTGCCCATGAAGACACCCAGAAGCGTTTGGTTTGCCTGAAGGGCGGGCCAAAGATCGAGATCGAGCGACGCTCTCCCGGCGTTGCCGACGAACACCAGACGCCCTTCTGGTTGGAGAGAGGCCAATGAGCTCTTCAAGGTCGAACCGACTGGATCCACCACGAGGCTGACGCCCCTTCCATCGGTCAGACGCTTGACCTCTTCAGCCACATCGGTCGTGCGATGGTCAATCGCGTGGGTGAGCCCGAGAGCCGCCAGCCGTTGCGCGCGTTCATGTCCAGAGACAGTCGCGATCACGGTTGCCCCGGCTTGATGTGCCAGTTGAATGGCTGCAAGACCGACGCCGCCGGCACCGCCCTGAATGAGTACCGTATCGCCTTCGCTCAAGCCACCGCGTGTGAAAAGGCAGTGGTAAGCGGTCCCAAACGAGATCGGCAATGCGGCCGCAGCTGCCATGCCCAAGCCGTCCGGTACGAGCCAGGTTTTTGATGCCTGGACCGCGCGCATGGCGGCGTGGGAGCCATCCATGTCAAAGCTTGTTACCTTCTGTCCGACAAACCGGTCATGGACGTGCGAGCCGACGGCGATCACTTCGCCCGCGGCGGCATATCCCAGAATGTGTCCCGGCGCCGACGGAGTAGTAGACGCGCGATTGATGAGATCGCCGCCTTCGATGGAAATCGCTTCAATCCGGATCAGAACGCCATCAGGTGGGCATGCGGGATCTTCGACATCCTTGTACTGCAAGACGTGCGGTTCACCCGCCCTATCGTAAACGGCTGCCTTCATTGCTTCTCTTCCAGTTCTGTTCCGAGGCCATCGTGCGATCGATCCTGAGCCGAGGCTGACGCGGTCTCGGGGCGTCAGCCTCGGTTTGGAAATCTGATCCAGTGATGATTCAGGCGACCTTTGGAATCCGGGCGATCACCTTGATCTCGAAATCGAAACCGGCGAGCCAGTTCACGCCGACCGCTGTCCAGTTGGGATATGGCTTCAGAGGGAACACCTTGCTCCGGACGGACATGATAGCGTCAAACTGCGAGGCAGGGTCCGTGTGGAACGTCGTCACATCGACAATGTCCTCAAGCGTGCAGCCCGCTGCCGCAAGGACAGCTTTCAGATTGTCGAAAGCGAGCTCGACTTGTCGTTCGAAATCGGGTTCCGGCGATCCGTCTTCGCGGCTGCCCACCTGCCCTGACACGAACAAGAGATCGCCACTGCGGATGGCGGCCGAGTAGCGATGCTCGTCATAGAGCGTGTGCCGGTTGGCTGGAAAGATCGCTTGGGGTTTGGACATGTCTGTACTCCTGTTCAGTCGAGATAAAACCTAATTCCAAGGCTCCCCCGGCTGAGGTCGGGATCGGCCTTGCTGAAACATGAGATAACAGCCGTCGACTTGCGCGATTAGACGTTGAAATCCGTATGGCTTGATGCAAAATCCCCATCAATGACCCGCCCTTCTCTTAACGATCTCACCGCCTTCGTGGCTGTTGCCACCCATCGCAGTTTTCGCCGTGCTGCCGATGAACTCGGAACGGCGCCCTCTACGTTAAGCCACGCCATGCGAGGCCTTGAGGATCGGCTGGGCGTCAGGCTTCTCAACCGCACCACCCGCAGCGTCTCACCGACCGAGGCGGGCCTTGAACTGCTCAGCCGCTTGCAGGTGACTCTGGCATCGCTGGATGAGGCATTGGACGCGGTCTCTGCCTTTCGGGGCAATGTGGCCGGCACGGTCCGGATCAATGCCCCGCGGGTGGCCGCAGCCGTTATCGTCCGCGAGATCCTCCCGCATATGACGGAACGGTTCCCCGATGTGATGGTGGACCTCGTCGTGGAAGGACGCTTGGTTGACATCGTGTCGGGCGGCTTCGATGCTGGTGTCCGTCTGATCGAGTCCATTCCCAAGGACATGATCGCGGTGCCCCTCGCCCGCCCGATCGGGTTCGTCTGCGTCGCATCGCCAGCCTATCTTGAGCGCGCTGGCGAGCCGACGACCCCGGACGATCTTCAGCATCATCACTGCATCGGTCACCGCATGCCGAGCGGCAAGCTGTACCGATGGGAGTTCGAGCGGGCTGGGCAGGAGCTGACGGTCGATACGAACGGACCTGTGGTTCTCGACGACGAGGGCCTGATGGCGGATGCGGCCGCGCAGGGCTTGGGGATCGCGTATGTGGCGAGCTGGGCGGCCGAGGCTGCGCTTGCAGAGGGGAGATTGCGGACGGTGCTGTCCGCCTGGACGCACGAGCCGGGACAAGCGGCCGTGTACTACCCGGGACACCGTGCCGTGCCGCCGGCCCTGCGGGCTTTTCTCGATGTTGTCAATGACGTCAGGCAATCAAGGTAGCCTGCCCCTCCAGCGACCACCTGAAGGGCGCTTGGGCCGAGACCCTGACAGCGCGGCAAGCATGGCCATTTGTGCCCTCGTCCCGGGTATGGTCCACTGGGGCCGCAGCTTTAATTGGCTGATGAGCGATGGCAGCGGTCTCCATGATACGGATCATGTCAAGCCTCGCTCGCAGTGTGGATAGGCCGCAGTCCCGAGTTGCACGCCGTGTTCGCCAGGGGCGCGCCCAATCAACCCAACCAGCGCGCACATGATCTGCTTTATGGGGCGGTCTGCTCCTTGATACCGTCGCGGAGGGCGACGAGAGCGGCGCGCAGGTCCTCGATGGACACGTTGGAGGCCTGCATGATGGCGGCGATCTCCTTGGGCACAGCCTTGGCCTTGGCCTTCAAGGAGCGACCCTCCTCGGTAAGGCTGATGCGGACCACCCGCTCATCCTGCGTGTCCCGTGTCCGCTTCACAAGGCCTGCCGTCTCCAACCGCTTCAACAGAGGGGTGAGCGTGCCGGTTTCCAGCAGGAGCTGCTCGCCGATCTCTCCCACCGTCTGACCGTCCTTCTTCCACAGCGTGACCATGGCTAGATACTGCGGATAGGTCAGACCAAGCCGGTCCAGAATCGGCTTGTAGGCGCGGCCGATCGCGCTGTTGGCGGAGTACACCGCAAAGCACAGGAAATTGGATAGATCGAGGTCGGCTGAGGATTGGTTAGCTTTGGTCATGACAGGGGCTCGCATCGAAACAGGCCGATATAGGTTGCGAACGATATGATCGCAAGCATTACAATCGCATAGCTGAAATGCAGTCATTTAGATTGTGTGCGATATAATAGAATGCAATATAAATAATCACTGACGCAGTGGCTCCCACCAGCGTCATCACCTCTCAACCTTGCAGCTCAGACTGCATCTACCGAAGGAGAACGACCATGGGCTTCATCACTACCAAGGACGGCGTCGACATCTTCTACAAGGACTGGGGTCCGAAGGACGCGCAGCCGATCGTGTTTCACCATGGCTGGCCCCTGAGTTCCGACGACTGGGACGCGCAGATGTTGTCCTTCCTTCAGCACGGCTATCGCGTCATCGCCCATGACCGTCGCGGACACGGCCGCTCAGCGCAGGTCAGCGAAGGCCATGATATGGATCATTACGCCGCCGATGCCTTCGCGGTGGTGGAAGCGCTCGACCTGAGGAACGCCGTCCATATCGGCCACTCCACCGGCGGCGGCGAAGTCGCCCGCTATGTGGCCAAGCACGGCCAGCCGGCCAGCCGTGTCGCCAAGGCGGTTCTCGTGGCAGCCGTCCCTCCCCTGATGCTGAAGACAGCCTCTAATCCTGAGGGTTTGCCGATCGAGGTCTTCGATGGCTTCCGCGCCGCTCTCGCGGCCAATCGTGCGCAGTTCTTCCGTGATGTTCCGGCTGGCCCCTTCTACGGCTTCAACCGCGAGGGCGCTCATGTTCAGGAAGGCGTGATCCAGAATTGGTGGCGCCAGGGCATGATGGGCGGCGCCAAAGCGCACTACGATGGCATCAAGGCCTTCTCCGAAACCGATCAGACAGAGGACCTGAAAGCCATCAGCGTTCCGACCCTCGTTCTGCATGGGGATGACGATCAGATCGTCCCGATCGCCGACTCGGCGCTGAAGTCGGTCAAGCTTTTGAAGAACGGCACGCTGAAGACCTATCCCGGTTTCTCGCACGGCATGCTGACAGTGAATGCAGACGTGCTCAACGCCGATCTGCTCGCGTTCATTAAAAGCTAAACGCTCAAGAGCGAGCCGCTCAAGGTGGCTCGCTCCATACTCCCGCATTGGCATGAGCCGCGAGCGGGCGCGGAGGGTCCGGTGCTCGCACCTCAAGCGGATGTTCAGCCTACTTCAGAGATGTGCCGACAAGAGACATTTGTCGGCTCTGGGCTTCCTGTCCAAGCATCGGGCTTGAGCAAACGCATGCACCTCATTGATGCCCAGGCTACTGGGACAGAGCAGAAGACGCCGCCCGAACCTTCATCGTTGCAGCGTTGACGAGTTCGGCAGAGCGAGCGATCTCGTTCATGCTGCTGCTGATGGAGGCCACGCTCGCCGAAGCCGTTTGCATATTCGCCGACATCTCCCGGGTGACGGCGGATTGCTCTTCGACAGCGGTCGCAATCGCGGCCGAGATGGTGTTGATGTCGGCCACCGTGGTGGTGATTCCGTCGATGGCGTCCACTACCTGGTGGGTCGTGGCCTGCGTCCGCGCGATCTGCCCGCTGATCTCCTCCGCGGCTTTGGCGGTTTGGGTCGCGAGGTCCTTTACCTCGGCGGCCACAACGGCAAAGCCGCGGCCCGCCTCCCCGGCTCGGGCCGCCTCGATGGTGGCATTGAGCGCCAGGAGATTGGTCTGTGACGCGATAGTCTGGATAAGTGTGGTGATCTCGCCAATCTTCTGGGCCGCTTCAGCAAGACTGGACATAATGGCGTTGGTCTTGCGCCCCTGCTCCACGGCAGCGGTAGAGATGGCAAGGGCATGACTGACCTGCTGACTGATCTCGCTCACTGATGCGGCAAGTTGCTCTGAGCCAGCGGCCACCATCTGAACATTCGCCGAAGTCTCTTTGGACGCTTCCGCGGCATGGGCCGTCTGACGGGTGACATCGCCAACCGCGTTGGTGATCTCGCCGAGATCGGCGGCAATGGCCTTCTGGAGATCGCCCCGGCGCATCCGGTCTGCGACTTGCGGTGTCACATCGGTGGCAAATTTCACTACCTTGTAGGGACGGCCGTTCGCATCAATAATAGGAGTGTAGGACGCCTGGATCCAGACCTCCCGCCCTCCCTTGCCGATGCGCTTGTATTCCGCCGTCTGGGGCTCGCCCCGGCCCAAGGCAGCCCAGAATGCGGCATATTCCGTGCCGCTAAGAGCCGACGGCTCCACGAACATGCGATGATGCTGCCCCTGGATCTCCTCCAGATTGTAGCCCATAGCCGCAAGAAAGTTCTCGTTGGCCGTCACGATGGTGCCGTCGAGCCTGAACTCGATCACAGCCTGGGACCGGTGGATGGCGGCAATCTGGCTCTCCAATTCAGCCCGGCGCAGCCTCTCCTGCGTAATGTCGGTGGCGAACTTGACGATCTTGCTAGTCTTTCCATCCCGTCCGACTAGCGGGTTATAAGAGGCTTGAATCCAGACAACGCGCCCGCCTTTGCCGATCCGCCTGTATTCTGCCACCCGATGCTCTCCGCGATTGAGCGCACCCCAGAACGCCTGGTACTCGGGGCTTGCCCTCTCAACCGGATCCAGGAAGAGGCTGTGGTGCTTGCCCCGGATCTCGTCCAAGCTATAGCCTAGCACCGTCAAGAATTTGCTGTTCGCCGTCAAAATCGTGCCATCCGGCCCGAACTCGATCACGGCCTGGGAGCGGTCGAGCGCGTCGAGCTTGGCCTTCATCACGCCTGCTGACCGGAATGCAAACATCACTCACACGTCCTTGTGGTTCTCGTTGCGCGCATATCCGCACATTCCTGAGATGAAGCCTCACAAGGACGGGCGCGGTCTCGGGCTCCTGCGGGCCACCTGGAACAATTTAGACCAGAAGAAGTTAACGAGGCCTTAGGGCGACCTTGAGACCCCGTTTGCCAGGGCGGATGCCTAGCGGGGCCGGACGCCCGGATTGCCCCCTGGCTCGAAGACGAACTCCACTCCTGCCTGCTCCAGCGCCTCCCGGACAGCCCTAGCGCTCTCATCACTCACGCCGAGGGCATCATCCTTGGCTTCCAAGCGTTTGATCGTCATGGGGGCGACACCGGCTACCTCCGCCAGCTCCCGGACAGACCAGTTGACCATGCCCCGCCCGGCCCGCACCTGGGCGGCGGTCATGGTGGGGCCGATGAGGAAGTCGAGACCGCATGCCCGTTGGGCGCCCACCTCTGCGGCGGCCAAGCCGACCTGCTGAAGATGATGAAGCCACAACTCGTCGATGGCTAGCCGCGCCAAGTTGGCGAGCAGGTTCATTTGCTTGGGCGTGAAGTCGCGGGGCACATGATCGACCAGACAGATCGATCCGATCCGGATCCCTG
Organism: Pseudomonadota bacterium; assembly: GCA_023450615.1. Taxonomy (GTDB): domain Bacteria; phylum Pseudomonadota; class Alphaproteobacteria; order Rhizobiales; family Beijerinckiaceae; genus Microvirga. Next base: position 34,321 of record JAEXGT010000042.1, on the reverse strand, counting down.
GCTCGGTGATGAAGGGCGCGCCGGCGTAGAACCGCAACGGTGGGTCGGCGGTCACATAAGGATGATTGGTGAAGCGCCGGTCGGCCCTGGCGTCATTCACCACGAACACCTCGTCATGCATGATCGTATAGTTGCAGAAGGACAGGCTCCTGGGCGCTTCCGACAGGCCGGGCTGCTGATCGCTCTTGATCCAGGCGAGCCTCTCGTCCAGGAACACCATCAGGACAACCGGCACCTGGAACAGGTCCCGGGCGACCGAACAGATCCGGTCCATACCGGATGGCATCCCTCCGTTGAGGATCTTCAGGCGATGCAATGCCTGTAGCCGCTCGGCCTCATTGGAGGGAACCGGAAATGACATGGTCATGCTGAAAGTCAAGAAGCTGGGGGAGAATCAAAATATTAAAACCGGACGTTCTGATGCTGTGCGGCCTCACCCTGACTTTTACCAACCTGCCCCAAGACAAACAACCCTCAGAGTCCGCATTACTTGGCTTGAGGCTAAGTAGATGGTTCTCATCAGAGCCCGAAGATCTCCTTCGTTCATGGGCAGTATTGCCGAACCTTTTGATGTTCCTGAACCCATGCCTCGGTTCTCGGTAAAACGGGCGACATCTCTGTTTGTGCTTTGTAGGTCGCATTTGGGTCAGGCAGTGAAGTCCGTTCACTTTTCGGAACGTCCGGTTTCATGAGGGTTGCAGCCTTCGAGCCATGACCTCCAGAGTGCCAATGGCTGTCGTTGGACAGTCAATCTCACATACAATCCGTTAAGCCCGCCTACCCTTTCGCATCAAAGCGCTGCTGTGCCGCTGCGAGATCGTCTTGATGCTCGACGGCCCAATCATAAAGAGCCAGAAGAGGCTCCTGTAACGTCCGCCCTAACGGCGTGATTGAATAGACGACAGCGATGGGTGATGCCGTCGTCACCTCGCGCTGGATCAGACCGTTTCTTTCCAGTCGTCTCAGAGCCTCCGTCAAAGCCTTTTGGGTGATCCCGTCCAGCCGACGTTTCAGGGCGTTAAAGCGCTTCGGCTCCTCGCAGAGGAAGGTGAGGATCAGGATCGACCACTTGTGTGCGATCTGGTCGAGGACCGGTCTCACCCCCGGAAGCGTTTCGAGCACTTGCTCCTCTGTATAGGCCATCAGGTCTCCTCGACGATACTTAGGATACATTAGGTGCGTAATTGACACCTAGTACACTCTATATACCTGCAAGCGAGTACCTCGTCACCATAACCAGAGTATTCGCCTTGACACATTCAGATTCCAGAAAGCCCGGCACCGCCATCGTAACCGGCGCATCCTCCGGGATCGGCAAGGTCTACGCCGAGAGGCTCGCCTCACGCGGCTACGATCTTGTCCTCGTCGCACGCCGCCAGGATCGCTTGCAGCACATTGCCGCCGATCTTCAGCAGCGGTTCTCGATCAACGCCGAGGCGCTGAGCGCCGACCTTTCCACGCCGGACGGCATTCGGACTGTTTCGAAGCGCCTGTCCGAAGACGCCTCTGTTTCCCTGCTCGTCAACAATGCTGGATTTTCGGCCCTCAAGCCTTTGACGCAGACGCCTGACGACACCATCACGCAGATGATCGCGCTGAACGTCACGGCCCTGACCGCGCTGTCCAAAGCCGCGCTCGTCGCCTTCAAGAGCCGCGACGCCGGAACGCTGATCAATATTGGCTCCGGTGCCGGTTTCAGCCCCTATCCTGGCATTCCGGTATACGGCTCCACCAAGGCCTATGTGTTCCTCTTCACGCAGAGCCTCCAGCATGAAGTCGAGGGCACCGCGGTCAAGGTGCAGCTTGTCCTGCCGGGAGCAGTGATCTCCGAAGGCTGGGACGTCGCAGGCGGTGGTGACCTTGATCCGCTGCCTGAGAGCATTGTCATGACGACGGAAGATTGCGTCGATGCAGCCCTCTCCGGTTTGGATCAAGGGGAAATGATCACTGCGCCATCCCTTCACGACGCATCTGCTCTATTCGATTACGTGGCTTTCTCCGCCAAGCTGCTGCAAGCGATGTTCGACGCGAAACCTGCCGAGAGATACGCGTCGAAGAGATAGTCATCGCCATGGACGAGCTGGCATTGCCGTAGCATGTGGCCGCTTAGGATCATCCGAGACAATTGCTGACGCCTCGGGAATATCCGTTACCCCCTCCGTCAGCCGACCTTTTGACCATTTCGCAAATGCGGCAGGACCGGGCTCACACGCCCAGTCCTGCATCTCCGTTGTCAAGCCGCGGCCCGTTCCCCTGCGGGGCGGCGACGAAGCTCGGGCCGGACGAGGGCTGGCGGCATGTAATTGGCCTCGTTGAGGCCTACGTCGATCCCAGGCAGAACGATCTCGTCGATCCGATCCAACACGTCCTCGCTGAGCCGCACCTCGGCACCTGCCAGGAGGTCTTCGAAGTGCTGCATGGTTCGCGGCCCAAGGATTGCTGACGTCACACCGGGATGAGCCATGACAAAGGCCAAAGCCATATGCGTGAGCGGCAGCCCGGCCTCCTGCGCCAGCACGATCAGCTGCTCTACGGCCTCTAGGCTGCGCTCGTCGGAGAACTGCTTCGTGAAGTACTTGGCGCGCAGCGTGTCGGGCATGGCCTGGCCCTTGCGGTACTTGCCCGTAAGCATGCCCTTGGACAACGGGCTCCAGACCATCACGCCCATGCCGTATCGCTGGCAGGTCGGCAGCATGTCGCGCTCGATGCCGCGATCCAGGATGGAATACGGCGGCTGTTCCGTGCGGAAACGAGCAAGCCCGCGCCGCTCCGCCACCCATTGGGCCTCGACGATCTCGGATACCGGAAAGGTTGACGAGCCGATCGCCCGTACCTTGCCGGCCCGCAGCAGGTCCGTCAGCGCGGAGAGTGTCTCTTCGATATCGGTGTCCGGAGACGGCCGGTGCACCTGATACAGATCGATGTAATCGGTGCCGAGCCGTCGCAGCGAATCCTCGACCGCGCGGATGATCCAGCGTCGCGAGTTCCCCTGCATGTTGGGATCCTCGCCCATGGGTCCATGGAATTTCGTGGCCAGCACAATACTGTCTCGGCGTCCCTTCAGGGCCTTGCCGACGATCTCCTCGGACTCGCCTGTGCTGTAACGGTCGGCGGTGTCGATGAAGTTGATTCCGGCGTCCAGGGCTTTGTGGATGATGCGGATGGCTTCGTCATGGTCGGGGTTGCCCATCTTGCCGAACATCATGGCGCCTAAACAATAGGGGCTCACCTTGATGCCGGTTCGTCCGAGGGATCGGTATTGCATGGCAGTATCCTTTCCGAACTGGTCATGACCGTTCCTTCGTGTTAAACGGAACGGCATTCCATTTAAATACGGAACGTCGTTCCGCTTATCAAGAGGCTTGGACGAATTGCCCGAAAAGAAGGCCAAGAGAGAGCCCCGTGCCGATGCGCGGCGCAATCTCACCGCGCTGCTCGATGCCGCCATGGAAGTGTTCACGACATCGGGCGTCGATGCCCCTATCCGGGATATTGCCGAGAAAGCCGGGGTCGGCGTGGGCACGCTCTACCGGCACTTCCCGCAACGGTCGGACCTGATCGTCGCCGTATTCCGAAAGGAAGTGGATGCCTGCGTTGCGGCGGCCTCGGCAATGGCCGAGCAGTATGAACCCGGCGAGGCGCTGGAGCGCTGGCTGAACCGCTTCATCGAATTCGTCGCGGCCAAGCGCGGCTTAGCCGCCGCCCTGCATTCGGGTGATCCGGCATACGATCCCCTGCCCGCGTATCTGATGGAGCATTTGGCCCCGGCGGCATCGCGCTTGCTCCAGGCAGCAGCAACCGCAGGCGTCGTGAGATCGGACGTCGAAGCGTCAGATTTCCTGATGGCTGTCGCACACCTCTGCTCGCCGGATGGCAAAGGTGGGATTACGGAGGCGTCCCGGCGAATGGTGTCCTTGTTGATCGATGGGATTCGCTACAACGCAAGGGGACAGTCGTAATCGCCATGCAAGGTCTGCAAAGGGTCATCCTCTGCCGATCCCCTGACCTCCGGGGAAGTCCGGTGTTCCTCGCGAGAGCAGACTTTGGGTCTACTTTCCGAGCGGTGCCAGCTCCGGCCCTTCGATGCTGGAAAGCTACGCTTCTGGCTACGGTTTGACTGGTCTCGGTATGGGCAGAGAACCTCGCCCTTTCAGTCAGCAAGGCGTAAACTGGAAAGCTGACTAGAGGCTTCGACCCTGCAACGGAGTCGCATAGCACCGGCATTGGGAGTTCGGTATGGAACGCCGCCTAGCTGCAATCATGGTGGCCGATATCGTCGGGTACTCGTCTCTGATGGAAGACGCCGAAGAGCGCACTGCGGAGCAAGTGGCACGTTGCCAAAGCCTGATGAGGGAGCAAGTTTCCTCCCTCGGGGGGAGGATCTTCAACACGGCAGGGGATGCTTGCCTGGCGGAGTTCGGAAGCGCCATCAATGCCCTGCGCAGCGCGGCGGAAATCCGCAATGCTATGGCCAGCAGCTCAGAGGGCGATCCGCTGAAGCTGCGGTTCGGTTTGCATCTCGCCGATGTTGTCGTTCAGGGTGATGATCTCGTCGGCGACGGAGTGAATGTTGCAACACGCATTCAACAGCAGGCGGAGCCAGACAGCATCTGCGTAAGCGGGACCTTCTTCGACAACATCCGGCGCAACTCTCCCTTCGCCTTTGAGGACCTCGGCGAGCGGCGCCTCAAGAACCTGTCGGAGCCGATCCGCATCTACCGGTTGCGGGAGGAGCTGGCGCGGCACAGACTCCAATCCGCTCCGACCCGAGTCCCACCCACCGGGGAGAAGCGTCCATTATCGTTAGCGGTCTTGCCCTTCCGTGTCATGGGAGGAGACGAGGATCAGCGGTTCCTGGCTGAAGGTCTGACGGATGAACTCATCGTCGAACTGGCTCGTTTCCGGCGGCTGTTCGTCAGCTCCCGCAGCGCCTGCTTTGCACTTGCCGATGCCAACCCGGACCCGGTCAAGGTGGGCAACACACTAAGCGTTCGGTACGTCCTGGAGGGACAGGTTAGAAAGATCGCTGATCAGGTGCGGATCGGTCTCATACTCACGGAGACGGAGAGCGGCTCGGTAGTATGGGGCGACAAGATCACTCGACCGTTCGCAGAGGTCTTGGACCTGCTCGACAGCGTCGCGGCGAGGATCGCGGCGACCGTATTCGGCCGGGTGGAAGACGCCGGCATGATCACGGCCCGCCGCAAGCCGCCAGAGAACATGTCCGCATTCGAGTGCTTGCTGCACGGCATCGAGCACCATCGTCTCGGCGGCGTGCTGGAGGAGCACTCCCGCGAGGCGGTGAAATGCTTCACGCGCGCCATCGAGCTCGACCCGAGCTACGCGGCGGCATACGCGTGGCGGGTCTGCGCCGCTTCCGATCTGCCGGAGTTCAGCTTCCCCGAGAGCGGCGAGAGCGACATCCGCCGGGCACTGGAGCTGGACCCATGCGATGCTGAAGCCAACCGGATTGCGTCCTTCTTCGAACTGCTCAAGGGCGACTTCGATCAGGCTGTGAGGCTGATGCGGCGAGCGATGGAGTTAAACCCGTCCGATGCCTACATCAAGGCCCGGTGCGCGGCCGTCTCGACATTCATTGGAGAGCCGATGGAGGCATTGCGCCTGCTCGACGAGGCGGAGGCGCTCGATCCACTCCTGCCAGTGTGGTGCATCGAAGAGCGCGGTGTCGCCTACTACGCACTGGGCCGCTACAAGGAGGCGCTCAAGGCACTGGGCCGGCTCGTGTTCCAGACCTTCCGCTCGCGGCTATATCGAGCGGCGGCTCTGATCGCCCTCGACCATGCGGAGGAGGCCGGCCGGCTTGTGAAGGAGGTACTGGCCAGCAAGCCGAACTTCACTGCGTCCCGGTTCCTGTTTCAGGAGCGTTATCGTGACTCACTGCTGCATCAGCAGTTACGACGCCGGCTGGAGGACGCGGGGCTACCTCCCTGAAGGCTCACGCAGCAGCTTCCCTAATTCGCTTCCGCTGATCGAGAAGGTCTGGATCGGGTCAAAATGTAATGTAGAGCCGACCACGTTAAGGTCTGCTCTTAAGCATCAAAGCAGACCAAGCTCTTACGTCTCAGAAGTGCCAGGAGCGGTCATTCGCATCCGAATGTTCTGGAGCACGCTACTGCGATACGAACAACTCGCCCAACCAAGATGACCGATCATCAAGCTGCCCGAAGGGCGGCTGCGATGAAGGCTGCCACGCGATCAATGTAGGCCTGGTCGGCTCGTCCATCCGTCACGATCATACGCCAATAAACCAAGCCGCCCAGCGCATCATTGACAAGCTCAAGATCGACGTCCGGACCGATCTCCTCTCGGGCAATCGCGCGACGGATGATCACCTCCGCGCGCTGACGCCGCTCCGTCTGAAGACGTCCTCGGATGGCACGCGCAAGATCAGGGTTGCGCAGCATTTCCGCATGAAGGTCCGGCAGGATGCGTCGGACCAGAGGATGCCGCAAGATGCGTCTGACGGAGCCGAGGATAGCCCGAAGATCCCCCTCAAGGCTTCCGGTATCCGGGGCAACAGCGAGTTCGATCCCGATGATTTCCAATCGATCTTTCGCCATCGCCAACTTCGATGGCCAGCGGCGATAAAGCGCCGCCTTACCGACACCAGCCCGTGCCGCGACGGCTTCGAGGCTGAGGGCCCCATAGCCCACCCTCGCCCATTCGACGAAGAATGCCTTCGTGAGCGCTTCCGTCACGGACTGCTGCATGACCGCAGCTCCGCTGGGCAAGCGGGTTTTTCCTCCTGGCTCATTTTTTTCGTCGGAACGCTTGCGTTTCATCCACGGCTCACCATATTCGATGGAACGACAACGTTCCATCGAACTATGAGGCCGTCAATGCAGATCAACCGCGATCCCCTGGAATCCTTCTCCGGCATGCTTCGTTCAGTCATCGGCGATCTTCTCCGACCTGAGGCGGAAACCTTCCTGGAGATGTTCGCCGAAGATGGTGTGATGGAGTTTCCCTATGCGCCGCCAGGTGGCGTTACCCGGGTGGACGGGCGAGCGGCTCTCGCATCGTACCTTCAGGGGTTCCCGGAGATCCTTCAGATCGACCGCATGACCCAACCCGTCGTGCATCGCACCACGAACCCTGAGGTCGTGATCCTGGAGTTCGGCTGCGTCGGACGTGGCGTCAGAACCGGCGAGCCCTACGACCAGCGCTATATCTCGGTCATCACCGTCAGGGATGGCCTGATCGTACACTACTCCGACTATTGGAACCCGCTCATCGCTTTGCGGGCCATCGGCGGGGTCGATGCCCTGCGCGCAGCACTCACGGCAGGAGGTGACCATGCGTGACCGGATCCTGATCACCGGGGGCACGGGCAAGACAGGCCGCCGGGTCGCAGAGAGTCTCCGCCGACAAAATGTCCGGACCCTCGTCGCCTCGCGCTCGGCCAACGGCCCAGCCACGGTCCACTTCGATTGGTCCGATACGGCCACGTTCAACGGAGCCTTAGAAGAGATCGCCGCTATCTATCTGGTGGCACCCTCCAACGTCGCCGAGCCGCTGGCTGCGATGATGCCTTTTCTCGAGCGCGCCCTGGAAAGAGGGGTCGCGCGCTTCGTCCTGCTCAGCGCCTCGTCGCTGGAGGAAGGCGGGCCGATGATGGGCGCCGTCCACGCCTGGCTGCACCGTCATGCTCCCCGATGGGTCGTGCTCAGACCGACTTGGTTCATGCAGAACTTCTCCGAGCAGCAACACCTTTCAACCATCCTGGAGGAAGGCGCGATCTACTCTGCCACAGGGGACGGACGGGTGGGGTTCATCGATGCTGAGGATATCGCGGCAACCGCAGCTCAAGCGCTTACCGCCCCTGATTTCCCCAACGGCGACATGATCCTGACCGGTCCGGAGACCTTGTCCTATGACGACGTCGCGGCCCTGATCTCGTCCGCATCCGGCCGCAGGGTGCGCCACCACCGGCTGACGGAGCAGGAACTTGCCGACCGCTTCGAGGCGGGCGGACTGGCCGCGCACTACGCGCACGTCCTGGCAGCGATGGATACGGCGATCTCCCAGGGAGCCGAGGACCGGCTGACCAATGAAGTTCGGCGCGCGACCGGACGCGCACCAGTCCGGTTCATCGATTTCGCTAACCGCGCGGCTCCTTGCTGGAAGACGGATTGATCAAAGTACGGCGTCGATGATCTTCCGCCAATTCGGCGCCGCAACGTTAGCTTGGGGTCAAACCAAGAAATCGAGCCGACGGGATGAAGGTATGCTCACCCTTGCCTATGCGACTCGTGGATGTGCTTCGACGCGCCGGGGATGGCGAGCACTCGGTGCCCGCCGTTGCAGCCGGATAGGAGGATACATGGGAAGGCCGCCTGCGCGTCCACCACGACGTCTCGGCGCTAGCGGCGCCCACCGCCCCTGAAGCCGCCGCTGCCGCGCCCGCCTCCCCCGAAGCCGCCGCGCGACCCCATGCTCCGCGAGGGCCCGAAGGAACCGGATCGGGAGAACTGCGCCGGTGGCCGGTAATTCTGTCGGCTCGCCATCTGCCGCTGGTTGCCGATATGGCGTGACTGGGCGTCACGCGTGACATTCGCGGGAAGCTGCTGGCGCGGTGCCGGACGCTGGGCAGCAGGACGCTGTGCTGGACGTTGCGGCTGCGCCTGGCTCTGTCGTGTTGTCTGCCGCTGCTGCGATGCGGGCCGTTGCTGGGCCGCCGGACGCTCTGCCGCCGCGCGGCGCTGTGGGGCTGCCTCGCGTTGCTGTGAAGCCGGGCGCTGCTGTGTCCGCTCGCGAACGGCATCGCGATTGGCTGCGTCCCGCCGCACCTGCTCACCGCTGTTCAGGCGCTGCCCCAATGCGGCACCAGCTCCTGCGGCACCAGCTCCGGCGAGACCTCTGAGTGCCTCGCCGCCACCGCGTTCCTGCAACCGCTCGCGTCCCTCAGCCGACAGTCCCTCGCGCCCTTCGCCACGCTGGAGCAGATCCCCCGGCTCCGGACGCCCCACATCCTGCCAGCCGCCATCGAAACGCTGCCAGCCGTCGCCCGTGTTGCGGTAAACATTGCCGTCGCGCCCCGCGTAGATGTCGCCACGCCGCCCCTCGCGGATGAAGCCCTGGCCGTTCGACGTATTCCAGCGCAGCGCCGAGCCTCCGGCCGCGTTCTCCCGCGCCGTCACCCGCGCCCACTCGGATCCGCGCTTCACCCCGGCCGATTTCCAGGCTCCATACACATTGCGACCGCCAGCCGCGAAAGCCCCTCCGTTGGTGCGTGGATTATAGGCACCGACGAAACCGGCGGATCCGCGCGGCCCCCAGCCCGCTCCTGCCCGGGCATAGGTGCCGGTCACCGGATTCCAGGCCCTTGCGCCCGCAATCCCGCGGTAGGGCCCATAGGTATAGCCGTAGCGGCCATACATGCCGCGCACGGGATTGTAATAGGCCCCGAGACCCCAGGTGGCGGGACGCGGGTAATAGATCGGGTAGCCATAACCCGGCCAGTTGTACCAATAGCCCGGATAGCCCCAGCCCGTGCCATAGACGTAAGTGCCCCAGGCCAGGAAATTGAACAGGTAGCCCATGGTGTAGCCGTACCAGACCGCGTTGGGCTCGGTGTCGTAAACGCGCACATAGGTGACGTTGTAGACAGGCGAAGATGGCGGGATCTGATAGATCGCCTCGGGTACCTCGCGGGCCAGTTGCCACGGGCCGTTCGGGCTGTCGGCCATGAACCACACGCCGTCCTGCAACAGGAAATAGCGATCTCCGACCTTGATGACCGTATCAGTCGTGTTCGTCGCGTAGGACAGGTCGGTCGTCTCAATCGGCGCGAACTGCGCATCGCCCGCATAGGCAATTGTTGGCGTGATCGAGCCGGTCTCTACCCGCGCCGTGGTGGGAATGCTGGCCTTGAGCCGCGCTTCCGCACTTTCCGACGTGCCGGGCACGGATGAACGCACGGCGTAGTAGGGCGCGTCCTCTGGAATGTTGCGGAAGTCGTCAGGCAGGTCCGGCGTCGCGAAGGTCCATGGCCCGTCCAGCGCCGCGGCGCGGAACCAGCGGCCGGAGAGCAGCACGTACCATTGCTTGCCGGTCTTGTGGAAGAAGACGTCGGATTCGGTGTTGGCTGCCCACTCGAGCGCTGTCCCGGGCACGGCCTCGAGTTTAGGCTCGCCGTCGAACAGGATTAATTCGGAGGGCTTGTCCGCGACGATCACCTTCGGCACCGCACCATTGTAGGCTTCGGGCGGCATGGCGCCGCGGGCGTCGGCCCAGTCGCTGTCGTCGGGCAGTTCCTTCAGTACGGCGGGCAGTTCGGATATCGGTGTCCACGGGCCCGTTATCGCGCCTGCTGTGAGCCAATGCGTGTCGTCGCGCAGGACGAGCGTGCCGCCATCGTCGATGCGGAAGAGATCCCAATTCGTATTGACCAGGAACGAGAGTCCCGCCTTGCCCTTGACCGGCGCATAGGAAGGCTCGCCGTCCGTCTGCAAGAGGATTGCCGGAGACGTCGACACGAAGATCGGCGGCGGATCGGCTTTGAGCCCCTGCACATCGGTCATGCGCTTCTGCTCGGCGAGGCTCGCGGTCACGCGAGCCTCCGGCACGGTGATCGGGCCGGTCGGCAGGATCTTGCCGGTCTCGACCGAAAGCGCCTTCAGGTCCTCGCGGTCGAGGCCCGAAAAGTTCAGCTCGGTGACCGTGATATCGGTGATCACGACCTCATGAGCATCCTCGTCATAGGAGGTCTTGCCCTTCAATCCGATTACGCCGAATACAGGATTGGCATCGGATTTCTTGAGAAACTCGGCGGCCACCAGAGCCTCGATGTCCTTGAAGTCCGTCCACCCGGTGAATTGCGGCTGATAGAGGATCATGCGCCCCTTGCCGGTCTCGTAGGATCGCGGCCAACCCTCGGCCTCTTTCTCCTGGAGATAGCGGCCGCTCACGAAGCCGCTGCGCCCGTCGACGGTGACTGCGCACCACGTTCCTGCATCCTCGCAATCACCGATATCGACCGCCGTTCCTTCCTGAAGCGTGCGAATGGAGGAGAACTGCGTTCCTGGGCCTGCGCGGAAATTGACGTTGCTGGTCGTGACGCCCGGAGCAGCCAGCACTGGTGCTGCCGTAATGATTGGGACGAGCGAAAGCGCGACGATCTGGCGTGAATGAAACCGCTTCTTCATGATCGTGCACTCCTTCTCGTGGCCGCTATCGTCTCAAGCGCGCACCCTGCTCTCTGCGCTTCTGAACCCTTCGGGGAATGCGTCGAGGCACGGTCGGATGACATTCTCCGCATCCGACATCTCAATCATGTTGAGCCTCAACGCAGGCCTTTCTCCACGCCGTTCGCGCGGACGTTCCAGGGCAATCCATCATGATCCCCCCAGAACGAGGCGCTTGATCATTTGGGACAGCTCCTTGGCAATTTCGTAGCTGGGTTATCCTGTGCGCCATGCTTGGCGTCGTTTCTCCGCAGGCGTGTGGGCGGGCCGCACGCGACAGAACGGCGCGGCGTTGACAAGGGATCACGTCTTGAAGAACCCGGACTGTCCGTGAGCTCGAAACAGGAGCCAGCAGGGACTTGGACCGGCCTTCTTGCTACGCATCCTATGGAGGAAGCCGACTTGGGCTAACGCCTCGCCATCGCTCGGCGAGCGAGCATACGTTCACAGCCTGTGGGAGAATTGAGAAGCCAACACGCCTCCCTATTGGTGTTTTGTAGCGCACCCCGGGCTTGCGGCAAGACCCCGGTCATAGCCCATAAATGCTGCCCTCGATTCCAATGTGAGGGAGCAGTGAAGATGCGGGTGCTATTATCGACCTACGGGTCGCGTGGAGATGTTCAGCCGCTTTTAGGCCTTGCCTTGTCCTTGGAGGCGATTGGCGCGGAGGCGGTGGTATGCGCTCCCTCCGATCCAGAATTTGTGGAGCTGCTGAAGCAAGTCGGTCTGCCGCTGGCACCAGCCTTTATGCCTGTGCGCCAATGGATAGCCTCGGCGAAACAATCGGGCCTCAGACTGCCCCAGCTGGCAGACACGATGGTCCCGGCGCAGTTCGATGCGATCCTTGCGGCCGCCGAGGGCTGCGATGCAATCGTCGCAACAGGCCTGTTCCCGTCCGTGGCAGCCGCGAAGTCCGTGGCTGAAAAGCTCGACATCCCTTTTATCTTTGCGGCGTTTTATCCAATCATCCTGCCATCGCCGCACCATCCACCCATGGAATATCCCGGCTGGCCGCATCCGCCGGACGTGACCGGCAACCTGGCGCTGTGGGAATTCAATGTTCAGGCGATGAACGCGCTCTTCGGCGCAGCGGTGAACAACCACCGCGCATCGATTGGCCTACCAAGAGTGGACAATGTCCGGGACCATGTCTTCACGCGTCGTCCATGGCTGGCATCGGACCCCATCCTCAGCCCATGGCAGCCGACGGATCTTGTCGACGCGGTACAGACGGGCGCATGGATCATGCCGGACACGCGTCCGCTTCCGCCTGATCTGGAAGCATTCCTCGATACCGGCGCTCCCCCGATTTATGTGGGCTTCGGCAGCATGGCAATGCACGCCTCAGAAGACCCTGCACGCGTCGTCGTAGAGGCTGTCCGCGCGCAAGGCCGCCGCATGATCCTCGCTCGAGGTTGGGCCGATCTTGCGCCGATCGACAAGCGGGAAGACTGCTTTGCTGTCGGCGAGGTCAATCAGCAGGCGCTTTTCGCCCGCGTCGCGGCCGTCGTGCATCATGGGGGAGCAGGCACAACCACAGCGGCGGCACGCGCCGGTGCATCTCAGGTGGTGGTGCCCCAAGGCGCAGACCAGCCCTATTGGGCCAGCCGCATCACCGAACTGGGCATCGGCGCGGCGCATGACGGACCAGCCCCGAAAACCGGATCGCTCTTACCTACCCTCAGGACAGCGCTGGCGCCGGAAACCCGCGAGAGAGCAACCGCCATCGCCAAGAGGATTCACGGCGACGGAGCAATGATAGCTGCGGAAATGCTCATTTCTGCGATCCGTGGAGAAGGCCGCTAGGCACACGCTTGGCGCGCCGGTCTTATGCAAAACCTTTTGCGCGTCACATGATGAGGAGCAGAGCCCGACCCAAAGGGCCGCGCTGCAAGCGTGGAAATCCATGAACGCCACGGTGGCAGAACAGAGCCCTTTCCCTTACGCTTTTTCTGATGACGTCGTGGTTATGGATCCATGCCTTCGCGCGGATGACACCGGAGAGCATGCGAGAAGCGACGAGAAAGACCGTGTCGGAAATATCGGGCTCACCGAAGGGCCCCGGCCTTTCCTTCAGCGAAACCGGCTCCACAGCACCGTGGCGAGGGGCATGACGTGGTTACGTCTGAGTGCGATGATCAGCACGCCGCACAGGGCAATGCTCGTCCCGAACGCCATCCTCATATCGAAGCGGTCGCCCGTCACGACGATGCCCATGGCCACTGTCAGCAGCGGGTTCATGATCATCAGAGGGGCGATCAGATTGGCGGGGTATTTGCCGATCAGGGTGTAATAGATCGTATGGGCGACGAGCGACACGATGAGGGCAGAAAACAGCAGGGCCGCCACGAAGGGCCACCCGGCCTCCATGGCACGCGCGAACTGCCCCGTCTCAAGTCCTACGGTCAGGAGGGTGAGAGGCACCACCGAGGCCAACCCGATCCAGGCCTGGAACTGCATGGGCCGGACGCCCTTGATCTGCTTCATCATCACGGCGGCGAGCGAACCGGCCGCGGCCCCGAGCAGAACCAGCAAAAGACCGCCCGAAAGCGGAAACCCGCTCGATGGGTCCCACATGACGAGCATGCCGCCGATGAAGGTGAGCGCGATGCCGAGCCCGCGCCGCCAGCCGATCTTCTCGCCCAGCATGGCCACGGAAAGCAGCGTCGTGATCGGAAGCCCGAGCTGTCCCACGATGGAGGCGCTCGAAGGGGTCGCCGTGCCGATGCCGAGGAAGAACAAGGCGAAGCCGCCGCCACCCATGAGGAAGCCGACCACCACCATGCGCCATGTGGGCTTCGGGGCAGGCAGCAGCCACGGCAGGGTGACAAGGCCCACGATACCGAAGCGGATCGCTGCATAGAACAGCGGCGGGATTTCCATGCCAGACACCACGATCTTGCTGACGACCGTATGCGCCGCCCACATGAAGCAGACGACGAACATCAGGAGGAAATCACGAATAGCCATGATCTGGGGTAACTCAGTCCGCCGCCGCGCGGCAAATGTCGAGAGCGTAGGGCTGGTATGCCGCCCTCACCTGGAACCTTGTCCTACCGGGATTGGTTCGCGCCGGGAAGTAGGCCCTTCGCTCTAGGCCAAGAAGAGTAGCGCGCCAGCGTTGCCATTATGCTGCCGCTGCCGGGCGCCATGATCGGCGCAACCCAACACGGCGGGAAGGCAGCCTTTTTCAGGCCCGCTATCGGCGGCCCTTATCTTAGACCCTCCCGCTAGTGTCGGCGGCCGCGCGCCGCCGCCCGCCAGCAAGGAGGACGCCATGACCAACGCGACATCAATGTCTGCCATCCAGCCGCACAACGAGAAGCCTGCCTCGGTGTGGAATTCCGGGGGCGCGGGTTACGAGGGGATCAGCCGCGGCATTGCGGATTCCATCGAGCATGCGGTGCTGCGCCTGAACCCGCAGCCGGGCGAAACCATTCTCGACCTCGCCACCGGCACCGGCTGGACATCCCGGATCGTGGCGCGGCGCGGGGCGCATGTGACCGGGCTCGACCTCGGAACCGACCTGATCGAAGCCGCGCGGGAGCGGGCCTCGACGGAAGGCCTCGACATCGAGTACCGCGTCGGCGACGCGGAGGCGCTGCCGTTTCCCGATGCCTCGTTCGACGCGGTGATCTCCACCTGCGGGATCATGTTCGCCACCCGTCCGGAATCCGCCGCTTCCGAGCTTGCCCGCGTAACCCGTCCGGGCGGGCGGATCGCACTCACCACATGGCTTCCGGATAGCAACCTGTTCGAGATGTTCAAGGTGATGAAGACCTACATGCCTGCGCCACCGAACCCTCCTCCGCCCTCGCCTTTCGAGTGGGGCAAGCCGGAACGGGTGCGCGAGCTTCTGGGAGACGCGTTCGACCTGAAATTCGAGAACGGCACGTCCTATTACCGGGAGCCCAGCGGCGAAGCGGCATGGGAGATGTTTTCCAAGAATTACGGCCCGACGAAAACGCTCGCCACGAGCCTCGACGACGGGCGCAAGGCGGACCTGCGGAAAGACTTCATCGCATTCCATGAGACGTTCAGGAACGAGGCCGGCATCTGCGTTCCGCGGACCTACCTGCTGACACTGGGCGTCCGGCACTGACATGGCAGAATGCCGGTGATCCAGACTGCCTGAACAAGAGCGGAGAGAATGGACATTGGGATGGCCGGGCTTGTCCCGGCCATGATGGGACGATTAGTGCGGCGCAGTGCCATACGATTGATGCGCCAACCGGACGTGATATTGTATCTGCCACTCGCAGCCGACTCGGCACTTACCGGAGTTCCCCATGTCTCTCCCCGCTGGCGTGATCAGCCGCCCTGCCCTGGCGTTCACCACGGACGCCCTCGCCGCCATCATGACGGCGTGCTTCGAAGGCTATGTCGTGCCCATGACGATGACGGGCGAGGCATTCAACGGACGGTTCCGGCGGGAAAACCTCGATCTCCAGGCTAGCCGGGTCTTCGTGGACGGCGAGCGCCCGGTGGCGATCGTTCTCGTGGTTCGCCGGGGCTGGACGGCGCGGATCGGCGCCATGGGCATCGTGACGGATTTCCGTGGCAAGGGCCTTGGACGCTCGGCCCTGCTTTCGGTGATGGGCGCCTTGCGCGAACTCGGTGACCGCCGTCTGCTGCTTGAGGTGATCGCCTCCAACGAGCCCGCCGTGAGGCTCTACAAAAGCCTGGGCTTCAAGATCCGGCGCAACCTCGTCGGCTATCGCCGCCTTGCAGGATCGGTGCCCCCGGCGGACGTGGCCGATCTCGTCGAGATCGACCCGCTCACGGTCGCCCGCGTGGTCGCCTCGGAAGGCGCGCCCGACCTGCCCTGGTTCATGGCGCCGGAAACACTGGCTGCCTGCACCGCACCCGCGCGCGGATTGGCGCTGGCCGACGACGCCTTCGCCATTGTGGAACCAACCCCTCAGCCCAACCTCTTGAGCCTGCGCACCCTCGTGGTGCCGCGCCATGCGCGCGGACGCGGTGCGGGCCGCAGGATGATCGCCTCGATTGCCGCCGCTCATCCGCAGCAGGACATCGTGATCTCCGCCAACTTCCCCGAGGAGCTCGCAGCAGGGTTCATCGCCCGAATGGGTTTTGAACAGACACCCATCAGCCAATTCGAGATGGATCTCGATCTCAAGGCTTGAGCCACTTCTCCCGGGTGAATGCGCCTCGGCCAAGGAGCCCGCGCGTGTTCTGCGCCCTGATATTTTCTCCCTCCGGAGCGCATCATGGGGCCTCGCAGCTGGGTGGCGTTGGCCGCAATCGCCGCCGCTGCCGTCATTTTGCTCTTCTCGCCTCGTGAAACTCACACGGATTTTGAGGAAGAACCCGGCAGAGCGGCCAGACAGGAAACCATCAAGCAAACTCCCTCGAACCCGGATACAGTCCCGCAGCGTTAAAGGGCGAGCAGCCGATTATCCATGTTTTAACCAAACAGGCGTTCAATAGCCGTCGTGAAAGTGTTCTTTCGCGCGCGGTAAATCCTGTCGTCCAGGAGCGGCTGTTTTGAGCTGAGACTTACCGTGCGCGGCTGAGTTGTTGCGTAGAGTTCGCCATGGTGCATTACCCCTATCCGTCACGCCGCATTCGGCGGAAGAGCCGGCGCAGTTTCTTCATGACGGCTGCTCTCGTGGCGATCTCCATGAGCCCCGTCGCCTTCTATGCGAACCTTCAGACTCAGGACGCATCTTCCGAGATTGAGGTTTCAAGCCTCGTTGCAAGCCCGGCCTCTGCTCCGGCTCCCATCATGGACGTTGCTCCCGAACAGGATGAATGGTCCCCGGTCGATCCCAGGCTCACGCTGAAAGCCGAAGCGCTTGCCTTCGCGCATAACACACCGCTTGCAGCAACCTTCAGGCCATTCAACGCGCCGCGTGTCGCCATTGCGGCAACCCCTGCGGCCCCGGCTGTCCAAGACGTAAGCGACCCCATCCCCGAGCAGAAGATCGCACTGGCTCCTCAGCCTGTGCCGCTGCCGGTACCGCGCCCCGCCGAGTTCCGGATTGCAGCGCCTCAGAAACCTGAGACGCCGAGAGTGGCGCGTGCGCCGGTTTCCGTGCCCATGACGGTGGCCGCAGCCCCGAGCGCACCGGACAGCAACCCGTCATTCTTCGAGAAGTTTTTCGGCATCAAGCGCGAGGCCCCGCCCGAAGCGGCTCTCGGCTATGCCGCGATCAACACGGGAAGCATCGCACCGAGCAGCCGTCTCAATCCCGCGATCGTGGCCGGTGACAAGACGGCGGTCTACGACATCAGCGCCAAGGTCGTCATCATGCCCAACGGCGAGCGGCTGGAGGCGCATTCCGGTCTTGGCGACAAGATGGATGATCCACGCTTCGTCAATGTGCGCATGAAAGGGGCGACGCCGCCCGGCACCTACATTCTCACCGAGCGCGAGGCGCTCTTCCATGGCGTACGCGCCATCCGCATGCATCCGGTCGGCGGCAGCGCCGCCATCTATGGCCGCAACGGAATCCTGGCCCACAGCTACATGCTCGGGCCGAACGGAGATTCGAACGGCTGCGTGTCGTTCAAGGATTACAACCGCTTCCTGCAAGCCTTCCTCAGAGGTGAGGTAAAGCGCATCGTCGTCACGGCAGGCAGCAAGCAGGATCTGCTGCCGCGCGTCGTCAGTCGCGGCCGCTCTTCCTAAAACGGTCAGGGCTGCCCGCTGCCACCGGCTGCGCCATAAACCTGACCGGTCGCATAGCTTGCATCGGACGCGGCCAGCTGCACGTAGATCGAAGCCAGCTCAACCGGCTGGCCGGGACGGCCCATGGGCGTGTCGCCGCCGAATTGCTGCAGTTTCTCCTGCGTGGCTCCGCCGCTGACCTGAAGCGGCGTCCAGATCGGACCGGGCGCAACGCCATTCACGCGAATGCCTTTGGGGCCGAACTGCTTGGCGAGCGACTTGGTGAAGCTCATCATCGCTGCCTTTGTCATGGCGTAATCGACAAGGTTTTCCGACGGATCGTAGGCCTGTTCCGACGTGGTCTGGATGATCGCCGATCCCGCTTTGAGATGCGGCAGCGCCGCCTTGGTGATCCAGAACATCGCGTAGATGTTCGTCTTCATCGTCGCATCGAAATCGTCGTTCGTAATGTCCTGAAGCGACTGGCGCTGCTGCTGGCGCGCGGCGTTGTTGACGAGGATATCGAGTCCGCCGAGTTCGCGCGCAGCGTCCGCAACGATGCGCTGGCAAAGAGCCTCGTCCCGAATGTCGCCTGGAAGAGCCACCGCCTTGCGGCCCTCTTTCTCAATGAGCGCGATCACCTCCCGGGCATCCGGCTCCTCGCTGGGATAATAGCTGATCGCCACGTCCGCGCCCTCGCGGGCGAAGGCGATCGCAGCCGCGCGCCCCATGCCGGAATCGCCACCCGTGATCAACGCCTTGCGGCCCTGCAACCGGCCCGAGCCCTTGTAGCTCGTCTCGCCATGGTCGGGACGCGGTTCCATCTGCCCGGCGAGACCCGGCCAAGGCTGCGATTGGGAGCGGAATGGAGGCTTCGGATATTTCGTGGTCGGATCTTCCATGGCGACACTCCCTGTGCTCGCGGTTTGCGCTGCGGCCGGGCCGGCCACGACGGACGCCAAGCCGACAGCCGCACCGCCGACCATCTCTCGCCTCGACACAGAACCGTCATCGTTCCTGGCCATGCCGCTCCCTTTCCCTGAATCAGACGAGCCGTTAACAGTTGAGGGAGGCCTGGGTTCAATCACAGGCACGACCTCAGGAGCATTTCATGGCTGACCTCTCCGCTTTCCCGATCACCCGCCGCTGGCCCGCAGCGCATCCCTACCGGTTGCAGCTCTATTCGCTCCCGACACCCAACGGCGTGAAGGTATCGATCATGCTGGAGGAGATCGGCCTCGCCTACGAGCCGCACACGATCAATATCGGCGCGAACGAAACCTGGACCGAGGAGTTCCTGTCGCTCAACCCCAACGGCAAGATCCCGGCCATCATCGATCCCGATGGGCCCGACGGAAAGCCGCTTGCCCTCTTCGAGTCCGGCGCGATCCTGCTCTACCTCGCGGAAAAGAGCGGCCAGCTCCTGCCGAAGGACGCAGGACGGCGCTATGAGACGATCCAGTGGGTGTTCTTCCAGATGGCGGCGGTAGGCCCGATGTTCGGCCAACTCGGCTTCTTCCATAAGTTCGCGGGACGCGAGATCGAGGACAAGCGCCCCCTGGAGCGTTACCGCGCGGAGTCGAAGCGCCTGCTCGGCGTCCTCGAGACACGCCTTGAAGGCCGTCAGTGGATCATGGGCGACGAATACACCATCGCCGATATTTCCCTGCTCGGCTGGGTCCGCAACCTCGTCGGCTTCTACGGCGCGGGAGAACTCGTGGACTACGAGACGCTCAAGAACGTTCCCGCATGGCT
This sequence comes from Pseudomonadota bacterium, assembly GCA_023450615.1. Classification (GTDB taxonomy): domain Bacteria; phylum Pseudomonadota; class Alphaproteobacteria; order Rhizobiales; family Beijerinckiaceae; genus Microvirga. The sequence continues at coordinate 14,725 of JAEXGT010000042.1, read as the reverse complement.
GGAACGCGGCCTCGCCCGCCCTGCCGTACAGCGCGGACTCGAGATTCCGAAGCGGCCCTGATCATCGAACAGCAAGTGAATGTGGCGCAAAGGCCTCGTCTCGGACGGGGCCTTTGCATTTATACCCGAACATCCTGTCGGGTTGTTTCTATCCCAGCAGGTCCCGCAAGGTCCGCATGAAGACTCGCGAGCCGATGGCGATGAGATCGTCCGGAAAGTCGTAATCCGGATTATGCAGGGCAGCATGGTTTTCGCCCGCGCCGAGGAAGAACATGGCGGCGGGAGCCTTGGCCCCCAAATGCCCGAAATCCTCCGAGGGGCGCATGGGAAGATTGCCGCGATCATGCGGGACGCCTTCGGCATCGAGCGCACGGCGCAGATGCGCCACTGCCTCAGGCGCATTCTCGCTATGGGGGAAAACGTCGTTGTACGAAATCTCGACCGACAGGCCGCTTGAACCTGCGGCATCCTTCGCCAGTCGCTCGGCCTTCGCGACGAGATCATCCATGCCTGCATCGGTGAGTGTGCGCAGGGTCGCCCAGATCTCTCCGTGAGCGGGCGCGCTGCCGAAGGCAGGCTCGCCGATCCGCGCATGGGTGATGGTCACCATTGCGAAGCTCTCGTCCATCGGGCCGCCGCTTCCCAGCCCCGTAAGCGCGGGCATGAGCTGCGCGACCGCGTTCATGGGCGAAAGCCCGGTCTCAGGCATCGAGGCGTGGGCAGTCTTGCCGGTGAGAACGATGCGCATGCCGCGCGACGCGCAACTCACGGGCCCTTCGATCAAAGCCACCTTGCCGAACTTCATTCCCGGCAGGTTGTGAAAGGCGAACACGAAATCCGGTGCGATCTCCTGAAACTGCGGATCGGCCACCACGGCGGCGGCTCCGGCCCCTGTCTCCTCGGCGGGCTGGAAAAGCAGAATGGCGCGTCCGCGCTGCGGGCGTTGCCGGTCCAATCCCCGGGCAAGCGCCGCCAGGGTCGCCATATGGCCGTCATGACCGCAAAGATGAGCCTTGCCGGGAGTGCCCGAGCGGTGAGGCGCGTCGGAAATTTCCTGGATCGGCAGGGCATCGAGTTCGGCTCTGAACATCACCGTCGGTCCGGGCTCCCGCCCCTCGAAGATGCCGGCGACTCCATGTCCGCCGAGGCCGGTGACAATCCTGTCGGCACCCGACGAGGAAAGCAGAGCCTGGACAGTCTGAGCGGTCTGGGATTCCTCTCCCGAAATCTCGGGATGGCGATGCAGTTCACGCCGCCATTCGGTCAGCTCGACCACATCCTGATTGGTCAAAAACATGAGAAGGCATCCATCCCGGTTTTAGGGGCAGGCTATGTGAATGCCGTCAGATTGCCCCGGTTTGCCGACCGGCCGCAATGGCCCGCTCCGCCAGCTCGACGACCGAGGCCTTGGAGCGAGCTCCGCAGATGAAGCCGCTCGGGTGGCAGAAGACCCCGTCCGGGATGCCGGCAGCCTTGGAGAACGCTTCTTCCTGAAGGCCGCGCCAGGCTTCCGGCAGCGACAGCCTCTGCCCGAAGGAATTGGGCTCCGGCGGAATCGTGCGGCAATACCAAGCGGTGGCATCTTCGTTCGGGTAAATGACGAAGAGCGCATCCGTCAGGCCGCCTTCGAACACGGCCTTTTCCCAGGGGAGCTTGCGGTCGAGCACGATGACCTGATGATGACCGCCCCTCGTAGCCGCTTCGATCACGGAGGCCATGGCCTTTGCCTCCGCATAGGCTTGGCGGCTGGCCCGCAGCAGAATTCCGTCAGCCAGTTCGGAAGCCTCTGCGAAGGCTTCATCATAGGTTTGCGTGCTGTCCCAGGTCGGATTGAAGGTCTCGATCAGCAGGGCCAGATGGCCCGGGCTCGCGGCCGAGATGCCGTTATCGGCCAGATCGATGGACAGGATGATGCCGGTGTCGATGTCGCGCCACACGACGTCCAGGGCATTCTCCTCGATTCCCGGCAGGAAGCGTTCCAGGGCGTTGCGGCCATAATCGCGCCAGATCAGGCCAACGGAGCTGTAGGGAGTGCCGTCCTCCCGGCGCGGAAGATCCCGCATATGGTGATCGTAGCGTCCCCTCGACGGATCGTACACGCCGCCCACGTCGAAGACGATGTCGGCTCTCTCTATGGCCGATTGGTCGCGGGTACGAACGAAATCGAAGTCCCCAAGAGCGGCACGTAGAATAGCGGATGCGAACACATCATCCGCGTGAAATGTCCCGCTATGGGTCACGACCCTCATAATTTCCTTCCTACCAATGACTCAAAGAATGATTTGCCCAACAGCCAAGCTGCGCCGCACATATAACCTTATCACGTCAGCATGGAATAGCGCTGATGGACCTGAATAGCTTTTTCTTGGTTATGACCGAAACGTTCTTTTGGGCCAGCGGGCCGAATTGACGCCCCGGCGATTGACCTTGCCACGATAGGAAGCCTTACCGACCACAGGATCCCGGCTTATCAAGGATTCTGTCATGTATTGTTTTCACATTCCTGGAATGGCTTGCGGCGGATGCCTCGCCGCCGTGACGAAGGCGATCCAAAAGCTCGACTCGGACGCGCAGGTCGAAGCAGACCTGGGCAGGCGCAATATCTCCGTAAGATCGGAAAGGTCTGAAGCCTCGCTGCTGACCGCCCTGGAGAACGCGGGCTACCCGGCTCAGCCGGCAGTTGCCGACTGCTAGAACCTTCGCTCCGTCCCGGCATTTCCACTCCATCATATTTCTCAGGAGACCGAAAAATGATCCTCCGCACCCTTGCCATCGTGGCAGGCATCGCAGCCCTGCCCTCCCTTGCCGCAGCTCAGGGAGGCGCTCACAGCAGCCATTCGATGCCCATGCAGACCCAGCAATCGGCGGACAGCCCGGCGACCAAGGCCTACCGCGAGGCCAATACGAAGATGCATCGCGACATGGACATTCCCTATACGGGTGACGTCGACGTGGACTTCGTCCGTGGCATGATTCCCCACCACCAGGGCGCCATCGACATGGCCAAGGTGGCGCTTCAGCACTCCAAGGACGAGCAGATCCGCCAATGGGCGACCACTATCATCCGTGAGCAGGAGCGCGAGATCGCTGAGATGCAGGCTTGGCTCAAGAAGAAGGGTGTCCATTAAGTCTGAGCCCTTCACCTTGGCAGTGTCCATCCATCCTTCGAGAGTGTACAGAAGCGGAGCTGCGCACTTGTGAGGAGCTTGCCTGCTTCGAACGAGAGGGCTCGTGCGTTAACGGGTATCCCTTGCGGGCGACAGGAAAGGAAGAATCCATGTTCACGCTTACAATCAGCGACAAGCCGATTGCCATTACCAACGCCGATGAGGAAGAAGCCCGCGAGCTCCTCATGAGCGAGGACTTCAAGGAAGACCTCAAGTATCTGGAGACCGAAGGCGCTCCGATTTGGGACGGCTTTGCCACCCTCAACGTCCGCCCTGCGACGGAAGAGGAAAAGACCGAGTTCGAGGGTGCGGATTTCGACGACGACGAGGACGACGAGGATGAGGAGGAAGGCCCCTACATCATGTTCCTGGTCGACGTGACGGATCCGGACGAGGCGGATGAGGACTAAGTCCTCATCGCATATGGCATTTTCGGAAGAGCCGAGCCCAGGGCAACCGGGCCCGGCTTTTTCGTTTCAGGGCCTCCGGCTCTGGAAGACTTTTTGAGCAAGGGGCTCTTTGCCCCCTGTCCCGGCTTCTCCAACAGGCTGTCATCGCGCGGCGAACACGGCTTCGTGTATCCGCTCGGGATCGGGCCGCTTGCCGGACTGGAAGCGCAGCACCCGATAACCGCAGGACTTGAGAATCTGGTCACGTTTGGCATCGCGCTTCGCATCGTGCGATCGGTCATCCAGCTCGATGATCGCGATCACCTCCATATCGCGGGCGATCACCCAATCGACGCGGGCATTCGATATCTGCTTGAAGGCCACCCAAAAGGTGCGGCTCCCCTCCCTCGCATCCGGTCTAACCAGAGCCAGGAGCGGCACCTGCGGCCAGATCTCGCAATCGGGCAGCGCCGTGAGCAGACGCTGATAGAATTCCCGTTCATTGGCGGTCATCACCGATCCGCGGCGATAGCGGATGCGGCGTGCCCAGACCAGCGCGGCGATGAAGGCGACGACAAGCAGCGCAATGCCGCCGATCCACGCCCAGGACAAATTCTCGATCATCGATGCTCACCCGCAATTTCCGGCTCGATGACATGAGCCCTGGCCATAAACCCGGCCATGCCTTCAGGGCCACATGAAACCGAGCCGTATGGTCCTGCGTCTTCTTATTGCCAGGTTGGAGTTTTGGGGAGAGTGAAGATGGACCTGAATCGTCGCGCCTTTATGCTGGGCCTTCCGGCAGCCGCAATCTGCTCCAGCCTTCCGGCTGGACCGGGCTTTGCTCAGCAAGCCGTGTCCCGCTCGGCCTACCAGGCGATGTATGCGCCCATCGATGACGATCTCTACCCGGTCCCGGCTGTCGATCTCTCCCGCATCAACCCCAATTATCTGCGCAAGGTCGTTCCCTTCCAGACGAGCGAAGAACCCGGCACTGTCGTTGTCGATCCTCGCAACCGCTATCTCTACCTCGTCCTCCGGGATGGGATGGCGGTGCGCTACGGCGTCGGCGTCGGACGCTCCGGATTCAGCTGGTCCGGCAACGCCGTGATCAAGGACAAGCAGGAATGGCCCGACTGGTATCCGCCCAAGGAGATGTTCGCGCGCCAGCCCGAACTGATGGAGCAGATGGGCGAATTGCCGGGCGGTCCCGGCATGGCGGGAGGCCCGGGCAACCCGCTGGGCGCCCGCGCCATGTATCTGTGGCAGGGCAACAAGGATACGCTCTACCGCATCCACGGCACCTTCGAGCCCTGGACCATCGGCACCAATGTCTCGTCGGGCTGCATCCGGATGATCAATCAGGACGCCATCGATCTTTACAATCACACCTCGCTGGGCGCGAAGGTCGTCGTTCTCGGCTCCCCCGGCGGTAGGAAGGGCCAACATACCGCACGGGCCTCATGGGCCTGAGAACGAAGTATTAAGCCTATTTTTGCCATGGTTTCTCGCCACACATCTCGTAAGGGTAGCGGGACAAAACCAAAATGCGGGACACCATGGCCCGACCGGAACGGTCGCTCGGCAAGCAGCATGCGGCGCATGTGCTCGCGAAAGGTCGCTCATACGCCAGGAAGAACATCCTAAAAAAGATGTGCCTCCTCGCAGCGACAGCCGGGATGCTCGTTCCCTATCCGTCTACGACGATGGTGCGCGCCGATGGCGAGGCGCGCACGCTGAGTTTTGTTCACACTCATCGGTCGGATACCATCACCGTAACCTTCCGCCGGAACGGGCGCTATGACGATCAGGCCCTCGGCCAGCTCAACTGGTTCCTGCGCGACTGGCGAAACGACCAGCCTGCCCGCATGGACCCGCGCCTGTTCGACGTTCTGTGGGAGGTCTATCGCGAGTCCGGCTCGCGCCAGCCGATCCACATCATCTCGTCCTATCGCTCTCCCGAGACCAACTCCGCCCTGCGCCGCCGGTCGAGCGGGGTGGCCGAGAACAGCCAACACATGCTGGGCAAGGCCATGGATATCCGCCTGCCAGATGTGCCAACCGCAAGGCTGCGCGAAATCGCCATGCGCCTGCAATATGGCGGCGTCGGCTATTACGCGTCCTCCGATTTCGTGCATGTGGATACGGGCGGTGTGCGCGCATGGCCACGCATGTCGCAGCAGCAGCTTGCCCGCCTCTTCCCTGATGGGAAGACCGTTCACCTGCCATCGAACGGCAAGCCGCTTCCGGGCTATGAGCAAGCGAAAGTCGAGATCGCAGCCCGCAACTCGGGCCTCGTCACTCAGGCTTCGGCAGGCGGCGGGTCGATCGGCAATCTGCTGGCGAATGTTTTCAACCGCAAGCCGCAGCCACAAGCTCCCGCCCCGCAGCCAGCGACGGTCGTTGCGTCCGCGGAGCCCGTCTTGGTCGAGCCTGAACGCGCCGTGCAGCCTATTCCCCTGCCTCCACAGCGCCCGCAGGATCTCGTGCGTCAGGCGGACATCATCTCACCGCTGCCTCCCACCCGGGTTGTCATGGCAGCGCAAGCCACGACCAAGCCGATGGCGTCCTTCGAGCCTATCCTGGGATACAATGTGAAAGCTGCCGTGCGGTCGCTCTTTGAGCCCCAGACCGCGATGCTGGATACCGGGTTCTCATCCGCAACGCCAAGCGACCTGACGACCACGCGCTTTACCGGCCCTGCCACCAAGCCTGTTCCGCGACTGGAGCCGCAGCAGGCTCCCAAGAACCTGTGGGCGAAGGCCGGCTGACGGCGCGTATCGGCGTCTTATCCGGCTGTCAGGAAGATGACGAGCAGCAGCGCCGCGAAAGCGAGCAATCCCGCGGCCGCGATGATCCAATGCGCGGGGTTCGCACCTTCAGCCTTGCCCTGACCTGCTTCAGCGAGAGCAGGTTTCGCGCCCTGCAATGAATGCATTTTCGGAGCGGCTCGCTTGCCTGCGCGCGGCCCTGGGAAAAGAATGATCTCCGCACTCCGCTGCGGTGCGGGCTTCGCATGGGCGGGAGCCAGCAGCTTCTCTTCGAGTTCGACCGGCACCCCCGTTTCCTCGAGGTGAACCACGATGAGCGCGATGTCCTCCGCGCTCATGGCATCGATGGGCAGGCTCGCCCGAAGATCCTCGGTCGTGACATGCCCCCGCTCGCGTCCGAGGGAGATCAAACGGTCCATGGTGGTGCTGTCGAGTGCCGGCTGCATGAGGGGTATCACCTCAATGTTGGACGGGGCTTGTGAGCCTAACGCGACAATCCGGCGAGGCGTTGCAGCGTCCAGCGACCGCGCAGCAACTTTTTGGAGTCTAAAGCCCCTAGTTCTTGGTGGCGTTGGAGGCTTCCTGAAGCGCCTCTTTCTGTTGCCGGACCTGCTCGGAAAGCTGGTCGGCGATGGCAGCGAGACGGGCTGCCGCCACATCCTTGCCGAGCACCTCGACCTGTCCGGCGAGGCCCACCGTGAGCAGGGATTCGAAGATGATGTCTGCCGGGAGGCCCTTCTTGATCAGCTCGATAGCGAGCTTTTGCCATTGATCGGCCAGCTGGAGGCGGAGAGCGGAAGTATCGTCGGTCATATCCCGATCCATACACGATCCGGCTCGAGATGTCTCGGCAATCCCGCGTCGGGCCTCAGCCTCTCCGGAAGACGATGAGGAATGGTGCTGAATCATCCATGCAAGGATGCGTCAGAACGCTTCCCATGGAGATGAATTGTCACTGGAGAGAAAAAGTGGCGCGGGCGACGGGGCTCGAACCCGCGACCTCCGGCGTGACAGGCCGGCACTCTAACCGACTGAGCTACGCCCGCGCATTTTGTTTCCATCGCGTCCGGCCGTGGCCTGAAATTTCTGCGGTGGAGGCGCGCTCGTACCGGTGATTGGCCGAGCTGTCAAATGTTGTTTTCGCCATCCACAACCGCAAACGATTTTTTCCGCGCCGAAACTCTGGGATCAGTCGCGGGTGCTGATGGAGAACACTTCGTATCCTGCTCCGTTCAATACCCGCACCGCCTCGATATTCGTATCGCGGGATTGGGGGCGTCGGGCGAGCGAGAACACCTTGAGGGCGCGTTCCTTCGCCTTGTCCAGGGAATCGGTGCGGACCATGATCCGGCGGATCACGCCGCCTCCCGCCTCTTCCGAGGCGATGGTCTCGATGCGATAGACTTCAATCACGAAGGTGCAACTCCATTTGCGGTCGGCTCGATCACGCCCCGAGGCGCTGGAGCTTCTCGAATTTCTTGATCAGCCGATCCCGTTTCAGCTTTGACAGGCGGTCGATCCAGAAGATCCCGTCGAGCTGGTCGATCTCGTGCTGGTGGCAGACGGCCCTCAGGCCCTCCGCCTCCTCCTCATGTTCCGCGCCGTCGAGATCACGATAGCGAACCCGAACCCGGGCATGCCGCTCGATCTCATCCGTCACGCCCGGCATCGACACGCTTCCCTCCACATGCCGGATCATCTCGGGCGACGCCCACATGATTTCCGGGTTCACATAGACATGGGGAGATGCATCGCTCTCAAGCTGGAGGACCACGAGGCGCCTGGACACTCCGATATGGGGAGCGGTGATGCCGATGCCAGGCGCGGCGCGCATGGTCTCCGTCAGGTCCTGCGCCAGGGTGCGGAGCTCATTGTCGAAGGTGGCGACGAGTTCCGCCTTCCGGCGCAGACGAGAATCGGGAAAACGGATGATGGGGCGTATCGCCACTGTGGAGGTTTCCCTGACGCCCGGCTTATTTATACCGGCCGCCGCGCTGCAGGACCTCGATCTTGTAGCCGTCCGGATCCTGGATGAAGAAGAACTTCGCGAGCAGCTTTCCCTGATGCATGAATTCCTTGATCGGCAGCGGATCAAGGCCAAGCTCCTTCAGGCGGGCATGCTCCTGCTCCAGTTCGTCCACGGAAACCGCCAAGTGGCCATATCCATCGCCGAGAGCGTAAGGCTCGGTCCGGTCGTGATTGATGGTCAGCTCCACCTCGAACTCGCTTTCAGGATTGCTCAGATAGACGAGCGTAAAACCGTCGAAGCCAAGCCGTTCCGCCACCTGGAGCCCGAAAGCCTTGCCGTAGAAATCCAGCGAACGCTGCTCGTCCAAGACGCGGATCATGGAGTGAATGGCCTTTGCCATGGGGAATCCTCGCTGAAAGCTGAAGCCGTGAGATAAGGCGAAGCCGCCAAGAAGGGGCTCCGTTCGGTTCTAAGCTCATAGTCGAGAAAACGTGAACCTGCCAAGCTGACGTAAAGGCTCCAATGAACGGAACCGTGTTTCGGACAGAATTCTTGTCCTGGTACGGAGGCATCACACCCGCAACCCCTTATCGCCTCCGCCAACTTACAGCCCCGTTCAGCCCGCCCTTTCGAACGGGGCTTTTTCGTGGGCAGACCTCATCGTTCGAGCATTCCGGCGATCGTGCGAATGCGGTTGCGGACGTAGCTGGGCAGGCCCGCGCTGATGGAATTGCCGGTATTGAACGAACTCTTGCCCATGAGCACCTGCACGGGGATGAGATTGCGCAGCACTGGAACGTTCGCGAATTCCTTCTTCTGCTGCAGCACATCGGTCTCGATGCCGAGCGCCATGAAGACACTGACCACCGTCTTAGACCGATCCGCCGGATGCGGCTGGAGAACCGCCAGGAGCTTTCCGAACTGCATCACCTGGTTCACGTCAAACAGCGTCTGTTCCAGCACCCCGGCCACAGGCGTCTCGATCTTGGTCAGACTTGCGAGTCCCTGCTGATCGATTTCCTGCTTCGGCAAGACCCGGATCTCGGTCTGGAAATCCATGTATTCCGAGATCTTCTTGCCGCCCTCCTCCAGCTTGTTGGCCAGACGGATGCCCACGGGCAGCCGCCCTTCGAGCGGATAGCGGGATTCGATGCAGAGGGTTTGCGGAGCCTCGCACCAGCGCCGGTCCGGATGGCGATTATGGGCGCTCTGCGGATCGCTGTTGGGGCGCGCCTGATCGGCCGTGATGCGCCGGTGCTTGATGGAAGGATCGAGCGCCTCCAGAACGTCGAGACTGACGAAACGGGTCAGATCGACATCGTCCGCGGGCTTTGCGATGAGGAAGCGCGTTTCCACCACATACACGTGGAGCTTCTCGGTATAAGGCTTCTCGATGCCATGGACGGAAACCTTGATCCTCGGCTCCGCGTAATTCGGAAAGAGGCTCAGGAAACGCTTCTCCTCCGGCTTTGCCCGCTCCCAATCCTCGAAACGCATGAGACCCGTATCGCCATCCGCGATCTTGCCGTTGGCCCGGTCGCTGAAGAGGATCGTCTTCGCCTTCATGCGCGCGGGCGGAACGGCCGTCACGGAAGGAACTTCCTCGACCTGGAAAGCATCTGCCCTGGACTGGGCGACGGGCAGGAGAAATGCGGCTAGAGCGATCAGGCTCCAGCGCAGCGAAGGACATGCTTTCATCAATAAACTCGTTGATAGCCCCAGGGATAATCCGGATCGACCCGGCGCGGTCTCGGACGAGGCTCGTCCTCCCACCACCAGCGCCAGCCAGGATCCGCGCGCCGCTGCGCCGGAGCGTTCTGGCGGAGGGAATCCAGCCAGCTCTGTCCTTGCGCGTAGGGAGCCTCTTCATAAGGGCTGTAACCGCCCTCGTCGCCATCGCTCCACGGATCGGGATTATGAGCGGCGTAGACCTCCTCCTGAGGCACGAGGCGGTACTGCGTCTCGCTCAGGCGTCCGAACCAGTTCAGCCGGAAATGCTCCATGAACGCACCGCGCTGCCCGTCGGTCAGCCGGTCGCCCGTATTGAGATCGATCGGCATCGCGATGAGCTGCTTCGCGGCCTGAGGTGACGGCGGGCTCAAAGGCGCTTTCGGCGCGTGGTGCTCCCAGGCCGCCTCCACGATCTCCTTGAAGATAGGCGCTGCCACCTTCGCGCCGGTCTGCCCTCGCCCGAGTGTCCGGCGGCGGCCATCCGCATTATCGTGTCCTACCCAGACCGCCACGATCACGTCATTGGTGAAGCCGACGAACCATGCATCGTTCTCGTCGTCCGAGGTGCCGGTCTTTCCGCCCGCATAAGGCGCGAGTGCCTTCAGGCTGCGGGCGGTGCCCCGTTCCAGAACGCCTTGCAGCATCGATTTCAATTGATAGAAGGCCGCCGCATCGGCGGAGCCGAGCCGCACCGGAGATTTCGCCCTGCGGCTGTAAAGCGTCTGCCCCCGCCCCTCGATACTCTCGAAAGCATAAGGCACGGGCATCGCGCCTTCGTTGGCGATGGCTGCATAGAATGCGGCGAGATCGATGATGCGCACCGGCTGCGCGCCGAGCACGAAAGGATAATGCGGCGTGCATTCCAGATAGAGCTGCGCCTCCAGTGCAAGATCGCAGACATCCTGCAGGCTTTTTGCAGGATTGGTTTCAATTCCACCGTCGAGCAAGCGGGCCGTGACGAGGTTCTTCGAGTTCTCGAGCGCGCGCCGCAGGGTGACGATGCCGCCCGCGCCGCCATCGTAGTTCTTCGGCCGCCAATAATCCTGCGCCCTCGCATTCGCTCCGCCATTCACGGGCGGAAGAGTGATGGGCGCATCCCAGACCAGGGTGTTCGGCTGGAGCCCTTTCGACAGAGCGGTAAGATAAGTGAGCGGCTTGAAGGTGGAACCGGGCTGGCGATGGGATTGCGTCACGCGATTGAGCTGGCTCAGCGGATAGGAGAACCCGCCCACCATCGCGAGAATGCGGCCGGTCCTGTTCTCCAGAACCACGGCGCTGCCCTGCACGGTCGGCGGCACGCGCAGATCCGCGCGGACCGCCCCCTTGCCTTTCTGCTCAATGATGCGCACGCGCACCACGTCATGAAGCTTCAGATCGCGCCGAGCGGCTTCCCATGCCTGAAGCGGCAGAACGCGGCCATCGGCAAGACCCACGCGCAGCACATTCGCGCCCGTTTTCCTGTCCCGGCCCTTTTCGATCACCACGGCGGCGGGCCATCGCACGTCGTAGAGCGGCAGCCGCGCATTCTCCAAGGCCCTGCGCCATGACGGCGTCGCGGCCTCGTCCTTCCTGCCGTCGAGCGCCTTGATCGCGTTCGCAAGATTGGCTTCCGCCGCCTGAAACTTCTGCCTGCCGATGCTCATCTCATAGCGCGCGAGCCCCTCTTGCAGAGCGGCTTCGGCAGCGTCCTGCAAGGCGGCGTTGATGGTGGAACGCACGGTATAAGAACCGGAGGTGAGCTTTTCGATCCCCGTCAGGGTGCGGGAATCCCGATCCACGTGATCGATGAAATACAGGCCGCTGTCCCGGCGCGGGCGTTGAAATTCGATCCGCCCAGGCAAGGCGGCAACGGCCTGCTGCATCTGCTCCGCCGTCAGGAAGCCGTCCTCCTGCATGCGGCTCAGCACATAGGCCATGCGCTCCCTGGCGCGTTCGGGCTGAGTGTCGGGATTGTAATAATTGGGGCCCTTCGCGAGACCGGCGAGAAGCGCGCCTTCCGACACGGACAGAGCCTTCGCGTTCTTCCCGAAATAGCTCTGAGCCGCCATCTCGATGCCCCAGGATGCGCGTCCGAGATAGATGGAATTGAGATAGATCTCGAGGATCTCGGATTTGCTCAACGCGCGCTCGATCCGAGACGCCACGATCATCTCGCGCATCTTGCGTTCATAGGTTACGTCGTCGCCGACAAGCAGGTTCTTGGCGACCTGCTGCGTGATCGTCGATCCGCCAGCAGGTCGTCCGGGATTGGCGAGATTGCTCACGAAGGCGCGGATCACGCCGCGCTCGTCCACGCCCTTGTGCTGGTGAAACCGCTTGTCCTCAGCTGAGACGAACGCCTGCTGCACGGATTTTGGAATGTCGGACAGCGGCACCCAGATGCGCCGATGATCCGGCTCGTACATTTCTGCAAACCGCCTGCCGTTGCCGTCCAGGATCACGCTGACGCCGGGCAGCTTGAGGTCTTTCAGCTTTCCCGCATCGGGGAGATCGGCCACCGCATTGTTGTAATAGGTAATCACCTCGCCGAGATCGACAGGCGAAGGCTCCACTGTCTCGTTCTTGCAGAACAGGCGGTAACTTGCATGAAGATCGTTGAAGCTCAACCCTTGAAGGATCTTGAGATCGCCGGTGACGGCCTGCGGATCGTCCATGGCGGTCGCAATCAGATCGTCGAGATTGATGTCCTCGATATCGAAGGCGCGCCGCATATGGGTGCAGCCGCTCTTCAAAATCTCGGCCACCTCTCCCCGGTCCTGAACCGGATCGAAAGACGTCCTTACCGCTTCCGGTTCCACCAGAACCTGACTCAAGGTGAGAGCCGTGGCGAAAATCTTGACGAGGATTGCGCTCATACCGCCGCTATCATGGAGCGTTCATGCTCCTTCTTAAGAACAGAATCCGCGATGGAACAGGCCAGCGCACATTCAGGCTCATGCAGACTGCCGGAAGCAACCTGAATGAAAGCCGGATAGTACGGCTGTTTTAGGACCGGCCGCCTAAACCATATGGCGCGGTAAAGCCGGGCTTCATAGCCCGGCTTGTCAATTTGTCGTGTTCTATCCGCGTCCTACGAAAGGCATCTTTGTTGCCATCACGGTCATGTTGAGAACGTTCGCGTTCAGGGGCAAGCTCGCCATATAGGCGACAGCCTCCGCCACATGAACGGGGTCGATGGTAGGTTCTGCCATGGTTGTACCATTTGGCTGAAGAATTCCGGTCGCAATTTTCGCAGCCATGTCGGTCGCCGCATTACCGATATCGATCTGCCCGCAGGCGATGTCATAGGCCCGCCCGTCCAGGGCGGTAGACTTCGTCAGCCCCAGGACCGCATGCTTCGTCGCGGTGTAAGGCGCGGAGAAAGGCCGTGGCGCATAAGCGGAAATAGAGCCGTTATTGATGATCCGCCCGCCTCGCGGATCCTGATCCTTCATGATCCTGAATGCTTCCTGGGTGCAGAGAAATGCCCCGGTCAGGTTCGTATCGACAACGCTCCGCCATTGTTCCAGGGTGAGATCCTCCAGAGGCACCGGCGGCGCACCGATCCCCGCATTGTTCACGAGAAGATCCAGACGTCCGAAAGTGTCCTTCACCTTCGAGAACAGAGCCTTCACCGAAGCCGGATCGGTCACATCGGCCACCACCAGAAGCGGCGCGCCACCGATCTCCTGCGCCGCTTTTTCGAGCACCTCCTGCCGACGCCCGGCCATGACAACCTTGTAACCTTCTTTCAGCAGAGCAGCGGAGATCGCCTTCCCTACTCCGGTTCCCGCACCCGTCACGATGGCGATCTTCGAACCTTCACTCATGTTTCTCTCCTCATGGAACCGGCCAAGCTTTTTGGGCGTTCGCATTCTGCCAATCGGAAAGGAATCCGTCATGCGCAATCGCGTCCTAAGCTCGGCTTTTACTCTGACTGTGATCGCTGTTCCCCTTGCTCTCGCAGCTTGCCAGAGCGGGACCGCTCCCGGTGCTGCCGGAGGCGCCTTGACGGGCGCCATCGTCGGCGGCCCGATCGGCGCTGCCGTGGGCGGTGTCGCCGGTGCAGCCGTCGGTACGGCTCTGACCGCGGAGGAATCCACCCGCGTCCGCAGCTATGTGGTGGCCCAGCGCCGCCCGTCTATTACTCTGAGAGAAGAAGTGGCCGTCGGCCAGCCGCTTCCACCTCGTGCGCGTCTCTATTCCGTCCCGCCGAGTGTCGGACTATCGAACCCCTACAGCTACACCATCGTGAACGATCGCACGGTGCTCGTCGATCCGCGGACCCGCACCGTCGTTCAGGTCATCGACTGATCCGTGAACGATTGGGAAAATGAAAAGGCGGCTCACAAGAACCGCCTTTTCGTTCGCATTCGTCAGATGAACTGAGCAGGGCTCAATCGTCCATGGATATATGGTCCATGAGGATTTCGCGTTTTCCGGCGTGGTTGGCGGGCCCGACGATGCCCTCCTGCTCCATCCGCTCCATCAGCGACGCCGCCCGGTTGTAGCCAATCTGCAAGCGCCGCTGGATGTAGCTCGTCGACGCCTTCTTGTCGCGCAGCACCACCGCCACCGCCTGATCGTACAGATCCCCGCCCGGCGCCCCGAACTCGCCCTGGTCGAACACCGCCGCATCCGGCGCCGCTTCCTCGTCCTCCGCCGTCACCGCCTCGAGATATTGCGGACGGCCCTGGCGCTTGAGATGCGCCACCACAT
>JAEXGT010000031.1 GCA_023450615.1 Pseudomonadota bacterium | reverse complement strand
GAGCCTAACGCGAGCAGCAGGTGCTGGCGCCCCTCGCGCCAGAAGGTATCGGCGCGGGTATGATATTCCTTCAGGATCGAGAGATTGTCCCAGATGCCCGAGAACAGCAGGAGCGCCATGGCGCTCGCCCCTACGGCAAGAGCCGCAAGCCGTCCGTAAGGCCCCAGATTCAGGCGCGCCAGGGCATCGACGGCCAGAAGGCAGAACGACAGGACCAGCAGCCAGAAGCCGATGGACGGCGACACGCGGGCGAACGTGTTGTCCGGCGGCGTCAGGAAACCGGCGGAGAGCCCCATGGAGGGAAGGAGAACCGCAAGGCCGATCACGGACGAGGCTAGCCGTCCGAGCGGATCGCGCGCCAGAACCGCTCCCACCGCGACACCGAGCGACACAAGGACGACGACCGCGACCATGGCGATGGGCAGCGCCTCGATCAGCAGGCGCGACTCACCGGACGCGATGCGCGTGGCGCGATAGGTTGCAAACGGCCAAGCAAAGAGCGCGATGCCGATGAGAATGGCGATCACGCACCCCAGAGAATCGAAGGAGAGCGCGGGGCGCGGTGGAACAACGCCAAGCGTGCTCGTCCGGGATGTGGCGGAACTCACGATATGCCCTGGTCTTTCGCTTTGCCGCCCGGCTTTCCCGCCGGGCGATGCTCCGGCACTTACTGGATGAAGCCCTTGGACTTCAGATAATCCGTCGCGACGGCTTTCGCCGCCTCGCCGCCCACCTGCACCCGGGCGTTCAGTTTCTGAAGGGTCGTGAGATCGAGGGAGGCGAAGACGGGTTTGAGGATATCGGCGATTTTCGGGTTCTCCTTCAGCACGGTCTCGCGAATGATGGGGGCAGGCGCATAGACGGGCTGCACGCCCTTGTCGTCTTCGAGCACCACGAGGCCGGACGGCGCGATGCCGCCATCCGTGCCGTAGACCATGGCCGCATTGGCGCCGCTGGTCTTTTCCGCCGCCGCCTTGATCGTCGCCGCGGTGTCGCCGCCGGAGAGCACGATGAGCTGTTCGGGCTTCATGGTGAAGCCATAGGTTTTCTGGAAGGACGGCAGGGCCGCGTCCGAATTCACGAACTCGGCCGAGGCCGCGAGCTTCACCTGCCCGCCGCCGGAAACCCATTTGCCGAAATCGGAGAGCGTCTTGAGCTTGTTGGCGTCGGTCACGTCGCGGCGCAGCGCGATGGCCCAGGTGTTGTTCGCCGGCGCAGGATCGAGCCACACGATCTTGTTGGCATCGTAATCAAGTTTCTTCGCCGTCTCGAAGCCCTTGGCCGCATCCTTCCAGACCGGATCGTCCGCCTTGTTGAAGAAGAAGCCCGCATTGCCCGTATATTCTGGATAAATGTCGATCTCGCCCGCGGTGATCGCCTTGCGCACCACCGGCGTCGCGCCGAGCTGGATGCGGTCCTGCGTCTTGATGCCGTTCGCCTCAAGCGTAAGCAGGATCATGTTGCCCAGGACCGACCCTTCCGTGTCGATCTTCGACGACACGACCACATCGGCCATGGCGGGACTCAGCGCCAGGAGGCAGAGACTCAGAGCGGCAATGGAATTTTTCAGTACGGACTTCATGGGGGTCCCTCAGCGTGATCAGACGAGCACAGGCTCATTCTAGGTCACGCCGGGGATTTAAGCAGAGGCAAGCCTTTCGTGTCGCGCCCCTCACGATAAAATGTTCGTGGCGAACCCGGCCCGGCGCTTCACGCGCTCAGGACCGACGGAGGCTCCTGCGCGATGGTGAAGCGCACCTGCGCCTGGGGACGATGATCCTCGGAGAGGACGCGCCAGGTGGTCTCCGCCTCGGTGCGACTCTCGAACGGGCCCACGACGCGCTCGGTGCCCTGAACGAGGGTTTCGCAATCGCAGGAGGTGTATTCACCGCCAACCACCCAGAAACGAGATTTTTGCATGGCCGTTCTCCATTTCGCGTTAAGGGCTACGCCCATTTGCTGAATTTACATCCGTTGACAAAAGGCCCCTGAGATCCGCAAACTCCGCTCGTCGTCAGGGCGTCTGAAAGGTATAATCCTCGAAGATATCTTTGTTTCAATGGCTGATTTCAAAAGAGAAGTGGCCTTGTAAATTGCCGACAGCCCAGGTTCAGTAAAATTGTAAAAAGATTTACAAAATGGATGAGAGCAGAAAACTCTTCGTCGGCCCCCGCCTCAAGCGCCTGCGCCGTGATCTGAATCTGAGTCAGGCGCGCATGGCGGAGGAGCTCGGGCTCTCGCCGAGCTATCTCAACCTGATGGAGCGCAACCAGCGGCCCATCACGGCGCAGGTGCTCATCCGCCTCGCCCATGCCTATTCCCTGGACCCGCGCGAATTCGCCAATGACGACCATGAGCGCACGGTCTCGGAACTGGAGGAGGTTTTCGCCGATCCGCTCTTCCGCAGCGCGCCGGTCTCCCGCATCGAGCTGCGCGAAACCATCGAGAACGCGCCGTCCCTGGTGGATGCGGTGAACCGCCTCTACCGCGCCTATCAGGCCATGCGCGGCGCGCGGGAGGCCATGACCCCGAACCTGACCGACCGCGACCGCGCCGAGGATGCTCCTCAGATCAATCCGGTGGACCGGGTGCGCGAATTGATCCACGAGGCGAAAAACCATTTTCCGGAGCTGGACGAAGCCGCCGAGGCCCTCGCCTCCGATCTCGCCGTGACGGGGCATGAGCCGTTCTTCGCCATCGCGGAGCGGCTGCGCTCCAAGCACGGCATCCGCGTGCGCGTCATGCCCATCGATGTCATGTCGGACAATTTGCGGCGCTACGATCATCACCGCCGCCAGCTTCTGATTTCCGAACTGGTCGATCCCTCGGGACGAACCTTCCAGGCCGCCTATCAGCTCGCCTTCGCCGAGATGCGCGCCACCATCGATGCGCTCGCGGCGAAACTAGAACCCACCGACGGCCCGGCGCGCCGCCTGCTGCGCGTCTTCTTCGGCAATTATTTCGCCGGCGCCCTCATGATGCCCTACGGCAAGTTTCATGCGGCGGCGGAAGCGCTGGGCTACGATGTGGAAGTGCTCGGCGCGCGGTTCGGCGCGAGCTTCGAGCAGGTGGCGCACCGCCTCACCACGCTGGCGCGCCCCGGCGCGCGCGGCATCCCCTTCTTCCTGGTGCGCGTGGATGCGGCGGGCAACGTGTCGAAGCGCTTCTCATCGGGACGCTTTCCGTTCTCGCAATTCGGCGGCACCTGCCCGCTCTGGAACCTGCATTCCACCTTTCGGACGCCGGGACAGATGGCGACCCAGATCGTGGAACTGCCCGACGGCTCGCGCTGGTTCTCCATGGCTCGCGCGGTGAAGCGCGCCTCCAATCCCTGGGGTATGCCCGATCCGCAATTCGTGGTCGGCCTCGGCTGCGAGCTGAAATACGCCCACCGCCTCGTCTATGCGCGCGGGCTCGATCTGTCCGCCGCCGACGCCACGCCCATCGGCATCAATTGCCGCCTGTGCGAGCGCGTCGCCTGCCCGCAGCGCGCAGCCCCGCCCATGATGCATGCGCTCATCGTGGACGAGATGCGGCGCGGCATCTCGCCGTTCGAGTTCGACGCGACGTGATCAGGGCCGGTCGTGCCGGTAGAACGCGTTCGGGAGACCCTTGTAGTCGCGCACATCCGTGAGCCTCATGCCGACCTTCTCGAGCACCCGGCGCGAGGCCGCATGGTCCGCGACGGCGAAACCGATCACGTGGTCGAGCGACGTCGCCCGGTAAATCCATTCGAGCAGGGCGCGCGCCACTTCCGTGGCATAGCCCTGCCCCCAGCATTCGCGCTTGAAGGTGTAGCCGAGCTCGACCTCGCCGGTCTGTTCGAACAGGCTGAATCCCGCCCGGCCGACGAACCGGCCCTGCGCATCGAGAACCTTGAACTTCGACCAGCCGTGCTCCGCATGATCGGCCCGAAACCTGGCGAGCCTCCTTCGCAGCGACGCCTCGTCCCAAGCGGGTCCTCCGGCTTCGAGGAAACGCTGCACATCCGGATCGCCATGCAGTTCGACAAGCAGAGAAAAATCGTCTTCCTGCCAGGGATAGAGCCGCAGGCGCTCCGTCGTGAGAATGGGATTCTGCATCAGGCGGGCACCCGCTCGTCGAGCCAGTGATCGAGGAACCGGTCGATCCAGCGCGACACGTAAGGATCGTACTGGAACCGGCCTTCGAGCTGGCGGACACGATCCTGCGCGCCGGGAGCGGCGAGGCGCTCTTCGGCGACGACGGTCCAGCGGCAGAGCATGGCGTGCGTGACCTCCGGGTGGAACTGCAGCCCGAACACCTTCTGGCCGACCTGGATCGCCTGGGTTGGAAAGTCATCGCCCGTGGCAAGCGTCTCGGCCCCCATGGGACAATCGAAGCCCTCGCGATGCCAGTGATAGACATGGCTCGGCCACGGCACGCCCCAGGCTTCGCTCAGACGCTCTCCGGCCTGCGTCGGCACGAGGGGATAATAGCCGATCTCGGCCCGCCCTTCCGGGTGCTGCCAGACGCTCGCCCCCATATGCTTCGCCAGCATCTGGGCCCCGAGGCAGAGGCCCAGGAACGGCTTCTTCTCCTTCAAGGGAACGCCGATCCAGTCGATCTCCGTCTTGATGAAATCGTCGGGATCGTTGGCGCTCATCGGACCGCCGAAGATCACCGCGCCCGCATGGTCCGCGAGCGTTTCCGGGAGGGTGTCGCCATAGCGGGGGCGGCGGATGTCGAGCCGGTGCCCGCGCTCCGCGAGCAGGCGCCCCACACGGCCCGGCGTGGAATGCTCCTGATGAAGAACGATGAGGATGGGATCCTTGGCCCCGCGTCTAGCCATGGCTCCCCTCCGGTTTTCCGGCCTCCTGGGCCTGTGGCGGACGAGAACGGGCAAGAGCGGAGACGAAGCGACTGAACATGATGCGATTATCGGGACGCG
The DNA here is from genome assembly GCA_023450615.1 of Pseudomonadota bacterium. GTDB lineage: Bacteria > Pseudomonadota > Alphaproteobacteria > Rhizobiales > Beijerinckiaceae > Microvirga. Next base: position 9,968 of record JAEXGT010000031.1, on the reverse strand, counting down.
GCCCGGCCCGCGCAAGGCATAAGCTCACGGGGAGGTTCTCGGACCCGCTTTCGATCCCGTCAGATCGTCGAGATAGCGCCGGGCGACATCCCGGGCCTGCTTCTCCTCGATGGCGATTTCGGCGTTGAGCGCCTGGAGCTTCTCCGTGGTGAGGGAGCCGAAGACCGGGGCCAGCGCCTGGGCGATCTTCGGGTATCGCCGCAGGGTTTCGGCGCGGATCACCGGCGCGGGCTCGTACACGATCTGGGCGCCCCTGATATCCTTCATCACCACGAGATCGAGAGGAACGATGGCGCCGTCCGTCCCATAGACCATGGCGGCATTCACGCCGTCGGTGTTGCGGGCGGCGGCGCGCATGGTCGTCAGGGTGCTGCCTTCCCGCTGGATGACGATGTTTTCCCGCGGGAACCGGAAGCCGTAGGTTTCCTCGAAGGACGGAAGAGCTGCCGGGCTTGCCACGAACTCCGCCGAGGCCGCGAGCCTGATCTCCACGGAGCGCCTGACGGCGTCGGCAAAATCCACCATGGTCGTCAGGTTGCTCCGACGCGCCAGATCACCCCGAACGGCGATCAGCCACGAATTGTTGGCGGGAGCGCGGGCGAGCCACACCAGTTTGTGGCGTTCGGCATCGAGCTGCCTGACCATGTCGAAGGCCGCGTTGGGAGACTTCCAGGCCGGGTCGCCCTCCATCCGGTGGAAGAAGGCCCCATTGCCCGTATATTCCGGATAGAGATCGATCTCGCCGGACAGAAGCGCCGCGCGGACCCGCTCAGTAGACCCGAGTTGGAGCCTCAGATCCACGGGCACGCCCTCGCGTTCGAGAACCAGGGCGAGCATGCTGCCCAGGAGCGCCCCCTCCGTATCGGACTTCGAGGCCACCACCACCCGCGCCTGTTCCTGCGCAGGAGCGGGCACAACGGCTTGGACCCCTATAAGACCTAAGGCGAAGAGTCGCATGAAAGCTGCGAAAAGCCTGGGTTTCACCATTGCTTTATCCAACAAACTCAAGCTCTTCGAGACCTATGCAATTAAAAATGCGTACTCTAAGATCAACTAGACTATAAAGGCGGCGGGACTCAGGATTGTTTCCATTGGCTTTTGCACCTTTGCGTAAGAGTGGTAGAACCCTGATTCTCAATGCAGCCTTCAAGGCCACATCGATTAACATAAGTTAATCGAATGCCATGGAGGCGATTTGACCCATGCATCAAAGAAAGAGCAATGGTGACTGACAGCGTGACGAGCGACGGAGACCTGAACGGGCTGCGCATCCTCGTGGTGGAAGACGAGGCGGCTATCTCCCTGCTGCTGGAAGACATGCTTCTTGATTTTGGCTGTGAGGTCATCGGCCCTGCGGCGCGCCTTTCCGCGGCCCTTGATGCCGTCGCCAAGGAGCAGGTGGATCTTGCCATCCTCGACGTGAACGTGGCGGGCGAGCCGATCTACCCGGTCGCCGAGGCCCTGGCGCAACGCTCGATCCCCTTCGTGTTCTCGACCGGCTACGGCAGCGCCGGCATCCGCGATTCCTTCCGCGACCGCCCTGTCCTGCAGAAGCCCTTCGCTCAGCACGATCTGAAGCAGAAGCTGATCATCGCCCGGGGCAAGCCCGCCTCCTGATCACCGAAAGACTCGGTTTTTCATCGCTTTACTGGCTATTCCCTAGAGGAATTAGCCATGTGCCGCCGCGCACAGAAGATCAACGCCGATTCAGCTTTGATCCTGCCTACTGCTAAGGTTATGTTACGTTACGCAGTATAGGTATATTTAACGTCGATCCCCATGGCTGAACGCATCTTCCGGCACCTTGCGGCGGCAAGCACTCTCGTGCTGTGCCTATCCGAAGCCCATGCCCAATCGCCCATTCCCCGGCAGAATCCCGCCATGGGCTCGATCGTTGCCGCCAAGGGCGGCGAGGAGATGCGCTTCGTCCGCGAGGATCTCTGGCGCGCCGCGCAGATCCGGCAGGACGTGATCGGCGGCGACGTGCTGCGCACGAATGCCATCGGCAATCTGGCGATCCTCTTCTCCGACCAGACCCAGATCCGCGTCGGCCGCAACTCCACACTGACGATCAACGATGTGGCGAGCAGCGTCAGCGGCACGACCACGCTCAATCTCGATGCCGGCACCATCTGGGCGCGCGCCGCGCGCGGCGGCTCGGGCGTCGATGTGAAGACCCCGGCGGCGGTGGCCGCCATTCGCGGCACCGATTGGTCGCTCTCCGTCGAGGGCGGACGCACCTCCCTCGTGGTGCTCGAAGGCGTGGTGGAACTGAGTAACGCACAAGGCTCCGTCACGGTCCGCCAAGGCGAAGGCGCGGTGGCGTCCATCGGGCGGGCCCCGACCAAGTTCGTGCTCACGAACTCCGAAGACCGCGAGCAGATGCTCTTTTACCTGAGCCTGCGCGATACGTTTTCCTCCATGCCGGTCTCGCCGCTGACCGGTCCGGCTCTCAGAGCCGAGCGCGCGCGGGTCGCGGCCATCGCTCCCGAGAGCCGCAATGCCGAGGACTGGCTGAGCCTTGCAGAATCCGCCCTTGCCCTCGATGGCCGCATTGTTGCGGAACAGGCTCTCGCGCAAGCCCGCGCCAAGGGACTGAGCGCTTCACAGCGCGCCCGCGCCGATCTCGTGGAGGCAACCCTTCTCGGCATGCGGCATCGCTGGCCGGAAGCGGCGTCTTTCTTCGCAAAAGCCGAACGCGGCACCGATGCGAAGCGCCGCGTGATCGCATCCTATGGCCGCTATATCGCCCAATCGCTCGCCGATCCGAACCGCGTCCATCCGGAGCCGAAGAACTCCCTCAACGATCCGCTGTCCGCGCTGGCCCATGCCTATGTGACGGCGTTCCGGCAGGACCTGAAGGCAGCGGCCGACGTCTTGAAGGCTGCGGAAAAACGCTTCCCGAACGATGCGCGCATCGCGGTGATGTCGGCGCAGGTGTCCTATGCGCTCAACCGGCGCGAGGAGATGCGCGGCTCCATCGCGCGCGCCAAGGCCATCGACCCGGACGATCCTGACGTGATCGCCACCGACAGCAACATTCGCGGTGATATCGACGGTGAGGTGAATGCCGCCATCGACGCATTGCGCAAGGCGGCAGCCATCGCGCCGGGCGACTCCAACATCTGGAACAGCATCGGCCTGTTCGAATCCAACCGAGACCGGCCTCTCGCAGCAGAGGAGGCCATGCGCCGGGCGATCGAGGAAGATCCGGGAAGCCCGGTTTCCTACGCCAATCTCGCGATTCTCCTGCTCGACCAGAACCGGGTCGAGGAGGCGGGCGCGCTGATCGACAAGGCCCTCGCCCTCGACCCGGATTTTCATTACGCCTATATCGCACGGGGCCGCTACCTGCTGCAGAAGGGCGAAACGGAAAAAGCCATCGAGGCCATTCTCGCCGGCTCCGCCGCCAATCCGGCCCTGTCGCAAGGACTGCTGCTGGCGGCCATCGCCTATTACCAGAACGGCGAGGAAGAGCTGGCCGATCAGGCCCTCGACAATGCGGACCGTCTCGACCCGAACGATCCCGTCGTGTCGAGCGCCCGCACGGCCATCGCCATCGATCAGTATCAGGCCGATCAGGCCATTCTCGCCGCCCGCGAGACCCTGCGCCGCTATCGTCAGCGCGGCGGCGATTTCGCAGGGCTTGCGGTGAACAAGGACGGCGGCTCCTATCCGGCGCAGGCTTATCGCTTCCTGAACCTGAACGAGTGGTCGCGCTTCTACGGCGACCGCGTGTTCGATCCGTTCAACGCATCGAGCTATTTCGATCAGGCCGCCGTCGACCGCCCCCGCCTGTTCACGGCGCGTCCCGATGTGTCCACCATCGAGACCGGCGTCGATGTGGACATGACGGCGCTCAATCTGACGCTCCAGGGCCTGTTCCTCGATCCGCTCGCGGTTTCAGGCCGCATCGGACGCCTCGACCTCATCCGCCGCCCCTTCCTCGATGTGGAGATCGGCGGCAGCCTGCTGTCCCATGACGGCCATCTCGGCTGGCAGGCCGAGGCCAATGTCCAGGGTTACTCCAACGAGCCCCTGCCCACATCCTTCTCGCTCAATGTCGGACGCGCACGTACCAGCGACGGCGCGGCCATCGACCGGGAGGACGAAACCAGGGGCGCTCTCTTCATCGGCGCGGCGCCTTCAGCCGCAGACCGCTTCGTGCTGTTCGGCGCGGCGGCGGAGGGCAAGCCGGGCATTGCCGCGATCAGCACGCCCACGAGCGTCTTCACAGGCACACAGGACACCACCTCCGTGCTCGGCGGCGTCGGCTGGAGCCACAGCTTCAGCGACCGCAACGTGCTCACCGCAGCATTGTTCGGTCAGCGGACATTCGACACGCAGTTCTCCAATGCGGCAGCCTATCTGATTCCGCCGCTCATCCTGGGCGCCGAGCAGCAGGAGCGCAGCCGCACCGAAGGCGCGATGGCTGCGATTTCCCACACCATCGGCTTCGACGATTTCACCCTGCGCTACGGCTTCGAGGGCCAGCGCGGACGCACGTTCAACAGAATCACGGGCACGAGCTTCATCCTTAATGCGGATACGGGCGCATCCGTGCTCGAACCCATCAATGAGGAAAGCGACACCACGTTCAGGGCGACACGGCTCTACGCCGATCTCTTCTGGCGTCCATCGGACTGGTTCGAGGCTCAGGCCGGCGTCCAGCGCACCACGCTCGATACGGATTTCGGCGATGACAGCATGGTCTCGCCGCGGATCGGCATCGGCATTTCGCCCTTCGAGGGCCATTGGCTGCGGGCGGCCTATCGCAGCGACGGCCTGATGCCGCTCGCCTACACGCTTTCTCCGGTCACCACCGTCGGTCTGGTGCCCAACACGCTGCCGCTCTCGCTCGGCGGCGAGATCAAAACCCTCGCCCTTCGCTGGGACGCGGAATGGTCGCCCTATCTCTTCACCGCGCTCGAATATCAGCGACAGGATGCCGAGAACCTCGACATCGGCGTGCCGCACACGTTCGATTCCATCGCCGTTGAAAAGGCGCGCATCGAAAGGCTCGCCGCAACGGCGAATCTCTGGCTCACCCATGGCATCGGCGTCTTCGGCACCGTCGGCACCGTCGGCACCCAATCGGCCGACATACGCTCCGGCGATGTTCTCGGCTACGACGTGCCGCTGATCGCGGGCGATTTCGCGCGCGCGGGCATCACCTTCGTTCACCCGAGCAGGCTCAAGCTCACCGTGGCCGCCACCTTCGTCGGCGATCTGCAGGGCGATCTGCAAGGCACCAGGATCGACGATTACTGGACGACGGATGCGGCGCTGACATGGGAAACGCCGGATCGGCGGCTGCTTCTGGGCGTGAGCGTTCTCAACATGCTCGACGAGGCTTATGAGGTCGCGCCGAACATTCCGGGTCCGGGACGCACCTTCGCGGCCAGCGTGAAGGCGCGGTTCTGAGAGTGGACGCTTCCGGCAAGCGCATGCAGACAGGAGAGCCGCTCTGGCGGCACTTCCTCATGGCGGGGCTCATCGCCGCTCTCCTGAGCCCGCTCGCTTTCTTTCAACCCTTCACGCTCATCGAAGCCAAGGTCTTCGACATCCTCTCGACCGTCGCGCCGCCGCGCCCGCAGGCCTACGGCGTGGAGATCGTCGCCATCGACGAGCCGTCCTTCTCCGAGATCGGGCAGCGCTGGCCCTGGCCGCGCGATCTGCACGCGCAGCTCATCGAGCGGCTGCGCGGAGCGGGCGCGAAGGCCATCGGCTTCGACATCATCTTTTCTGAACCGTCGACGGAAGAAGCCGACAAGCGCCTCGCCGCAGTTCTTGGGCCGGATGTAGTGCTTGCCGCCGACGACGTGATGACGAAGCTCGATCACGGCATTCAGACCACGCGCGTCAATCCCATCGATCCGTTCCTCGATGCAGGCGCGGTTCCCGGCGTCGCATCGGTCGATCCGGACGGCGACGTCTATCTGCGCCGCATGCCGACCCAGCCGGACAGTTTCGCCGCCGAGATTCTGCGCCTGGCCGGAAAGCCCGCGCAGCCTGTGCCGGAAGGGGCGCTCATCCAGCATTTCGGACCCGCCCGCACCTATCCCACCGTGTCCTATTATCAGGCTCTCGATCCGGAGGAGTTTCTCCAGCCCGGGCGCTTCAAGGACAAGATCGTCCTGGTGGGCCTGAGCCTGAAAGCGGCGACCTCCGCCAATGCGGGCACGCCCGATGCCTTTCCGACTCCATACACGCTGACGACGGGCGTGCTCACGGCAGGCGTCGAGGTTCAGGCGACCATCGTCGACAACCTGCTTCACAACCTCTTCGTCACTCCGGTTTCACGCTTTGCTGTTCTTGTCCTGCTCCTGGGCGCCGCCTGCCTTGCCGCCACCATGTCCATTCAGGGCATGAGCTGGCGAACGGGCTTTGCTGTCGTGTTCGTGGTGGCCTTCTTCACGGCGGGCTCCTGGCTTGTGCTGCGCACGGAGCGCGTGTGGCTGCCGCCCGTGCTGCCCGTCGCAACGGCGCTTGCCGTCTTCGGCACGCGCTTCGGCCTCGATTACGCCCGCGAGCGGCAGCTGCGCCATGCCGTATCCGAGGCGTTCTCGCGCTATCTCTCCCCCGATCTCGTGGCGCAGCTCGCGCGTGATCCGAGCGCGCTGAAACTCGGCGGCGAGCGGCGCAATCTCTCGATCCTGTTCTGCGACGTGCGCGGCTTCACCACCCTTTCGGAAAAGCTGAAGGACGAGCCGGAGCGCCTGACCGCGCTCATCAACCGCCTGCTCGATCCTCTGTCCGAGGCCGTGCTCAAGGAAGGCGGCACCATCGACAAATACATGGGCGATTGCGTGATGGCGTTCTGGAACGCGCCGCTGCCGAGCCCGAACCATCCCCGGCGCGCGGTGCAGGCGGCGCTGCGCATGATGGAAGCTGTCACGACGCTCAATGCCGCCCTGCGCCGGGAGGGAGGCGAGAACGCGCCCGCCTTCGCGATCGGCGTGGGCATCAACACGGGGGATTGCGTGGTCGGCAATGTGGGCTCGCGCTGGCGCTACGATTATTCCGTGCTCGGCGACACGGTGAACCTCGCCTCGCGGCTCGAGAGCCTGTCGAAGGAATATGGGGTCTCGCTCATTCTCGGCCCCGCCACCGCCGAAGCCGTTCGTGAAGATTATGTGCTGATCGAGCTCGACCGCATCGCCGTTCGCGGACGCGCGACGGAATCGGCCATCTACACGGTGGTGGCGCCCGCCTCGCAACGCGGGGATCCGGCCATTGCGGAGCTGACCCGGCTGCATGACCGGGCTCTGGAGGCCATGCGCAACGGCCGAAGAGACGAGGCGCTCGATCTCGCCGCCCGCTGCCAGCCGCTTCACCCCGCGCTTGCCGGATATTACCGCTCGCTCATTCGCAAGATCGGCGGAACGCGCGCGTGACTCCGCCGCTTCTGCGAGCGAATTGCAAGTAAAACGAAGGACTTGCGTCCAGGCGCTCGATCTCTATAAGGGCGGCTTCGCTTTTCCCTGCTCGTGTCGATGTAAGCCATGAACCGCATTCAAAAGCTTGCCATCGGCAGCATATTCATTGGAGCGCTCGTCTTCGCGCTCAAATATGCCGCCTATCACCTGACGGGAAGCATTGCGCTCTATTCGGATGCGCTCGAGAGCATCATCAACGTCGTGACAGCGATCGCGGCCTTCATGGCCGTTCGCCTAAGCGCCGCGCCCGCCGACGCCAACCATCCTTACGGCCATCACAAGGCGGAGTATTTCTCCGCCGTTCTCGAAGGCGTGCTGATCATCGTCGCGGCCCTGATGATCCTGCGCGAAGCCTATTTCGGGTTCTTCTCGCCGAAGATGATCGACGCTCCGTGGCAGGGCCTTGCCATCAACGCAGTGGCGACGGTCGTCAACGGCGCCTGGTCATGGGTTTTGATCCGTCGGGGCCGGCGCCTGCGCTCGCCCGCCCTCGTGGCCGACGGACGCCATCTCCTGACGGATGTGTTTACCTCGGTGGCCGTTCTCCTCGGCCTCGTGCTCGTCCCCTTCACCGGCTGGGTCTGGCTCGATTCGGTTCTCGCCGCCTTCGTCGCGGTCAACATCCTCTGGTCCGGCTGGGGCCTGATCAAGGAAAGCATCGGCGGGCTCATGGACGAGGCTTTGCCCGAGGCGACGCTCATGCGGGTGCGCGAGATCATTGCCGGAAATGCGGAAGGCGCCATCGAGGCGCACGACCTGCGCACGCGGCACGCAGGCAAGATGACCTTCATCGACTTCCACCTCGTCGTGCCGGGCTCCATGAGCGTGACGGATGCGCACGACATCTGCGACCGCCTGGAGCGGGCGCTCAAGGATGAGGTCGAGGACGCCCTCATCACGATCCATGTGGAGCCCGACAACAAGGCGAAGCACGCCGGTATCATCGTTCTCTAGAGCATCGAACGCAAAAGTGGGCACCGGTTTTGCGTGAAAAGATGCGCCAAAAAAGCTTAAAGCATCGGACGTGAAATCGAGTTCACGTCCGATGCTTTAGGACAGCCATCTCCGGGCAAGCCTCACGGCTTATGTCCCGCTCATCTGTGATTCCGCATGCGGTGGCGCTGAGCGGAAAGATGAGGATCGAGATGTCTCAAGACAATTTTATCAAGCGTTCGCAATGGGCGAGCGCTTTCACCGGCATTACGGGCCGGTTCTATGCCGGGATGGCCTTCAGCATCCTCGCGCTGATCGCGCTGACCGTCTACGGGTCACTGACCATTTCCAGCATCCTGCTCGAGCGGAAACAGGCGGAGCTGAAAAGCCTCACCCAAACCGCCACTACGCTCATCAACGGTTTCCATGAGCGCGCCAAGAACGGTGAGTTTCCCGTCGACGAGGCTAAGAAGCGCGCCGCCGACGCCCTGCGCAGCATGCGCTACAACGGCAACGACTACTTCACGGTGCTCGACCACAGCGGCTTGGTCGTCGCGCATCCCGACAAGGGCACCGAGGGCAAGAACTTTTTTAACATGAAGGATGTCAACGGCATCTACTTCACCCGCGATCAGATCGAAGCCGGCAGGAAAGGCGGCGGCTTCGTGAACTTCGATTGGCCGAAGCTGGGCGAAACCGCTCCGTCTCCGAAGATGGTCTATGCCGCTCCCATCGCGCAGTGGGAATGGGTCGTGGCCGCGGGCATGTACATCGATGACCTTGCCGTCATCAATGCCGGCTACCGCAACATGTTTCTCGTCTTCGTCGCAATCTCGGCCATCGTGCTGATCGCCATTGCCTTCGGTCTCGGGCGCAGCATCTCCAATCCGATCCAGAAGCTCGTGGCGAACATGCGTGGCCTTGCCAATGGCGACCTGAGCGTGACGGTCGAGGGCACGAAGCGCAGCGACGAGATCGGCGTGATGGCGAATGCCGTCCAGGTGTTCAAGGACAACGCGATCGAGGCCCGCCGCCTTGCCGCCGAACAGGAGGCCCAAACCGAAACCCAAATACGCCGCGCGCAGATGCTCGACGAGCTCACCCGCGGCTTCGAGAGCAAGGTGTCCGCCCTCACCCACGGCCTCTCCTCCGCCGCCACCGAAATGGAAGCCACCGCCCAATCCATGAGCACTGTCGCCGGCCAGACCTCGCAGCAGACCGTCACCGTCTCCTCGGCCGCTCAGCAGACCTCCGCCAACGTGCAGACCGTGGCCGCCGCCGCCGAGGAGCTGTCGATCTCCATCCGCGAGATCGCCAATCAGGTCGGCCAGTCGTCCCAGGTCGCCGAGCGTGCCGTGCAGGGCACCCAGCGCACCAACGAGACCGTGCAGGCCCTGGCAGCCTCCGCCGAGCGCATCGGCAACGTGGTGCAGCTGATCAACACCATTGCCGGCCAAACCAACCTGCTGGCTCTCAACGCCACCATCGAGGCGGCCCGCGCGGGCGAAGCCGGCAAGGGCTTTGCGGTGGTGGCCACCGAGGTGAAGGAGCTGGCCTCGCAGACGGCCAAGGCGACCGAGGAGATCTCGGCGCAGA